>JAGAMN010000013.1 GCA_017624715.1 Oscillospiraceae bacterium
ACAGATACATTCATTTCTACAACCATGAGCGCATCCAGATAAAAACTGGAGTGGCGCCGCTGACGCTGCGCCACTCCGCTTAAAACTGAATTATTCTACTAAGGGACGCATTTTTGTGCTGTCCGCACAAACTGGGGCAGTTCATAGCAACATCTCCTTTCTGTTTTTTAAATAATAATAGCATAAAACGAGGAAAATGTGTAGAGGTAGATGCTGTTTGAATATTATGCATTATTTTGGGGAATGGATGCCGGTGTGTTTGGCTTACTGACTGGTAGCGGTTTTGCGTTCTTGGGAGTAGGGCGCACTCAGGCGGATGCTGATTCTATGCTTATCAATTTCAAACCGCAGACTGCCTTTTCATTGTCCTCGATCAACTGACAGAGGTCGGGGGAGGTGGCGGCGTAGGCGGTCAGGCGTTTTTTGAACTTGGTATTGTAGGTATAGATTTCTGCGGTGCCGTCGTATTCATTAAAATACAGCTCAGTGACTTTTCGCTTTTTCTTGGGTATCTTTTTCATAAAACCTCACTTTCTTTGATTCATTTTCCCGGCTCTAGAGCTGGGAAATAGGGAGTAAAATCTGACAGCAAAGGCTGGGACGATGCGTTGGTCGTCCCAGCCTTTTCTATCGGCTACAAAGCCGAATTTACAAGCTCAGGATATTTCCCATGGTCTGAGCTGCTTCTTTCTGCGCTGCTGTAGTCACATGAGCGTAGGTGTCCAGGGTGAAGCCTGCGGAGAAGTGACCAAGCATTCCGCTGACTGTCTTGATGTCCACGCCGTTCTGGAGGGCGATGGTTGCGAAGGTGTGGCGGAGGTCGTGGAATCTGACCTTCGGGATGCCAGCTCGTTCCAGCACTCGCTTCAACATATTGTTGACACTGTCCGGGGAGATGGGACCGCCGTTGGGGGACGGGAATACGTACTGATCATTGGTTTTGAGCTTCTGCTCTCGCAAGACTTCGATTGCCTGGGGCGAGATGCTTACCGCCCGGTAGGAATTCTTGGTTTTCAGCGGCGCTTCCACGATCTGACCGTCCACTCTCGCTACCTGCCGCCGCACCTTAATGATGCCATTCTTCCAGTCAATGTCACTCCACTTCAGTCCGAGGAGTTCGCCTCTACGCAACCCGGTAGCGAGCTCAATGTAGTACATCTCGTAGACACCACTCCGCTTCGCTTCTTCCAGGAACGCATTGAGCTGCTCGGCAGGTACCGTCTGCATCTCCTTGTGCTCTACCTTGGGGAGCTCGCAGGCATCGGTGGGATTGTTCAGGATGATCTTCTGAGCCACTGCCAGATCCATAGCGGAGGAAATTACTTGATTGATATTCCGCACCGTCTTTGCCGACAATCCCTTCGGCTGCTCTTTGGACTCAATTCGTTCCACTCTGCCCTTGGTCAGCAGCTTACGATAGAATTTCTGCAAGTCCATGGTGGTCAGCTTTTCCAAGGGGATGTTTCCGATGTTGGGCTTGATGTGATTGTCGATGTAGCCTTTGTAGGTTTGATGACTGGACGGCCTGACCTTGATCTTTGCTACATTTTCAAACCAAGTATCCATCCAAGTCCCTACGGTGTATTGTCCGGTCTTGGTAAAGTCCACTTGTCCGGCTTCTATCAAAGCTCTTGCCAGCTTTTCTTTGACCTCTGCTTGAGTCTTGCCCAGGACATTCTTGAAGATCTGCTTGCCGGTGACCGGGTCGTGGCCTGCGGTGTACCGACCTTCCCAGCGACCATCTTTCCTTTTGCGAATGTTGCCTTCGCCGTTTGCTCGTTTCTTTGCCATTTTATCAACTCCTTTCGTAGCGCACACATTACCACACTAATTCGAAAATAGCTATTCACCAAACCCACCAAATGCTGCGAATCTGACGATATTTGAAATCGACCCCCACAAAACCAGTTGCGGCACTAAGGAAACCACATTTTCAGACGCCTTTGCCTGTTTAAGGGGTGAAAATCGACCCCTCCCGGCAATATGGACAACACTTTCAAATAGTGCTTGCGGCTCTAAGAGAAAACCGCCCGGCATTGCCGGACGGCGGGGTTCGGGCGGGGGAATTGACCCCCGCCCTTATTCCTGCACCTCGTTCGCAAGAACGAGGTCGTTCCTCTTTGTGCATAATACTGATGCCATTTCCTCTTGAAGTGGGTTCGGGCAACTGCCCGATTTTGCGTCAGGCGGACAGCCAGACGCTCTGCTTGCCCCAGGCCGAAGCCTGGGAAATCCGTCCTGAACGGTGGTTTTCCGCGCTGAGGGGTATACACATCCCAGACTTTTCGGAAAGGCTCACACAGGGGCAACACCGCCCTCACAGGGGCGAATGCTTATGCGACGAAGAGAGGGAGTTCCTCATTCTCCACCACATCCGAGTCCCGATAGATTTCCGGGTTCTCCAGCGAATAGAGGGTGTAAACATTATTCCGATACTTTCTGTTGCTTGCATACTTGCCAATGGAAATCAGTTTGCGTTTACACATCTTTGCGATACGATCTTCCAAGGTGCTGATGGAAATGCCCAAGTCCTGGTGCATCGTTTCGATGCTGGGCCAGCATTCACTGTCGGCATTCATCCGGCGAACCAGGTACGACAGAATCATAAATTCATACGGATCGAGGCCCAGGTTGAACACTTCGTTGGGCATCATGTAAAAGTTTTTTGTCGGCTTTTTCCACTTTTTCATGCTGCCACCTCCGTATTTTCATCGATCCATGCGATGAACTTATCCCTGGGAATAACAATGCGGTTCCCAATTTTGATGTGAGGAAATCCAGCGGAGCGAACCAATTCGTATGCCCCGGCTCTGGAAATTCCCAGCACCTCACCTACCTCCGGCACAGAAAGCATCAGCGGTAAGTCCTCATAGTTTTTGTACTTGCTTGTTCTCAAATAGTAACCTCCTCATGAAATTATTTTGGGTTTCACTATATAGGACACTCGCAGAAGATTTGTAAACCAATTTTGGTAAACTTTTTACAAAAATTTTCGGAGTCTCATTTTACAATGAGACTCCGCAGGTGGTCATGAATTTTCCGCAGCCGTTTTGAGATCGCCATTTTGGTCACACCATATCTTCTGCCAATCTGTTCCATGGATAGTTCATGGTAGTAGTACAGGCAGAGGAGCTTGCGATCATCATCAGACAAGGTTTGATAAGCATTTCGCAGATCCTGCTTTCGAAGATTTCGAAATGCCTGTTTAAACGTCGGATCCGAAGGTTCGTCAGTGAAAAGATCTGGCACCGTTGCAATGTCGAAACCGACATAGTTCACATGACGCTGCTCCTGCCTATGCATAGCTGCATTGTGCAGCCGATCCCGCTCCAAGAATTCCGCGACCTCGTCGGATACGGTAATTTGCTGACCATAATATGTAATGCTTCTCAATCTATGCCATCCTTTCCGGTGCAGAAAGGGCACAGATATGGGCCGAAACAGAGCATCCCCCTGCCGCTGTCCGTATCCTGGAGCTGAACGGAAAGACTGAGGCCGCATATCTGCGCACCTCATCGGCACAAAGTGTAGTTTTTCGTTAAGTAAGTTGGGTTGTTCGTCTGATGATGGAATGATTATAGCGAATTTCTATAATTTAATCAAGAACAAATGTGCGAATTATGTCGAAGGTTTTTGCTTGCAAGTGATTTCTTTCATTTCCTGGGTTGAAAAAAGAACTTGCAATTTACGGATTTCTAAGCTAACATACCACAAATTTTAAAGGGGGTATGCCATCTATGAAATCCTATTTCGAGAAACTGAAAGCCTATATCCAATCGAAGCCACCCAATTATGGCGATGGTGAGTCCGTGCTGACCATGCTCTACGAATGCCACAACGAAAGTAATCCCTATGATAACGAACAGATAAAGGAGGACTTCAACGAGCTCTACCGCCTGATGAACGGCATGGAGCTGTGGGATATGGATAGAATCATCTATCCAGTTTGCAGGCTTTGCCGGGATCACGAGCGATCCGGCTTCATCGAGGGAATCAAGATTGGAGTCCTATTACAGGCAGAACTGACAGAGGAATAAAACAGCAGCACCGGTCTGATCATTAGACCGGTGCTGCTGGCATCTGGAAGGGGTTTAATTGTTTTATGAGTATTGTTAGGTGGTGCCGGGCGGTAAGGTTACCTATTGTTTAGCGGTATAAGAAACACAGAGACTCTTGATTATTACCATTTTGTATGCAGATATAGATCAAAGGGCATCGATCAAATCTTTTAGCGATTTGTACCCCAAATCAGAGAGCCGCCTTTTCATTGCCGAGGAATAGCAATCCTCATATCCTTGTTTTTCAACAGAGAGAATAAAAGACTGGATTCCTTTCACATGCCGTATGAGCTCACCATCTTTACTTTCTAAGCAACGAAGAGCATCCCAGTACAACTGTTTTTTGACAGATCGCCCTATTGTTAGTGACCTATATCCTGATTGATCCTTGATAACATTTATTCCGGTAATTCTTACATGGTTAGATACATAAAGACTATAAGAACGTGTTTTGTGCCCATTCAAGTGAAGACCATAACGCTTTAGAATTGAATCAGCGGTTGAAGCAATCAGCGATTCAACATCCGGAAGCTTTGCTGTGCAATCTGTTTTAAATGAAATCGTAAGGTCATCAGCGTACCGAGTATAGATAATATTACTCAGCGCCATTTGTTTGAGCTTACCATAAAAGATGCCATCAAACTCTTTCAAATAAATATTTGAAAGAAGTGGGGAGGTTATAAAACCAAGTGGGATTCCGCGTTTACTGACACTACAAGCACTGACAATGTCATTGCATTCCTTTTGGCTAATTTGGTTGGCTTGAGCAAGATTGATTTCGTAAAACAGTGTAGACGAAAGTTGCTTATGGCATATGTTATGAAAGAAATCTTTAATGTCAAGCATAATGAAATAATCATTATACATATGTGCTTGTGCGTTATCGTAGATTGACCGCCCTTTTACATATCCTTTGGAAAAAATAGAGGGGATAAAGCGCTGTTCCAAGAAATCGTTAATTTGTTGGTGATATGTCCGTAATTCACAGTCGTTTGAACGATAAGATACTATTTTCCGCAGTTTGTTTTTGGTTTTAATATACGAGATTCTAACATCTGGGTTCGTACTGTTCATTTAAACAACCTCCCAAACGCTGTCTCTTGTCTTGTTTTTATGTATTCGGGAAAAACAGTTCCAATCTGGTCCATTTCAGTGGTAATTCGAATTTTTCTGCGTTCATCCGTTTCGTCTTGCTGTTCAAGTGCAATTAGCCGTGCTGCCTGGAGCATGTACAGGTAGTAACCAACAGCAGAGCGCAGTTTACATACAGACGCTTTTAAGCAGCATTCCAGAGCAAACCCGTTTAAATCTATACCCTCAATTTCAGATACGGTGTTCAGCAGAATTTTCTCGTATTGATTTACGATATATGTCACATGTTCACTAATTTTCTTTACTTTGCGATATTCTGTTCGGAACTCTCCTACAAAAAACATCGAAAGCAATTGAATCTTTAATGCATCGGGATGAATTGAGATAAGGATCTTTTGTTGCTCAGGATCAATTTCGTAATTGACTCTTTCGGGAGCAGCTGAAGATTTTCCATAACTATTTCTGGCAAATGCGACTTTCTTCAATTGTGAGGTCGGTGTTGCAAAAGAAATGATTTGCCTTCCGAGATGAGCGCCTATTTGATTGTTATGAAAGTATGTGTAATAGTCACTTTTTTCGGAAGAACGGCGCTTAACTTCAATATCCGGATAAAAGATGATTTGAGCACCAATTCGATTGCTGCTAGCCTTTTTTCCCATGAATGCACCAGAGATAAATCCGGTTATTTTGCGTTCATCAATGGCTATATCATCTGGTGTGAGAACACATATTTTAGAAGCCAAGGAAGGATTGATTGCAAACATGCCCAGCTCAGCGGCAGTAGAAATAGTTTCATGAATGATAAAGATACTATTGGCATAGAGAGATGCCAACTGCTCAACCTGCGCTAGGTTTTTCAGAAAGGCCGAATCATATGATAAATATTGCATATTGCTTTTACCGAATACAAAGTTATCTTCCAAGATAATTGCCCTGCATCCCGGTATGTTGGCCTCTAAGAATGACCGCAAAATATTTCTCTTCTCACGAATATCAGCTTGCGCATATTGATTGCCGCAAAGAAAAGTTATATTAAGAGGGTCTTGATACGTAAATGTTTTATCAAATAAATACACAACGTCACCCTCCTGATCGTAGAAAAAGGACTCCACTTGAATTTGTTAGAATTTATTGAAAAGGAATAAAACAGCAGCGGCGTTCTCGGGCGGAGCGGAGCCGCGGAGCCCGATGGTTGTTGATGCTGTTTTATTGCTTATAATACAGCATGGCTGGACAGCCATCCAAATTCAACTCATTTATGATACGTCAACCTTAACTGCTAAGGCGGCATAACGCCTTACTGGAGTCCTTACTTTAAATATATCATAAGTATGCAGAAATATCAAATCCTTTTATATCTGTAAACA
Organism: Oscillospiraceae bacterium; assembly: GCA_017624715.1. Classification (GTDB taxonomy): domain Bacteria; phylum Bacillota; class Clostridia; order Oscillospirales; family Oscillospiraceae; genus Faecousia. The sequence goes on from JAGAMN010000013.1 coordinate 6,518, forward strand.
ATTCTGCTGTGTTTTTGTTGTCGACAGGATGTTTCAAGTGTACGGGGTAACCAATAGCTTCAAGATACTGCTTGCTCGATAAACCGTTATTTCCGTAGTAATCTATGAGAGTTATGTACTTAACTAAAGTCTGCTTACTGAAAGCTGGGATTTTTTTGCGATCCTCATGGCATTTATCTTTAGAGAAAATGAAGTTGAGAAGAAAGACAAAATCGTTGTAATTGACCACGGTATCGGAATATAGCTCAAGGGCTTTCGTTTCTGGGTAGTGTGTTATGCCGCAACCTTCAAATTCTTCACCAGATATTTTGAACTTTATTTTGGACGATTGCCCTTTATATAAATCAATAAACTGCTGTAAGAACCAATCACGGTCTACTTTGCTCATACCACAAATGCAATTGATAATCTGTAAATCAGACATATGCACACGTTGCTTGCCGTCGACGATGAGCAACATAGATTTTTCACGTTTCTTAATAATAAAACTTAAAGTAGTTTTTTGGTCAATAGGCTCTACTTCAATAAAGCAACCAAAGGCATCGTCGGCTCCTTCGAATTGATCGCGTATATTTTTATAGATGGAATCAATCTTTCCTAGAAAATCCATAAATTCACCCCTGGTATCATAGTAATTTACATTAGTATACAACTTTCGACTTAAGTTGGCAATAAAAAACTATGACCTATGGAGGTATAGACCATAGGGAATATTCTGCTGCACTGGAACCCCAAAAGTTCCCCAACTCGTTTTCTCAAAAGAATAATCAACTTGCATATTGGGGAATAATTTGCTATAGTATTAATAAAAAAGTTCCCCAAGGAGGTTCGTTATGGAAAACACATACTCCAAAGTTCAAGAACTACTGCATCAGAGGGCGGATTATCAAGCAAGACTGAACCTGATTCCCTATGATGGCACGCCTGAAATTAAGGATCGGGATGGGCAGAAATATCTCTATGTTCGTAAACGGGTAGGAAGCCGGTTGACTTCTACCTATGTAGATGCCTATTCTGATGAACTGTATCAGTTGCTGCTCCGTAATTCCAGAGAGGCACGGGAGCTGCGCAAATATATTCGCCGTGTAGAGAAGGAATTGGCGGCCCTGGGTTACGAGGAGACAGAGATTTCTCCAAGAGTGATGCTGAATCTGGATTTTGCTAGAGTCAATATGAAGGCCAATATTTATGATCAGGCTGTCTTGGAAGGTGTGGCTACTACCTATCCTCAGACCGAAACCATTATTGAAAACGGCATTGTCTCTGGCATGAAACCAACGGATGTACAGAAGATCCTGAATCTGAAACATGCCTGGGAGTTCATTCTGGACAAAGATGTGCTCAGCTATGGGACTGATTATCACATTCTCTGCCATATCGCAAAGCTCGTAAACGAAGGTTTTTATTCGGATGGAGGACGGATTCGCGGTGTGCCCGTGACGATTGGTGGTACTTCCTATGTTCCGCCGCTGCCGATTGAAACCATCGTAAAAGAAAGCATCGATGCTATTTTACAGGAGAATGCTGACGATGTGGACATTGCTATCAAGCTGTGCCTGTATTGTATGAAGATGCAGATTTTCAATGATGGAAATAAGCGGGCCTCGGTGATCTTTGCAAACCATTTCATGATCACCAAGGGCCAGGGCCTGTTGGTGATCCCTCAGGATCGTGTTCCTGAATTTAAGCGCTTGCTGGTAGCCTATTATGAAGACCGGGACAATGGTGAGATTATGGAATTTATGCGGAGCTGCTGTTGGCGGACATTTTGATTTCCACAGTTTAGGAGCACATCATGGATGAAAAAAGAAATTTGATCCTCATAAAGGGTGAGAATAAGACTTGGCAAATTGAATGCTGTCGTTATGATCCGCAGGATCAGCGGTATCATGTGACATTCACCAATGGCAGAACCTATCCATATGGTTATTCCTCTGTGCAATGGCTGAAAGATCCTGAGGTTTTGAATCCGGAACTCTATCACATCGTTAAGGAAGGAAAGCCTTTTTACGGTGTCCGATCTATCTTCGTATTTAAAGACTTTGACGAATGGTGGCACTTGGTTTTCGACAATGGCAGCGGAAGAACTTACCGTAAGAGCGAGTTGCAGATAGAGAAATCTTGCCTGGATAGCAAGCGAGCCCAGAATAAATTATCCTATTTACGTGATATTGCCGGTATCAATGAACTGAAAAATGACGACGGCGAAGTGCTGCTGAAAAAGCAGTATGAAAAACTGACCTTTGTTGGCGAGGGCTCAGCACTGGCATCCTATCTGCACCCAGAATCCAATCCGATACAGACTTTTTCACCAGGTTCTCTGATTTTTCCTTTTGGCGGAAACGCAAGCCAGTTCAAGGCGGTTACAAATGCCCTCGGCAGCCAGATGAGTGTCATTCAAGGCCCACCCGGCACCGGCAAGACCCAAACTATTTTGAACATCATCGCAAACCTGCTGGTGCGTGGAAAGACAATCCAGGTGGTTTCCAACAACAACTCCGCCACCCAAAATGTGCTGGAGAAGTTGTCCTCACCCCAATATGGCCTTGATTTCTTGGTAGCCACTCTGGGCAAACGGGAAAACAAGGAAGCTTTTATTGAGGTGCAAACTGGAGTGTACCCGGATATGACGGCTTGGCAGAGGAATCCGCAGGAGCTGCTGGTGTTGCAGGAACAGGTGGAAAAGCTTTCTCTGGAAGTAGCAGACTGCTTTGGAAAGCAGGAACGCCTGGCGGTTGCCAAGCAAGAGTTGGATGCTCTGGAAGTGGAATCGCAATATTTCAGTCAGTATTGCGAAGATTCCAATATGGTCAAACCCGTCAGAGCACCCAGAAAAGGCCTGAAATCGGAAACGATTCTGCGCATCCTGCAAGATTGCGAAAACCGCAGTGAGCAGGGTCTGCCCCTATCTCTCTGGCACAAACTGAAAAGCAGTATTTTTTATGGCGTGTATGAATGGAAGTTCCACAAAAACGACATTGGTACCATCCTTACATACCTGCAAAGTTTGTTTTACAGGACAAAGCACACAGAGCTATGCGAGGAGATTTCTTCTCTGCAAGCAGCATTGGCCGAAGTGGACGCCAAAGAGAAGATGGATCAGCTGACCAAGCTATCCATGGAATATCTGAAAGCAATTCTCTACAATCGTTACGGCGGCAGGCAGGCACGCCACATCTTTACAATGGATGCCATTTGGAAAACACCGTTGGAGATCCTACGGGAGTATCCCATCATTCTCAGCACCACTTTTTCTTCCAGGAGCTGTCTGAAGGATGCTACATACGATTACCTGATCATGGATGAAGCATCTCAGGTTGATTTGGCGACTGGCGCTCTGGCGTTGGCTTCTGCAAGATGTGCGGTCATTGTTGGAGACCTGAAACAATTACCCAATGTGATTCCTGAAAATCTACGGAAACAAAGCGAGGCGGTGTTCCAAAGCTATCACCTGCCGGAAGGCTATAATTATGCAAACAACAGCTTCCTGAAATCTATCTGCACAGTGCTCCCTGATATTCCGCAGACATTACTTCGGGAACACTACCGCTGCCATCCGAAGATCATCGGCTTTTGCAATCAGAAATTCTATCAGGATCAACTGGTCATTATGACGGAGGATCATGACGAACCGGATACTCTTTGTGTATTCCGCACAGTTGAGGGACAGCACCACCGTGGTCACATCAATCAGCGGCAAATTGATGTGACAGTGAACGAGGTTCTGCCGAGATTGGAGGGTACCTCGCCGGAGAACATCGGAATTATCGCCCCATACCGGGACCAGGTGACGGAATTTGCCAAAGCCGTCCGGGGTTCCGGCGTGGAAGTGGATACCGTCCATAAATTCCAGGGCAGGGAAAAGGATGCCATCGTTATTACCACGGTAGATGACGAGGTGACGGACTTCTCAGACGATCCTTACCTGCTGAACGTGGCGATTTCCCGTGCCAAGAAAAAGCTGTGCCTGGTGGTTTCCGGAAATGAGCAGCCGGCGGACAGTAATATCAAGGACCTGGTCGCCTATATTGAGTATCACAATTTTGCGGTGGTCGACAGCGAGCTATATTCCGTCTTTGACCTGCTGTACCAGCAGTACACCCAGCAGCGGCTTGCTTACCTGGCAAAGCATAAACGAGTCTCTCAGTACGATTCCGAGAACCTGATGTATGCAGCCATCTGTGATATGCTGCAGGAGATGCCTGACTTGCCGCTGAGTGTGATCTGTCACCCAAAAGTGCGGTTGCTGATTCGAGATCACGAAAAGTTAACGGACGAAGAGCACCGCTATGCGATCCATCCCAACACCCATGTGGATTTCTTGATTTATAACCGCATTACCAAGGCACCGGTGCTTGCCATTGAGGTGGATGGATTCCACTATCACAAGGATGGTACCCGGCAGGCAGAGCGGGACCGTATGAAGGGCGAGATCTTTACCAAATATGGTATCCCCTTGCTCCGACTTGCTACCAACGGCAGCAATGAAATTCAAAGAATCAAGGAGTTGCTGTGTCCAGTTACACAATAGTGAAGCACTGGCTGGTGTGTCACCGGAAAAGGGTTTATTTGTTTATTTTGTTTTCTTAGTTACTGCTTGGCGGTACTTGCTGATGCCGTGTGGCGGTAACGGGATGATGTACTTCCCAATACGAGTAAGTCAATTTGACCCATACGCTGACCCATACCACGAAATCAGCGAGTGGACAAGCCAGGATGTATTGGACTTATGACCTCCGGGTTAGTTCGAAAATAGCGGCAAAAACCGCAAAAAGTCCTTGTGCTGCAACGGAAAATTCGCCTGAGAGCAGCTCATAACCCGGAGGTCGTAGGTTCGAGTCCTGCCTCCGCAACCATAATTGGACACCAATTTTGATACAACGAGTATCAAGGTGGGTGTCCAATTTTTTTGAAAAGCCTTGATTTACAAGGGTTTTTCGATACTATTTAACGAAACCAGGCTCTGTGGGGGTGAAAAATAACTTCCTCAGAGCCTGGTTCTGTTTTACGCTACGATACCTTTTAACGAAAAGTCGGAGGTATGTCCATTTTTCGGTCAGGTATGTGCATCTTTTAATTATTCCTAAGTTTCACGAAGAAACCTGAAATGAAAATAAACATCCTGTCACTGGTAGACTTTTTCCTCAAAATGATATATAATTAAATTTTGAGAAGCTAAGACTATGCTGGAGAGGAGGATGGATCATGCCGACAAGCAATGAATTGAGAATCGCGGTGGTCGATGATATTGAGAAAGACCGCTTTCAAATCGCGGAACAGACGCGCGATATTCTGGTTCATGCCAAAATCTCTCACAGCATTTCCGGTTATGGGGATGCCCGGTCACTCCTGGATGATATTCACAGCGGCAAAAAATACGACCTCCTTCTGCTGGATGTTCTTATGGATGATATAGACGGTATGGCCCTTGCCAAAGCTCTGCGCAATCAAGGCGATCACACCATGATTGTCTTTATTTCCATCAGTCAGGAGATGGCACGCCTGGGCTATCAGGTGGAGGCATCCCGGTATCTTGTGAAACCTCTGGATAAAGAGGAACTAAAAGAATCCCTGATGTACTGCATCGATAAACTGACAAAAAAAGAAATCCTGCTGCCAACCGAGAAAGGTCAGTACAGGACTTCTTTTCAGAATATTCAATTTGTGGAAGCCTTTGACCGCGGCACCCGGTTTGTTCTGACGGATGATACGGTGGAAACCAAGCTGAAATTCAGCGAGGTGGAAGCCATGCTCCCCAAGTCCACCTTCATTCTCTGCCATCGGGCATACATAGTCAATCTGGCACTTACCAAGCATATCAGCCAGTATGAGTTTGTAATGAAAAACGGCGCTGTTATTCCGATCAGCAGACTCCGCTATAACGAAATCTATCGAAAATTCGTGGATCGTCTTACGGATTAAGCCAGAGGGATCACGATCTTCACGCTGAAGCAATTCCCGTTGTTTTCAGCAATGATGGCACCACGATACTTCTCAACAATATTGCGAATGATCTTCAGACCCAAACCGTGCTTCGGCACGGTTTCTTTTTTTGCTTCTGTTTCCTGCGGATCGAAGCTGTTTTCGCATACGATAGCGAGATAGCCGTCCTTCTCATGGATTTTCAGCAGGATATAGGGTGCATCTGTTTCGGATGCGGCGGTGATGGCATTGTCCACGATGTTCATAACCATGGCGCACAGGTCGGGATCGGACAGGGGCAGCTCCGAAGGGGCTGTGATGTGCGGGATCTCAACCCGGATACCTGCGTCAACAGCAGCGCCCAGCCTGCCGTTGAGAATAATATCCAGCATTTTATTTCCGCTCTCAACGATGGGGCGGATTTTTTGATTCTGCCCGATCAATCCTGCCAGATATTCCGTCCGCTTCTCGTCGCCGCCCATATCGTGCAGGGTGCGGAAGTGGCGCAGCATATCGTGACGGAGCATCATCACTTCCTCATGCTGGCGGCGGAGATTATCGTAGCTTTCCAGAGCCAGCTCCCGGCTCTGCTTCATCAGCTGCTGCTCGGCACGACGGTTCAGTTCCGTGCGGACAAATTCCGCAATGGCAGTAATCAGAGCTGCCGCTGTGACAGCAGGGATGGTGCGGTAGTAGACATACTGAATTTGTCCGCTGCCGAGGGATACAAGGATCTGCTGCCAAACGATCCTTTTTTCCGGAAGGATCACCGACAGCCAGCTTGCCACGATACAGGCCAGCGCCATGGGGGTGAACACTCTGTAAAACCAGTTTTCTTTCCGCCAGTACACGGCTCCCAGCACAAGGATCGCCGTGATACCCGCAAAGGCAAGCCACCAGGGAAGGTACTCAACGCACAGGGTCGCGGCGAAATGATCAGCGGGAATGGTATGCAAAGCGGTAATGAACACACCGTATCCAATCACGGACAGGCCGTACAGACCTACCGCGCCCCACAGGAGCTTCCGATGCTTGCCGCCCCGCAGCGTCAGGAATACCAGCAGCCCCAGAGCGGAGATCAGGGGGAGAATGCTTGCCGGGTCGTTTTCGGAGCTTCCGAAATACCTGGGGAAGAAGCTGGTGCCGACGATTTGACTTGCCATGGCGCAAAATGCCACCAGTGCCAGACACAGAACGCTCCAATCCCGATTACGGACGAAGCTGACCAGCAGGAGCAGAACAATTAGGAAAGCCGCCGCTGCAATGACCGCCGTCTGGAAGGTCTCGGAGATCAGACCGCTTTCATAGGCATAGCCGCAGTACAGCAGAACGGAAGTGGGCCATGCTTTTACGAAGCTGGTCTCTGTCCATTCGGGGAAGGACTGGGCAATGGTCAGCGTCTTGCCCTGGTAGTCCATGGGCAGGCTGATCAGGATAGACTCCCGGTACCATTCATTCATAGGCAGCCGCAGATAGCCGATGCGGTTGTCCAATCCTGGGCAGTCGGTGTAGATCAGCACATCATCCAGCCAGACGGAAAAGGTATATTCCACCGCGCCAAGCTGCAAGGTGGGGCTGTCCAGCTCTTCGGACAGGACCCTGGAATAATAGAAGGTCTGTCCCAGCTCCAAACCCGTGTAGGCGCCCAAACCGTCGGGGGTCAGCTCCGTGACCGTTTCCCCCTCCCGGGTGTAGACCGTCCAGCCTTTGCTGTCAAAGTCGGCAGGATCCCGCACCATGGCATCCTCCTGCGGCACAAGGGAAAGGTCAAGGGACACATCCTCCATGGGGCTTGCATATATCATCAAGCAAAAGGCACAAACAACGCCCAGAACAAGGGCGAGGATCACAGGGATATGCACTTGTATTCTATCTCTCAATCCGATGCACCTCCTTATATAGCTTCTCATTATAAATGATAACGGCTAAAAAAGGCAGTGTCAACCGCCCGAAAAAACATTTCACGCAGGATTTCATACATCTCGTGCAAGCCCTATTGTTTTTTGGAAACCCTTGCAATAAAATGCAAGATGTAAGAATGGGTGAATTGTAGATTGCAGAAGGAGGTGAGCAAATGGGAAAACACGAAAACCAAAAGCAGGACAAAACCAAATGGCTCATTTTGCTTCTGCTCCTGATCACCCTGCTGGCGGTGGGCGTCACCGTTTGGGCGCTGTTCTTCCGGGACACCGGCCCGGCGCTGGCTCCCGACTATGCACCCCAGGAGATGGAGCAGCATGCCGAGACCATCCCCGATGATACGGGCGACAAGATGGAAAACCCGGAGGGCGGCGGTGCTGTCAGCCTGACCTACTCCAATAAGGTCACCATCGATCTGTCGGATAAGGCGGCATCCTTGTACTTCGCCAACCCCGGCAAGTCCAATCAGGACATGGTCATCCAGATCTCCATTCAGGATACCGTCATCGTCCAGTCCGGCACTCTGGTGCCGGGACAGCAGGTAAAGCTGCTGGACCTGCTGGAGGGTGCGGAAAAGCAGCTGTCCTCCGGCGGCTATGAGGGCAAGTTCGTTGTCCTCTACTACGACCCCGACAGCGGCGAAAAAGCCATGGTCAATACCGAGATCCCCATCACGATCAACGTGGTAGGATAAAAGCTTGGAAGAAAGGAGTAATCAACCATGAGAAAAATCATCAGCACTGTACTTGCGCTGGCTCTTTTGCTGAGCCTGAGCGTTACCGCCTTTGCTTCCGAGCTGGGCGGCAGCCAGGATGTCACCGCCAAGTACGAAAAGACCGAGACCGAGGAAGCCATCTACAACGTGGATATCCAGTGGGGTGAACTGACCTTCACCTACAGCGAGACCACCGAGAAGACCTGGAACCCCGACACTCACACCTACGACACCGACGTAAGCGGCGGCTGGGATAAGACCGAGACTGCCATCAAGGTCACCAACCACTCCAACGTGGCAGTTGACGTGGCCATGTCCGTTACCCCCGTGGCGGGCACCGGCGTGAATGTTTCCCTCACCGGCGGCAATGCCACTCTGGCGGCAGGCGTGGAAGGTGATGTGAGCGGAGCAGCTTTCGTCACCGGCACCCTGAAGATCTCCGGCACCCCCAACAGCACCGTCACCGCAGCCGGTGTCAAGGTCGGCGAGATCACCGTCACCATCGAGTAACCCACCGGCGCGACAGCGCCCAAAGGCTTCCCCCGGGGGGAAGCTGTCAAAAATCTCTGATTTTTGACTGATGAGGAATGCGGGCGGTAATCTGGTGGTTTCCTCTCTGTTTCGGGCCTCCACCAGACCCAACTGCACGCCATCCTTCATCCGTCACGGCTTACGCCGTGCCACCTTCCCCCCGGGGGAAGGCTTAAAAAAATCCGAAAGGAGAAAACCTATGAAAAAACTTATTTCCCTGATCCTGGCCCTTGCCATGGTGTTCAGCCTGGCGATGCCCGCTATGGCGGCAGAGATCACAGGTGAGAGCAACACCGACGACCCCACAAAGGGCAACGTCACCGCAAGCTATACCCCCGACATTAAATTCACAGGTATGGAATATATCGGCGAAGAAGCCACTTATAACGCAGACACCAATACATATACCGTTGTGGTCCCCGCAGGCACCACCACGAACGTGGATGTAGGCGTTAAATTGACCGGCACTAATTTGGATCTTGCAGAGGGCTGCACCCATCTGCAATTGAAAGAGGTCGAGTCTACTTATGGAGAATGGATATACTCGACTGAAGATTTAATTTTGCATGAATTTGAAGAGATCTGCTATGTCCGTACCGATGGTTGGTGGGTAACCTGGCAGTATTCCAACGATGGCGGTGCAACATGGAGCGACGAAATCCTCAGAATTGAAATAAAGCATGGTTATTCCGTCACCGTAAACCAGTCTACGAACGGTTCTGTTTCTGCTGACAAGACCTTGGTTGCACCCGGCGATACTGTTTCTTTGAATGTATCCCCCGCTGATGGCTACGAGCTGGACGCCCTGACCGTTACCGATGCAGACGGCACCCCCGTAACCGTTGAAAACAACCAGTTCACTATGCCCGCAAAGGCTGTTACCGTTGCCGCAACCTTTAAGGAAGCGGTCACCACCGCAGAAGCCAAGTGGGGCGCTTCCAAGGACAGCCTGACCAGCAGCGGCACTCTGGCGGAGGCCATCGCCGCGGCACAGGCGGACAGCACCGTCAAGTACATCCAGCTGCAGAGCGATGTGACTGCTGAAAGCAGCTTTGTGATCACCTCCGGCGAGTTCACCATCGACCTGAACGGCCATACCGTGACCTACAACGGCTACACCTTTTCCTTGCAAAAAAGCGGCACGAAAGTGACCTTTGCCGATTCCGGCACCACCGGCGCTGTGACCAGCGGGGCTGCGAGCGCCCCCGCAATTGATCTGTATAACGGCGCTGAGGTCCTGATCACCGGCGGCAGCTATTCCGGCAATTATGCTTTGTCAATCGACAGCTCTTGCTCCGCCGCGATCACCGGCGGCACCTTCACCGGCGCCGACGGCTTTGCGATCAACAACAGCGGCACCCTGACCATCAGCGGCGGCACCATCCACTCCAGCAGCTTGGCCAACATAGCTGTCAGCGGCACAACCACCATTACCGGCGGCACCTTTGACGGCAGCGGCACTAGGGGTAACTTCGCCTACTGGAGCGGCACGCTGGACCTGAGCGGTTACAGCAATGTCACCGGCCTGAAGGTCTCCCAGTGGACCGGCAGCGACCTTGCTGTCAGTGATACCACCATCAAGCTGCCCGCGGGCTACACCTTCGTGGACGGCAGCAATAACGCGGTCACCACCCTGGCATCCGGCACCGTCTACACCATCGCCGCAGTCACCACCTACACTGTGACCGTCACCACTCCTCAGAACGGCACTGTCACCGCTGACAAGTCCACCGCCGCCGCAGACGATATCGTCACCCTGACCGTCACTCCCAATGCTGACTACCAGATTGGAACTGTCACCGTGAAGGATGCCGAGGGCAGCACCGTTACTTTCAACGAGACCGGCGCGGTAAGCGGCACTTATACATTTACCATGCCCGCATCCAATGTGACCGTAGAGGCGACCTTTACCGCGATTGAAAAGACCTCCGCCGATATCGCCTGGGGCTCCATGGCCTTTACCTACACCGACGGTGAGAACGGCGCTGAGGGTGCATGGTCCAACGACGTCACCGGCGGCGGCACCGTCACCGTGACCAACACCGGCACCACCACCTTCACCGCTCAGGTTGCCTATACCGCTGAAGCTGACTATGCCGAAATCGAAGGCTCCTTCGATGCTGCTTCCGCTGAACTGGCTGCTGAAGCCTACAAGACCTTCACCCTGACTCTGAAGAATCAGCCCGCAAAGGCCATCCCCGCAGGCACCAAGATCGGTAGTGTGACCATTACCATCAACTAAGCTGCCGAAGGCTAAAAATACTTTCCGTCAAGGCGGGGCAACCCGTCCCGCCTTGACCTTTTATCAGTGAGCATAAAGCGATTTGTGCTTACTGATAAGAGAAACGGAAAGGAGCATGACCGCTTTGAAAAAAAAGCAAAAGAAAAATTACATATTACCTCTGGCGGCTGTGCTGTGCGTTCTGTCTATCGCTGTGATGATATTTGCATTGACACGGCAAGAGGTTCAAACGGAAATGGGAGAATTTACCCCGCCGCCCTTTGATGCCGCCGCACAGGTCGGTACGCCCGTTGTCCCCGACGGACTGGGCTACAGTGAACTGGATTGCCAAGCCTACAAAGTGTCCCTCTGCGGCAAGCTGGACACCAGCGGCGACCTCTGGCTGACCAACCCGGAAAGCAACGAAGTCTGGCTGAAGGTTCGAGTGCTGGATGCCAAGGGCAATATTCTCGGGGAAACCGGGCTTGTCAGACCCGGCGAGTATGTGCAGACAGTCGAACTTACTACCATCCCCAAATCGGGAACCCCTATCACCTTGAAAATCATGGCCTATGAACCGGACACCTACTACTCCGCCGGTGCCGCCAGCCTGAATACCACGTTTGCATAAGGAGGGACACCATGAGAAAAACGATTGCATTATTCCTGTCGCTGTTTTTGCTGCTGTCCCAAAGTGTGGCAGCATTTGCTATAGAGGAAGAAAAGCAGGCAGATGTGTACGCAAGGGCGGTGCGGACTACCGTTGGCGTTTACCCGTCCGAGATTGACGATGACACCGCCGAGGTGACCACAGAGGACGATATTACCATCACCGTTACGGACATTCCGGAGGGTGCTGTCAGGCTGATGGTGGTTCCCGTGCCAAAAACGGAACGGGAAGCCTGGGCCTGGATCACAGCCTGCCTGGAAGATACCGGCACCCCCATCCACACCTTTGACATCTACTTCGAGGACGCGGCCGGAAACCGCATCAATGCCGACGGCGCAACGGTTACCATTGACTGTCCCCATTGCAGCGGAACCCCCAAGGTCTGCTCCCTGACCACAAACGGAGCCGTCCGCATCCTGAACGACAGCGCCAATGGCGCATCGGTGACCTTCACCACCGACGGCAGCAGCTATTATGTCATAGCGGACAAGGCTCCTGCTGACCACCCCGGCGATACAGACATCCCCCAGACCGGAGATAACAGCAATATCGTCCTCTGGAGCGGTATTCTGGTTCTGTCCGTAATCGCTCTGTTCTTCCTGATTTTCTGGAAGCGCAGAAAGAACGGTGAAGAAGCAAATAAATAATATCTACAATCGTGGGGAAAGTGAGCGAAAAATATGTATCGACTGATAGAACTGAATCCGCAATTACAGAACTTTGCCGGGGACATTGATCTGCGTATGTTCCTGTACCGTGCCACCAAGGGCCGTATCCTGGCTCCCAGTCAGACACTGAACGATTTTGCCAACGCGCACGATAACTACGGCTTCCACCATGTGGACGGAGGCTGGTACTACCGGGAGTGGGCACCTTCCGCTTATCAGCTCTATCTGGAAGGTGAGTTCAACGGCTGGAACCAGACCTCCCACCCCCTGAAGCCCATCGGCAACGGCAACTGGGAGCTGTATCTCGAGGGCGACGATGCCCTGTGGGATGGCTGCAAGGTCAAGACCGTGGTGGACTACAACCTGACCCGCACCGAGCATCTGCCCCTGTACACCCGCCGTGCCGTGCAGAATAAGTCCAACAACTCCTTCGAGGCAGAGGTGGTGGATGACCGCAAGGTTTTCCCCTGGACCGATGCCGGTTTCGTGGGGGAGGATAAGCTGTATATTTACGAAGCCCATGTGGGTATGGCCCAGGAGGAAGGTCGCGTTGGCACCTACCGGGAGTTTGCCGACATTACCCTAAACCATATTAAGAAAGCCGGTTATAATACCATCCAGCTGATGGCAATTATGGAGCACCCCTATTACGGCTCCTTCGGTTATCAGGTATCCAACTTCTATGCCGCATCCTCCTGGTTCGGCAAGCCCGATGATCTGAAATATCTGGTGAACAAGGCCCACAGCATGGGCATCCGGGTTCTGCTGGATCTGGTTCACTCCCACGCTGTCAAGAACACTGCCGAGGGCATCAATATGTTCGACGGTACCGTGTACCAGTTCTTCCACGACGGGGAAAAGGGCGAGCATCCTGCCTGGGGTACCAAGTGCTTCGACTATGGTAAGACCGGCGTGCTCCACTTCCTGCTGTCCAATCTGAAATTCTGGATGACCGAGTACCATTTCGACGGCTTCCGTTTTGACGGCATCACCTCTATGCTGTATCATGACCACGGCCTGGGAACCGACTTCAATGACAATTCCAAATACTTCTCCTACAATACCCATGTGGAGGCCATCACTTATCTCCAGCTTGCCAATGAGCTGATCCGGGAAGTGAATCCCAGGGCCATCACCATTGCGGAGGATATGTCTGGTATGCCCGGTATGGCGCTTCCCATCGAGGACGGCGGCATCGGCTTCGACTACCGTCTGGGCATGGGTCTGCCTGATATGTGGATCAAGGCGGTTAAGACCCCGGATGTGACTTGGGATATTAACAAAATGTGGGGTGATATGTGCCTGCGCCGTCCCGGTGAGAACACCATCGCCTATGTGGAATCCCACGATCAGGCACTGGTGGGCGACAAGACCATGATCTTCCGTCTGGCGGACGCTGCTATGTACACCGACATGAATAAGGACTGCCACAACGATGTGATCGACCGTGCTATTGCTCTGCACAAGATGATCCGCCTGTTCACCCTGGCAGGCGGCGAAGGCTACCTGAACTTCATGGGCAACGAGTTCGGCCATCCCGAATGGATCGACTTCCCCCGTGAGGGCAACGGCTGGAGCTTCCACTACTGCCGCCGTCAGTGGAGCCTGAAGGAAAACGATCTGCTGAAATACCAGTGGCTGAATGACTTTGACCGGGATATGGTTGCGGTCACGAAAGAGAATAATATGTTCAAGCAGCGCATGGCGGACATGATGCTGATGAAGGCTCCGGAACAGACCTGTGCGTTTTATCGCGGCAGCTTGCTGTTTGTGTTTAACTGGCATCCTAATAACAGCCTGAACAATGTTCTGATCCCTGTCCACCAGCCCGGTGAGTATACGGTGGTTCTGTCCTCGGATGATCCTAAGTATGGTGGCTTTAACAATGTAAGAAAGCAGACCTATTCCTCCAAGATGTTTGACGGCAAGCATTATGTGGAGCTGTACATTCCTGCCAGAACCTGTTTTGTGCTGAAGGAGAAAGTGATCCTTCCGGGCTAAAAGGATCATCATTGCATTTGTAGACTTAGGAGAAATACACAACCCATTGAAGCAGGCAAGAATGTATTTCAAACCGGGATGGATCGTCAACCAGGTCAACAGTTACAGCCTGCGCTATGTGGGTCTTGTCAATGAACTGCTTACCAGCGGCTTCACGCTGCGGGAATATCATCGATGGCGAACGGTAATTCATTTGGCTCATCCAGGTCACGATGCACTTCCGGGTTCCGGTGTGTTTGCTCAGGCGCTTCGTGATGCAGGTTACCCAGTGATTGATGCGGAGGATATTTGAGCTTCTCGTTGTTTATGGCAACCAATATTTTGTCATTACTGACAGTTGCAATTTTGAAAATTCCAAGGTAACATACCAAAAACTTTTTGGAGGTGTGTTCCTATGAATCCATATATCGAGAAAATAAAACAGCACATTGCAGATAGTCTGTTGGACTTTTGTGATGCAGATTCGGTTCTGGGATTACTGTATGAATGCTATAATGAGAATCATCCTTATGACAATGAGGAAATCAAGGCAGACTACAATGCACTTTACCAGGCGATGAATGGCATGCCGCTGCGGGAGATGGACAAGATGATCTATCCAGTGTGCAAGCTTTGTCGGGATCACGAGCAGGCGGGGTTCATTGAGGGAATTAAAGTTGGTATGCGTTTGGAACAGGAACTGACAACGGAATAGTTGAACAGCACCATCCAGGTCTATGGATGGTGCTCTTTTGATAAGGAGAGCAAGTGTAAACACTATGTATATTCTGATTGGCAATGGAAATACTGTTGACATTACTTCGGCATACCGATATAATGATAATAGAAGAAAGGAGGAACGCTTATGTCTATCAATGAAGTGTTGGCACAGAAGAATATTACTAAGTATCGTCTGTGGAAAGAGAGTGGCGTACCGCAGGCAACGATCTCTGATATTTGTACCGGCAAGACCAGCATTGAAAAGTGTTCCGCAGAAACCATTTACCGTATTGCAAGAGTATTGAATGTATCGATGGAGAGCTTAATTGCTCCAGCGGTGCAGCATGCAGAGGAAGAACGGCGGCGTCCATCTTTTGAACTGTTTAAGAGCAACACCTGCCATATGGTAAAGGACATGGGCGATATTCCGTTCATTATTCAGCTTTTGGAAACCAATCAGATTCGCAAGCTCTACGAAAAGAAATGGTATCCGGAGGCATTGTATCTTCTTGCAATGCTGGATTACTTATCCAGAGAAAACCATGTTCCCATTTGTAAAAACTATAACGACATCCGTACAGCAAAGCTGCAACGGCCGGTGTATCCTTCCAGTGTTGTTATTATGTGCAAGACACTAAAATCGGATGCACCCAAAGAAGAATGTTATCGGATGGCGATTCCGGAGTTCTTACGGTTTAACATCGTAGAGAGTGAGGTGCGCAATGTCTGCTGAGATTACTTTTGGCAAAGACCAAATTGATAGCTATCTGAAAGAAGTAGCGAAGCAATACAAGAAGCTGAATAGAAAAAGAATGCCTGCGGAGATCACATTGATCGGCGGCGCATCAATTCTGATTAACTATGGATTCCGAGAATCCACGTATGATATCGATGCACTGATTCATGCTGCTTCTTCCATGAAGGATGCTATCAACTATGTGACGGATACTATGGGACTGCCCAATGGATGGCTCAATGATGATTTCAAACACACAACCTCTTACACCCCCAGCCTGGTTTCATTTTCCAAGTACTATCGGACGTTCTCCAACATGGTTACCATTCGGACGATCAGCGGGGAGTACCTGGTTGCAATGAAGTTGAGGGCTTTCCGCCAGTATAAGCATGACATTTCTGATATTGTTGGTATTCTTCGGGAGCATATGCGGACCGGCGATCCGCTGACCTACGAAAGGATCGATAAGGCTGTCCACGATCTGTATGACGGTTGGGAGCATATGCCGGAGAATGCGCACAGCATGATCCGGAGCATTCTGGCGGATGAAGATATGGATGCACTGTACGATGCCTATGCACAGGAGGAATCTGCCGCAAAGGATGCGTTGCTGACTTTTGATGACAAGTATTCGGATGTGCTGAAAGAAGATAATCTCAGCGACATTTTGAGTCATCTGATGGCGAAGCAGAAAGAAGCGGCTGAGTCCGAATAAGACAGATCATCGGAACAATAGAGGCATTATCGGAATAATACAAAGTCGATTAGCGGAACAATACAGCCGCAAAACTGCTGTTGCATCGCCGATTTCTGTAAGATTGTATCTACTTCATGTACCTTTGCCACTCCGATCAGGACGATGCTCAAAATGTTCTAAAAACAGTATATTTTGCGGGTAAAAAAGCGATTTGATCAAGTGAACGATACAAAGTATTAGGAAATGATGCATTGTAGCGGTAGGTGTTGCATTGCATTAAGCCGGAACATTGTATCAACTTGATGTACGCTCCACGTAAAAAGCACCGGATTTCTTTCGAAATCCGGTGCTTTTCTAACTTTTAGGGCTGTTTTGAAAACGGCCCGTCTCTTGTTTTGCACCGAACCAGTAAAAATGGACAATAGACAAAACGGCCCCCTGTGTAGGATAATAACTACACAGGGGGTATTGTTATGCCAAAACGAAAATATACACATGTAAAGGCCGTAGAGGACATCATTCTGTCGATGCGAGCGGAAGGGCTGACCTTCAGAGAGATCGGTGACGAGTTAGGACTAAGTTATAAGCAAATGCGAGATTGGTCATATCGTCATAACCGTAAGCAACGGAACACAGCTATAGGGAAAGAATCTCGACCGAGAGGTCGTCCAAGGAAGGACGGGCAGCCACCTCGTCAAGACGTGCAGAAGGAACTTGCACGATTAAGAATGGAGAACAAACTATTGCGGGATTTTCTGCGGTCAACAGAAAGGAAGTGAGGCCAAAAGCAAAGTATGCTATTATCTACCGTCATCGTGACGAGTATCCAGTATCGGTTATGTGCAAGTTTTTTGAGGTGTCCCGGAGTGGATACTACGATTTTATGAAGCGAATAGACAAAACTGAACAAGATATGGCACTGGCTGACGAAATTAGGATATGTCAGCAATCTACCGACAACACCTATGGTTACAGACGGGTGTAGTTATGGTTGGAGCGCAGAAAGATACATAGAAACCCCAAAACCGTTTTGCGAGTAATGAAGAAATATGGTTTGTTATCAGAAATTCGGCGTAGAAGGAAATGGGTAAATCTTGGTCAGCAAATGCACAAGTATGACAACTTACTGAAACGACGGTTCCGGGCAGATAGACCAAATGCGAAATGGGTAACAGATATATCTTACATCCATACCAAAGAAGGTGTGCTGTATTTGTCAATGATCCGAGATCTGTATGATAACAGCATTGTAGCCTATAAGACAGCATCCCGGCAAACAGTAAATCTTGTGTTGGACACGATCCGACTTGCTATGAAGAAAGAGAAAAAGAGAGTCGCTGCGGAGTTGCAGCTCCACAGCGACCAAGGGTTTCAATACACTTCACCAGGGTATTTTAACCTAACTCAATCTTATGGCATTACGCCGTCAATGTCAAGTAAGGGAAACCCTTATGACAATGCAATGGCAGAGAATTTCTTCTCTATTCTAAAAACGGAATGTATCTACCGGCATAAACCAAAGACACTCAGGGAGGCAGATGCTCTAATTGACCGATACATTCATTTTTACAACCATGAGCGCATCCAGACAAAAACTGGAGTGGCGCCGCTGACGCTACGCCACTCCGCTTAAAACTTAATAATCTTACACAGGGCCGCTTTTTGTACTGTCCGCACAAACTGGGGCAGTCTATTGCGGGTCACCGTCATGCTTTTTCGGATCAGAACATCGGCAACACAAGAGGCCGCAGTTCAATGTAGTAGCTTTCGGATAAAGAATATTACAGGAGAATAAAGAAATATCGTCACAGTTTTTATGCAATGGTGGGTATATGTCTGCTCCGGCAAAGTAGTGGCGTTCGATTGAATAAACAGAAGCCTGTAAATTAATCAGCGGTAAAATCCAGCGTAGCGGGTCATGGCATCCATCAGTGCCTTGACATTTTCCAGGGGAACACTGGGATACAGGCCATAGATCATCATCAGTCCGCCGTCTCTGCAGCCTATGGTTTCGACGCAGTTTCGGATGTGTGCGTCGATTTCTGCAGGTGTGCCAAAAGGCGTAATTCTCTGACGGTCAATATCCAGATCCACGCAGGTCCTGCCCCGAAATTTATTTCCAATCCAGTCGACACCATTTACCAAATCCTGCAGATTGATGATATCTACGCCGCCCTCCATAATATCATCCACCAAGCTGCGGATATCCCCGTCGGAATGCATGTGGATGATTTTTCCGGCCTGACGAACGGGCTCCAGCATTCTTTGATACAGAGGTTTAATGTACTTACGGAACAGAGCAGGGCTGATCATAGGACCGACCTGCATACCCAGATCCTCCGGAATCCGGACAATATCCACATCAGCTTTCAGGAAATGACGGATTTGTGCAAGATTGAATTCGCACAATCGTTCCAGCAGTTCCAGGATCTCCGGCTCCTCGTCGGTCAGGTCCATCAGTGTGTCCATATACCCACGGATATCGCACAACTGCTGGAAAGTATGACCATGGCGCAGATCGCCATAGGTCATCTGCCCCTGCGCTTTTTGTTTTGCCACCTCTGCCTCAAATATATTCCAGTCAATGGGGCCCAGACCGGTACTGTGCTCCGGGTCCGGAAAACGGTAAGCAGGATATTGGGAGAGATCCGCCAGGGGATGGATGTGAACCGAACCCACAATTCCATCCATGGCAGTATGCCATACACAGCCGAAGTCGTCGGTATAGGGATGACCTGCTCTGGCATTGACATCATATTCCTGCTGAATGGGAGAGGAAGGACGCTGAATATCCGGAAACAGGAAGGGATGATCTGCCATCAGGTCCAGCAGAGCGTTCTGGTCATAATGATTCCAGCATGCAGCATTGATATGGAATGTCATGGGAATATAATCCGGTTTTTGAAAACAAACTGTCCGCAGCAGATTTTCCCGGTCACTGGAAGATGTGGAAACGTACATGGCGATTCTCCTCTTTAACGACGGTAATATTCTGCAGCAGCTGCAAAGAAAGCGTCAATATTTTCCCAGGGAGACTGGGGAGGAACGTCGCAGCCGCCAGAGATCACATAATTAGGGAACGTGCCGCAGGTTTCCAACAGTTCCGTCGTTACCTGGGCTATGGATTCCGGTGTGCCGCCCCGGAATTGGGCAGCAGGGCTTACATTGCCCATCACCAGCACATCAGCAGGTGCCTGGGGCAGTACGTCCATCATATCGATGGCATCGCCGAAGTGATAGCCCAGTGCCCCTAACTCATAGATGTCCTGAACCATGAGCGGTACATTGTTGCCGCAGTTGTGATAGATCACGCAGAAATCATCGGTCTGCACCTTCTCGATGAGCCACTTTGCATAGGGGTGGGCAAACTCCCTGGCCAGTGCCGGAGACAGCAATCCCGCAAGAGGCTCTGCCATCACAACACCATCCGCTCCGGATTCCCGGAATGCATTACAATAGTCCATCAGAAAGGCGGTGCACTTTTCGAGAATGATGTGCACCATGTCTGGCTCATCATAGCAGTAGATCATGGTTTCGCTGACATCCATCAGCCGGCTGGCAAGAGAATAGGGACCGATGATACCCGCCAGAACAGGACGGTCGGTAATGGTCCGGGCAGCCGTCCGGATGGTTTCCGTGCAGATTCCGGTACGTCCGGCACCCACTGCCGGCACTGCCAGCGCCAGTGCCTCCTCTTCCTCAGAAATCAGGGCTCCCACAACGGTGGGCACCTCATCCCGACTTACATGGATGAATGCACCAAAGGCCTCCGCCTCCACCGACAGATCCATCAAGCTGACCGCGGCTGCAGACCGCACACGATCCGCTACCAACTTCATACCTCTTGCCTGCAGAGCGCTGTCATTCACCAGCTGCTGCACTGTCACATCCATCAACGAAGTGCAGGGAAAGGACAGCAGAGGCAGGGGTGCTTTCACAGGCGCGGCAATGATATCCGCTGCCCACTGTTTCATATTGCGGTTCATAAGGTTCCTCCTCAATAGGGATAATTCAGTGCCGCATCCGTCAAAGCCCGGACATTTTTTCCGTCTGTATGCCGGGGAATCTCACAGGCAGAACTGAGGATCAGGCCGCCCTGTCTGCCAAACAGGTCAATGATAGCATTGGCCTCCCGGGTCACATCTTCCGGGGTTCCCTGATAAAACGCCTCGATGGTACTGACGTTGCCCTCCACAGCGCAGCGGCCATTGGCTGTTTCCTTTGCCAGAGCCATGGGAACCATGCTGTCGATTTCAATACAGTCGGCACCGGTCTGGATCATCAGATCCAGAATATGCCGGGTATCGCCGCAGACATGGTAAAACACAGGCAATCCCGTATTTTCTTTCAGCGCTGCCACTGCCTGCTTTGCATAAGGCAGTGCAAATTCCGCATACATAGCTCGGTTGATCAGTACGGAGGCAGAGTCACCGAAGGCAAGACCGTGGGCACCGGCCTTGGCTGCGGCCAGACCGTAACGGATAACAGACTCTGTAGAGATTTTCAATAATTCGTGACACAGCTCCGGCTCGTCGATCAGGTTGATCATAAATTCCTGGGGACCCAGAATGGCTGCCGCCGCAGAAAAAGGAGCAGAATCGATGCAGGTTTTTATAAAAATCTCGTCACATAATTTTTCCCGCAGCATCCGGGTGGCTTCCAGAATCACAGGAATCCGTCCCTTCGTTACATCCAGAGGTTTCAGATTGACGGCATCCTCAATGCAGTCCACCGCCGTCTTCAGCAGTACCGGAGGGTCATCATGGGGCAGCTTCACCTTACCGCCCATGGCCTCCACGATCAGGTAATTATCAGAGCTGACGTACACGGCATCGGTCTCATAGGCCTTTAAGCCCGCCAGGATCACCTGTACCATCGCATTGGGGTCACTGGAATAGGCATCATGGGGCAGTCCGGCTACTTCCAGGTTGTGCTGGATCAGCTCCGGGATAATAGCTACCCGGTCTGCCGGTTCGAAATTCAGCGCTTTCATAACCCGCTGGTATCCGTTCATAACGTTCTCCTTTCCCGGAATCATTCGAATATATCTTCATCACCAAAGAACATGGCTTCCCAAAAATGCTGATTAAAGTGGCTGTTGCCGCTTAAGGTTACATGGGTGGCATGCTGCGCCAGTTCCCTGGCGCGGCTGACCGCTTCCCGGCACAGCAGCAGCTGTGCTGCACCGGACAGAGCCCCATTACCCAGAATGGTTACCCTGCCCTCCAATGCCCGGGGAATCAGGCCGATGGCGGCGGCAGAAGCCACATTCAGATGGCTGCCAAAACCGCCGGCAATGTACAGGGTATCAATTTTTTCCTCTGCAACTTCCGCCAGTTCCAGCAGTGTCCGGATTCCTGCGGCAATGGCACCCTTGGCCAGCTGTACGGCCCGAACGTCGGCAGGCAGCAGTGCAACCTGCTCCGCCAGCGGCAGAGCATCCGCATCTACCGCACCGGTCTCATCGATGTCTCCCGTTTCCAGAAAAACGGCAATGGCGTCTACCAGACCGGAACCGCATATACCTACAGCCTTCTGGTTTCCGATGGTGTGGATTTGGACTTTTCCGTTTTCCGTCCAGACCCGGTCGATGGCGCCGGGAATACTGCCGCAGCCGCAGGAAATGCCTGCCCCCTCGAAGGCAGGGCCGGCAGCAGTGGAGGTAACATAGAGCTTTCCTTCATTCCACAGGGCCAGCTCACCATTGGTGCCGATGTCGCACAGCAGTGCCGTTTCCTGCCTCAAATGCATTCCGCTGTCCAGTACCGCGCAGGTAATATCTGCCCCCACAAAGGCATTCATACAGGGTGGGTAGTATACCGGTATCCCCAGCAGGGTGTCCATCCGATCGAAAAGGCAGTCCGCTTGGAAGGGGGCGCAGGAAAGGCAGGCGGGGTCCCGTCCGGTCAGGAGATACAGCATGGTGGTGTTTCCCGTTACCACAAGTGCGCCGACCTGCTCCACGGGCATGTCTTTCCGGGCACAGGCCTTTGTCAGCATGGCCTGGATAACCTCAGTCACCATATCCTGCAGCATAGGAAGCAAACCTCCCATGGCAGCGCCGATACGTCCCATGACATCCGCTGCAATGCTGTACTGGGGATTCATGGCACCCTCCTGCGCCAGCAGGGTACCGGTTTTCAGATCATAGAGCTTCAGCGCAATGGTTGTGGTACCGATGTCCACAGCGGCACCGAAAAGGCCATCCATGGCCGTTCCCAGAACAGGAGCACTTCCGGAGGTTTCGATGACCCCGGCATCCTCCCGGAGCCAGACCTCTGCATCCCCCAGAAGCATAATCTGGCAGCTGAGGCGGGTACCTGCCTTCTCTTCTGCTGCTGTGGGAGCGGAGAGTGCTCCCTCTGCCCGGATGGCGCATTTGCCACAGATGCCGCTGCCGCCACAGGGGTGGGCAGCTGTGATGCCATGCTGCAGCAAAAGGCTGACCAGTGTAGGCATACCGGAGAAGGAAATCTCCCTGCATATATCATTTTGCCATAATTTCAGTACCGGCATAATCTTTACTCCGAAAACAGCACCAAGCCGAAATAGGTAACGGTATTGGAGCCGTTGATATACTTCAGGGATGTTGCGCGGGTGGTATTATATACGTCAATACCATATCCTTCCATTGCAGGCAGAGCAATTTCCGGATGGCGACAGGGTTCTCCAGTGCGTTTTGCGCACACCGGACACAGATGGCAGCCGCCACAGCCCAGATGGAGGAAGGGATCCTTTAACAGCGCAGCCGCTGCTGACTGCAGCATACTGCTGACCCGGGCATGGTTCGCCCCCGCAGCAAACATATTTTCAACATCGAAGCTGTCTTCCAGTGTTCCGATGGTCTGGTACAGCAGTCCCAGGGGATATGTTTTGGCCCGGGCAATCAGTTCTCCAATTCCACCGATATCCGGAGGACATACCCAGCATTGGCCATAGCAGCCGCACTGGTTGTTCCGGCAGATATCCCGGAAGGATTCCGAAAAAACGATTTGCTCACCGGAAAGAAGCGCAGCCTTTGCAGCACCGCAGTCCAGCGCTGCCTGGATCAGTTGCTCTTGTAGCATATGCATTTTTATGTACAGCTGCAAAATTCCACAGCCTTTTCGGCGGCGCTGGTGGCATCAGGGGTATAGGCATCGGCGCCTACCTGATGGCAGAAGGTCTCTGTCACAGGGGCACCGCCCACCATGATTTTCACTTTATCCCGGATGCCGACCTCTTCTGCCGCCTTCACCACATCTGCCATAACGCCCATGGTGGTGGTCAGCAGAGCAGAGCAGCAGATGATCTTGCAGTCCTGTTCGATGGCAGTCTGGATGTATGTCTCGGGGGCCACATCGGTACCCAGGTCAATAACTTCCAGGCCCTTGCCCTCCATCATCATTTTCACCAGATTCTTGCCAATATCATGGAGATCACCCTTGACCGTACCGATGCAAACCCTGCCGCTGGCCTTAACGCCATCCTGTGCAAGCAGGGGCTTCAGGAGATTGGCACCCTGATTCATGGCCCGGGCTGCCACCAGAACCTCCGGCACAAACACCTCATTATTTTTGAACTTGACGCCGATCACATTCATACCGGCCAGCAGTCCCTCTTCCAGAATCTGCTGGGCAGGGATGCCCTCGTCGATGGCCTGCTGCACCAGCGTTTTCACAATCTTTGCTTTGCCTGCCTGCAGCTGCAGGGAGATTTCCTGTAAGTCCATAATGGTTCCTCCTGTTGTGTTTTGATTCTGTTTATAGTATAATAAATACACCAAATGCAAGTATTGTCATTTTATTTGATTTATGGTAAAAAGAGGTGACGGCCATGTCTGCCAGTATTTTTTCCCTTGTCCCGGAAGCCCGGGTAAAAGACATTCTGAGCAATCTTCAGTCCTTCACGAATCTCGCCATCCAGCTCATTGACAGCAGTGGTCAGCTTGTGATGTCCTTTGGCCAGTCTACCAGCTACTGCTCCATTTTAAAGAAACAGGTTTTTGACCAAAACACCTGCTTTCAGCTCCACAAAAATGCGGGCCGCTATGCCCAGACCCTGGGGGAGGCCTACATTTTTACCTGCCATGCCAATCTGAATCACATAGCCTTTCCTCTGATTTTGGATCAGGAGCTGCTGGGCAGTGTCATCATTGGTCCCTTTCTGATGGACGAGCCGGACAGCACGCTGGTCAGTGATCTGGCAGAACGGAGAAATCTTCCTCCAGGTCTGGCGCTGGAGCTGTATGATGAGCTTGGCAGCGTAGCCGTGCTTCCGCCTGCCAAAGTGAATCAGCTGAAAAAGCTTGTGGACCATCTGCTGTCTCCTCTGCTGCCGGGAGAGCGGGCATTTCTGCTGCAGAACCAGCAGAAGATGACTCAGCAGGCCCGGATCAACGAAACCATTCAGGTATATAAGGGAGAAAACTCCCCACGGTCTCTGATGTTCTTCTACCATAAGGAAAAGGAACTGATCAGCCGGCTGCAAACCGGCAGTATTCAGGAGGTCAAAGCGCTGCTGAATGAATTCATCGGTCATGTACTGTTCAGTGAAGGCGGTCAGATCGATGCCGTGCGGATTCGGGCGATTGAATTGACTACGCTGCTGTCCCGGGTGGCCATGGAGGGCGGCGCGAAGCCGGAGAGCATTTACCAGCTGAATAGTCAGTTCCTGTTCCAGCTTTATGAGGAACAGGAACTGGAAGAGTTGTGCCTGCTGATGCAGGAGGTTCTGGAAAGCTTCATGAGCTCCATGTTCCGGGAGAAGGACAAGGGAAACCCCTATGTCCGGGAAGCCCTGCGGTTTATGTGCGACCACTACAGCGAACATCTGGAGCTGGATCGGGTGGCGGACTTTGTCGGTCTCAGCCCCAGTTATTTTTCTACCCTGTTCCGGCAGACTGTGGGCACCAGCTTCCGGGAACATCTGAACTGGATCCGGGTTGAGGAGAGTAAGCATCTGCTGCTGAACAGGCAGTATACGCTGGCAGACATTGCCATCTCCATGGGCTTCCCGGATCAGAGCTACTACTGTAAGGTCTTTAAAAAGATCGTGGGCGTCACCCCGGGAAAATACCGGTACTGATTCTGAACACCCCATCCGGAATTGTCGGATGGGGTGTTTATGCATTATTGCTGTGATGCCATGGATTTGGACGCACGAACCATGGCGTTGATATTCTCTTTCGGAGTTCTGGGGGCCACCAGACAGCCGGTGCCAAGAATCATGGGACCATGGGCCTGCCGGTATATTTCACGGCAGATCCCGTAGATTTCCTCTGGAGTCCTGTTCAGCAGGTCCATGGGATTCAGGTTTCCCTTCAGACAGGTGTTTTCCCCGCAGTGTTCCCGCGCCAGGGCCATGGGCACCATATAATCGATGTCGATGGCAGAAAGGCCGGTGGCTGCGATTTCCCGGATGGCAGGCACAATATTGCCGCAGACATGCATGAAGCAGGGGATGTTCCGCTGCCGGGCAGCATCCACCACTGCTCTGGCATATGGCGCCACAAATTCGGCGTAGCATGCGGGAGAAATCACACTGGAGGAGGCAGCGCCTTCTCCGATCCACACGGCATCCGCACCCAGCGTAATCAGTTCATCCAGCCAGGCAATGGCGTGGCTTACCCGCTTACCAATGGCTTCCTTCAATCCCTCCGGATCGTCATACATCATGATCAGGACATTTTCAAGGCCCATCATAAATACCAGCTGGGAATATGGGCCGGTGATGCCCGGCATGATCAGATAGTTCTCCTTGTATTCCGGCTTAATGGCCGCAAAAGTTTCCAGCGGGCCAAACCGCAGCGAGGTTTCACCATCGATTCGGGGATCATCCAGTTCCTCGATCTCATGTGCCTTTACGGTGCCCACATCGTTTTCCGGTACATACCAATGAAGACCGTAACCATCATCAAATAATCCGTTTGTCTGCCGGGTCAGATGGCTGTCGGAAAGACAAAGATTCACATACAGCCCGTCAATTTCCGGGTAGGTATCCAGGGCGCCCATCAGCGCCTGGGCATGGAGCTTCGGGTCCCGAAAACATTCCCCGACGTTTCTTCCAATGCATTCCGGCGCATAGGCCACATCAATGGAGGGCAGCACACTGGGCCGGTCGGTTTGTTTGCCCCAGATGGCTCTGAGGGCCCGCTCTTTTCCTGTCATAAGCATACACCGCCTTTTCTATGATTCTCTTTCCAGTATACCATTGCGAAAACAGAGAGTATTGTGCGGGTCTTCACTTTTTGGTAAAAACCAGTGGTTACAGAATCTGATGGAGCTTTTCCAGAAAACGGTCTGCCAGTTGGCGGTGGCCCTGACGGGTCAGGTGCATGAAGTCCACTTCATTGAATTCACAGCCTGCGGCGTCCATGAAGTGGATGCCGAGAAGTTCTGCTTTCTGACGGTAATAGGCTGCCAGCTGCTGGGATTTCTCTACACTGCCCCTGCCCATTTCGTCCGCTACGCGGGAGGTCTCCACCCGCTTATCCACAGGTGGAGGCGAAACGATAAGGATATTGGGCTTGGTACCGGGGGCCCAGCAGTCAGTGGCCATAGCTTTGCGGCAAAGCCGTTCCATGCCCCAGGCGATGGTAGGGGCGCTGGCATTGAACCGTTCCTTGGTGTCGTTGGTGCCCAGCATGATGATCAGAAGATCAATGTACTCGTGGCTCTTCAGCAGACCCCAGAAATAGGAGAAAACATCCATATTTTCATAAAGGGGATCGGCAAAAACGGTGGTACGGCCGGACAATCCTTCCTCCGTGATCAGATAATTTTCTCCCAAATCTTTCTGCAGCAGGCAGGGCCAGCGCTCGTCTTCGTTGAAACGGATGCCGCCGTCGGCGCAGTCATTGGGATCGGCACAGTAGCCGTGGGTGTTGGAATCGCCGATGCATAAAATGTGCTTTTTCATCATGACCTCCGTGTTATATAGAATGTTACTGAGTACAGATTTCCTGGAAGTAGCGGTCTCTGGCTAAGAAGATCATGCCCTGAATACCGGCAAACTTTCCTAGATCCGACATGCGGATATCCGGCGCAGGTCTCTGCGATCTCTCAAATAGATTCAGCAGATGATTGGCAAAGCAGTCGCCAAAGGGAACATAGTCACCGCCAAACACAATGCGATTGATGGAAATGAAACTCATGTAATTATAAGACAGCACTGCCAGACGGCCGCAAATGTCCTCCACCACGCTGGCAACGGCACTGTTTCCAGCCGAATAGGCCCGGATGATCTCTTCCAGCGGTACCTGATCCTTCCCGGCAAAGGGGGAATCTTCCCGCTGCGTACATTCTTTTTTCAAATAATCAATACAGACCGTATCCTCCAGCTTTCTGCCGCTGTTGGCATCGGCCGGATCAAAGTAATCATAGAGCTCGCCGGCGCTGAAGTTTTCGCCCAGCAGCGGCTTTCCGTTCAGAATAATACCGGAGCCGATACCCAGTCCTGCATGGAGATAGAGTAGATTATTTTCCCTGTTTCCGGTGCCCCGGATCCACTCACCCAGAGTTGCTGCCTTCACATCATTATAGATGATCACGGGCAGGGAAAAAGCTTCCGTCACAATCTGCTTCAGATCCATCAGCCACCACTGGGGGCCGCCGCAGCTGGTACTGAAATGGAGCAGCTTCCCGTCCTCATTGAACACGCCAGGTGTTGCAAGGGCGATGCAGTATACAATCTCCTGTCCGGCACCCGGGGATTGCAGCAGAGTTCGGATGCCTTCCAGAACCAGATCCCGGCAGGCGTCGATTGGCGTCCCCGGCGCAATGGTAATATCAAAGGAACGCAGAATCTTACCGTTCAGATCTGTAAGTGCAAACAGGGGGGTGGAAAAGTTCAGATTCACCGCAATGATCAGACGATTCGAAGAATTGAAGCGTAGCAGGATCGATTTTCGTCCACCGGAGGGACCTGCCCTGCCCACACCGTTTTCCTCCACAATGCCAACATCCAGCAGATACTGCAGATTGTCTGAGATGGCAGGCTTGCTTAACTGCAGGTCTTTGGCTAACTGGGTACGGGATGTGGTTCCGGACTGGAAAATGGCGTCTAAAATCAATCGCTGATTGGCACGTTTGATATCCGTGGCGTTCAGTGCATGTTTCATGGTGTCATACCCTCCCACAATAATAAACTCAGTATACCCAACCTCGTCCGAAAATGCAATAGTCTTCTCGTTGATATTCGCCAAATTAAGTCTTGCTTTTTCTATATACATTGTGCACAAAAACGTCAAAGTGATTTTTCGGTTTATGATAATTGACTTTTTTGTTGTCTTTGCCGATAATATACATATCAGTGTTGGTAATCAAACTTTACTAACGCTGCAGATCATACATCCGGCATTTATTCCCCGGATGGCAATCAAGAACAGGAGGAAAACAAATGAAGAAATGGATCGCATTGTTGCTGGCTCTGGTTATGGTTCTGTCCGTAACTGCTTGCGGTGCTTCCGAGCCTGCTGCTCCCACCAAGGCTCCCGCCGCTGATGCTCCCGCTGATGAGGCCCCCGCTGCCGAAGGTCTGCCCTATGAGGGTGAGACCCTGACCGTTCTGTACATGTCTGGTGTCTACGCTGATGCCGCCCGCGCTATGGTACCCGAATTCGAGGCTGCCACCGGCGCCAAGGTCGAAGTTGTTGACTACCCCTACCTGACCCTGCATGAGAAGGCCCTGCTGGACCTGACCTCCTACACCGGCTCCTATGACGTCATCGATGTTGCTTCCCAGTGGGACGGCGAGTTCGCTCCCTTCCTGGAGCCCCTGAACGCTTATGTTGAGCGCGACGGTTACGACATGAGCGTGTGGATTGACAACGTTCTGGCTAACTGCGGCGAGTGGCAGGGCACCATCGTTGGTATCCCCAATGCATGTACTCCCCAGGTCTTCGCATATCGTACCGACCTGCTGCCCGATGGCATTCCCGACACCTGGGAAGGCTACCGCGAAGCTCTGGCTTCTGTCAATGATCCCGAAAACGGCGTTTACGGTGTAACTGTTTCCGAAGTTTCCGGTCAGCTGGGCGGCGTGTTTGACTACGTTCTGTGGTCCATGGGCGGCAACTGGGCCGACGAGGACTGGAATGTCACCATCGACTCCGCTGAGACCCGCGCTGCTCTGGAGCACCTGTATGCCATCAAGGAGTACTCCGATCCCGCAAACCTGGCATGGGGCGTTGACGAGTCCATCCAGGCATTCCTGGACGGCAAGGCTGCTGTCTGTGAGACCTGGCCCACCCTGGGTATCACCCAGAAGGGCGATGACCCCGCACAGTCCAAGATCGTCGGCAAGTGGGCTCTGGACGTGATTCCTCACGAGGAAACCGGTATCACCCTGCTGTCCGCTTGGGACGTGGCTATTCCCGCTGGTTCTCAGAACAAGGACCTGGCATGGGAGTGGGTCAAGATGTACACCAGCTATGAGAAGCAGAATGAATTCTATGATGAATTCGCAATCTTCTCTCCCCGTAAGGAATTCTGGGAGCAGGAGAAGATGGCCAACCTGAGTGCTGTCCGTGACGGTCTGGACACCGCCAATATGTGGTGGCGTATCCCCGCTTCCGTCGAAGCTGACTCCATGATTAACACCATCGTTGGTTCTTACCTGTCCGATCAGATTGATCTGGAAGAGGCTGTCAAGCAGCTGAACGACGCTCTGACTGCTGCTCTGGAGAACTCTCCTCCCGAGGAAGGCATCAAGAACTACAACCACTAATTCATAGTATTTGATTTCCGTTTTGGCCGGAGAGATTTCTCTCCGGCCAAAATCACTAGATTCCAATTTCATTGCAGCACCCCCTATCGGAAAGGTTGATTCACTATGAGATTAAAAAAAAGGAGAAGCGACAAGTTCGCCTGCTGGGCATTCCTGATGCCCACATTGATCTTCCTTGCTATCACTGCACTTTTCCCGCTGCTGTACTCTGGATATCTTAGCTTCTTCCGTTTGAAGCTGAATCTGCCCAATCAGCAGCCTGTTTTCGTTGGTCTGGATAACTACATCAAGATGTTTACCGATACCATGCTGCACACCAGTACCATCAACACCCTGCTCTTCGCGTTCATATCCGTGGCGCTGGAAGTGGTTCTTGGTCTGATGGTGGCCATGGTCATCTGCTCCGACAGCATGTGGTCCCGTGTGGCGACCTCCATTTTCATGATCCCCATGATTATGGCGCCTGTTGCCATCGGTACACTGTGGCGTATGATGATGGATGCTTCCACCGGCGTCCTGAACTATTTCCTGAGCTTTTTCGGCGTGGATACCATCCAGTGGCTGGCAGATCCCACAATGGCCAAGATATCCGTCCTTCTGGTCAATGTCTGGCAGCTAACGCCATGGGTCACGGTCATCTGTGCTGCCGGCCTGAAGGCTCTGCCCCAGGACTGCATCCAGGCGGCTTTGGTGGACGGTGCTACTCCCCGGCAGATTTTTTGGCGGATCGTTCTGCCTCTGATTAAGCCTGTTTTGGTTATCGTTGTCATGATGCGCTTCACGGATGCTTTCAAGGTCTTCGATACCATTTATACTATGACAAATGGCGGTCCCGGCACTGCAACGGAAATGCTGCCTAACTTCATTTATAAGCAGGGTCTGAAATATTATGATGCAGGCTATGCTGCTGCACTGGCCATCGTCTTCGTTCTGGTCATGGCCTTCATCACCCTGTTCTTCCTGAGACTGAGAAAGAAGGAGGAGGAGAACGTATGGTAAAGCGTCGCAAATCCCAGGATAAGGCATCCACTGATTATGTTATCAGCAATTTTGCTGGTCCCTATGTCAAATGGGGCCTTCTGATCAGCTCTTTGGTTGGCGTGCTCTTCCCTCTGTACTGGCTCCTGCTCAGTGCCTTCAAGCTGGACCGGGATCACCGTTCCTATCCTCCCGTGTTCTTTCCCAGCGAATTCACACTGGATCACTTCATTGAGGTATTCACCAAGAATCAGCTGATGGAGAACCTGATCAATTCTGCAACGATCGCTGTCGTCACTACTGTCATCACTCTGCTGATCGGCTCCATGGCAGCCTATGCTGTGCAGCGTGGTCCTCTGGGCAGAAAGACCAAGGATTTCTTTGGCCTGTGGTTCATGGTGCAGAAAATGTACCCCGCCATTGCCACTGCCATCCCCGTCTATCTGGTTATGCGCAGTCTGAGACTTATCGATACCCTGGCAGCAATGATCATCATGAATACCAGCTTTAACCTGCCCCTGGTCATCTGGCTAATGATGGGTTTCTTTGAGCAGGTACCCTATGAGCTGGAAGAATCGGCCATGCTTGACGGCTCCGGCTTCATCCACCGGTTCTTCAATGTGATCCTGCCCATCACCAAGCCCGGTTTGGTGGCTTCCGCCATTCTGACCTTCACTGCTACCTGGAATGAGTTTCTGTTTGCAGTCATCCTCAGCATCAACAAGGCTAAGACCCTGCCTGTGGTTATCGCCGGCTTCATCACCGATCGTGGCCTGGCCTGGGGACCTATGGCAGCAACCTCACTGGTTACCCTGATCCCCGTTGTTGTTCTGACACTTCTGGTTCAGAAGGACTTTGTCAAGGGTATGGCTATGGGTGCGGTTAAGGGTTAATGGTTTTTCAAAAAATACAAAACATATCCGAAAAAATGGCTGTGCATCATTTGATGCGCAGCCATTTTGGGGTTTGTAAAGGTATTGGAAGATGATGCAATACCCACTGCTGATAACGAATTAATTCCTGGATTTCGAATTGCATAGACCGTCAATCTTGTTCTGGACACGAACCGGCTGACAACGAAGAGGGAGAAAAAAGCGTCGCTGCGGAGTTGCAGCTCCACAGCGACCTGGGCTTTCAATATACTTCTCAGGCATATTTTAAGCTAACTCAATCTTACGGTATAACACCGTCGATGTCAAGCAGGGGTAATCCCTTCTATCTTGAAAACAGAGTGCATCTACCGGCATAAACCGAAGACATTCAAAGAACCAAACGATCTGATTGATAGATGCGTTCACTTCTACAACCATGGGCGCATCCGGAATAAAACTGGAGTGGCGCCGCTGACGCTACGCCACTCCGCTTAAAACTTAATAATCTTACACAGGGCCGCTTTTTGTACTGTCCGCACAAACTGGGGCAGTTCGTACACCGGAGGGTACTTTTTGTTTATGCAACCAGCCACTTGTACTTTTCCACGCTGTACAGAGGAATGAAGGGAACCAGGATGGGTACGGTCTTGACGTACTTCTGGTATTCGGGATCGTTGCCGTAATTCTTGTTCTGGCGGATTTCCAGACGGCGGGCGCCGCTGAACATGACGAAGATGATGCCGATGTAGCCAACCAGCACCACGATCCACTGACCGATGCCGGAAACTGCGCCGATGCCGGAGATCAGCACGCCGGTCCAGAAGATCATCTCTCCCAGATAGTTGGGGCAGCGGACGATGCGATACAGGCCGGTGTCCACGAAGCGGCGGGGATTGAGCTTCTTGGCAGCGTTTTTCTGAATGTCTGCGGCGGATTCCAGAAGGATGCCGCAGATCATGATGGCTGCGCCGATGTAGGTCCAGATGTTGCTGCCGCTGCCGTTATGCAGGCGGTAGAACACGCCGGAAATCTGGGTGACGTACAGCACGGCGCAGGTGACCCAGATGGCGATCTTGACGCCGAAGGGTACAGTCTTGCCGTCCTTGATTTCGCCCTTCATATTCTTGGAGTAGGAAGCGCTCTTGAATTCACGGAAGGCCAGGTAACCGCCCAGGCGGCAGCCGTAGATGATGAACAGCACGCAGCAGAGGATGGTGCCCATACTCAGGCCCTGACCATACAGAATCAGCATCACCAGGCCCTCGGCGGCGATGGAGAAGCCATAGCCCAGGGAGATAAACCAGACATAGTTTTTGAAGCCGATGGAACTGACGATCATGCAGACTGCGAACAGCAGCCAGAAATTGAGGGGTAATACCATTGTTATTCTCCTTTACAGTTTGGATTCGTTCAGCTTTGCTTTGAGGAGGATCAGGACGCTCCACATCAGCAGACCCTGACCGACACAGTGATGGCCTGCTCCGTCCAGTTGCCCCATGCCCATGGAAGCCAGGAAAGACAGGATGAACAGAACTGCAGCGTCCATTTTCTTCATTTTCACTGCCAGAATGCTCAGGCAGATACAGATGGAGCCCAGACCCAGCACCACCTTACTTTTTATTCTTTTCCCTGGCCCGTTTGTCGTTGATGATCTTCATTTCGGCTGCCGTGATCAGCTGGCAGTCATTCTCCTTTGCCCAGTCCACACAGCCCTTCAGCACCAAGGGCAGGAATACCCGGGGCACATTCAGAATGGTTTCCAGCGCGTCGTCGGTAAACTTGACCTTATCGTCGGCCCGGTCGGCGGCGTAGCGGACGGATTCCAGAGTCTGCTTGCGAATGGGCAGCAGCTCGGCCCGCATTCTGGCCTTGCGGTGGAACCAGAAATTCTTGCTGTCACGGTAGCCGTAGTCAACGGGGAGATTGGGGAAGTCGCTTGCCTTAACGCCATTGATGATCGCATCGGCGTATTTCTTCTTCATGAGAATCTTATCTACCTTCAAAATAAAGTGGGCGCCGAACTTGGAGGTGATGCCGTTGAAATCGTGGTAGGGGGGCTCATAGCCGTTCAGCTCGCCGGGCAGATCCGTCTGGGCGTTGTCCAGTTCCCGGACCCAGGTGCACTCGATGGTCTGAATGGCGTCGGAAAGGACCATGGGACGCTTTTCGCCGGTGGTTTCCTCAATGAGACTCTTCTCCAGCCTGAATTCACACTTGGGCATCTTATCTTCTGGCTTATCACCGGGCCAGGAGAGCTTGACGCACTCCTTAAAGGTCTTGGGTTTGTCATCCACAAAGTTGATGGCACATTTGCCGTTGCGCAGAATATTCTGGGCGGTGTTGGAGGAGTTGCGGCAGGAAAGCAGCATGGCGTAGAAGTCCTTGCCTGCCACATAGTAGGGCTGAACCAGGGAATAGGGGCCCAAAGTAGTGCTGCCGTCTTCGCACAGCGTGGAAATGACCACGGTGGGCATGGGGAAAAACAGGGATGTCTGGTAAAAGTTATCCACCACGCGAAGGTTTTCAAAACTGGACATGTTACATCTCTCCTTTAAAATGAAAAATGGGACTGCATCCGTGCAGTCCCGAAGGGTACCATGGAAACGACACGTCAGAAATGCTTTTCCATCATGCCATAGATTTCATCGAAGGTTTTGCCTGCCATGGTCCAGGTCAGCAGCGCCTCTGCCAGAAACTCCGCGGCAAAATCCGTTTCGGAGAACTTCCGCAGGGGCTGGGCCAGCTGTGTCCGAAGCATACCGTGGTATTTGCTGAAGGACCCGGAGAAGCTGGC
Source organism: Oscillospiraceae bacterium (assembly GCA_017624715.1). Taxonomy (GTDB): domain Bacteria; phylum Bacillota; class Clostridia; order Oscillospirales; family Oscillospiraceae; genus Faecousia. The sequence goes on from JAGAMN010000013.1 coordinate 41,649, forward strand.
TGCTGCAGACTCATCCCGGAAAATGACTTCGTGGCGTCGGGCAAAGGAAACCAATTGATCATAGATACACAGAAGGACCGGCTTGGGAGCATCGGAGCAGCCGCTCACCGCGGTGATGGCGGTGATGCATTGTTTCCAGTCTTCCAGCAAATGGCTGGCGACCAGTTCCTCCTTGGAGGAGAAATAGTTGTAAACCGTTCCAACACCCACACCGCAGGCTTTTGCCAGGTCGCGGATGGTCAGGGCACCGTAACCGGATGTTTCAATCTGATGTTTTGCTTCAGCGATCAATTTATGTTCCAGATTTTCAATGATCTTGGGCATATGGACTCCTTTTGTGAACATGTTCACATAAATACAGTATAGATAAAAAAGCAGCAAATGTCAAGGCGCTGGCCGGGGGATTGGGGAACCTTTCTTTCAGTTTATCAGGTTTTGACGCTGTTTTCAATTGCAAGTCCGATGTATTTCGGATATGATGATTCTATATATTATAGAAGTCGAGACGGCGGTTGCCGGGGTTGTGAACGATGCGCCCATCCAGAGCGGCGCCGCTTTCCTGAGAGTTGATTTATTGGAATACGCGATAAATGATCTTGGGTCATAAAGAAATCGAATTTTACTTCCCCCTTCTTTTGGGTTATAATGATGCTCTGATTATTTAGAAACAGGAGTAAAAGAAAATGAAGAAAATCATTTCTGCGCTGCTGGTGCTGGTTATGGCTATGAGCCTGTTTGCTGGCTGCGGCAGCACTGAACCCGAAGTAACTGTGGCTCCCACTGAGGCACCTGTCGTGACAGAGGCACCCGCAGCGGAAACCGAAGCTCCCACCGAAGCTGCTCCCCAGCTGTCCGGCACCATGAAGGTTGTCGCTACCAGCGAGGCTTATGTGGATCTGTTCAATAAGTTCACCGAAGAGACCGGCGTTGCAGTGGAACTGCTGAGCATGTCCTCCGGCGAAGTCCTGTCCAAGCTCCGCGCTGAGGGTGGCACTCCCTCTGCTGACCTGTGGTTCGGCGGCGGTGTTGATGCTTTCATGTCTGCCAAGGAAGACGGCCTGCTGGAGCAGGTCAATTTCGAGGCATCCGCTGAGCTGGATCCCACCTACAAGGATGCTGACAACTACTGGTTCTCCAAGGGCCTGACCATCGTGGGCTTCCTGGTGAACAACACCCTGGCTGCTGAGCTGGAGCTGGATATCCCCACTTCCTGGGCTGACCTGCTGGACGAGCAGTACGCCGGTGAGATCATCATGTCCAACCCCGCCATCTCCGGCACCAACTACGGTGTTGTCAACTGCCTGCTGCAGGTCATGGGCGAGGAAGAGGGCTGGAAGTATTTCGAAGCTCTGAATGAGAACATTGCCTACTATGGCCGCCGCGGCTCCGACCCCAAGAACAAGGTCACCGCTGATGAATATGCCATCGGTATCACCTATCTGGACGGTACCATTGATGCTCTGCTGGAGCAGTACGATGTGACCATCGTGTACCCTGCCGACGGCATCCCCTACATTCCCGAGGGCGTTGCAGTCTTCAAGGGCGCTGAGAATGTGGACGCTGCCAAGTACTTCGTGGAGTGGCTGTACTCGGGCGATGAGAACCTGCAGATGCTCTCTCAGATCGACCAGAAGACCGCTGTGAAGGTCATTAAGCCCACCATGGAAGGTGTCGAGCTGGCTTACAGCACCGACATTCTGGTGGACGTGGATGTTGCTCTGTTCGGCTCCCAGCGTGAGGACATCCTGGCCAAGTTTGAAGTCCTGATGGGCGACAAGGCTGCTACCGAATAATATGAATCGCACGAATAAAGGGGCATCGAAAGATGCCCTTTTTCGTTTTTTGGGCGAGGGAACGGATAAGCTGATCATTGCGGTGCTGCTGGGAAGTATCTGCCTGTTTGTGCTTTATCCGATTCTGCGAATCTTCAGCCAGAGCGTTCTGGTGGATGGCTGGCTGAGCTTTGACGCATACGCCGATGTCTGGCAGGGCTACCGGACCAGTCTGTGGAACAGCCTGTTCTCCAGTGTTCTGACGGCATTTTTCTGCACCTTCCTTTCTGTTGCCGTGGCGCTGGTCATGACGTCCAGCAGGGGGTGGGTGCGGGGGCTGATGATGGGCGTGATCCTCATCACCATGGTCTCTCCGCCCTTTGTGTCCAGCCTGGCTTATATTCAGCTCTATGGCCGCCGCGGCTGGATCACCCATCGCCTTTTGGGCATCTCCTGGGATCCTTATAACTGCTGGGGCGTCATCTGGATGCAGAGCATTTCCTTTGTGCCCATGAATGCCCTGTTCCTCAGTGGCATCCTGACCAAGATGGATACGGCGTCCATCCATGCTGCCCGGGACCTGGGTGCAGGCACCAGGGCGATTCTGATGGATGTGGTGCTTCCTTTGATCAAACCCGGCATTCTGGTGACGGTTCTTCTGACTTTTGTCCGGGCTCTGGCGGATTTCGGCACCCCCACCATCATCGGCGGCCGGTTCAATACCCTGGCTTCGGATATCTATATCCAGCTCATTGGCTATTCCAATCCCACCAAGGCTGCGGCCATGAATGTGATATTGCTGGTGCCGACCCTGATCGCCTTCCTTGCCTACCGGGTGATGCTGGAGAAGTCCGATAAGCTCACCGCCGGACGGGGCGGACAGGGGACAGTGGATCTGAAACTCCATCGGTGTGGCGCGGTGGGTATTCTGGCGATGGTCTTCAGCATGCTGTTTTTTGTGATGATGCTGCTGCAGTATGGTTCCATTTTCGCCTCCGGCTTTATGAAGGTCACCAGGGGTGTGTACTCCTTCTCCCTTGACTATGTGCGGCAGCTGATCAAGTACGATTCTGCCACCATTGTCCGCAGCGTGGTCTATGCCCTGATCGTCTCGTTCGTGGGCACGTTTTTCGCCATGCTGTTCGCCTATTATACCGGCCGGCGGAATGTGCCGGGAAGGCGGTTTTTTGATTTCCTGGTGATGATGCCCTATATGATCCCCGGTACCTGCTTTGGCATCGGCTACATCCTGGCCTTCAACAAAGCACCCATGAAGCTCACCGGTACCGCCCTGATCGTCATGGCATGTATGCTCTTCAAGCAGCTTCCCACCACCACAAAGCTCTGCTCCGCGGCTCTGACCCAGGTGCCCCGGACGCTGGAACTGTCCGCCCGGGATCTGGGCGGCGGACGGATGGCGGTGCTGCGGGATGTGATCCTGCCGGGCATGAGGACCGCCTTCTTTACCTGTTTTACCCACAATTTCTCCAGCAGCATGACCACCGCCGGTGCCATCATTTTCCTGATCAACCCCGGCAAAAAACTGCTGGTCTTCAACCTCTTTGACAAAGTCTATCTGGGCGAATACCCTATGGCCTCCCTGATTGCCACGCTGATCATCGTCATCGTGCTGACGGTGGAGGGCCTGGTCTGGCTGTTCTCCCGGAGGAAAGGGAAGCGTTATGTATCTTGAACTGAAGTCTCTCAAAAAGAAATTCGACGGCAAGGATGTGGTCTGCGACCTTTCTTTGTCCCTGGAAAAAGGCAAGCTGCTGTGCATCCTGGGCTCCTCCGGCTGCGGCAAGACCACCACGCTGAATATGATCGGCGGTTTTCTGGAGCCGGACAGCGGCTCCATCCGGCTCGATGGCATGGATATTACCAAGCTGCCGCCGGAGCGCCGCCCTGTCAGCACGGTGTTTCAGTCCTACGGCCTGTTTCCCCATATGACGCTGCTGGAAAATGTGATTTATGGCCTGAAATTCCGGGGCTACAGAAAAGCAGAGGCCCGGAAAAAAGGCATGGAGTATCTGGATCTGGTGGGCCTGGCGGACCGGGCCAATGCCATGGTCCATGAGATCAGCGGCGGCCAGCAGCAGCGTGTTGCCCTGGCCCGGGCGCTGATCGTGGAGCCGAAGCTTTGTCTGCTGGATGAGCCCTTCTGTAATCTGGATGCGGCTCTGCGGGTGAAGATGCGTCAGGAACTGAAAAAGCTCCAGCGGGAGCTGGATATGACCATGGTCTTCGTTACCCATGACCAGGAAGAGGCGCTGCATCTGGCGGATCAGATTGCCATTATGGAGCAGGGGGTGCTGGTTCAGGATGATTCTCCCATGAACCTCTACCGCAACCCCGCCAATACGTTTGTCCGTGATTTTTTAAGTCTGGATCAGCTGGTCTGGATGGAGGACGGCACACTGATGAAAGTTGTGAAGGACGGAAGGGGTCAGCTATGAGGATCCTGAGTATTACGGCCCAGAAGCCGGACAGCACCGGCAGCGGTGTTTTCCTGACGGAGCTGGTGAAGGGGTTCCGGGAGCTGGATTGTCCGCAGGCCGTGGTCTGCGGCACCGTGGCAGGAGAGGAAGTATCCTTTCCGGAGGGAGTCATGGTGTTTCCGGTCTGCTATCAGACGGAAGAACTGCCCTTTCCGGTTTGCGGCATGTCCGACGAAATGCCCTATGAAAGCACCCGGTACCGGGATCTGGATGGGAAGATGACCCAGCAGCTCCGGCAGGCCTTCTGCGCCAGGATCGCTGAGGCAGTGGAAGACTTCCTGCCGGATGTGATTTTGTGCCATCATCTGTATTTTATTGCGTCTCTGGTGCGGCAGATGTATCCCCGGATCCCGGTCTATGGCCAGTGCCACGGTTCCGATCTGCGCCAGATCGAAACCAACCCCTGGCAGCGGCAGTGGATCAAAGAACAGATCCCCAAACTCGATGGGATATTTGCCCTCCATGAAGTGCAGAAGGAGCGGATCTGCCAGATTTTTGACCTGCCTGCCCATCGGGTCCGGGTCATGGGCACGGGATATAATAGTAATGTATTTTTTCAGAACCAGAGCCTTGCGCGTAATCCGGAAAAGACCCGCTACCTCTTTGCGGGCAAGCTTTCGGAGAAGAAGGGTGTTTACAGCCTGCTGCGCTGCCTGAGATATCTGAAACAGCCGGAGCGGTCGGAACTGTATCTGGCCGGTGGATGCGGCAGCGAAGAGGAGCTGGAAAAGGTACACAAAATGGCCGAAACATGTCCCTGCCCCGTTACGTTCCTGGGCAAGCTGGATCAGGCTGCGCTGGCGGCGCAAATGAATCAGTGCGATGTGTTTGTGTTGCCTTCGTTCTATGAGGGCCTGCCGCTGGTGCTTATCGAGGCCATGGCCTGCGGTATGCGTACGGTTTGCACCGATCTGCCGGGGATCCAGCCCTGGCTGGCCCAGGCATTGCCCGACAGCGGTGCAATTTTTGTAACACCACCGGCATTCCGAAATGCCGATGAACCCATTCCGGAGGAGCTGCCAGCCTTTGAAATGCGGCTGGCGGCAGCGATGGAAGCGGCGGCAAGGACCCATCTGCCGGACGGGGAACAGGTGGCCCGCCTGAGTTGGGGTGCCCTTTGCCGCAGGCTCATGACTATTATGGATCATCAGGAGGATATTTCATGCTGGTAGATATGCACCTGCACGCATTGCCCCATTCCACAGACAGTTTCCTGACACTGCAGGAGATCGTTTCCCTTGCCAGGCTGCGGGGACTGGATGCCATCTGCCTGACGGATCACGACAGCATGGGCGGACGGGAGTTTGCGGAAGACTACAGCCGGGAAATCGGATTCCCGATTTTTGTGGGCGTGGAGTACTATTCCCTCTGGGGTGATATTACTGCCTGGGGAATCGATACCTTCCCGCAGGAGCGGATCGAGGCACAGACATTTATCGACCAGGTCAATGCGGCCGGCGGATTCTGCGTCTCCTGCCATCCGTTCCGGAATAACAACCGGGGCTTTGAGCATCACCTCCGGGAGGCCCGGGGCTTGCACGGCGTGGAGGTCCTCAACGGCAGCGCTGATATGGATGCAAACCGTATCGCTCTGCGTTATTGCCGGGAGCTGGGGCTGAAGGCCATCGGAGCCAGTGACGCCCATGTGCCGAAGCAGGTGGGCAAGTACGTTACCTGGCTTCCGGAAAAAGTGGATGGCCTGAAGGATTTCGTGGCACAGCTTCATCAGTGCGAGACCCGTCCGGCCATCTGGAACGGCTCCGCTTACGATGTGGTGACCACATTCTGAATAAAATGTCAGCATTCCAATAAAAAGTACGGCCACGCAGCTGCGTGGCCGTACTTTTTATGCTGAAATAAAGAAAACAGCCCCCCTTGGGGCTGTTTTTACGTTGTGGGAGGAATGGGAATCATCAGCTCGGTGATGAAAATATCCTGCTCGATCCGCATGCTGCATTCACCGTGGTATTTTTGGCAGATGCTTTGTATGCTGAGCGTTCCGTAGCCGTGCTGGAATTTGTCTGATTTGGTGGTCAGGGGAAGTCCGTTTGAAAACTTAGGAATGACGGAGCAGTAGTTTTCGATTCGCACATAGGCCAACTGGTTGGCTCTTTGGATGGTCACACTCAGAAAACGCTGCTGCGGATCTTCTGCCTGGGCTGCGGCTTCCATGGCGTTATCCAGTGCGTTGCCGAGAAGAATGTATAGATCCGTCGGGGACATAAAATTCAGAACGGCACCGTCGGCCATGCAGGTCCATTGTATTTTTTGATCTCCGCAGCGCAGCCATGCTTCGGAGAACAGTGCGTCCAGCGTTTCGTTACCGGTATTCATGCTGCAGTCCAGGACAGCAATGTGCTCCTCCAGAGCTTTCAGAGCGGCCTGACTTTGCGCTGCGTCCGGGCTGACTTGCAGGGAACGAACCAGATGGCGCAGATCATGGAGCTTGTGGTTCAGTGCATCCATGTTATTCCGGAATAATTGATACTCTTTTTGCTGTAGTGACTGGATATGATTCCGGACTTCCAGTTCGGCGCGCAATTTGGCGCCGTTACGATATACGATCTGGGTTGCCAGAAGAACAAAATCCAGCATCAGATTGCTGATCATCAGGAATGTAAAAAGATAGGACCCCTGGGCCTGGAGTATGCGCGTGGATATGACATTCAAATATCTGACGGTAATAATGATAAAAGCCAAAATCGGAATGGAATAGATACAATCGAAGCGATAGATTCCATCCAGAGGCAGCTTTCTGGCAAAGATAAAGTACACAGGAAGGTGCACGATCGCCGCGATCAGGATTTCATGCCAAAGTATCGGCAAGACGCGCGCCTCGTAAGGGTGGTGGAAATACGCTGGGAATATGATGACGAAAAGCGTATAGGAAAGAGACTGCGTCAGATAAGCCAGGATCGCGGTATAGATGGCTTTGGCGGGGGAGCTTTCGCAGCACAAATAAATCAGCCCGGCACAGAACAGCAAAACCGGAAGAACATCGGTAAGAGAAAAGACCACACATACCGTCAGCGGATTTTTGATGGGAAGCAGATGAAAAATGAATCCGGAACAGTGAACACGGAGCTTTGGCAGGTAAAATGCAAAGACCGCACCGAGAAGAAGACCGGCGGATATCCTTGCGGGAAAATGAGGGCGCTTGCGCAGGGGGATGATATACAGAATTGTTGCCAGCAGACAGCAATGTAAAATGCGGTCGATGGATAGAACGAGGAAGGAAGCTGTCATAAGAATTATCCTCCCCAGTAGCGCATGAGCGCATTCAGAAATTCCCTGCGGCGGCTGCGGCTGATAGGCAGTGTTTTTCCGTTGGACATACAAATGCTGTCCTTGTCGACGCTCAGTACATATTTCAAATTGACCAGATAGCAGTAATTGCATCGGAAGAAGTTGGCGGAAGACAGATCTTTTTCCAGCTGTGTGATGCTTCGTTTGCCGGTGGCAGAGAAGGAGCCTTCCGGTGTGTGGTAGGTCAGCGTGTGGTTGAATACTTCAACATAATACAGCTGATCCAGCGGGAGCAGCTTCGTTTTTCCATCAAAGGTGGCAATGATGGATCGGGGCTGATGAGTCTGCAGAAGGGACTGGATGCGCTTCATTTTGGCAGAAAACATGGGATAGTGCACTGGCTTCAGAATATAATCCAGGGCGGATACTTCATAACCGTTGATGGCAAACTGAGCCAAATGGGTAATGAACACAATCAGAATCTGGTTGTCCCGCTCGCGAATCCGTTTCGCGGCGGTCAGTCCGTCCATCAGCGGCATCTCAATATCCAGCAGGATCAGATCCCAGTCCGGCTGATATGCTTCCAGAAGCGCTGTTCCTGATGAAAATGTACAAATCCGGAGGGCGATACCCTGTTCCGTTGCAAAGCGCTGCAGATGGTTTTGGATGGTGTGAGAACAGGAAAGATCATCCTCAGCGATGGCGACAAACATGTAATCCCTCCTTTTCTCTAAGCTTTTTCAGTACCCAACTCATATATCATAACATAGCTGTCTGGAAACAGAATACGAATTACGCACTAAAAGCGACAGAGTACGCACAGCTGATTTACGAGGAAAGGCTTTGCATGGTATAGAATGAATGGAGCATTCTCATTAAGATGAGAATGCTGGGCTTCGGCATAAACTGCCTGAGGTAAAGAAAAGAATTATGCTGGGGTACCCGGCATTGTCGGACGCGGAAGATCCATAGAATATCTTCCGGAATGAAGGTGCGTTTGGCGAATAAAAAACACAGAATCAGGATTATGTGGCAAGAAATTTCTGTGTACTTAGATTATACCCCAATAAGAAGGTAATCAACTCATCTGCATCATACTGGCGGTGCTGCGGGATCCACGGGGAAGGGGCGGAAACATGAGCGAATCATTAAGAGAATACTGTTTCCGTTTCGACCGGGGCGAACTCTTGCTCCAGTGGCACCCGGAGAAGAACGGAAGACTGACTCCGGACCAGGTGTCGTACGGCAGTCAGAGGAAAGTCTGGTGGCGCTGCAGCCGGGGCCACGAATGGCAAAGTCCGCCCTATGCCCGGGCGGGTAAAAACAGCGGCTGTCCATATTGCGCCGGAAAGAAACTGGCGCCTGAAATGGGGCTGGGCGCGCTGTATCCGGATATCGCAAAACAGTGGCATGATGCGAAAAACGGAGTGCTGACCCCTGAGCAGGTTCTGCCCGGAAGCCACAAGCCCGTCTGGTGGCGGTGTGAGCACGGCCACGAATGGAAAGCGTTGGTCAAATCCCGGGTGGAAGGTTCCGGATGTCCGGTCTGTGCCAATCGCGTGGCCATTCCCGGCGTAAACGACCTGACCACAACCGACCCGGAGCTGGCAAAGCAGTGGCATCCCGGCAAAAACGGCAGCCTGACACCGGAGCAGGTGCTCGGCGGTTCATCCAGGAAGGTCTGGTGGCGCTGCAGCTGGGGTCACGAATGGCAGGCAGCCATCCACTCCCGGGTATACGGTCGGGGGTGTCCGGTCTGTACCGGAAAGACCATTGTGCCGGGTGTGAATGATCTGGAAAGCTATTCCCCCCAGCTGGCAAGACAGTGGCTCCGGGAAAAGAACGGGGCGCTGACCCCTGACCGGGTCTCAATTTACAGCAATAAGCGGGTCTGGTGGCGCTGTGATCGGGGCCACGAGTGGCAGAGTGCCATTTCCTCCAGAACCGACAGGCAGTCCGGCTGCCCCTATTGCGGCAACAGAAAGGTGCTGGCAGGCTTCAACGATCTGAAGACAGTGGAGCCGATGGTGGCGGCGCAGTGGCATCCGACGCTGAATGCGCCTCTGGAGCCGACTATGGTAATGCCGGGCAGTGCAAAACGGGTCTGGTGGCGCTGTATAGACGGCCACGAATGGAAGGCCGTCATCTATTCGCGTACCGGGTCCCACAAATGCGGATGCCCGGTCTGCGGCGGCCGTTCGGCCAAAAGACGTTAATTAAGTATAATCATGGCGTAGCAGTAGTCTGCGAGTTACACCATCTTTATAGAATACGAGGAGGTTATTTTATGAAGGAAATGAAGAGAATCCTCTCATTTGTCCTTTGCGTGGTCATGCTGATCGGCTTGGTGCCTGTCGGCGTACTGGCGGAGGAAACAAACCCTGCTGAAAATGCACCGATGGGTGCACCTGCAGAAGGAACCGATTATGCTGCGGACGCATCGAATGATGAGCCGGCAGCGGAAACGGAATCTGATGCTGCCGCTCCGACGGATGACTCCGGCGACCAGTCTGCCCAGACGGAGACTACCCCGGACGAGACTACTCCGGATGAAACCGCTCCTGAGGAGACCACTGCAAACGACGGCATCATGATGATCGATGAGGGCATTGATGCACAGGCTGAGGACAATACGATCTATGTCCTGGCTGGCGGCGACTTCCAGGAAGCCGGTGACCATGCCAACAGTGCGGCTAATGTCACGAACATTCTGACACAGGTCTCCCAGAAGTACACAACCATGGACGGCTTCCTGTTCATCGGTGACTATGACTGTGAGACCCATGACAGTGCGACGGAGACTGCCAACGGTATCACCGCCCTGATGGGCGCTGTGCAGGGCAGCTACTCCAACCTGAACGACGCCAACTCCGTCCTGGTGCAGGGTAACCATGACTACATGGATTCCCGCATCGACGCCACCGGCGGGCATGACTTCAATGGTTACGCTGCCTACGTCCTGAACGAGGATGACTATCCCAACGGCGGCGGCTCCCAGAGCGGCGTTCAGACTCTGGCCAGGAATCTGGAAACCTGGCTGAATAACAAGATCGGCGAAGGCTACGATGCGCCCATCTTTATCGTTTCCCATCTGCCCCTTGCATTCACGCCCCGTACGGTTACTCAGGGCGATGCCAAGCACGCCAAGTACATCTTCGATGTGCTGAACGATGCAGGTGACAATGGCCTGAACATCATTTTCCTGCACGGCCATGACCACGCCTACGGTCCTGATAACTACATGGGCGGCGAGGCCATCTACCTGCCTGTTGGTCACAAGATCTGCATCGCCGAGGCTGGCTCCACCAGCGCATGGACCGAAGAGACTCTGAACTTCACCTACATGAATGCGGGTTATACCGGCTATTACTCCGATCCCTATACCTATGTTACCACTGCCGGTACTGACAAGCTGACCATGACGGTCTTTGCCATCACCGACAATCAGGTGAAGGTGGAGCGTTACAGCGCCAACGGCCTGTACAACCTGAAGTCCGCCGGTTATGATGGTTCCTACAGTAATATCTCTGTTACCAATGTATCCCTGGGCCTGCCTAAGTACATCAATGTCTACACCTCTCCCCAGACCATCGCCCTGAGCGCAGATGATTCCAGCGGTTCCGGCGGTTCCGGCGGTTCCGGCGGTTCCTTTACTGCTGGCACAGTCGGCGAGTATGTGGGCGTCAGCGATGATGTTGACGATGTGACTACCTCCGGTAATAAGTGGGTCACCATTAACGAAGCCACCAACGGCACCGAGGGCAGCAATCCCACCTACCAGTATGTGCTGGATACCGATGGCATTGATTATGGTGAGGACAATAAGTACATTATTGTTGCCGAAGATGAGGCACTGGCACTGAACGCTACAAGCGCCTCCAATGGTACTGCAGAGTCCATCACCATCAGTGGCAGAAATGCGATTACCACTACTCGCGATTACGAGTATCACATGATTGAAACTGCCTACGATGGTACCCGCTATGAGCTGATTACCAAGGGCGATGGGTCCAGCTACCTGTACCAGGAGGGCAATGGCGTCCGCTATGGCACCAGAAGTTCCGTTAAGTTCCAGGTCAACCACTACGGCAATGGTGTGTATGATATCCACGATATTGACGGCACCAACTGGTACATCATTTATAGTGGCGGCTGGACTGTTACTGAAGACGACTCTGCTCGTGTCCGCCTATATAAATACAGTCAGACCATCCCCGGTACTGACGCCACCCCCGGCAGCAACGGCCTGTATGGCTATCTGGATGGTGATCTGAGCTATGTGGTGGCTTCCGGCACCAGCGCAGCTGATGCTCTGGCTGCTGTCAAGGAAGGCATTGCCATCAAGTACACCACCTATGAGGATTACTCCAACGAGGGTGAGTATGCAGACGATGGCGAAGGCATGACCTGGGTTCTGGATCCTGCCTACGACGGCACCACTCCCGGCGACTATGCAGTGACTATTTCCTATAACGGCACTGTTCTGGGTACCGCAGAGGTCATTATCGCCAAGGATATGACCTACTATATCGCCGAAGGCGAAAGCCTCTACACTGTGGATATGAACACCTCCGCAGACGACGCTCTGGCAGTTGTTAAGGCTGGCATCACCGTCTCTACTGCTGACGATACCGACGGCACCAACAAGACCACCATCTCCGATGACGCTGTGACCTGGAAGTGGGCCGATACCTACGACGGCACCAATTACGGTCCCTATACCGTGGAGATTCTCTACAACGGAACCTCTCTGGGTACCGTTGAGGTCAAGGTAAATGTTCAGTATGATACTGAGATCGCAGAGGGTTGGACCCATGTCGGTACTTCCGAGGGCGGCTACAAGTACGTTCTGGATACCGATGGCTACGAGACTGGTTCTAACAACCGGTATCTGTTCGTTGCCTCTGGTGCTGCTTATGCAATGGACGAAGATGGCTCCGGCGTTGTTCCCATTACCTTTAACGATGACGAGACGGAAGCTATCGTAGATTCCAGAGACTATGAGTGGTACATCACGACCTATCGTTCTGGCAGGACTACTTATTATCCTATCACCAAGAACGGCAGCACATGGATCTACCACGAGAACTATGGTATGCATGTTGGTACCAACGACAACGGCTACTGGTCCATAAATGAAAATGATCAGGATGAGGGTCTGTACAGATTCAGCAACGTAGATGGTTCTCCCTGGTATCTGTACTACGACTCTGCCGACAACCGCATGGAGGTTTCTACTTCCAGCAGCAACCGTGTCCGTCTGTACAAGTATGACGGCGAGGTTGCCGGCAGTGACCAGTATGCTAAGATTGAAGGCAACACCGTCTATACCGTGACCCAGGGCAAGTCTGCAACCTCCGCTCTGAATGCTGTGAAGGCTGGTATCACCGGTTACATCTCCAACAATGCCGATGGCTCCAATGCCGACGAGCTGGCTGACAGCGATCTGACCTGGAAGTGGAAGAATACCTACAACGGCAATAACCCCGGCTCTTACTGGGTCGAGATCAGCTATAACGGCGTGGTCCTGGGTACCGTGGAAGTCCAGGTCGTTCCCGGTGTTGTCAACAACTACCCCGAATACCCCGACGAGGGCGCTGTGAATGTCAGCAAGACGGCTACCGGTATCGACTTCCAGTCCTCCGGTGTCGCTCAGGTCGAAGTCTCCGCCTCCGGCGTGCCCATCAAGAAGGGCGTTGACGTCATTGTCATGCTGGATACATCCTCCTCGATGACCAGCCACACCGTTACGGGCAGCTCTCAGACCCGTGCTGCGGTTCTGGAGGAGTCTCTCGAAGACCTGATTGCACAGTTCAAGACCCCAGGCGATGACGGCCAGCTGCTGGATATCCGTGTTGCCATTGCCGATTTCAACGGCTTCTATGGCGAGAGTCACAGCCAGAGTGGTACTCCCTATGACCGTGATGCCGCCGACACGATGTCCGATGATATCTCCTACAATGCAAACTCCGAGGCTCAGGTTTACACCGGTGACGGAACACTGAGTGCAGGTGCTTTTGTCGATGCCGCTGATCTGGCTAACAGCTATACTCTGAACTACACCTCCGGTACCAACTACGACTACGCATTCGACGCCATCTATCAGATGGGTACCGCCATCAAGGCGGCAAACGGCAGTGAAGACCGTGACCTGTTCGTTATCTTCATGTCCGACGGCGCAGCCATGCAGTGGAACTATTACCACTCTCAGGGCGCTTCCAGTCTGTGGAACAACTGGATCTGCGGTAACTGGGGTGTAGAGGATCTGGAACTGAACTGTACGGAGCATGCTTATTATTACAATGACGTGGATACTGACGGCGATGGCATGATGAACGAGCACCGTATGGCCAACGCCATCAAGGGTGATCCCAATCAGGAGTACGAGGTCATTCGTAAGACCAATGATCTGGGTATCCCTACTGACGAGAAAAACATGTACATGGTTCCCGGTCTGGGTGCTACCATGTTCTCCATCTCCTTCGACGCACAGGCTGATACCAATGTTACCGAGGAAAGCATGGACCAGTCCATCGAGACCCTGGCTACTGATCAGACCGGTTCTACAAAGTATTACTACAAGGTCACCTCTGCGGAAGAGCTGTCTGCTGCCTTCAATGTTATTGGCACCGAGATCGCTTATGCCGCTAACAATGCCCGCTTCGTGGACCAGATGGGTGACAACTACAATCTGCAGATGACGCCCATCGTTGATTACAACGGTGAGGCCATTACTGACGCCAACGGCGAGGCCATGATGCCCAGCATTGAGATCATCTCCTATGATATCTACACCAAGGCAGAGGCGGATGCGATCGCAGAAGGCACCGCAGGTGATGATGTTACCAATGCTATGATTGGCAAGCGTAAGGGTACTTACACTGTTCTGGAAACGGTTACATTTGACTCTGTCAAAAATGATGATGGTTCCTACACAGTTACCGGCGCTTACTCTGACCAGATTAACGGCGGCGAAACCAATATTCTGGCTGACGGCACTCAGACAGGCTATGTCAAGGGTGTGATTTATGCCAAGACTTTCCTGTACAACAACAATCCTACCGATGTTGCTGTTGAAGGTATTTCTATCCCCACCGGAACCAAGGCTGATGGAACCACCACCGGTACTACCAATGTGCTGCCTTCTGAGACCTTCTACTGGAAGATGGGTACTGTCCAGACCTCTGAGCTGGCAATGCGCTACTATGTCTACCTGGAAGGCTCCATGGAAGGCACCCGCCCGGCAGGTTCCTATCCCACCAATGAATTTGCGACTCTGTACTATGACAACTACCTGGGCAATCCCTGCCTGAAGGATACGGTATCTCCCGTCATGGCATGGAAGTCTGCAAACGTCTCCTATGCTTTCTACCTGGTCAACGAGCAGGGCGAGATCATTGTCAACCAGACCACCGGCCAGACCGGCTCCTTCGCAAACAAGATCGCAGTTACCAATCCTGTTGTTTATGAAGAGATACTTCTGAACAATACGGAAAATTATCAGGTCATTGACATTGCAGCCGTCAGTGACGATGTGCTGCCGAAGTACTATACCCTGTATGACGAAGGCGCGGTGTATGAAATCACCATTCACTCCGACGCGACCGGTGCATGGGAGATCACTAAGGGCGATGTGGATGTTAACTCTACCTATGTTATGCAGTATAACAGGGAAGATCAGTCTGCCTTCTCCAACGAACTGAAAAACGATAATGAGGCTTATGACTATACGCACACCGTTGTTTGGTTTGCAGTTGTTTGGTCCGTTGGTGCACATCCTGATGCGGTCGTTGTGGACTATGGTCTGCCCGTGGACATCTCCGTCCTGACCAACGACATGTTCGGCGAAAACGGCAAGCTGGCCGGCATTGGCGAATATACCGATGGCCTGGAGAATACCACTGCAGGTACTTCTCTGCAGAATGGTTTCGGCACCACCTACGAGGGTAAATACGGTACTGCGAACGCCGATGCTTCTACCGGCAAGGTTCGCTACACGCTGAATACCATGCAGATGGACAGCTACGATAAGTTCGCCTATGCAGTCAACTACACCGGCAATGAAAATGCAGGCTACTACTACGATACCGTCACTGTCATCCCCGCAACTACCATTTACTATGAGGATGATTTCCTGACCTATGAAAAATGGAACAACAATGGTACACCTGCTGATACGACGGACGACACGTCTGACGGAACTTGGGATACCGAGGGTATCCGGGCAGGTGTGACGCAGGACGAAGACCGTCCCGGCAAGTACAGCCTGACGGACGCCAACAACATCTATGGCTACGACAGTGTGAACAATGGCATGTCCACCTTCTCTCTGGGCCAGGCCCGAAAGGTATATGTTGATGCGAACTCCTATGCAACAGCAACCTTCACCTTCGCAGGTACCGGCTTCGATGTGATCAGCATGACCAGCAACACCACCGGCACATTCACAGTTCAGGTAGTTAATTCTGACGGAGAATCTGTTAAGAAGGCTGCCGTAAGTACTTACTATGGTTATAATTATGTCGATGGTGAATGGGTTGCAACTCCCAGTGTTGAAAATGCTCTGTATCAGGTGCCTGTGATTCAGATCGAGGAACTGCCCTATGGTACTTACACGGTTACGATCAAGGCAACTTATGCCAATGCACTGAACAAGACAGAAGATGAGAATGGCTACTGGCTGTATTTGGATGCAGTACGAATCTATGATCCTGCCAATGACGGAGCTGCTGACGGCACAGCCGATACCACCATCGAGGATGCCTACAAGGCCGACGGCGAGAGCTGGCCCAGCTACATTGAGCTTCGCAATAAGATCATTGCCGCGAACTCCTTCGACAATGTTGCCAATGATGCACTGACCACCGATATGGAAGGCCTGGTCTTCATTGACGGCGATGCAAGCGTCGGCGATGCACAGATCGGGGATTACAAGAGCTACGGCCCCAACAATGAGGTCTATCTGGCCCCCGGTCAGAGAGTAGCATTTAAGCTGAGCGGCGGTACGAATTCCAATGGAGATGATATCGTTGCCCAGGTTCACATCGGTATCAAGAGTGCAGATGGAAAAATGGGTACCTACACCATCACCAATATTGCACAGGCTGCCAGTGATGATAATAAGGTTGAAGCAGGTGCATACTATAATGCGCAGACCAAATCTGTCGATACTGCAACCGATATGTACTACGATCTGACCGGCTGGAAGGATGATATCATTGTCATTTCCAATGCCGGTGACCGTTATGATACTGATGGCATCATCTCTCTGACCAACATCAAGGCAACCTACACAGAGAATCCCAGCGTAGCTGCAGCGGGTGCTGGTGACAGTGGCGAGAGCGATCCCAATGCCGGCATCATGCTGACTGCTCTGGAGGATGAAACCACCGGCGATGAAATGTATGTGAGCATGTCTCCCGCTGCCGCGATGCTGACCCTGCGTTCGCTGAACTCCGCAGCTGTGGAAGAGACCCCCGATGAGACCGTTCCTGAAGAGACCGAGCCCGAGATCGAGGAAACCGTTCCCGAGACGACTGTGCCCGAGGAAACTGTACCTGAGACCACCATCCCCGAGGAGACTGAGCCTGAGGTCGAGGAAACCCAGCCTGAAGCAACAGAGCCTGAGGCTACCGAACCTGAGCAGGAACAGAAGCCGGATGTCAATGCAATGGTTCAGTATGTGGTCAAGAAGATCACCAATGCCATCGGCAGCCTGCTGAAGAAATGGTTCCGCTGAGAGGAGGAATGAAGCATGAAAAGAGCATATGAAAAACCTCAGATCCTGTTTGAGAGTTTCTCCGTGAGTACGAACATTGCAGGTGATTGTGAAGGAAATCCTGTTGGAAACCCTTCGAGAGGTAGTTGCCCGGTTATTTCCAGCTCTGGTGATAGAATCTTTGATACAGCTGCACATGGCTGTGACTATACTCCCACACAAATGGGCGGTGTAGACGATATGTGGGACGGCTACTGCTACCACGTTCCTACCGAATACAACAACCTCTTCAACTCCTAATACCTAATTTCAAAAGGCCGCGCCATTTCTCGTGGCGCGGCCTTTATCCCTATTTGAGGTAAGACTATGAGCGGAAAATTTGCAAAGAATAATCAAAAAGCTGCCGCAAAAAAGCGCAAGGGCAGCGGACTGACCGCTGTGCTGACGGTGATTGCCCTGCTCCTGGCGCTGGTCGTGGGTGCGCTGTGCCTTGGTGCCTTCTATGAGCCCGAAGAAGCTCCCCGGATCGACGAACCCTCCGCGCCCGAAGCCCAGGAGCAGCTGCCGGAGGAAACGGCGCAGTCCACTGAAGCGGCTTCCATCGAGCAGGTGGAGACCCTCTCGGTCAATCTGGGCTACGGCCTCTATGTCCAGGAGGTGGGCAGTTACACCGGCATCTACATGGAAGACGGCACTGATGAGGTCGTGTCCGGTATTCTGATGCTGGTGGTCAGCAACGACAGTGAGCTGGACATCCAGTATGCCGAGATCACCATGGACATCGGTGAGGAGACTGCCCAGTTCACCCTGACCACCCTCCCCGGTGGCGACAGCGTTGTCCTGCTGGAGAAGAACCGTATGGCCTATGACAAGGCTGTGGATTATGAAGCCATTCTGCCTGCAGCCAACAATGTGGCATATTTTGCCGAAGAACTGAGCCTTCAGGAGGATCAGCTGGAACTCAAGACCTCCGACGGCGTTATCAATGTCTCCAATATTTCCGGTGAAGATATCGACGGCGACATTGTGATTTACTATAAGAATGCAGCCCAGGATCTTTACTACGGCGGTATCACCTACCGGGTCACCCTGCAGGGCGGCCTGAAGGCGGGAGAAATGAAGCAGTCGCTGAGCAATCATTACTCCGAGACCGGCAGTGAGATCATGTTCATTACCATCAGCGAATGATGATGGATCGATTTTACCGATGTGGCGGTGTGGAAATCCAGATTACCATGCCGGAGGAGGTCTTTTATCAGGATGAGCGGCATCTACAGGCCTTTGCTGTGCCCTCGGTCCGGCTGCCTCATGTGTTCCGCTTTGAAATGGTGGACGTGATGCCGGAACCGGAGGGGACCCTCCTGGTGAAGACCCCGACCTTTTCCGTCTATGAGCAGAACGGCCTGAATGTCCGCTATTTTGGCAGCGACCGTGCCCGTGTCCGTGTTGTCAATGACGGGATGGACCATGCGGTGCTGGTGGAACGAAGCCGCTACCGCCAGTATGTCAGTACGAAGACGGTGCTCGAGTGCATCAGCATGGAGCATCTACTCGCCCGGGTGAACGGCGTTATCCTGCACTGCTCTTACATTGACTGCGGTGGAAGGGCGATTTTGTTCACAGCTCCTTCCGAAACGGGCAAGTCTACCCAGGCGGAGCTGTGGAAGCAATACAGAGGCGCTGAGATCATCAACGGTGACCGGGCGGCAGTGCGGCTGGAGGGGGATGCCCTGGTGGCTGAGGGCATTCCCTTCGCGGGAAGCTCTCAATACTGCAGCAACCGAAGCCTGCCCCTGGCGGCAGTGGTGTATCTGGCGCAGGCAAAGGAAACCAGCATCCGTTCGCTGCGGGGTTATGAGGCTTTCTCGAGAATCTGGGAGGGCGTCAGCGTCAATACCTGGGATAGGGAAGATGTTCAGCGGGCATCTTCTCTGGTGGAACGGGTAGTTCGGCAAGTCCCTGTGTATCTGCTCTCCTGCACGCCGGATGAATCGGCGGTAGTGGCATTGGAGCAGATGCTGAAAGAGTAGGTGAAGCGTATGCGAAAGAAAAGTTCAGAACCCTATATCGCCACATATCTGCACAGCAAGGGCAGAAGACTTGGCCTGCCCATTGCGGGCAATTTCGAGCTGACAGCCCGGTGCAATTTCAACTGCCCCATGTGCTATGTCCACATGACCCAGGAGCAGGTGGATGCCGCGGGCAGGGAGCTGACGGCCCGGCAGTGGCTGGATATTGCCAAAGCAGCCAGGGACAAGGGCATGGTCTTCGCGCTGCTCACCGGT
>JAGAMN010000014.1 GCA_017624715.1 Oscillospiraceae bacterium
GAGTTATCAGGCTGTAAATCGGGAAACCCATGCGGCCCAGTCGTTTCATCGATTTTGCACAATTTCAGACAGAGAATATAGGAAAGCCGGGAGCCGTTGCAGCGCAACAGCTCCCGGTCATTTTAGATATCATTCTCGATAGTAGTCAAATAGTAGTCAACGCTTTCACGGCCAATCCTTGAGATAACTGTTCTAACCTTGCTCCAATATAGAAAGGCCAATTACCCGGAGACCGGCAGAGTTTCCGTCTTCATCAAGTACTTCTCCAATCCACACTTCTCCGTTACCCATCATGATTCCGGAGTATTTGCAGAACATATCCGTGCAATTCTCGTTTTGAATCGTCTCTATTGCATCAGCGCCCAGAAGTGTTTCAAATGGAGCCGTTACAAAGGAAGCGCTGTCTTCATAAACAATACCGCCCATGGTGATGGGATAGGCTATATGTTCAGAGAGTGCCGTCCAGTTTGAGGTCAGGATCAGATCTTTGACTTCTCTCGCGAATTGTTCCACCTCATCCTTTGAAAGGCTTGTACATACAGAATAAAAATCAGCATTTTGAGGCTCCGGGGCATCCTGCGGTTCACTTGGGGCAAGAGGTGTTTCTACTGGCTCGGTATCCTGCTCGGGCGCCGGAGCCGTTTCGTGAGGAATTTCCGAAGAAACCGAATCTTCAGATGTAGACGGAGGCTCTTGCGATGGCTGCGATTGAGCACAGCTGGTACATAAGAAACAGAGCAGTATCAACAAACACAAAAGATTCTTTTTCATATTTATTTGTACCTCCTGAATGTAAGATTTCCAAAAAAATCAGTCATACCGGAATCGTTGAAAATTAAAATATAATGGTGTGGTTATTCTTACACAGTTGGTTCCTCTGCGGCCCCAATATCCTCTGAATCAGCGGTTTCGATTGGAAGCTCTTTCTCGGGGAGCTGACTGTAGCGATAAAGAATGACGGCCAACTGCTCACGGGACAGCTCCTTTTCGGGATGAAGATATCCGTTTCCGGTACCGGAGACAACGCCGGCGCCGCAGGCCCACTGCATAGCGGGGATGGCATATTCACTGATATCGAAGGCGTCCTCATAGGATAAGATATTGGTATCTTCACCAACACTCACGTCAATGTTGTGTTTCTGGGCATATCGCCACAAAGCTGTGAGCATCTGCTGGCGGGTCACCATATTCTCCGCTCCAAAGAAGTTATCTCCATAACCTGCCATCACATTTTCGGAAACGGCCCAGCGAATCGCCTCGGTGTAAAGGCCATCCTCTGCCACATCCGTGAAGCTCAGTGCATAGTTGACCACCGGCTTGCCGGCCATGACCCACAGCGCATTTGCCAATTCGCTGCGGCTGACGATTTTACCAACACCAAGGGTTCCGTCAGCTTCGGGCGTCAAAAGTTTGTTTACCAGACAGTAGTTTCTGCCCTCGTGATACCACGCCGTATCAGGGAAACCATAGTCTCTGCCGGTGGTAGTTGCGTAGCAAGGCACCATGATTTTATTCAGTGCCTGGACCCATGTCTGACCGTTGGCGCGTTTGACGTCCAGCGTGTTGATCATCACGTCCCGGGTGCGCAGGCGGTTTCCGGTCTCAGGGCTCATGATGCTGCTGACGGTACTGATAACATAGTGCTTTCCGTTCACCTTGCCAAGATAAAGCATCTCATGGCCGGGGAAACACAAAGCAGCGCCCAGAGGCAGTTCATCCAAAATCCGGAGCTTTTCATCCAGGGACATATAGGTCGCATCGATCTTCTCGATGCTCATATTCCACTGCCAGTTGCCGTTGCGTCCGATGTCCAGACCAAAGCAGGCGTAAATGGTGCGGACCAGACCGGAGCAATCCTCCACGTCCATCATACCGCCCCAGCCGTAGGCGTCGCCCAGATTGTTCAGAGACACCATGGCGATGTTTTCCATCGTCAAAGGCAAATAGCCTACACTGACCTTAGCCGTCTCCGGCAGGAGGGCCATCTGCTTTTCATAGCTGCCATCGTACCGGCGTACCGGCAAATAGACCACATAGTTGTGATAGGGGTAGCGGTTGTTTATCAGCTGATCCGGCTCCAGATCCGTCACAAGCTCCAGTGTGGTGCCCTGCGTCAGCATTCGGCGGGCGGTGTCGGGAGCGGAGTTGGAGGCATCGGTATATTCCTTGTTGCCATAGACCACCAGAACCTTGTCGGCGGGGATGTCCCATGCCAACAGCCACTCCTCCTTGTCCTTGCACAGGGCTACGTCTTCCGCGGGGATCCAGCCGGAGCAGTCCCGGCTGCGGGCCAGATAGTATTTGCCGTCCCGTGAGGTGGTATAGATCAGCATCGGATCGTTTACATGAACGGCACTGAGATACTGATAGTTGAAATCCGGATCGTTGGGATCATCCCAGATCGGATTCTCTGTGGGGAACACCTGCAGCACGGTGCGCTCCACTGCCACAGCATAGCGCACAGGCATGACGGTTTTTGCTCTGGGATCCATACAGTTGTCGATCATGTCCTTGTAATAGTCCCAGTCCGCCTTTTTGCCGTCTGGTCCATAGGTCCAGCCGAAGTAGTATTCGGCATCCGCTGTGGAGGAGGAGCGGATCATTTCGTTGCGGGCTTTGCCGTCAAAAGTCTCCTTAGCCGTTCGCAGATCCATCACCATGGTTCCGGAGGCGAGGCAGGTGTCCGCATTGAAGGCTTTGATCTCCTCCGGCGC
>JAGAMN010000015.1 GCA_017624715.1 Oscillospiraceae bacterium
CAGAGCTTGCCGAAAAGGTCGGACGTGGTATGACCGAGAATGCGCTGAAATGCAAGTTCAACGGCGGTACAGTCCCCATAGGGTACACCATTAACAAAGATCAATTCTTCGAGGTGGATCCCGTCAAAGCACCCTACGTGGTACAAGCTTTTGAAGCATACGCCAACGGCAAGACAATCAAAGAGATCGTGGATATGCTCAATGTTAAAGGGTTGACCACTTCTCTCGGATCGAAAATCACCATTAATATCGTCACGGATATGCTGAAGAATCGACGGTACATCGGTGAATATAAGTTCCGAGATATTGTCCAAAAGGACGGCATACCGAGGATCGTACCACAAGCATTATTTGACAAAGTGCAAATCGAGCGTGAAAAGAACAAGAGAGCCACAGCAAGGCACAAGGCTGAAGATGACTACTTACTGACAACCAAGCTGTTCTGCGGTAAATGCGGGCGTTATATGACCGGTGAGAGCGGCACAGGCCGAAGCGGAGCCGTGCATCGCTACTACAAATGCAACGGTGCCAAGTACAAGCACGCATGCGACAAAAAGACAGTCAAAAAGGACTGGATCGAAAACCTCGTTATCAAGTACACCCGTGAAATGATGATGAGCGATAATGTACTTGAAGATATCGCCGGCATTGTATTCCGAAACTTTCAGAAAGAGAATCCTGTCATTCAGTTATTAAAGCAAAGGCTCAGCGAAACGGAAACCGCACTGAACAATCTACTCAAGGCAATTGAAGAAGGCATTATCACTTCAACAACGAAACAAAGAATGCTCGAATTGGAGCAGACAAGAGATGAGATAAATTTGAAGCTCATCAAGGAAGAGATGAAGAAGCCCACGATCACAAAAGAGGGCTTAATGCTATGGTTGAAGCAGATTCAGACCATGAGCTTAGAAACGAAGGAACACAAACAAAGACTGATTGACTGCTTTGTAAACGCCGTATACCTCTACGACGACAAGCTGGTCATAACATTCAATTATAAGGAAGCAAGTAAAACCGTAAGCCTGAAAGAGGTAAACGGTTCGATTATAGAATGCTCAGGTGCACCAAGAAAAGGGATACCCCACCGGGGTATCCCTTTTCTTAATACCGAGGACTCGAACCGGAGGTTTGAGTCTGGGGAGAGAGGGGAGCGCCGCTGGTGGCGGAAGAAGCGACCCGAGCGAGTGGCAGCGGTCGAAATTTCGTGAGCGAATGCGAACAGGAAATTTCGGGCACCGCAACTGGACACGGCACCAAGAAAAGGGATGCCCCACCGGGGTAGCCCTTTTTCTTCATGCCACGGGCTTCCACAGCATTGACATCCCTGCCCAAAACCAGTAAAATATCCCCATTCCAAAACAAGGAGCCATCATGATGAAATGTGTCTTCCATAAAATAAAAAAGCACCCTATCACCGCATCACTGGCCGTGGCAGTGGTATTGCTGCTGGCGGCGGTCATTACTTTGACAGCCTTTCTGACGCAAAAGAAGACCAGGGAAGAAGCCCAGCTCTACTATGACATGAAATGTGAATCTTATGCTACCCAAAATGCAAACCTTGCAAAGGGCCAGATCGTCTTTATCGGCGACTCAATTACCGATCTGTATGTCCTTGACGAGCATTATGCTGACTTGCCCCTGGCGGCCTATAACCGGGGCATCGGCGGCGATATGACCCAGGGTGTTTTGGGCCGTTTGAAAGTTTCGGTCACAGATATCGAACCTGCCTATGTGGTGCTGATGATCGGCACGAACGATATCAACTGGGGCGTTGACCAGGAGACAATCCTGACCAATTATGGCAAGATTCTGGATACCATCTATGTCGCCTTGCCGGATGTGGAACTTTATTGTATGTCCATCATTCCGCAGAACACCCAGCTGATGGAGTACTCGGACATTGATGTCCATGTCACCACCCAAAAGATTTTGTCCGTCAATCCCAAAATCAAGGAACTGGCGGAAGGGAAGGGAGCAACCTACCTGGATTTGTTCTCCCGTTTGGCGGATGAAAATAACCTCTTGATCCGCTCCTACAGTGATGACGGCTTGCACTTGAACAAAGCCGGTCTGGATGTCTGGACGGAGCTGCTGAAACCCTACCTGCTTGCGTCCATAACAAAATAAGAAAGAGGAGACGTTAGTCTCCTCTTTCTTACAGCATATTTTCATCATACACGGCTCTGATGCCACCGATAAACTTAGGCCGAGTGCGAGCCGCCAGAACCATGGCTTCGCCGATTGTGTTATTCTCCAACCGCAATGGCACGGCAACCTTTTTCAGGTGCATACCGATGAGAGTAAATCCAATGTCCAGTCCGGCATCCGCTTTGATTTCCTCCACAGCCACCGGATCCGTAAAGCCGGCGTATGCCTGGGTGGCCAAAGAGCCACCGGCCTTGGGTTGGGGCACCACATTGACCGGCTCTGCGAAGGGCACTGCCTTACGCTCCGTGATAATCGCCCGATTCAGATGCTCACAGCACTGCACCGCAAGGTACAACCCCTTGCTCTGAGTAAAATCATGCAGAGCCCGGAAGATATCCTCAGCAACTTCGGGACTGGAATTAGTGCCGATCTTTGCGCCCAACACCTCGCTGGTAGAGCAGCCCACCACAACGATTGCGCCGGGCTTCAAGTTTGCTTTTTCACACAGCTCTGCAATGGCTGCGGTTGTCTGCTCGTAAATGGACATAGTCATCCTCCTTACTGGATTTTCTGTCATTTTACAGCGCACAAGCCAATTCGTCAATTACTTTACTACCATAGGAAATTAAGAATATCTTAAAAATAGGAGCATTGCCATATGTACACATTTTTGTTATAATTTGTTCATAAATTGCGAAAGAGAGGAACTCCTATGGAACTATGGACTCCCCAACATGCGCAAACTCTGTTGCCCGCCCTGGGGATCATGATCGTCATCGCCATCATCCTGCGATTGACTATTGGCAAGAAGGATTTGAAGATTCGCATGATCCCGTTTCAAATTCTGGCCTGCATTCTGTTTGCCATCGAGATCGGCAAGCAGATCGTTTCCTTTGAAGGCGGATACGACCTGTACCATATCCCGTTGCATTTCTGCTCCCTGTTTATCTTCGCGCTGCCCCTAATGGCCTTCTACAGAGGTAAGCATCAGAATACGGTTTTTGAGATCGTTTCTGTGCTGTGTACATCCATGACCTTGCTGATGCTGATCTATCCGGCACTGATTTATGGCTCCTGGAATATTGAGAACTACTTTGTAGGTTACCTGGATTTCCATACCGTGACCTTCCACAATATTGTGATGTTTGAGATGATTCTGATTCTGGCTCTGGATCTGCATCAGCCGGAAAAGAAGATGCACATCAAGCCGCTGATGGTAGTTATCACGATTTTCTGCGTGGTGTCCGCCAGCATGGCGCAAATTCTGAAGACCAACTTTGCGAACTACTATCAGTGCAACATCGCACCTTTGGAAGCCGTTCGCGTTAGCCTGCAGGGTGTGCTGGGCTATGGCCTGACCCAGTTCATCTATGTGACGATTGTATCTGTGCTGACCCTGGCCTTTGTCCTGATGTGCGCAGGCCTGTATAAGCTCCTCAGAAAGCTGCTGCCCTCCAAGCAGCCTGCAGCCGTATAATCAAAAAGGAGATGCCTCGGCATCTCCTTTTTCTGGTGTCTTGACGAAAAGCGGCCCGAATAATATAATAGTAGCAAAATAAGGAACCAAGGAGGCGATCTTGTGCGCGGAATTCCCTCGCTGATCACCGATATTCGAAAGAAAGTCTTTACCGAGGTAGCCAGAATGGCCTACGACGGGGGAGACTATACCAAGGCAGAAGACCTGCCCTACATCATTGTCCCCGGCGACAGACCTCTGCATCGGGAATCCGTATTCCTGGAGCGTGCCATTGCCGGTGAGCGGGTGCGCCTGGCCATGGGTCTGGGCGTTCGTCCCATTCAGACCCGCTCTCTGATGACCGACGGCATGGATGCCGCTGCTGTTGCCGAGGCTTACTATGAGCCGCCGCTGGTCAACATCATTCCCTATGCCTGCCATGCCTGTCCCACCAATCAGTACCGGGTAACGGAAAGCTGCCAGAATTGCCTGGCTGCCTCCTGCCAAAAGGTCTGCCCCAAGGACGCCATCTCCTTCGTCAACGGCAAGAGCCACATTGACCCAGATAAGTGCATCAAGTGCGGCAAATGTGCTAAGGCATGCCCCTACCATGCCATTATCCACCTGGAGCGTCCTTGCGCTGCCGCCTGCGGCATGGACGCTATCGTGTCCGATGAATACGGCAGAGCCACCATTAACCAGGATAAGTGCGTTGCCTGCGGCCAGTGCCTGGTCAGCTGCCCCTTCGGTGCCATCGTGGACAAGGGACAGATCTTCCAGGTGATCCAGTCCATCCGTAAGGAAGAAAAGGTCATCGCCATTGTTGCGCCGGCCTTTATCGGTCAGTTCGGTAAGTTCTCCACCCCGGGCAAATTCATTGCCGCTATGAAGCAGTTGGGCTTCCACCGGGTGGTAGAAGTTGCGGTGGGTGCGGATATGTGCACCATTGAGGAGGCCAAGGACTTTTTGGAGAAAGTCCCAGCCCAGCAGAACTATATGGCCACTTCCTGCTGCCCGGCCTGGCATTCCATGATCTATAAGCTGTTCCCAAGCGAAACAAAGAACATTTCCATGACCCTGACGCCTATGGTCTATACCGCCCGGCTGATGAAGCAGCGCTACCCCGGCTGCAAGGTGGTATTTGTTGGCCCCTGCGCTGCTAAGAAGCTGGAAGCCATCCGGGCGGATATCCGCTCTGATGTGGACTTCGTGCTGACCTTTGAGGAGCTGCAGGGTATGTTCGAGGCCAAGGAGATCAATTTTGAGACCATCGAGCCTATGTTCGACCTGAATGAGGGCACTGCCACCGGTCGTGGCTTTGCAGTGTCCGGCGGTGTTGCCGGCGCGGTGACCAAGGTCATTCAGGAAACCAACCCCGAGGTGGAGGTCAAGACCGCCCGGGCCGAGGGCCTGCGGGAATGTCGGAAGCTGATGACTTTAGCCAAGGCGGGAAAGTACGATGGCTACCTGTTGGAGGGCATGGCTTGCCCCGGTGGCTGTGTTGCTGGCGCGGGTACGCTGCTGCCGGTGGAGCTCGCGGCAACGGTCGTTGGTCGCTACCAAAAGGAAGCCCAGACGGTCAGCCCTCTGGACAGCCCCTACCGGGACAAAGCCGAAACCCTGGACTAAACCAAATCAAAAAAGAGGATGTGCCTTACGCACATCCTCTTTTGCCATCCTGAGCTCGCCACAGGCGAGCTGAAGGATCCGTACCTTTGCGGTGCATAGCACCGCACCGGCTTTGCCGGCAGGAGAAAACGGATTCTTCGACTTCGCGGTTTACAACCGCTCCGCTCAGAATGACACTTTTTCGCAGGGCGGGGGCGTGCTCCCACCCTACAAGACGCGGTATTTTGAGTGGTTGCATTTCAAAATTGACCGTGGTATAATCCTCCTATCTATGAACGAAGAGGCAATACCATGGAATTCAATGACATTTACGACGAAAACCGCAACCTGACCGGCCGGGTTCACCGCCGGGGTTCTTCCTGGAAACCCGGAGAATACGGCCTGGTAGTTTGCGTATGGGTCTACGACGGC
The DNA here is from genome assembly GCA_017624715.1 of Oscillospiraceae bacterium. Classification (GTDB taxonomy): domain Bacteria; phylum Bacillota; class Clostridia; order Oscillospirales; family Oscillospiraceae; genus Faecousia. The sequence continues at coordinate 5,648 of JAGAMN010000015.1, forward strand.
AAGGGCAATCTGCTGCTGACCCGCCGGGCAAAAGGCAAGAGCTTCGCCGGCACTTGGGAGAATTCCGGCGGCGCGGCCAAGGCTGGGGAAAATAGTCGCCAGGCCATCGCCCGGGAACTGTTTGAGGAAACCGGCATCCGGGCTGAGCAGGAGGAATTTGAATTTTTGGGCTCTGACCGGGATGCCCACATCCACTACGATTTCTACTGCCTGCACAGGACCACGCCCTTAAATCAAATCGTACTGCTGCCCGGGGAAACCGACGGTGTCCAGTGGGCCAGCTTTGGCCAGGTTCATGAGATGATCCGCACCAAACAGATCTGCCGGGTCATTGCAAATCAGTTCCTGCGCCAGGAACCGGATCTGAAGAAACGGCAAACTGCACAAGATTAAGGCTGTTTTTTTGGAACAATCTCCGCTTGCCAAAAATACCTTTTTTGGGATATAATGAAAAAAAGCGTTTTGGAGCATCCGGCGAAACGCTGTGCCGGATATCTAAACGCTTTTCTTTTTTACACCAGCAAGGAGGAAATGAATTATGATCGAATTGAACAACCTGCCCATCAAGCATGGTAAGGTACCGCTCCGGGTGGCCTATGGCCATTTTGCAACCAATCACTCCCACATTAACTATTATATCGATATTACATATCAGAAAACCCGCTTGTCCGAGGCCAAGGAAAGTGCCCGGGAGTTGGTTTCCCATTTTATCAATAATACCCCTGTGGATACCATCCTGTGCCTGGACGGTACGGCAGTTCTGGGTGCCTGCGTTGCGGATGAACTGACCAAGACCGGTTTCCGTACCATCAACCAGCACCAGACGATTTATGTCCTGGAACCCGAATTCAACGGCAACTCTCAGATGATCTTCCGGGACAATGTCCAGCCCATGCTGCGCAACAAGCACGTGCTGATCCTGATGGCTTCCGTTACCACCGGCTTTACGGCCAAACGCTCCATCGAAGCCATCGGCTACTATGGCGGCCATGTGGCTGGCGTTGCCGCTATCTATCGGGCTGTGGACGAGGTGGAGGGTCATCCCGTCCGGTCCATTTACAGCGTGGACGATATTCCGGACTATGCAAGCTTTGACTACCGGGAATGTCCCTACTGCAAGCAGGGCAGAAAGCTGGATGCACTGGTCAACAGCTACGGTTATTCGGCACTGTAAACAAATAAGAAAAATCCGCCTGGGTTATCCGGGCGGATTTTTTGTGCAAAAACAAAAAAAATCCGAAGCAAAAGCTTCGGGAATCGCAAAAAAGCAGTTGACATTTGCTTGCGGATAGTGTATACTGGTACAACATATTGGATATTATGCCCTTCTGCGCCATCTTCCATTTGTGAGGTCATAATATCACAGATATGGGCGGCTGTCAAGACGGTAATTTCACAATATTGACAACCGCGCCACGCGTATCATAAATCCAGTGCAAAACACACAATTCGAAAGAAAGGCTGTGATGATCCATATGGCAATGGTCAAGGACGTAAAGTTCGGCAAGACCATGCGTAAATCCTACGCAAAGTACAATGAGATCCTGGAAATCCCCAACATGCTGAAGATCCAGAAGGATTCCTATGAATGGTTCCTGAAGGAAGGTCTGCGTGAGGTTTTCAAGGATGTCGGCGTAATCACTGACTTCTCCGGTAAACTGGAGCTGAGCTTCCTGGATTACTCCATGGACGAGAAGCCCAAGTACACCATCGAGGAGTGCAAGGAGCGTGACGCTACCTATGCAAAGCCCATCAAGGTGCGGGTACGTCTGCGCAACACCGAGACCGACGAGATCAAGGAGCAGGAGATCTTCATGGGAGATTTCCCCATTATGACCAATGGCGGCACCTTTGTGATCAACGGTGCTGAGCGTGTCATCGTTTCCCAGATCGTTCGTTCTCCCGGTATGTACTACACCCACGATGTGGACAAGGCTGACCAGCACACCTACACTGCTACGGTCATTCCTTACCGCGGTGCCTGGCTGGAGTACGAGACCGACAATTCCAATGTTTTCTGGGTTCGTATCGACAAGAACCGCAAGCTGCCTATTACCTGCCTGATCCGTGCTTTGGGCGTGGAGACTGACGAGCAGATCAAGGCGCTGTTCGGTGAAGACGAGCGGATCCTGGCCACCCTGGAGAAGGATCCCTGCAAGACCCGCGAGGAGTCCCTGCTGGAGATCTACCGCCGGCTGCGTCCCGGTGAGCCCCCCACGGTGGAAACTGCCATTGCTCACCTGGAAGGCCTGCTGTTTGACGCGCACCGCTACGATGTGAGCAAGGTTGGCCGTTATAAGTTCAACAAGAAGGTTGACATCTGGAACCGGATTTCCGGCCAGGAGGTTGTTGAGCCTGTTGCCGATCCCATGACCGGTGAGATCCTGGTTATGCCCGGCGAGATCATCAGCCGCGATATGGCTCATACCATCAGCAATAAGGGCGTCAACGAAGTTGTTATCAGAGTTGGCGACCAGAACGTCCGTGTGTTCTCCAACAATACCGTCAACATGGCCGGTTTTGTGGACTTCGATCCTGCTGAGTACGGCATCCGTGAGAAGGTCAGCTTCCCCGTGCTGAAGGAAATGCTGCAGACCGTTCCTGCTGACGGCTGGAAGGATGCCATTGCCGAGCGCTATGACGACCTGATCCCCAACCACATCACTGTGGACGATATCATGGCTTCCATCAACTACCTGAACTGTGTGGCCATGGGTATCGGTACTCCCGACGATATCGACCACCTGGGCAACCGCCGCCTGCGCTGCGTAGGTGAGCTGCTGCAGAACCAGTTCCGTATCGGCTTCAGCCGCCTGGATCGTGTGATCCGCGAGCGTATGACCGTGCAGGACCTGGATGCTGTCACGCCCCAGAGCCTAATCAATATCCGTCCTGTCACCGCTGTCATCAAGGAGTTCTTCGGCTCCAGCCCCTTGAGCCAGTTTATGGACCAGAACAACCCCCTGGCCGAGCTGACTCACAAGCGTCGTCTGTCCGCACTGGGCCCCGGCGGTCTGAGCCGTGAGCGCGCATCCTTTGACGTCCGTGATATTCACTACACCCACTACGGCCGTATGTGCCCCATTGAGACTCCCGAAGGTCCTAACATCGGTCTGATCAACTACCTGGCTACCTTTGCAAAGATCAATGAGTACGGCTTCGTGGAAGCTCCTTACCGCAAGGTGGATAAGGCTACCGGTTTCGTCACGGAAACTGTGGAGTACATGACCGCCGACGTGGAAGACGATTACTATATCGGTCAGGCCAATGAGCCTCTGGACGAGAACGGCTGTCTGGCAAATGCCCGTATTACCTGCCGTCACCGCAACGAGATCATTGCTGTGGATCGGAACATGATCGATTATATCGACGTTTCTCCCAGAATGATGATCTCCATCGCAACTTCTTTCATTCCCTTCCTGCAGAACGACGACGCGAACCGTGCTCTGATGGGCGCAAACATGCAGCGTCAGGCTGTGCCTCTGTTGACTACCGAGCCCCCCGTGGTCGCTACCGGTATCGAGCACAAGGCCGCTGTGGACTCTGAAGTCTGCCTGAAGGCGAAGAAGCCCGGTACCGTTACTGCTGTGTCCGCTACCGAGATCTCCCTGCGCTATGATGATGGCGAGACCGAAACCTGCCATCTGACCAAGTTCGCCCGCAGCAACGCCGGCACCTGCATCAACCAGCGTCCCATCGTGGAGGTTGGCGAGCATGTGGAAACCGAGCAGATCATTGCGGACGGTCCTTCCTGCTCCGGCGGTGAGATCGCTCTGGGTAAGAACGTCCTCATCGGCTTCGTTACCTGGGAAGGCTACAACTACGAGGACGCCATTCTGCTGAACGAGCGTCTGGTGAAGGAAGACGTCTTTACTTCCATCCACATTGAAGAGCACGAGACCGAAGCACGGGATACCAAGCTGGGACCCGAGGAAATCACCCGTGATATCCCCAACGTTGGCGAGGATACCCTGAAGGATCTGGACGAGAACGGTATTATCCGTATCGGTGCTGAGGTCCATTCCGGTGATTATCTGGTCGGTAAGGTCACCCCCAAGGGCGAAACCGAGCTGACTCCCGAGGAGCGCCTGCTGCGGGCCATCTTCGGTGAGAAGGCAAGAGAAGTCCGCGATACCTCTCTGAAGGTTCCTCACGGTGAAAGCGGCATCGTTGTGGATGTCAAGGTCTTCACCAAGGAGAACTCCGACGAGCTGGCTCCCGGTGTTACCAAGTCCGTCCGCGTTTATATCGCTCAGAAGAGAAAGATCTCCGTCGGCGATAAGATGGCAGGCCGTCACGGTAACAAGGGCGTTGTCTCCCGCGTTCTGCCTGAAGAGGATATGCCCTTCCTGCCTGACGGCACCCCCCTGGATGTGGTTCTGAACCCCCTGGGCGTGCCTTCCCGTATGAACATCGGTCAGGTTCTGGAAGTCCACCTGGGTTATGCTGCTAAGGCCCTGGGTTGGAAGGTCGCTACCCCCGTGTTCGACGGTGCTAATGAGAAGGATATCCGTGAAACTCTGAAGCTGGCCGGTCTGCGCGAGGACGGCAAGACCGTTCTGTACGACGGCCGTACCGGTGAACCCTTCGATAACCTGGTTACCGTTGGTTATCCCTACTATCTGAAGCTGCACCACCTGGTCGACGATAAGATCCACGCCCGTTCCACCGGTCCTTACGCACTGGTTACTCAGCAGCCCCTGGGCGGTAAGGCTCAGTTCGGCGGTCAGCGTTTCGGCGAAATGGAAGTCTGGGCATTGGAAGCCTACGGTGCTGCATACACCCTGCAGGAGATCCTCACTGTCAAGTCCGACGACGTTACCGGTCGTGTCAAGACTTACGAGGCTATCGTCAAGGGCGCCAATATTCCCAAGCCCGGTGTTCCCGAATCCTTTAAGGTTCTGGTTAAGGAACTGCAGGCTCTGTGCTTGGATGTCCGTGTTCTGGATGAAATGGGCAACGAGATCGAGCTGAAGGACGAGGAAGAAGAGGAAGAGATCGGCTACACCATGTCGCACAACAGTGAGCTGGTTGTGGGCAGCACCGATGAAGTGCTGGATGCCGGTTTCGTCATCGACGAGGACAGCCCGGAAGATATTATGGATGTGTTCGGCAGCGACGAAGACGATGCCGACGCATATGAAGATTAAGGAGGTGCAGTATGGCAGATGCTACTTTTGATGCCATTAAGATTGGCATTGCATCCCCCGAGATGATCAGAGCATGGTCTTTCGGCGAAGTTAAGAAGCCTGAGACCATCAATTACCGTACCCTGAAGCCTGAGCGGGACGGCTTGTACTGTGAAAAGATCTTCGGACCCCAGAAGGACTGGGAGTGCCACTGTGGCAAGTACAAGAAGATCAAGTATAAGGGCAAGATCTGTGACCGCTGCGGCGTTGAAGTTACCCGTGCAAAGGTCCGCCGTGAGCGTATGGGCCACATTGAGCTGGCCGCTCCCTGCAGCCACATCTGGTACTTCAAGGGTATTCCTTCCCGCATGGGTCTGATCCTGGATATCAGCCCTAAGGTTCTGGAGAAGGTTTTGTATTTCGCTGCTTATATCGTTACCGATCCCGGTGACGCACCCCTGGCTCTGAACCAGGTGCTGACCGAGAAGGAATACCGCGATATGCGCGAAAAGTATGAGGACGACTTCAAGGCCGGCATGGGTGCTGAGGCCGTTAAGGAACTGCTGGAGCAGATCGACCTGGATGCTCTGTCCGAACAGCTCCGTGAGGAACTGAAGACCGCTTCTTCCCAGAAGAAGCTGCGTATTGTCAAGCGTCTGGAAGTGGTTGAGGCTTTCCGGGAATCCGGCAACAAGCCCAGCTGGATGATCATGGATGTGCTGCCGGTGATTCCTCCGGATATCCGCCCCATGATTCAGCTGGATGGCGGCCGTTTCGCCACCTCTGACCTGAACGACCTGTACCGCCGCGTGATCAACCGTAACAACCGTCTGAAAAGACTGATCCAGTTAAACGCGCCTGACATCATCGTCCGCAACGAAAAGCGCATGCTGCAGGAGGCTGTGGACGCCCTGATCGACAATGGCCGCCGTGGTCGTGCCGTAACCGGCGCCAACAACCGTGCACTGAAGTCCCTTTCCGATATGCTCAAGGGTAAGCAGGGCCGCTTCCGTCAGAACCTGCTGGGTAAGCGTGTTGACTACTCCGGCCGTAGCGTTATCGTCGTCGGTCCTGAGCTGAAGCTGTATCAGTGCGGCGTGCCCAAGGAAATGGCCATTGAGCTGTTCCGGCCCTTCGTTATGAAGAAGCTGGTTGCCGACGGCCTGGCTAACAACATCAAGTCCGCCAAGAAGATGATCGACAAGGGCAAGACCGAAGTTTGGGATGCTCTGGACGAGATCATCAAGGACCGTCCTGTTATGCTGAACCGTGCGCCTACCCTGCACCGTCTGGGCATTCAGGCTTTCGAGCCTATCCTGGTTGAGGGCCGTGCACTGAAGCTGCACCCCCTGTGCTGTACCGCATTTAACGCCGACTTCGACGGCGACCAGATGGCTATCCACGTTCCTCTGTCCGCTGAGGCTCAGGCTGAGGCCAGACTGCTGATGCTGTCTGCCAACAACCTGCTGCGTCCTCAGGACGGCAAGCCTGTTACCGTTCCTACGCAGGATATGATCCTGGGTGCTTACTATCTGACCTATACCCGACTGGGTAAGGCAGAGAAGGGTGCAGAGGAAGTGTTCGTATCCGATGCCGGCGAAACCGGGCTGACCGCAGGTCAGGTGGTGGATGCCGACGAGTTCCTCTCTGCCAACAAGAAGGCCAAGGCAGAGGGCAAGGCTCAGGCACAGTTTGTGCCCGTCCACAGCTACTCCAGCGTGGAAGAAGCCATTGCTGCTTATGCTGACGGCGCTATCGGCTTGCACGCTCCCATCCGTGTCCGTTACGGTAAGGAAGTGGACGGCGAAATGCAGTACCGTCTGATCAACGCCACCGTTGGCCGTCTGATCTACAACGAACCCATTCCGCAGGACCTGGGCTTTGTGGACCGCAACGATCCCAAGCACGCTTTCGATCTGGAAGTTGACTTCCTGGTCGACAAGAAGAAGTTGGGCAAGATCATCGACAAGTGTATCCGCCGCCACGGCTTCACCATTGCTACCGAGATGCTGGACCGCATCAAGGCTCTGGGCTATAAGTACTCCACCAAGGGCGCTATCTCCGTTTCCATTGCGGATATGGTGGTTCCCGAGATCAAGTACGAGCTGGTCCGCAATGCAGAAGGCAAGGTTCTGGAGATCGAAAACTTCTATCGCCAGGGTTATATCACCAACGAAGAGCGCTACCGCCTGGTTGTTCAGCAGTGGGAAAAGACCACCGCGGATGTTACCAGCGCCCTGTCCGGCAACCTGGACGAGTTCAACCCCATCTACATGATGGCGGACTCCGGTGCTCGTGGTAGCATGGCGCAGATTCGCCAGCTGGCCGGTATGCGTGGCCTGATGGCCGATACCGCTGGCCGTACCATTGAGATCCCCGTTAAGGCAAACTTCCGTGAAGGTCTGAGCGTTCTGGAGTACTTCATTTCCTCCAGAGGCGCACGTAAGGGCATGACCGATACGGCTCTTCGTACCGCTGACTCCGGTTACCTGACCCGTCGTATGGTCGACGTTTCTCAGGATGTCATCATCCGTGAGCACAACTGTGGCACCGAAAACGGTATTTGGGTTGGCGCTGTGGTACAGAACGGCGATGTCATCGACACCTTCGGCAACCGCATCCGTGGCCGTTACCCGGTCAACGATGTGCTGCACCCCGTCACCGGCGAGCTGCTGCACTCCAAGGACGTCATGATGATGCCCGAGGATGCTCAGAAGTTCGAGGATGCCGGTATCGAGAAGATATATATCCGTACCATTTTGGGCTGCCGCGCCCGTGTGGGTGTCTGTGCTAAGTGCTACGGCATGAACCTGGCTACCTCCAGAGAGGTTGACCTGGGCGAAGCTGTCGGTGTTATCGCAGCTCAGTCCATCGGTGAGCCCGGTACTCAGCTGACCATGCGTACCTTCCACTCCGGCGGCGTTGCAGGTGACGATATCACTCAGGGTCTGCCCAGAGTTGAAGAACTGTTCGAAGCCCGCCGTCCCAAGAAGATGGCTCAGATCTCCGAGATCACCGGCGTGGTGTCCATTGACGATACTCACCGTACCGCGCTGCGTAACATCACCGTTACCGCAGAAGACGGTGAGGTCAAGGTCTATCAGGTGCCTTACTCCGTGGGTCTGAAGGTTCAGAACGGCAAGACCGTGCTCAAGGGCGAGCCCATCACCGATGGCGCTCTGTATCCTCAGGATGTTCTGCGTATTTCCGGCGTGGAAGCTGTCCAGGATTACCTGGTTCAGTCCGTCCAGGCTGTGTACCGCCAGCAGGGCGTTGAAATCAACGATAAGCACATTGAAGTCATCATCCGTCAGATGATGCGCAAGGTGCGCGTTGAGGAGCCCGGCGATACCACTCTGCTGACCGGCACTGTCATCGACGCTTTCGAGTTTGCCGATGCCAATGCTGCTGTCCAGGCCCGTATCGACGCAGGCGAAGAAGATCTGAAGCTGGCTACCGCTGCTACCATGCTGCTGGGTATCACCAAGGCTGCTCTGGCTACGGATTCCTTCCTGTCCGCCGCTTCCTTCCAGGAAACCACCAAGGTCCTGACCGATGCCGCTATCAAGGGCAAGGTCGACCGCCTGGTTGGCCTGAAGGAGAACGTGCTGATCGGTAAGCTGATCCCTGCCGGTTCCGGCTTGATGGCCTACCGGGACTTTGAGCCCGGCAACACCCCTGCAGCCCGCATTGCCGCGGAAGCTGCTGAGGAAGAGGCTGAATAATCTCCAAATAAAGCCCGTCACCACTCGGTGACGGGCTTTTTGTACTGTCGGCACAAACTGTGCCAGATTGCTCATGGTGGGTGCAGATGCTTAGATGTGGTTAGTGTATCGTTTTATGGTGGGGTTCTGGGCTTTGGAAATCATAGAGCCAGTATTTACAAAGGAGCTAACCACCCACGCCAGTGTTCGTATATTCGCACTTGTAGGCGATGCCGTTCTCATCAAAATGGATGATAACATATTCATCGTAATTTATTCCAAACCAGGGAGCGCGGTGTGCTTTTGTTATGTATGTTCCCCAAAGAACATGTTCTCCCGATTCCTGCGTGCGATACTTATCAAACCTGCCGTAACGACGCGTAATCTCCTGATAGGAAAGACCAATGAAATTCTCCTCATCCCAGCGGTGGTTGAATTTATAAATGCCAAATATCGCAAGACCGATCAAAACTACAATTAATAAGGTGCAAAGATGTTTTTTCAATGTTTCATTCATGGTTAACACACTCCGTGAGCATTGGCTTGAGATTGAAGTATCGTTAATTTCCGGAAAGCAGTTGCTGATATCAAATTAATCTTTTTGTAAAGGGGCCGCCCCACTGGGGTGCGGCTCCTTTGTACGAGGATAAATTACCTGATATGACCAGAAATCTTACGGAGCATTTTTTTGTTTTTTGCGTCGATGATAAATACAAAACCGCCAGATATGCAGCTAAACAGACACTGGGCAGTAAAGGGCAGGCTGATACCAAATTTTCGTTTTGCTTCAGACGGCGTAATATGTGTGATACTGTCAAACGCCATTTTAATATCACCTACAAGCTCGCCAATATTCCACAGGTGGTTTCCTTTCCAATCATAAGCATTGACGTTATTTTCTTCCCGATTGTCTTTTATCCAAGGTACGCTTTGGCAACCATTTCTAAAATCTCTGTCTTCGGTTCGAATTAAGATGATTTCTTCTGCGATACAAATTTCGCGAATTTTATCGAGAAATTCTATGTTTTTACCAACTAGACAATTGATTGCATACAAGCTATCAGATTCAATCTCCATAGCAAAGGTTTTGCCTCTGTTTACAGATTCGATTTTTACAGTTCCCATTTTTATCTCCTTATGGCAATAGCATACTGGTTCCATAATAGGATTCGGATAGAATCTCGGCTAATTCATATTGAAGCGTTCCACTAATCGAGGAGTTGTTTACCACCCCAACATAAATTGTTGTCCCTGTTGGCACATAAACATAACAATAATGCGTAGGAGGATTCGGAAGCATAAACTTACTTTGAATTTCTGCAGGTGTTAGCCCTTGAATATCTGAATATTTCATCAACCATCTTCCTATTTTATTACCATTACTGCCTGTTGTAAAGACCCGAACATATTGTGTGGAGCTCGTTTGCTGATATTGAACGACAGGGGTCTGAGGCGTATAAGGAGGCTCTGAATAGCCCTGTGGAGCTAACGCTGCATTTCTAGAATCAGCAGAAACTGTTGTTTGGTAGGTGTAGTTCATCCCGGACAACGCATCGTCAATGTCATCAAGAATTTCCGCAGAATTCTGATATTGCGTAGATGTCACTTGGGCGTTGCTTGTATTATTTGCTGACATATAAGAGCTGTAGAACGTTGTTAGGGTTAGATATACCTGAAATGCAGCTGTGGCTGTATCGACAACACCTATCCAATAGTCAAGACGATTTATGGAAGAGACATAGTTATATGCCCATGCTCCATAGTATTCGCTACTACCAGAAGCAAAATACCCAGCTTCAACCAGCTGATCAGTTTTGCCCTTTGCAGAATGAGCTGCATTTTCCTCTGTTGTTGTTGTGTTGAACAGCGGAATAATGCTGTAATGTTCTTGATATCCCGCTTCCAGATTATTGAGCGTTGTTTTCAGTTCGTTATTAATATACAGCGCACGATAATAACCTGCGTTGATATTATCATGAATAACACAATAATCATCCGCCAACAGGGTGGATTTAACGATGTTGATGGTGTGGTCGTTTTCCTGACCTAAGCCCCAATAGTCTGCTCCTTTAATTTGAACAAACCGCATATACTGTATGTTGGAACTATGGAATGGGTCTAAGCTGTTAACCTTGAGGATGAATGTAGCAGTATAGCCTCCGTATTGGGATGTGGCTGTAATTAGAGCAGTACCTGGAAGATTGGCGGAAATCAGGCCAGAATTCCTATCAACACTTGCGACAGATGGGTTGCTGGACGACCATCTAAACGTCTGGTTGACAAAAGAGCCAGAATACATTACAGCTACAATGCCCAACTCGTCCACAGTACAAGAAGTGCCTTCGTCAAGTGTTCGGGTGGTGGTACTCACAACCGAGGTTGTCTCATGGTCATATAGGTAAGCTCCGCTGGGTGGGTTGTCAATTTCCACTAACGCCCATTTGCAGTCAACACCTCCCGTATAGCTAGACGCGACAACAGTCTTACCCAAAACTGCCGATGCGTTCTCAGGCTGCATAGTGCATTCGCTGTCGCCATCGTTTTTAAAAACATAGCCGGCGGTGATCCACTCAATGGTCCATTGTGCGTAAGTGGGAACACCCGATAAAGTGTCGTCTGTGCCGATGTGAAAAATATCGACATTGTAGTCCGTAACGTCCAAGCCCATATCTAGTTTGCTTAGAGGTCTAACACTATAACGACCACTTCCTAGATAGCTTACCCTCCACATCTGCCGGATGCGATAATATGCGGAAATTTCATCTTCAGATTCGTCATAGTTGATATACTGCTGAACATCAGTAAAATTCTTGATGCCTCCGGATTTTACATGCAAGTAATAACCGGAATACAGATTCTGAATATAGTATACACCGCTAGTGACATATACATATATGTGGCAGGTTGCCTCCTGCGTGACACCATCTGAATCCACTATGCTTGCAGTGATGGTAACAGTGCCGGATTTATGGGTGGTAACAACACCGGAGGCACTTACAGTTGCAACACTACTATTATTCGTATTCCATGTGACAGGATAACCGCCTGGATTAGCAGTTACCGCCAGTGTTACAGTACTTGCTTCCGGAACGGAAATGTTTGCATAATTCAGCGAGAAGTTTTGTGTATATGTAAGAACTACATAGGGGCGGCTTGCGGCAGTGGAGAACTCAGAAGAACAGAAACATTTGTTGTTGGCTTCATTTTCATTCATCATGATGAAACCGGCATCCGCAGAATATGTGTTACTTTTCCAAGCTTTAACAAGGTCGGTAATATTAAATGCGGTCCACTGGTCGTATGACATTGTATTGCCATAGTTAACGGATGTATCGTAAGAAACAATGTTGTTCCATGTTACTGTGGATTCTGTCCAGGTCGTGTTTCCGGTAATAGGGTACAGATTGATGAACTGTGCCGCACTGCCGGATGCTTCTTTGGCATAGAAGGTCACATTGGCAATTTGGTCGGCAGTTATGCTTTGATATTCACTGGAGTTTGTCAAACCGCTAAGTTTAACAACGGTTCGGCCGACACCGTAGACTCCACCGGCGTTACCCACGCGGTTGTAGGTAAATGCACCAAAACTTTGTGTGGGCAAGCTTTGGAAAATAGGAGCGTCAATAATGGAATCGCTGGCGCTGCTGTCGGAAATGGTGATGGAGGGGTCGATGGTTACCGGATACACCGTGGTGGGATCAGAAAGGAAATCATCGTTGGCGGTTACGGTTATCAAGTATTCTTGTCCTTCGGTAATTGTTTCGGCGGTCAAGGTGCCCAAATCTGGCTTGCCGATAGCGTCATAAATGAGAACATCGCCGAGGTAGAATATCGGAGTTTCCTTGACATTGTCAGCCAAATAGTAGCTGTTATCATTGTCATACAAATATAGGCCATTGGTTTCCAGAAGGAATGTGTAGCTGGCATTAGCGGTATATTCGGTTAACACGATGTCCTCTTTAATGCCGGAAAGAAGCGGTGTATAAATCAATTTTGTATTTTCGCCGTATGCGTTGTCATAGACAATAGAGTTATTGGATTGTACCGCGCTGGTTGTCTCGGAGATCCCCTGAGGCGTCAGCTTGATATCAAAACCCCAATATTCCATATCAATACCTTGAGCGGGAGTGATGGGGATCAGCAAATCGATATCGCTTCGAACAATTCCGTATCCAGTTGCTTCACTTGTTAAGGAAATGTCTTTTTCGACTACAAAACCGGCTTCGTCCACAAACTTAACATTTTCATGCATCATGTAAACGGAACGGGTTCCGTCGGCATTTGCAAAAACATAAGTGTTGAGATCTTCCAATTCTGTAAGGCGCTGGGTGTGCTGTGCTGCATTGAACTGAGCACTGTCAATGTACTCCAGAATCATGCTTTCTTCTGCAATGATGGGGTCGTCCGCGCGAAGAACAATTTCCTCCTCCAAAATAATTCCGTCATCGATGATGTCCTCTGACAAATCGACATTAACGGGAACGGCGGCTGCAGGGAATGGTAAACCCAATCCGGTTAATAGCAGGCTCAAAACAATGAGAGTAGCTACTGAGCGAGAGAATAACCTGTTTTTCATAATTAGCCTCCTTAAGCGTTGTACGGTGTTTACAAACGAACGTTGTCCGGAAGCAAAAGACGCACAAACCATCCGAATCAGCGGTTTATGCGTCTAATAAAATGATGAGAAGATGATACCTCACTTCGTGCACAGGGAGGCAACAGACATCATTTGATAAACCGCCATTATTGAAGCAGATCATATCCATGACAGCAAAACCTCCTTGTTAAAATGAATTGCTCTCTTTGATTTCAGTATACCACAGAATTAAGGTTTGTCAACACCAATAGAAAATATTTATTATCCATAAAAAACGGATATTTCTCAAAATAGTCAGCAATATTCATCTATTTGCGCGCAAGGTGTTTTGTCGCACTCGGAAAAACACATGTCAGCAGGGGAGGGAGCAACCAAATATACAAAAATATTTTGCAATTTTTGTTGACTTTTTTGGAAATATGCGTATAATAATATGCTGTATGGACATGCAAAAAAGTAGAAAGTGCGCAGATGGCGATCCTCTGATTCAGTTACAGGGGTGCAAGACAGTGGTTGGAGCCAAGCAGCTCAAAAAAGCCCTGTTAAACGGCAAAGCAAGCCGTGTTTTCCTTGCAGAAAACGCCGATCCTGCCCTTACCGAACCCATTGAGGCCCTGTGCCTCCAACATCATGTTGATTGCGCCTGGGTCCCGTCTATGTCGGATCTGGGCCATGCCTGCGGTATTGACGTAGGCGCGGCAGCTGCCGCTGTTATCGCTTGATTCTACCGGAAAAATCCGTAGAATATAGATCCACCGCAAGGTGAGAACGAAAGAAAGGAGAATATTGATGCCTACTTTTAATCAGCTCGTCAAGAATGGCCGTAAGCAGGCTACCTACAAGTCCACCGCTCCCGCTCTGCAGAGAGGTCTGAACACCCTGGAGAACAAGGCTACCAGCCTGCCTTCCCCCCAGAAGCGTGGCGTGTGCACCGCTGTTCGTACCACCACCCCCAAGAAGCCCAACTCCGCACTGCGTAAGATCGCCCGTGTGCGTCTGACCAACGGTATGGAAGTTTCCGCTTATATCCCCGGTGTCGGCCACAACCTGCAGGAGCACTCCGTGGTTCTGATCCGCGGCGGCCGTGTCAAGGACCTGCCCGGTGTTCGTTACCACATCATCCGCGGCACTCTGGATACCCAGGGCGTGCAGAACCGGATGCAGTCTCGCTCCAAGTACGGTGCAAAGCGTCCCAAGGCCGGTAAGAAGTAATCTTCCGCCAAATCTACAAAACTGACTATTTCCAAGCCCTTTCGCAAGGCTTCGCCTTGCCATGATGGTTTTTTATATATAAAACCTCTGGCCAGGCACAACGAAAGACTCACTTTCGAGTACCGATGAAATCATTATATTATGAAGGAGGGAAGCAAAGTGCCCAGAAGAGGTAATGTTCCCAAGAGAGAGGTTCTTCCGGATCCTCAGTATAACTCCGTTCTGGTTACCAAGCTCGTAAACAGCATCATGCTGGATGGCAAGAAGGGTGTTGCCCAGAAAGTCGTCTATGGTGCATTTGAAATTGTTGAAGCTAAGACCGGCAAGAACGGCCTGGAGATGTTCCAGCAGGCTATGGAAAACATCATGCCTGCCGTGGAGCTGAAGGCTCGCCGCGTCGGTGGTGCTACCTACCAGGTGCCCATCGAAGTTCGCCCCGACCGTCGTCAGACCCTGGGTCTGCGCTGGATCACCA
>JAGAMN010000003.1 GCA_017624715.1 Oscillospiraceae bacterium
AAGCATAATGTCCTTGGTGGTGATCTCGCGCATACATTTTTTACCGAAGTAAGGTATCAGTTTGGTGTCAATAATATTGTCCTTCATTGACAGGGTGCTCTCTTTGATCCGGGCTCCCCGTTCTTCCCGATAGACCTGGACAAAATCTGCAAAAGACATATCCAAATTGCCGCTCTTACGGGCCAGAAAGTCACGCTCATACTGCAGTGCTTCCCGTTTGGTTGCAAAACCTCTTTTGGTGACCCACTTGATTTGGCCGCTCCAGTTTTTATGCTTGATTTTAACCGTCCATGTGTTTCTGTCTTTTTCCTTATAAGCAGGCATATGCTCACCCCCTTATGCGATCCCGCCGTAGATCTTCTTTTCAAAATAGCTACGGCTGATGCGACCGGAAACGATGATATATCCGGCGGCTACCAGTTCGTCGTTTAAGCGACGAATGATCTTGTAGGCCATAGGCACCGAAATGCCCATATACTCTGCTACATCGTTGGCTGTCAAAAATCTCTTATTTTCCATAGTGTTTCCTCCTAAATTTGATATAGAGAAAACAAAACACCGTGCAGGGCTGATAGCTCTACACGGTGCAAATCATAGTATGATAGCTGGAAGTAACCTTGCCAAGATACACTTTCCCTCTTGCAAAATAGTTGCAAAATGGATATAATATCTCTGCGGTGCGGGGTAATCCCGTTGTGTAGGTGCTCGTATCACCTGCGCAGGTGCATGGGAGTTGGCGCTCCCTTGCACTGCCGTTGTTTTATTTTCTATCTGTATTATATCATATGTGCATACACATATCAATGTGGCATTTTTCACAAAATTCCACTGCATTTATTGTGTATTTTATGTGCATGCACATATCTTTATTTTCGGTTATACAGCTGCTATACTTATTGGGAGGTGATTGCAATGGCTCAAACAGACGCACAGCTTCGTGCAAGTAAAAAGTACCACCAAAAGTATGAATATTTACAGGCACGTGTCACTCCTGCCGAAAAAGAAACTGTAACGACACACGCTGAGTCCATGGGCGAATCTCTAAACGCTTTTATGCGTCGCGCGTTCGCAGAAACAATGGAGCGCGACAAAGCGTCTAAAACAATCAATTTCAAATAACGTCACTAATCTACCGACAGGCACTGACAAAGATCGTATGCTGAACAATTTTGGCAAATTCAATCAGATTGCCGCTACATCGGTTTGCCATATGTGCAAATACGAATCAGCGTATATTGCGTGGAACGTATTTACGATAGAAGTAATTATCCCAGCTTAGCAAAACCCGGCTTAGCTGGGATAATTCTTTTGCATTTAATAATGAAATAGCACAATTCGTACGTGAATCGTCTTATTGCATCATCGTCTACGGTTCGAATGTTGGAATCAATTCCAGCTTGAACTTGTTTTGTCTATGAAGGGTATCAATGCGTTGCCGAATACTTACATCTTCGCAGATGCCTTCCCGGATATACCGGTCAAGAACGGCATAAGTAAAGCCCAGCTTTTGTTCGTCTGTGCTGCCGCAGAGTCCGTCGGATGGTGTTTTGTCCACCAGATTCTTCGGCAGGCCTAACTCGTGGCCCAGTGCTTTTACCTCCTGAACAGTCAGCTTTCCCAACAGTGACACATCTCCTGCACTGTCACCGTATCGGGTGGAGTAACCTACCCAGTCTTCGGAAAGATTGCAGGTGTTGATCACTCGGCCATTCATGGACTGGGATACCGCATACAGAACGGACATCCGGATTCTGGGTGGCAGATTGATCTCCGTCTGTTCAGAAACTTCAATATCTGCTTCTTTCAGCTGGGTATGGACCGCGATAACTGCATCCGCAATATTGATCGTCACATTTTCAATTCCCAGATGCTCAACCAGTTGGCGGCTGTCGGCAATATCACTCTGGACACCGTTGGGCATCAGCACACCGATGACCCGTTCCTTTCCCAGTGCTTCTACGCAAAGAGCAGCACAGACGGAGCTGTCCTTGCCGCCGGAAATACCGATGACCGCATTACAACCCTTTCCGTTTTTGTCGAACCATTCCCTGGTCCATTGGATCAGGGATTTTTTGATTTCTTTCGCACAAAATTCCATATCAGAACCCCAAAGGATATGTCCATCCCATGTCATCCTCTACGACACCGGTCTGCATTCCGTAAAGCTTGTCGTACAGTCTTTGTGCAATGGTGCCAACCTTGCCGTCAGCTACCTGCATATCTTCGCCCTTGATATTCAGCCAACCGATGGGAGAGATAACAGCCGCAGTACCGGATGCAAAGATCTCTTTCAGAGTACCATCCTTGGAAGCCGCTACAATTTCATCAATAGACAGTTTCCGCTCAGAAACCTTGATTCCCCACTTGGTCAGCAGCTGAATCACAGAATTGCGGGTAATACCGGGAAGAATCGTTCCGCTGTCCAGCGGTGCAGTGATAACCTCATCACCGATCACAAAGAAGGCATTGGATGTACCGATCTCCTCCACATACTTATGCTCTGCTGCATCCAACCACAAAACATCCTTGCAGTTGTAACGTATGGCATCCTGAGAAGCACGCATACCGCCGCCGTAGTTACCGCCGACCTTAGCATAGCCGGTACCGCCACGGGCAGCACGGATATAGGTATCCTGTACATAAATGCGAGCAGTCGTCAAACCGGCATCATTGGCTGCATAGTAAGAGCCGGTGGGGCTGAGAATGATCATAAACTTATAATGCTTTGCAGGCAGCACAGAGAAAGATACTTCATCGCCAAACATAAACGGACGGATGTATAAAGAGGTATTCTTGCCGCTGGGAACCCAATCCTTATCTGCCTCGATTACAGCCTTCAGGCCTGCCATAAACAGGTCACCGGGCACCTCCGGCATGCACATACGCTCACAGGTATTCTTCATGCGGGCGATGTTCATATCGGGACGGAATAGCTGGATGCTGCCATCTGGTTTGCGGTATGCCTTCATGCCCTCAAATATCATTTGCGCGTAATGCAGCACTGCAGATGCAGGCTCGATCAAGAACGGTGCATGGGGTTCTACACGCCAGGAGTGCCAGCCCTTGCCTTCGTCATACTCCATTACAAACATATGATCCGTGAAGTATTTTGCAAAGCCAAGCTTACTCTCATCAGCAGGACGTGGTTTCGGATTTTGTGTTTTGGTTACAGGGATTTCGTAAGTCATGATCATTTTCCTCTCTCAAATATTGTAAAGGTTTGTTTTTCTATCCCGGAATACCGGAATGGTGTTGCGGATGTCGGTAAGCATACTTAGATCGCAGTCACCTGCAAGAATGGTCTCTTTATCTCCGGCAGAGGCAATCGTCTGCCCCCAAGGGTCAATGATGGCAGAATTGCCGCCGTAGACGGTCTCGCCCGCAGTGCCGCAGGAATTACAGCAGACCACAAACATCTGGTTCTCAATCGCACGGGCCGCAGTAAGTGTACACAAGTGGGAGGTTCGCGCTTTCGGCCATTGGGATACCACGAACAGCATATCCAGACCTTCCACCGCTAAACTCCGGGTCACTTCCGGGAAACGCACATCATAACAGATGATGATACCGCACTGAACGCCGTCCAGCGAGAATCTGCACAGGTGATCACCGGGAGTATAGTAATCATCCTCACCCATAGGGGTGAACAGGTGGGTCTTGTCATAGGAAGCAATACAGCTGCCGCTCCGGTCAAACACCATGGCGGTGTTGTACACCTTACCGTCCCTAACATTGGACACACTGCCTGCTACGATATTCACCCGGAATTTTGCCGCCAGTGCGCCGATCTCCGCTTTCACCCGTTCACTGTCCCGATCGCACAGTCCGGTCAGGTTTTCTCTTGGGAAAAAGCCGGTATTCCATGTCTCCGGCAGCACCAGCACGTCCGGTTTTTCTGCCATCGCATCGCAGATCATCCGCCCAGCATGAGCAAAGTTTTCATCCGGACAGCCAAGCTGCATATCCATTTGCAAGCAAACAACCCTCATATCCGTCACCTCCCCAGCAGCTTACAAAGGCGATTAGCCGCTTCCTTTGTGTCATCCGTATCTCCAAAGGCAGAAAAGCGGAAATACCCCTTACCGCAGGCACCGAAGCCTTCACCCGGAATACCCACCACTTGAATTTCATTCAGCAGGTAATCAAAGAACTCCCAGCCACCCATATCATCCGGACACTTCATCCAAATATACGGAGAGTTCCTGCCTCCGCAGTACCAAATGCCGATTCGTTCAAAGGCATCCATCAGCACACGGGCATTCTCCTTGTAGACTCGGATGTTCTTTTGAATCTGCTCCAAACCAGTCGGTGTAAACACTGCGGCCGCACCTTTTTGCAGGATATAGGAGATGCCGTTGGTTCTCGTCTCCCGATTCCGCGCCCACATTGTGTTCAGCTTCATACCCATGCGTTCCAATGCCTTGGGAACAACTGTGTAGCCTAGCCGGGTTCCGGTAAAGCCTGCTGTTTTGGACAGGGAGCATATCTCGATGGCACATGTTTTTGCCTCCGGGATCTCAAAAATGCTGTGTGGAATATCCGGATCCTCAATAAAAACCTCATAGGCCGCATCATAGAGGATCACAGCTCCATTCCGGTTGGCGTAGTCCACCCATTTGCGCAGCTTTTCTCGGTCATATGCAGCGCCGGTGGGGTTATTGGGCGAACAAATATAGATAATATCTGCCTGGATCTCCTCGCTGGG
>JAGAMN010000016.1 GCA_017624715.1 Oscillospiraceae bacterium
AGTGACATGCTCGCTGCTGAGCTTTGTTTTACACTTGGTGCAGTAGACAACAGAGTCGTACTCAGGCGCTGCGCCACCTACGACACCATTCTTGATGTTCTCCACAACGGCCTTGCCGGGAGTATGGGCGACAGTGGGGATAACCTCAGTCTTTACATCGCCGCAAGCCGAGCAGGTCTGCTCCTTGGAGCCGGTCTCGGTGCAGGTCGCGTCCTTGGTTACAACCCAATCGCCGTAGCTATGGCCAGTAGCAGAAACAGGAACAGTCTCGCTGCTAATTACCTCGCCACACTCGGGATCGGTGCACTTTACGACCAGGTCATAAGAGCCATCCTCGGTGCAGGTGGGAGCCTTCTCGTTCTCCTTGACTGCCTCACCGGGAGTGTGCACATGCTCCCCTTCCAGCTTGTACAGAGTAAAGCTGTAGGAGTAGATGCCTGCAGTGTCGTCGTCCAAAGTGGTTTTCTTATAAGCGCGGAACTTGCTGTCGCTGTTGTTGTTGCTTGCAAGGTAAACAGCATTGGTGTCATCAGAGAAGGTATAGGTACCGTTTTCCTCGTCATATACGACGGTCCAGACATACTCGCCTTCCTTGATGCCGTTGTCGGTCTGGGACTTGGGCTGCACAAATACGCCGTTAGCATCCTTAAGGGTAACGCCGTTTTCGGTGACAGTCAAAATCCAAACGCCACCGGCATCATTATAAACCTTGCCGTCCAGTGTGGGAGCCTTCACAGCATCAATCCAGGTGCCATTCAGGACAGAGGGAGAATAGCCATTGCCGGCAACCAAAATGTAAGTGCCAGAAACCAGGGTGGCGGACTCGTACTTGACAAATGGCTCGCCGGTGGGAGACAGCATTTCGATGGTTTCGGTTCTCTCCAGACCACAGACGGTACAGGTGTAGGTCATAACGCCTTCGGTGGTGGATGTAGCGGGAGTGGTGACGACGCCGTCGTTCCAGGTGTGCTCAACGCAAGCAGGTTTTGCAGTGTAAGCGTGGATGAAGATCAGACCTTCGGTAGCCTCCAGCTTGCCACCGACAGTAGTATAAGTACCACTGGTAGCAATATAGCCCGCAGCAGCCTTCAGGGTGCCATAGGTCTCATCGTAGGTATAAACGGTAGTAGGCGTGGGGTCCAGTGCGGGATTCAGGTAGGTCTTAGTGCCGTCATCGCTGGTGCTGGTGACCAGGTTCAGGTAGGTCTTAACACCGGCATTTACGAAGTACACATAGTAGCCGCCGTCGGTAGCTTCCAGATAGAAGTCAGCAGCTTCAGCCATGTTTTCAACGCTGGTCAGGTAGAAGCCGTCCTGAACGCCGTTCAGGAAGTAGAACTTATCCAGATTCTCCTGGTAGATGCCCAGGTGGAAATTGGTTCCTTCAACAGGCTGGATGTAGGGAATAAAGCCACAGACGGAGCAAACGCCATCCTCACCATTGGTGTCGTGGGCAACAACGCTGCCCTCAACAATGCTGGCGCAAACAGAGCAGTAGGTCCAGTGGTTATGGGCATCTCTCTCAATGCTCAGCTTGGTCTCGTCGGCGTGCTCGCAAGCGGAAATGTCGGGCATTTCCTCAGTTTCCAGCTTGTACAGGGTGAACTGATAGGGGTAGGAGGCGGGATTGCCGGTAACAGTGCCGGTTGCATAGGGGCGGAACTTGTTGGAGCTGCTCTTGTTGGAGCAAAGAGTTCTGGTCCCGTCATTGTTCTTGAAGATGAACTTGCCGCTTTCACAGCTCCACTTCCAGGCATGCTCGCCTTCCGTCATCTCATTATTGGTGCCCACGGGAGCAAACATCTTGCCGTTGGCATCAGTAAAGATTACGGTGTCGCCATCGACAGTCAGGGTCATGGCACCGCCCAGATCGTCGGTAAAGTTA
Organism: Oscillospiraceae bacterium; assembly: GCA_017624715.1. GTDB lineage: Bacteria > Bacillota > Clostridia > Oscillospirales > Oscillospiraceae > Faecousia. The sequence goes on from JAGAMN010000016.1 coordinate 1,886, forward strand.
TCACCGGAAGCAAAGGGCTGTACGCTCATGACCCAAGAACCGTCCAGGACGGTGGGTGCGTAACCGGTGGGGGTCAACAGAATGTATGTACCGGAAACCAGAGTGGTGTACTCATACTTAACGAACACTCTGCCGCTGGGATCCAGCTTGGCGATAGCTGCGGTCTTGGTTTCGTTACAAACGGTGCAGGTGTAGGTCATGACACCTTCGGTGGTAACGGTGGGAGCCACAGTCTGAACGCCTTCGCCCCAGGTGTGCTCTGTGCAAACGGGTGTGTCCTCGCCACCCTCGGAAGTCACAGTTTCCAGCTTGTACAGGCAAATTGCCTTCTGGTTAGTGTAAGAAGAAGACTTGTAGTAGCGGAAGCGGTCCTGACCGGAGGTAGCATTGTAGCGCAGAACTGCATTACCTTTGCCCACAATCTGCGCAGAGCCATCAGCGTTCAGAGAGATCGTGTTGACATATTGGGTGGATGTGCTGGAAGCCAGTGCGTTGGAGTTGCTATTGTTACCAATATAGTAGCCGCTCTTGGACTTGATGGTGTAGCCACCAGTAACACTGGCGATGTCGAAGGTGCACTTCAACAGTGCATCAGTAGCTGCAATGGTTTTATCATCAGTGATAGTGACGCTCTCGTAGTTGTTGACTACGTCGAGTGAGCTCAAAGAGCCGTCAAAGGCCTTATTGCCAGCTTCATAAACGATCAAGTAGGTGCCGGCCCAATCGGTAGGCGCCTCGGTGACCTTTTTGAAGATCTGGGTTTCGCCCTCTGCTGTAGCGGAAATGGGGCCGAAGGTAAAGAAACCGGCGACCATTGCCAAGCAGAGGATCATGCTGAGAATGCGCTTTGTTGTTTTCATTTTTTAAGATTCCTCCTTGTGTTTTGTGTGTTTCCAGAGTGTTCTTATACGCAGGCAGGCTACATTTGTATATAGTCCTAAGCACACTATAACACACCCCATATACAATCTCAACCCCAATTTTTTCCATTTTTCGCTTTCTTAGAAAATTACTAATAATTACCTGTTTCTTTTTACATTTTCATAGCTTCTGCACAGTTATATATAAACACTTCCGGGGCATATACCTAAGCCGAAGGCTTGATTCAGCCTTCCTTAACCAGCAAAAGGGCGTGTCGCATTCATTTTGCAACACGCCCTTTATAATTAAGTATTCTTCCGTTTGATAACAACGACCACAGTTATTACACCAACTGCCAGAATGACACCAATCACTAAAAATAGCACCATCAGGTCCGAGTCCGGCTCATCAGCAGACACCGTGCCCACCGTTGTTCCGTCAGAGGGCGTTCCAACAGTTTGTTCTTCTGTGGGTGCCTGTGTAGACTCGCTGGTTGCGTTTTGCGTCGGCTCTTGCGTGGGTTCTTGCGTAGGTTCGCTGGTAGGCGCCTGTGTAGGTTCCTCAGTGGGAGTTTCTGTAGGTGCCTGTGTGGGTACCTGTGTGGGCGTCTCTGTAGCAACAGGTGTATACACCACTTTAATCGTGGTATTGCCGGATATATTTTTGCCATCATGATCCCATGCAGACGTATAGCCGCTCTTTTCCGGCAGTTCCGGCAGCGCAACATTCGATCCCGGCTGAATAGTTTCCGTTTTAATGATCCTATCACCATCCATAAAGGTAACCGTGTAGGATTCCGGCCCCCAAACTGCATACAAAACCATATTGCCGCTGATGGTGATCTGATCGCCGGGCCTGTATTGCACCGTACCGCCCGGGGTAGTCGTCCAGCCGTGGAACACCTTGTTTCCGGGCCCTGTAAAGGTATTGGCAGCCACCGTAATTTTTCCATTAGGACTGGTGCCCTCGCTGGCCTTAACGCTACTAGACAAGGCAGTGACCGCATCCATATTACCAGAGCCGCCATTGGCATCATAGCGCAATGTAGCCAAAAAAACAGTGTTGGTCTTGGATGCTGTGTAGTGGGTTCGATTTCCGGTTCTCAGAATCTTATTAAAGCTGAAGCCGGAATAGCTTCCCAAATGGCGCTTATCGTGATAGAAGGATGTATCCAGGCAGGGCCAGAAGCAAATATCCGGATCCACCGCATTGTAGAAGTCCGTTGTTGCGCCGTTGGAGCCATGGTGAATCACCTGCATCATATCGCTTTGCAGGTAGCTGCCAAGGACCTTTGTGGCCTGCCTATTGGTTTCAACTTCCGCATCGCCGGTGATCAACAAACTCTTTCCGCCATCAAAATTGAATCTCCAGATACCGCAGGTATGATTTGGTGTAGTCATTTTGTTGGGGAAATAATCCTCTTGGGTATACAGGAACTCGATTTGGCAGCCGGGCAGGTTCAGAATCTGACCCGTGTGGTAGATATAATGCTTGGTGTTGGGAAAGTATTTCTTGGTGTACTCAATGAAACCGGTTTGGGTTTTCTTTGTCAAATCATCCGCATTATAGGAACTGGAAAGACCGATGTTATAGAAATTAGGAAAATTGTAAATAACGGCATTCAGATCGAACTGACTGTGGTAGGTTTGCATGAAGACATATGGCAGCTGAACGTGGTCCGGGTCGCCATGGGTAATCATCCAGGTAACCTTGGGACGGGAATCCTTGCTGTCAATCGAGCCATCCCGGTTCGTATCCTGCAGGAATGCCAGCAGCGTTGCCATGTCCTTTTTATGATCGCGCCTGTATGTATATGTGATTCCCGAGCCATCCCGGTGATAGGTTTTTGCAGGAATCGTAGAATCAGAAGTAGGACTGAAGCCATAGCCGCCGTCGATCACAATATAGCTGCCGTCCGCCAGCTGCACCACCATACACATCACGCCGTCCGTACGCTCAATGATCGAAACAGAAGGTGTTACCACAGTCTCATAGTTGCCCGCTTCCGTCGTTGGGAGCAGGTAATCCGCAGAACCGTATATAATCTGGAACTGATTATTGGAAAGCATGGGGAAATAGTTGATGTGAACCATGGTTTTGCCGTTCACATAGGTCGCGAAACGGTTTGTGTAAGAACCGTTCTTGAGCTCCCGTTCATCATACAACTGGAATCCTGCAGAGCGCAAAGTCTGCTCATAGGTCTGAACCTCTGCGGCAGTGACACCTGAATAGGTCTTCTGATAAGAGCACCCTCCATCGGGTGTGGGGCCGGCGTCATGCGCCGTTGAACCGTGTGTTGCAGTACCGTCGGTAAACTCAGGGATCGTCGGTTCCTGGGCTGCATGTACCGGTAATGTCGGGATATCAGTAAACAACAATCCCAGCAATAATATAGCTATCATGAACATACCAACCAGCTTATGTGTCCTTTTCATATGGTTACTCCTGTGACAAACAGATTATTTCGCGGCTTTTGCGATGTTATAATGATTATATCATCTAATTTTCTCAGTGACAACATCTAATTTTGCATCTTATGTATCTCACATACAAACAGCAAAAACCGCCTTGCTTTCGCAAGGCGGTTTTGAGCATTTAAGCAAGAGGGATGTTAAATTAATAGAACTTTCTCTTGTTCTTACGGGCAGCTTCAGACTTCTGCTTACGCTTCAGGCTGGGGCTGACATAATGCTCGCGCTTCTTAACTTCGGCAATAACGCCCTCCTTGGCACAGCTACGCTTGAAACGGCGCAGAGCGCTCTCCAGAGATTCGTTTTCCTTAACGCGAATTTCAGACATGGTTTTCCCTCCCTCCGATGGCATCCGGCTTGTTCCAGGATGCTTTCAGGGCCAACTATTGGCTTCATACATTATACGCAGTGTTTTCCCAAATGTCAAGAAAGAATTCAATAATTTGATGGGATTTGTCAAAAAATTACTTCACGATCAAATTGACCAGCTTATTCTTGACCACGATGGTCTTGATAATATTGCCGCCGTTCTTCTGCAGGAAGGCCGCGATCTTATCATTTGCCAGCACATTGGCCACAACAGCTTCGTTATCCAGATCTGCATCCATCTCAACAGTACCACGCATCTTGCCGTTGACCTGCACAGCGATGGTCACAACGCTGTCCTTGCACTTAGCTTCGTCATAGGTCGGCCAGCTCTCATAGGCGATGGTATTCTCATGACCCAGCAGCTGCCACATCTCCTCACCCACGTGTGGGATAATGCAGGAGATCATCTTGATAAAGCCCTCTGCATATTCTCTGGGGCAAGTGCCGTTTTTATAGACCTCGTTGACGAAGACCATCATCTGGGCAATGGCGGTGTTGAAGCCCAGCACCTCAAAGTCAGAAGTGACCTTCTTTACAGTCTGGTGATAAACCTTGGTCAGCTTGCCGTCATCGGTCTCGGTGATGTTGGCAGGCTCGGTAAAGAAGTTCCAAACGCGGTTAATGAACTTCTTTGCACCGGCAACTGCTGCGGTGCTCCAGGGCTTGGAAACCTCCAGGGGGCCCATGAACATCTCATAAAGCCGCAGGGTATCTGCGCCATAATCCCGAACGATATCGCTGGGATTGACCACAAATTCCGGGAACCGTTTGCCCATCTTGATGCCGTTTTCACCCAGGATCATGCCCTGGTGCACCAACTTCTTAAAGGGCTCCTTCACGGGGCTAAGGCCGTTATCGTACAAGAATCGAGTCCAGATACGGGAGTAAATCAGGTGACCGACCGCGTGCTCAGGGCCGCCAACATACAGATCAACAGGCATCCAGTGCTTTAAAAGCTCCGGATCACAGAATGCGTTTTCATTCTGAGGATCAATATAGCGCATGAAGTACCAGGAAGAACCGGCAGAGCCCGGCATGGTAGAAGTCTCACGAACACCCTTAATTCCGTTGCGGTCATACTGCTTCCACTCAGTGGCATTCTCCAAAGGTGCCTGGCCGTTGCGACCCTTGTAGTCTTCCAACACAGGCAGCACCAGAGGCAGTTCTTCGTCGGGCAAAAATACGGTTTCGCCGTCCTCGGTGTACACACAAGGAACAGGTTCACCCCAGTATCTCTGACGGGCAAAGATCCACTCTCGGAAGTGGTAGTTGTTCTTTCTGCGAGCAACACCGGCCTTCTCCAGTTTGCAGGTAATGGCCTCCTTGGCCTCCTCCACCGTTAGACCGGTAAACTCCTCAGAGTTGATCAGCTTGCAGCCCTTGCCCAGATAATCCTGCTTCTCAAAGGCGCACTCAGATACATCCCGGCCCTCGATGACCTGGATCATGGGAATGTCGTGCACCTGGGCATACTCAAAGTCACGCTGATCGTGGCTGGGAACCGCCATGACCGCACCGGTGCCGTAGCTTGCCAGCACGAAGTCGCCAATAAATACCGGCACCTCCTTGCCGTTGACCGGGTTAATGGCATATACGCCCTTCAGGGGGCAGCCGGACTTAGTCTTGTTCAGATCGGTGCGATCAATATCGCTCTTCTTCACAGCCTCGTCGATGTACGCCTGGACTTCGTCCTTATTTTCAACCCGGTTCATCAGCTCCTTCACGATCTTGCCATCGGGAGCCAGAACCATAAAGGTAATGCCGTAGATAGTTTCAATACAGGTAGTGTAAATGGAGAACTGGCCGCCACCCACCAGCTGAAAATCCACCTCAACACCGGTGGACTTGCCGATCCAGTTGCGCTGGATCTCCTTGGTGGATTCGGGCCAATCGATCTCGTCCAGACCCTCCAGCAGCTTTTCCGCAAAAGCAGGCTGGTCGATAACCCACTGCATCATATTCTTCTTCACAACGGGGTAGCCGCCGCGCTCGGACTTGCCATCGATAACTTCGTCATTGGAAAGAACCGTACCCAGCTCTTCACACCAGTTGACAGGCATCTCAATGCGCTTGGCATAGCCGGCTTCCCACAGCTTCTTGAAGATCCACTGTGTCCACTTGTAGAAAGACGGATCGGAGGTAGCCAGAACCTTGTCCCAGTCATAGTCAAAGCCCAGCTCCTTCAGCTGACCGGAGAAGGTCTTGATGTTCTCCTGGGTAAAGCCGTTGGGATGGTTGCCGGTGGAAACGGCATACTGCTCCGCAGGCAGGCCAAAGGAGTCATAACCCATGGGGTGCAGAACATTGTAGCCCTGCATCCGCTTCATGCGGGACATGATATCCGTAGCGGTATAACCTTCCGGATGGCCTGCGTGCAGACCCACGCCGGAGGGATACGGGAACATGTCCAGCACATAGTACTTGGGCTTGGAAAAGTCCCACACATCCGTATGGAAGGTATTGTTGTCTTCCCAGTATTTTTGCCACTTGTCCTCAATGGCGGTAAAATCGTACTGCATGTTTCGCACCTCTTTTACATCGTTTCGTCGATGATAATATCCTTCAAATCCACATTCTCCGCATCCGCCCACAGCCGCTCTAAATCATAGAACTGCCGAGCCTCCTCAGTGAACACATGAACAACGATAGAGCCGTAATCCAGCAGCTCCCAGCTGTTACCACGGTGTCCCTCACGGCCCAGCATGGGCTCGCCCAGCTGATCCAGGGTGTACTCTGCGTAATCACAGAGGGTCTTAACATGGGTGCTGGAAGTACCGGTGCAGATCAGAAAATAATCCGCCATGCTGGACACATCGTTGATGCGCAGCAGCTTAATATCCATGCCCTTCTTGGCATCCAATGCTTTGGTTACTTCATAAGCGACTTCTTTTGCAGTTAACATAGGTTCTTTCCTTTCTTAAAGGGACTTATTTAAATATGCAAGGGCATCCCGGGATTCCGGGGAAATTTCACTGCCCTGTTTTTCCAATAGTGAAAGGGTCATTTCAAGGCCCAACTTCAACGCTCCGTCCAGATCCGAATATGCCAGCCGCCGCAGTTCCTCCACACCGGGAAAATCCCGGTTCGGTTCCATATAATCGGCTACATAAATGATCTTTTCCAAGGTATTCATCGCCGCTTTTCCCGTTGTGTGGGAGCGGATCGCGCTGACCACCGCTTCGTTTTCTCCAAATATCCGCTCTGCCACCAGCGCACCGGTCAAGGCATGCAGGGTCTTGGGATTTTTTGTAAAAAACGCATCGAGTACTATACCATACTCCCGGCACAAAGTCAATTGAAGCTTCCCGTCCAGGACCTTGGTAATGTCGTGGAGTAGACCCGCTCTGGCGGCATCGGTTTCATCCGCACCCCAGCGTTTGGCAAGCTCCACCGCCGTATCCCGGCAGCCCAGGACATGGGGCACACGCTTGGGATCCAGAAGCTGCGTAACCACCGATTCCAACCGCTCCATAGGTAGGTTGCGATAGTTTTCCCCGGTGCCGTAAAGATTATTGCTGCGAATGTAATCATACACACCTTTGGCTAGGAACGGGCTGGCGCAGTCAAATGCCAACAGCCGCCGCAGCTGAGTGGAAGAAATATCCACCACCGGATTTTCCACCAAAATCACCTTGGCACCCAGTGCCTCCATTTCCTCTTTTTGGCGGTTAATGGCGTTAACTTCGTCCTTTTGTCCTCTGTAAAAGACACCCAGGGTTGCATTTTTCCAAAGGTATTCCGCGTTTTTCCATTGGAGGAATGTTAGGAACATATCCGTTCCGATCAGCAGGTACAGCGAATCACCGGGATACTGCTCTTTCAGCGCCTCCACCGTTTGATAGGTGTAGCTGGGGCCTTCCCTGTTCAGCTCCATATCCGTTACTTCCAGCGCTGGATCATCCCCGGCACACAGGCGCACCATCTCAAGCCGCTGCTGGGGCGCAGCAGATCCCACAGGCATAACCTTATGGGGCGCAATGCGATCCGGAATCAGCAGGAGCTTATCGAGTCCCAAAGCCGAAACCGCGCAGCATGCCGCCCGGATATGCCCGATATGCGGTGGGTTAAATGTTCCGCCGTAAATGCCGATTTTTGCCATACATGCCTCCTAACAGATCAATCCTCGCTCCGAAGCTGCTTCTCCCGTTCCCGTTCGATAGCCTTATCAATAGCCATCTGGCGGAAATACTGATTTCTCTGCTCGCGCACTTTCTTCTGTGCGGCACGTCTCGCGCGGATACCCTTACCCACAGGATCCGATTTGCTAACGGGGGTAGCCTTCCGCTTTGCCCGACCGGTCTGATTCCGCTCTTCCTGACACTTTTCGCTGAAGCGGTAAATCACAAACTTCGTACCGATCACCGAAACACCCTCGGCGCCGGTGGCTTCGCACAGGGCATCGCAAACCTCACGGGGGGTCATAAATGCACCCTCCAAGACCTTGCCCTTGACCAATTCTCTGGCGGTCAGCAGGTTCTCTGCCTCGGCGATCACCGCATCGGTTACACCGCTTTTGCCCACCATCAGGGTGGTATCAATGGTATTTGCCTGAGCGCGCAGCTCTGCTCTTTGTTTACTTGTCAGCATAGCCTGCCTCCTTCATTTTCTCATAAAACAGTTTCAGCGCATTACCCCGATGGGAAACGCTGTTCTTTTCTTCCGGACTCAGCTCCGCAGTGGTCTTGCCCAAAGGCGGATAGAAAAAGATGGGATCATAGCCAAAGCCATTCTCTCCCCTGGCCTCCCGGAGCAGCTCACCGTGAATCTCCCCTCTTGCCTGAATGGTCTGTCCCTCCGGTGTCACCAAGGTGATCACACAAACGAACTGTGCCTGCCGCTGTCCATCGGGCACATGCTCCGTATTCTTAAGCAACAGCAGCAGCCGACCCCAGTCGTCCAGGCTTTCATCAAAGCCATACCGGGCAGAGTAAATACCCGGCTCACCATTCAGCGCATCCACCGCAATACCGGAATCATCCGCCAACGCGGGCAGACCCGTGGCTTTCATCACAGCTTCCGCCTTGATAAAGGAATTCTCCTCAAAGGTGCTGCCGGTCTCTTCAACATCCAAGTCGATGCCCAATTCCGACTGGAGCACCAAATCGATGCCGAATTTCTCGGTGATCTTGCTGATTTCCTCCAGCTTATGTTTATTTTTGCTTGCTAAGACAACCTTCATACTTACAGCAGTGCCTCCACAAAATCCTTGGCTACAAAGGGCATCAGATCGTCCGCCTGCTCACCGACACCGATGAACTTCACCGGAATCTGCAGGGCATCCGCTACCGCAATGACAATGCCGCCCTTGGCTGTGCCGTCCAGCTTGGTCAAGGCAATGGCGGTAACGCCGGCGATCTCCTTAAACTGCTTTGCCTGGATCAGTCCGTTCTGTCCGGTGGTGCCATCGAGCACCAGCAGTACTTCCCGGGATGCATTGGGCAGTTCCCGCTCCACAATACGGCTGATCTTGTTCAGCTCATTCATCAAGTTCTGCTTGTTGTGCAGCCGTCCGGCGGTGTCCACCAGGATCACATCTGCCTTTCTGGCCTTGGCTGCCTGGATACCGTCAAACACCACAGATGCCGGGTCTGCTCCCTCATGCTGCCGCACGATATCTGCGCCGCTGCGACCGGCCCAAACTTGCAGCTGATCCGCAGCCGCAGCACGGAAGGTATCGCCCGCCACCAGCAGGACCTTCTTGCCCTGCTTTACAAGCTGGGTAGCGATCTTACCGATGGTGGTGGTCTTACCCACGCCGTTAACACCGATCACCAGAACCACAGAGGGGTTCGTATCCAGCTTCAGCTCCGGACTGCCCACTTCCAGCATCTCCACCAGGATGCCCTTCAGGGCTTCCTTGGCCTGCTCGGTTTCCTTCAGGTGCTGCTCCTTCACGATCTTGCGCAGGCGCTCCACAGCCTTCACTGCGGTGTCTACGCCCAGATCCGCCAGGATCAGGCACTCTTCCAGTTCCTCATAAAAATCCTCGTCGATCTGACTGAAGCCGGAGAACACCCCACCCAGGGTATTGCTCAGCGCATCTCTGGTCTTGGTCAGGCCGGCCTTGATCTTATCAAAAAATCCCATTGTATACTCCTTATTCCACAATGCCCAGATATTCTTCCATCTGGTTCAAATCCAGCCGCAGCAGCTTACTGATACCCTGCTCCTGCATCGTCACGCCGTACAGCACATCGGAAGCTTCCATCGTGCCTCTTCTGTGGGTAATGACGATGAACTGGGTCTTCTTGCTCAAATTCCGCAGGTAGGATGCAAACCGCTCCACATTCCGGTCGTCCAATGCCGCATCGATCTCGTCGAGCATGCAGAAGGGCGTGGGCCGAACTTTCAGAATGGCAAAATACAAAGCAATGGCAACAAATGCCTTCTCGCCACCGCTCAGCAGTGTAATGGTTTTCAGCTGCTTTCCGGGGGGCTGTACCTGAATCTCAATACCACAGGTCAGCGGATTCTCGGGATCCTCCAGTACCAGCGATCCCTTACCGCCGCCAAACATTTCCTCAAAGGTCTGACCGAAGTACTGATCGATCTTCCGGAACTCCTCAACGAAGATCACAGTCATTTCTTTGGTGATATCCCGGATAATGCCTTCCAGATCCTTCTTGGAGTTCAGCACATCATCTCTCTGCTCGGACAAGTAAGCGTACCGCTCATTGACACGGGCATATTCCTCGATAGCGCCCAGGTTCGGTGTACCCAAAGCGGCGATCTTTCGCTTCAGTTCTGCGATACGGCGGTTACCGGCAGTAACAGACTCGATCTCACCACGATGCTCACCGGCAGTACCGGGAGTCAGATCGTAGTTTTCCCACAGCTTGTCAATAATCTGCTTTTCTTCCATGGCAGCTGTGACCTTCTTCTGATCCAGAAGTGCGCAGGCACGCTCCATGTTGATAATATCCTTATTCTTTTCCTGAGCTTCCCGTTCAGTCCGGGTCTTGGCAGCTTCGGTCTCAGCACGCTGGGTGATCACCTGCTCCATCTGCTGACGGCAAGCAGCCACCTGCTCCGTATTCTCTTCCTGACGGGTCTTCAGTTCCCGAATCTGCTCACTTAAGCGAACATTATCTGCTTCAAAGGCATCGATCAGCGCATTTTTTCGCTCCTGATCGCCTTCCATGGCGCTGCGCAAACCGTTCAGGTCCGCAATATGCACCTGGGCAGTGGCCCGTTCGGCATCCAATGCAGCAGCCTCAGTCTTCACAGAGGTCATCTGATCAGTGATCTGGGCAGTTGCCTCGGTGGCCTCGGTCTGACTGCCTTCCAGCAAAGCAATACTCTGCTTGGTTTCTTCCAGCTGTGCAGTATAGAGCTGGATCTTGGTCTTGCCCGCCGCCAGACGCTCCCGATCCATGGCAGAGCGCTGCTGCAGATTCTCCAGTTCTTTCCGGGCAGCGCTTTCCGCGTCCACAATGGCCTGGAGCAAAATCTCATGCTGCTTTTCCTGGCCCTGCAGACGCAGCACCTGGTCTTCCGCCTCCCGGAGCTGCTCTCTGGCAGTATTCAGCTGGAATTCCACCTGGTCGAAAAGGCGCTGTGCTTCCTGAAGTTCTGCTTCCGCAGCCAGCTTCTCGGTCTGCAGCTGCTTTTCCTGAGCAGTCAGCTTTTCCAGCTCGTTGGCACGGGACAAAATACCCGCCTCTTTATTTACGCTACCGCCGGTCATGGAACCGCCGGCATTCATCACCTGGCCATCCAGGGTAACGATCTTAAACCGGTTGCTGTATTTGCCAGCCATGGCAATGGCCGCATCCAGATCACGGACGATAACCGTCCGGCCCAGCAGATTATCCACCACATCCCGGTAAGTATCCTTAGCGGTAACCAAATCTGCGGCGATGCCCACATAGCCCCGACAACCATCCAACCCCTTTTCGGTCAGCCGACGACCCTGAATGGTAGTCAGCGGCAGGAAGGTCGCACGTCCGTTGCCGGTGCGCTTCAGGAAAGAAATGGCAGCCTTGCCGTCCTGTTCGCTGCCCACAACAATCTGCTGCATGGCAGCGCCCAGCGCGATCTCAATGGCAACAGCATATTCATCCTCGGTCCGGATCAGCCGGGATACCGGGCCGTGGACATTCCGCAGGCTGCCCCGTTCGGCCTCCTGCATTACCAGACGGACGGACTTCTGATAGCTTTCGTAATCCCGCTCCATAGCCCGGAACACCCGAACCTTAGCGGTGACAGAATCCAATTTTGCGGTCAGTTCACGGCACTGCTGATCCAGAGCATCCCGGCGTTTGATCCGAGTTTCCTGGCGCATGGCATAGCCGGAAATGGTATTATTGGCAGCGGTGACTTCCTCGCTGGCCTTTCTCAGTTCTGCCCGGCAATCATCCAGATTCTTCTGGGCTTCTTCCCGACGGGCAGTGCCGGCGGACAGATCCTCCCGCAGCTGCGCTGTACGCGCTTCGGTCTGACCTCTGCTTTCCAGCAAGCCCCGGTTGTCCGCCTCTTGGGCTGCAATATCCGATGCCAGCCGGGTCTCCTTGCTGCGCAACTCCAGAAACTGCCGGGTCATACCCTGAGCATTGGCCGCCATGACAGACAGCTGCTGCTGCAATTGCTGAATCGCAGTCTGCTTTTCGGTCAGCTCCTGTTCGATCTGGACGATTCGCTCATGAGCCTGCTGAATCTGGGTAACGATACCGCCGCTGCGGTCTGCTGTACCCTGGAGTTCCTCTTTTATCCGCAGAATGTTGGCATTGTTGTTATCCACATTTCCCCGCAGCACAGCCATCTGGCCTTCCAGCTGCTGATGGGTAGCATCCAGCATATTGACCTTTACGCGGACGTTCTCCAATTCGCCGTCCTTCTGGCGTAAAGCGTTGCCGTACTGCTCTGCCTGAGAATACAGTCTTTCCAGGTCATCATGAGCCTGCTGCAACACAAAAGACGCAGAAGCATAGTCCTCCTCTGCTTTCTTAGCAGCTGCGGACAGCTTGTCCAGAGTATCCAGCCACACAGCCACTTCCACGCCACGCAGTTCGTCCTTCAGCTCCAGATACTTTCTGGCCTTCTCGGACTGCACCTTCAAAGGCTCCAGCTGCAGCTCCAGCTCAGAAACCTTGTCACCGATACGCAGCAGATTATCCTCTGTGTGAGCCAATTTCCGTTCCGTCTCTTCCTTGCGATGGCGGTACTTGGAAATACCGGCCGCCTCCTCAAAGATCTCCCGGCGGTCAGCGCTCTTCAGCGAAAGGATCTCGTCAATGCGGCCCTGGCCGATGTTGGAATAACCCTCCCGACCCAAACCGGTATCCATGAACATCTCGTGGATATCACGCAAACGGGCAGACTGACGGTTAATGTAGTATTCACTGTCACCGCTGCGGTAATACCGCCGGGTGACCATGACCTCATCAGCATCATACATCAGTGCCCTGTCGGAATTGTCCAGCGTCAGGGTAGCTTCTGCAAAGCCCACAGCGCTGCGCTTCTGTGTGCCGCCGAAGATCACGTCCTCCATTTTGGCACCACGGAGCGTCTTACTGCTCTGCTCGCCCATAACCCAGAGGATCGCATCGGAAATATTCGATTTACCGGAGCCGTTGGGGCCAACGATGGCGGTGATGTCATCACCGAACCGGATCAAAGTCTTGTCCGGGAAGGACTTAAAGCCCTGCACTTCCAAAGATTTCAGATACACAGCAAAACCTCTTCAAAATATGTATAAAGAATCAATTTATTATACTTGAAAAGAACACGAATTGCAAGGTTTTCTTTTGAAAAAACCGCCGGTTTTTCCATATTTATTTATGCTTGTGACACACTTCGCCAAGGCATAATAAGCATTGACTTTCCAATCCAAATAATATATAATATATTAGCTAAATACATAGAATTTCCTCACATTTTCTGCCACTTTTTGTGTAGCGTATAACTATTTGCCTAAAAGGAAGAAATAAAATGTTTCAAAAATTCAAACGCTCCTACCTATTGGCCTGCCATGCGGTCTGTTTTTTGATAAACTTGGCCATTTTTCTTGTTTTATTCTCTCTCGACAATGGCTATTTGCTCCGCCCCAGCCGTACCGCTGCCATTACCATTTTGGCCTTTTCCTTTGTCTATGTGCTGACCACCCGGGTTTACGGCGGCTTTGATATCGGTGTTAAAAAAAGCAAACCCATCATTTATTCCCTTTCCCTTTGTTTGCTTACTTCCGATCTGGTGGCACACCTGTTCCTGTGCATTATGAACATCACCGTTGTCAACAATGGTCAATTTGTGTATGAGCAGCCCTGGATGCTGGTTCTGGCTTTTGTTGCCCAGATTGCCGCGACCTCTCTTCTGACTTACGGCTGCAACAATCTTTACTTCACATTCATTCCTCAGCAAAAATGTCTGCTGGTCCGCCACAGCAGCGACAACATCAAAAAGCTGAGAAAAAGCATCGCCAGCTATCGCAAGCAGTTTGTCGTTAGCCAGGAAATCGATCTGAATGACCCCCAGTTACTTGCCGCCATTGATGCGCACGACTGCGTGTTCCTGTGCAATCTGACTTCTTCTGAACGTGTCCACATCATAGAGTATTGCTACGCCAAGCGGAAACATATTTACTATACCCTTGAAGTGTCCGACTTTGTTTCCCTGGGTGCCCGCCGCATTATGTTCAGCGACACTTCTATGATGCATTGCCCTCCCAAGGGCCTGCACATGGAGCAGCGCATCATCAAACGGGGCTTCGACATTCTGGTCTCCGCGTTTGTTTTGCTGCTGTCCTCCCCCATCTTCCTGTTGACAGCCCTTGCCATTAAACTGGAAGACGGCGGCCATGTTTTCTACCGTCAGCCCCGGGCCACCTACGGTGGACGGGTCTTTCATGTCATCAAATTCCGCTCCATGCGGGAAGCCAATTCCGTCAATGTATCCGTCACCAAAAACGATGACCGGATCACAAAAGTCGGCAAGTTTATCCGAAAGTTCCGCATTGATGAGCTGCCCCAGCTGGTCAATGTGCTCAAGGGCGATATGACTCTGGTTGGTCCCCGTCCGGAGATGCTGGAAAATGTGGAAAAGTACACCGACCAGCTGCCGGAGTTCTCCTACCGTCTTTGGGTAAAGGCCGGTTTGACCGGTATGGCCCAGATCTACGGCAAGTACAACACCTCACCTAAAGAAAAACTGGCCCTGGATATTGCTTATATCGAGCAGTACAGCCTTCTTTTGGATCTGCGGCTGTTCCTGCGAACACTGCTGGTTCTGTTCACTCCTGAAGAAAGCACCGAAGCCTTTGATGACGAAGCAGAGGAGCTGCAGCTATGAAAACCGCTTTCCTCATCAGCTGTTCCGATCACTATGATCACCGTATGCACCTGTGGGATACCTGCCTGCAGCAAATGGGCTACCAAACCCGGTATATCACCGGTGATTTTGATCACACCAAAAAGGCAAAATTCACCTGTAATGTGCCCGGTGCGGTGCAATTGCCGGTACTTCCCTATCGCAAGAATTTGTCGGTATCTCGCATTCTTTCTCACCGAATGTTCGCAAAAAAAGCCCGGCGCTACCTGCAGGAGCATCACCCGGATGTGGTAATCGCTCTGCTGCCGCCGAATTTTCTGGCCCATTACCTGGCCAAATATAAAAAACAGCACCCAAAAACCAAGCTGATCTTTGACATTTTCGACCTTTGGCCGGAATCTTTCCCGTCCAACAAGCTCAAAAAACTGCTTTCCCCCATCTTCCGGATATGGTCCGGACTCCGGGACAGGAATCTCCATATGGCAGATTTTGTCACCACCGAATGTGACCTGTTCCGCAGCAAACTCCGGCTTCCGGAAGACACCTCTGCCACAGTTTACCTGTCTGCCAAGCCGGTGCAATCCCCCACGCAATGCACTTTGGCAGAAGATCGGTTGGAGCTGTGCTACTTGGGTGCCATCAATAACATCATCAATATCGATGCTATCTGTGATCTGCTAAAGCAGGCCGTGGCTATCAAACCCGTCACCTTGCACATCATCGGCAAAGGTGAGCAAGAAGAAGCCTTTGTCCGCCGCGCCCGGGAAACCGGTGCCCACGTGCAATTCTACGGCGCTGTTTACGACAGCGATCAAAAGCAGCAGATCCTGGGGCGCTGCCATTTCGGCTTGAACCTTATGCGTTCCTCTGTCTGCGTGGGCTTGACCATGAAATCCGTAGATTACTTCCGGTTTGGTCTTCCGATCATTAACAACATTCCGGCAGATACTGCTGCGTTTATCCGCGACCGCCAGGTAGGCTTCCCATTGGACGACAGCTGCGCTCAGCGCATTGCTGCCTTGACACCGGATGAATGCCTTGCCATGCGCCAGCGTGTTGCAGACCTGTTTTGTCAGTTCTTTGACCAGAATACCGTGGCTGCACAAATGACACAGATTCTGGAACAAATCATACTTTGAGGCAACTATGAACAATTCCAACGTACGCATCCTGCTGGCCGCCTACAACGGCGAAAAATTTCTGGCAGAGCAGTTAGACTCCCTCCTGCAGCAGGATTACCCCCATATTCAAATCATCGTGTCCGACGACGGCTCTTCCGATGCAACCTCGTCCATTTTGGACCGGTATGCAGCCACTTACCCGGACAAGATCACCCATTATCGCTCCGGTCAGCGTTTTGGCTCTGCCCAGCGGCATTTTATGCACCTGTTGAACGCTTTTCATGATGCGCCCTACATCATGTTCTGCGACCAGGATGATGTGTGGCATCCCGACAAGGTCAGCAAAACCCTGCACCTGATGCACCAAACAGAAAACGGCTCCACCCCCTGCCTCGTTCATACGGATCTTCGCGTAGTCAATGGACAGCTGGAGCCCATCGCAGATTCTTTCTGCGCCCACTCCGGTCTGGACGGACACCGACTGGCGCCGAACCAACTGCTTGTGCAAAATGTGGTCACCGGCTGCACGGTCATGGTCAACCGCCCTCTGGCGGAACTTGCCTGCCGGGAAACTTCCACCGAGGATATGCTGATGCACGACTGGTGGCTTGCTCTGCTGGCTTCCTGCTGCGGTAATATCCGCTTTTTGGAGGAAGCCACCATCGATTACCGCCAGCACGGCAGTAATGCCGTCGGCGCGAAGAATGTCCACTCCCCTGCCTATCTTCTCAATCGTCTGCGCAGTAATTCCATGCGCCGGGCGCTTTCCAAAACAGCCACTCAGGCCAAAGCTTTCCGGGACATCTATTGTGATCAACTATCCCGGCCCCAGCTGGAACTGCTTGATGCCTTTATTGCCACAAAGGATGCCAATATTTTCAAACGCGACTACCTATATTTGAAGCACCGCCTCATAAAGTCCGGTTTGATCCGCAAATTCGCCCAATTACTGGGGCTTTAATTTGATAAAACTATAATACCACGACATTGAAAGGAAACTTACTATGAAAGGCATTGTTTTAGCCGGCGGATCCGGTACCCGCCTATATCCGCTGACCATGGTCACCTCCAAGCAGCTTCTGCCTGTTTACGATAAGCCTATGGTCTTCTACCCCCTGTCCACTTTGATGCTTGCAGGCATTCGGGATATCCTGATCATTTCCACCCCCACTGATCTGCCCAATTTCGAGCGTCTGTTGGGTGACGGCAGTCAGTACGGCATCCACCTGAGTTACAAGGTGCAGCCCTCCCCGGACGGTTTGGCACAAGCATTTATTCTGGGTGAGGAATTTATCGGCGACGATGCCTGTGCCATGGTCCTGGGCGACAACATTTTCTACGGCAACGGCTTCGGCTCTACCCTGCGCAGCGCTGCCGCCAACGCAGAAAACAACGACCGGGCTACCGTTTTCGGCTACTATGTCAACGACCCCCACCGTTTTGGCATCGTGGAATTTGATGCAAACGGCAAGGTCGTTTCTGTGGAAGAAAAGCCCAAGGAGCCCAAGAGCAATTACGCCATCACCGGCCTGTACTTCTACCCCAAGGGTGTCAGCAAGCGCGCCAAGGAGGTCAAGCCCTCCGCCCGTGGCGAACTGGAGATCACCACGCTGAACGAAATGTACCTCAATGACGACCTGCTGGATGTCCAGCTCCTGGGCAGAGGCTTCGCTTGGCTGGATACCGGCACTATGGATTCCCTGGTGGAAGCTTCTGACTTTGTCCGGATGGTGGAAAGCCGCCAGGGCATTCAGATCTCCGCATTGGAAGAAATCGCTTATCTAAAAGGCTGGATCAACCAGGATCAGTTAATGGAATCTGCTATCAAGTACGGAAAATCCCCCTACGGCGAACACCTGAAGCGGGTAGCCGAAGGTAAGATTCAATACTAAGAGGTGCCCTATGAGAATCATTGATACCAAAATCCCCGAGGTCAAGATCATCGAACCGGACGTATTTGGCGATCATCGCGGCTACTTCATGGAAACATGGTCCGCCGGCAAATATGAGGCGCTCAATTTCACCGCGGTTCAGGATAACGAAAGCTTCACCGCAAAGAAAGGCACCCTCCGGGGTCTGCACTTCCAGCAATCCCCCATGGCCCAGGCCAAGATCGTCCGTGTGGTCAAGGGCAGTGTGCTGGATGTGGCCGTTGACCTGCGAAAGGGCTCTCCCACATACCTGCAATGGGTCGGTGTGGAGCTGACCGAGGAAAACAAGCGGCAATTCTACATCCCCCGGGGCTTTGCCCACGGTTTTCTGACACTGTCCGATGATGTGATCTTCTGCTACAAGGTGGATAATCCTTATTCCAAGGAATGTGACCGTTCCATCCGTTTTGACGATCCCGCCATCGGTGTCCAATGGGGCATTGAAGACCCCATTCTTTCTCAAAAGGATCTGGACGCACCCAAGCTGTGCGACAGCGATTGTAATTTTGTATACGAAGATTAAGGAGAAGTTGACATGACCATTATCGTAACCGGCGGCGCCGGATTTATCGGCTCCAATTTTGTGTTCCATATGCTGGATAAGTACCCGGACTACCGCATTATCTGCCTGGATAAGCTGACCTATGCCGGCAACTTAAGCACCCTGGCCCCTGTAATGGATGATCCCAATTTCCGTTTTGTGAAGCTGGATATCTGCGACCGGGATGGCGTTTATAAGCTGTTTGAGGAAGAAAAGCCCGATGTAGTCGTCAACTTTGCTGCAGAGAGCCATGTTGACCGTTCCATTGAGAATCCCGAAATCTTCCTGCAGACCAACATTCTGGGCACCCAGGTACTGATGGACGCCTGCCGCAAGTACGGCATCACCCGTTATCACCAGGTTTCTACCGATGAAGTTTACGGTGACCTGCCCCTGGACCGTCCCGACCTGTTCTTCACCGAGGAGACTCCCATCCACACCAGTTCTCCTTACTCCTCTTCCAAGGCCGGTGCCGACCTGCTGGTCATGGCCTACCACCGAACCTACGGTCTGCCTGTAACCATCAGCCGCTGCTCCAATAACTACGGCCCCTATCACTTCCCCGAGAAGCTGATTCCTCTGATGATCGCCAATGCCCTGGCAGATAAGCCTCTGCCCGTGTACGGCGAGGGTCTGAACGTCCGTGACTGGCTCTATGTAGAAGACCACTGCAAGGCCATCGACCTGATTATCCACAAAGGCAAGGTTGGCGAGGTTTACAATGTAGGCGGCCACAACGAAAAGCAGAACATCGAAATCGTCAAGATTATCTGCAAGGAGCTCGGTAAGCCCGAGAGCCTGATTACCCATGTGGGCGACCGGAAGGGTCACGATATGCGTTACGCCATCGACCCCACCAAGATCCATAACGAACTTGGCTGGCTGCCGGAAACCAAATTTGAGGACGGTATCAAGAAGACTATCCAGTGGTATCTGGACAATAAGGAGTGGTGGCAGACCATCATCTCCGGTGAGTACCAGAACTACTACGAAAAAATGTACAGCAACCGCTAAGGAGCGATTTTTATGAAATTCTTTGTAACCGGTGTCGGTGGCCAGCTTGGCCACGATGTCATGAACGAATTGCATAAGCGGGGCTACGAGGGCATTGGCTCCGATATTGCTCCGGAATACAGCGGTGTAGCCGACGGCTCCGCCGTCACCACTATGCCCTATGTGCAGCTGGATATTACCGATGTAGCTGCTGTGAAGGCGGTTCTAACCGAGGTCAAACCTGATGTGGTGGTGCACTGCGCTGCATGGACAGCGGTCGACATGGCCGAGGATGACGACAAGGTGGAGCTTGTTCGCGCAATCAATGCCGGTGGCACTCAAAATATTGCGGATGTCTGCAAAACATTGAACTGCAAGATGATCTACATCAGCACCGACTATGTCTTCGACGGTCAGGGCGAAGCCCCCTGGGACCCGGACTGCAAGGACTATAAGCCTCTGAACGTTTACGGCCAGACCAAACTGGAAGGTGAATTGGCCGTTGCCAACACTTTGGAGAAGTACTTCATCGTCCGTATTGCCTGGGTCTTTGGCCTAAACGGTAAGAATTTTATTAAGACCATGCTGAATGTAGGCGCAAAGTACGACACTTTACGGGTGGTCAACGACCAGATTGGCACCCCCACCTACACCCTGGATCTTTCACGTCTGTTGGTAGACATGGCCGAAACCGATAAGTACGGCTACTACCACGCCACCAACGAGGGCGGCTTTATCAGCTGGTACGATTTCGCCTGCGAGATCTTCCGTCAGGCAGGTTATGCCACCAAGGTTGTACCGGTGACCACGGAGGAATATGGTCTTTCCAAGGCCGCCCGGCCCTTCAACAGCCGCCTGGATAAATCAAAACTGGTAAAAGCCGGTTTCCAACCCCTGCCCACCTGGCAAGATGCTTTGACAAGATATTTAAAAGAGATCCAATAAAAATAGCACCCAATCTCACGATTGGGTGCTATTTTTTAGTCTTCAAAAAAGTACGCTTCCAGCATTAGGCAAAGGCAGTGATAAATTGGCAGGTGCAGTTCTTGAATCTGGTATGTTTCCTGACAGGGAACAATTATGTTCACATCCGCCAAAACATTCAGTTTTCCGCCGTCCCTGCCGGTCAAACCGATCACTTTCATTCCCTTGGCCTTGGCCATTACCGCAGCATATTGAATGTTCACAGCATTGCCGGAGGTGGTGATGCCGAGAAATACATCCCCTGCCCGACCCAGGGAGCAAAGCTGCTGGGCATAGGCCATTTCCCCGTTTACATCATTCATAAACGCGGTATTCAGTGCCGTGTGCGACGAAAGTGCCACCGCAGGCAAACCGCCCTGCAGGTGATCTGCCAGCTGTGCGCCAATTTCAGCGTCCACCGCCTTAAGCGCATCACAGACATCGCCTTTCAGATGCCGTCTCAGCACGAATCCCTTCATCAGCTCACCAACGATATGCTCTGCATCTGCACAGGAGCCGCCGTTGCCTGCTACCAGGAGCTTCCCACCCTTTTCGTAGCAAGCTTTCATCTGCTCAAAGGCTGCAAAGATGGTTTCTTTTATCGACTCCAGTTGGGGATACCGTTGGATCAGCGTATCAAGATGCATATACACTTCGTTCTTCATTTCATTTCACCTCGCACAACTGTGCTTCCACAAAGCGCAGCAAATCCGGATAGTGCAGAACTTCCGCGTCTTCTTCCGTCAGCAAAACCGGTGTGCACCCACCGTTGATGCCGCATTGCACATCGCTGTCGGAATCTCCAACCATATAAGATGCCTCCAGATCAATGTGGAAATCCTCCGCAGCTTTCAGCAGCATACCTGCCTTAGGCTTGCGGCACTGACAGTCGATTTTCAGTTCGGGCACTTCGCCTTCATAACCCTTGTGAGGATGATGGGGACAATAGTAGATCGCGTCCACATAGGCCCCCTCCTGCCCCAGCAGCGTTTCCAGCTTGTTGTGGATTTCTTCCAACTGAGGGACCGTGACCTCACCCCGGGCAATCACCGGCTGATTGGTCACAACGATGGCAAGATAACCGGATTCATTGATCTTGCGAACTGCCTCTGCTACGCCGGGCAACAATTCCAGTTCATTGATGTCACGCAAGAATCCTACATATCGGTTCAGCGTTCCATCCCGGTCCAAAAACACACACTTTTGGGGATTGCCCAAATTCTTACCCCGTACCTTTCCGCTGCGAATGTCCTCAGTTACGGAATAGAACCGATCTGGCGTACCCATATCCTTGACATACTCCGGACTGTCATAAACAAACAACTGACCGGTAGGAATCAAGGGCTTCAAAACCTCCCGATCCAGGTCAACCTTTTTCAATTCTTGGAACAAGCCCTGCCGGAAAATCTCACCGGAGAAGAAGTGCAGACCTGCATTGACCCGGTTTCTGTACCATGTTCTGGGGTCTTCCTTATGCAGCCAGTTGGTCACCATGCCGAACTCGTCCGCCATGATGATGCCGCTGTCATAGGGATGACTGTTGGGGTGGGTAAACAGAGTTGCCACACCGCCCCGCTTTTTATGAAACTGATAAAAGCGATCCACATCGATGTCGAAGATCACATCGCCGCACAGCAGCAGAAAATCTCCATCCAGTTGATCCTTCAGCAAATACAGTGCGCCGGCTGTTCCTAGGGGCTCCGTTTCCACCACATACTGGATTTTCAGCCCAAATGGCTCTCCCGTTGCGGGAGATACGCCACTTCCATCGCCAAAATAATCCTGGATCACATGCCCCAAGTGTCCAACAACCAGGATAATGTCATCATAACCCTGCCGCCGCAAGCACTCCAGCTGATACTCCAGAATCGGCTTGCCCAAAATGGGGATCATGGGCTTGGGAACTTCTGAATTCACAGAGGCGATTCTTGTACCCTTACCGCCCGCCATAATCACAGTTTTCACAGGTGTTCACCTCTGGGAATGTAAATTTCGGGGGTGTAATGGATCACCCGAGTGCCGCCGTTTTCAAACTCAAAGGGCACACACATCAGCTTCTCCATTGCTTTTGCCACAGCCGGTTGCTTATCCTGAGGTACATAGAACAGCAAAAATCCGCCACCACCGGCACCCAGCAGCTTACCGCCGATAGCACCGGCCTCCATAGCCTTGTCGTACAGTTCATCGATTCCGCCACTGGATACCTTGCTTCCGGTCTGTTTCTTCAGTTTCCAGCTTTCATCCAACAGCCGACCGAATTCATCCAAATCCGCGTTTTTCTCTTCCAGGACCTTTTCTGCCTCATCCACCAGTTCCAGCATATGCAACAGTTGAGAGGTCTTATCCTCCACAGACTTGGAAGATTGCTGAATCTCCGAGGAGAACCGGGTAAAGCCTGTAAAGAACAGCATCAGGTTACTGTTCAGCAATCTTTTCCGCTCCGGAGAGATAATGATCGGATTCACATCATAGCTGTCGCCGTGAAAGTTAATCCGGTTCATGCCACCGTAGGCAGCCGCAATCTGATCCTGCCAGCCACCGGCTTCACCGCACAGTTCCCTTTCCAGGCGAATGGCCTCATCGGACAGCCGACGCTTATCAACATACTTGCCCTTCAATGCGTAAAACGCATTCAGCATACCCACCGCAAAAGATGAGCTTGTACCCAGGCCGGTTCTAGCCGGCAGGTCTGCCTCATAGGTCAGACGGATGTCGTGCATATCCAGTGCCTTCATGGCCTCACGAATTGCAGGATGCTCAATCTCCTCTACATCCTTCACCCGTTCCATTTTGGCATAAGACAGCTCTGTATGATATTCAAAAAAGGGCGGCAAATGGCGCACATTGACATAGCAATACTTGTCAAAGGTCGTAGAGATCACGGCGCCGCCGTGCTCCCGGAAGAATTCCGGCATATCCGTACCGCCACCAAAAAAGGACATGCGAAACGGTGTTTTGGTAATGATCATAGTCTTTTTCCTTTCATTACAAACCAAACTCCGGGCCAATCACAGAAATGGCATTTTTCGTCGAATAGTTATCCTGAATATAGCCAATGCAATTTCGGCTCATTTCTTCCAGCTTAGATGCATCGCCATACAGCTCTGCCATCTTTTTCGCCATAGCCTTTGCATCGTCTTCGATCAGAATGGCTTTCTCTGCATTGGGAATACCCTCTGCACCAATGGTCGTTGTCACAACTGGTGCGCCATAGCGCATTGCCTCCACGACCTTACCCTTGATACCTGCACCATAGCGCAATGGCACCAGAGAAATCCGGGAGTTCCGATAGAACCATTCCAACTGTTCATCCGTCACAAAACCTTCCATGATCAGATGGTCATTTTCCAGTGACAGAATCTCCTTGGGGGCGTTAGAACCCAGGATGTGGATCTTCACATCCGGCAGATACTTCAAAAGCTCCGGTAGGATCTCTTCTGCGATCCACTTCACCGCATCCACATTGGGCCTATGGCTGAAGCCGCCAATGAACATAATGTCCTTACGGCTATCAAAATCATAGCCGTCCCAAGTGACATTGTCAAAAATGTAGGCAGGAATCGCCTTAACTTGGATCTTCGGATCAATGCTATGAACCTCATCCACTTCCACGTAAGAAGGATAATAGGCCATATCCGCCTTGCTCATCAGGGACAGTTCCTTGTTCTTCCAATCCGCAGCAGAATCCTTCAGGGACAAATCGCCGGTAATCTCAAATTCCCGCATTTCCCGCAGGAATGCCAGGTCGTGACCGTAATATACGATCTTTGCCTTGGTGTTCTGGCGTAGGAAATCCAAGTACTTCGGCGCAATGTGAGGCCGATTCAGGAACACATAGTCGATATGCTCCCCATTTTCTCTGACCCAGTCCTTCCAGCTCTTGGCATACTGAGCACCGTAGAGAACCTCAATCCCCAACTGCTGCAATGCCGTGGTGTAAGGCTCGTGCTGATAGAAATTGTCGCCAATAAACTTAACATTAAAGCCCGCCTGGACAAAAAGACGCAGATACTGGTAAACCGTCCGGCTTCCTGCATCCCGATCAAAATGCGGTACATAGTGATCGATCATCAGCAGAGTTTTCTTGTTGTAGGAATAATCCCGAGCCTGGAACACATTTTCACCGTTCTCGGGATGCTTCTGCAGTTCCTCCGCCCACTTCTCACGGAATTTTTTGGCATTGACCACCTGGTACTGTTTCTGACCGGAACTGGTATCTGTGCCGTTGGAAACACCCTCAAAATGCACTACCACAGACTTCGGCTGATACATGACCCGGTAACCCAATTTGCGTACCGTAAACGCCAGGTCGCTGTCTTCGCAATAAGCAGGGGCAAAATCATCGTCAAAGCCGCCGATCTGCTCCCACAAAGCACGGCTGAGCATGATGGCCGCACCGGAGATATAGTCGACTTGCTTCACATAGTTAAATTGGGGCAATGCAGGATTTTGCCGATTTCCGAAATTCCAGGCAGAACCGTCTTTCCACAGTATACCACCTGCCTCCTGCAGCAATCCGTCGGGATAGATGAGCTTAGAACCCACCATGCCGATATCGTCTGCGCTTTCGATCAATGTCACCAGGGGCTCCAGCCAATCCGGCTGTACCTGGGTGTCATTGTTCAGGAACAAAACATACTGCCCCTTGGCATACTGGGCTGCATGGTTGCAGTTGCGCAGAAAACGCAGATTCTCCGCATTGGTTACGCAGGTAACGCCGGGCAGGATCTCCTCAATTTTTTGGGTGAGATCCGTAGAACAGTCGTTGGCGATAATGATCTCATAGGAAATATCGCCGCTGTTGCGAACGATGGAACAAACACAGTGATAGGTATACTCAAACTGATTGTATACCGGAATCACGATTGAAACCTTGGGATCATCCCATTGGGGCACCTGCACCACAGGGTAATCCTTTTGGGCTTTCTTTCTGTCCAGTTCCACCGGAACGATCTGCGGCACAATCACATCAATGGTCGACGGTGCAGGCTCGCCGGTAATGTTGCTATGAATCAGCAGCTTAATTCCCTCAATATTGCCTTTTCTCAACAAACGGAAAAATTTCTTGAATTTCCGGAAAGAAAGGCTCTTGAGAAACTTAACCGGATGTCTGACCATGGACCAGAGCAACCGCAGCGCCAAAGCGCGCTTGCTACCAATCGGCACAAAGAATCGTGCAGTACCGGTAAAAATCCGGCCTATCTTCCAGGTGCGGCTATTGCGCAACCCCTGGACCTCCACAAGCAGCGCATTTTCCTTATCCCGCAGCTGCTTATTTTCTGCCTCGCAGCTTGCCAGTTCGTGGCTTAACTGCTCATATTTCGCTTCCTCTGCCGCAAGCGCCTTCTGCAAGCGCTCACATTCTTCCTCCGCATATTCTAAGCGCTGGCGAAGGGTCTGCTCCGTTTCCACTTTCTGCTTATCTACATCAAAAAGTGAGTTTTTATCTAGTATTGCCATCAGCGTTCTCCTTTCTGAGGATCTGCAACACGCTGAAGTTGCAGCATTTTACGGCCATTAATTACCGTCGGTGTCCTCCAAGAGGACAGATAGCTTTCTTACATCGTTACCCGGAGACCGGGAGAAATTGCTGTTAATATATACCGTTACAATGGTATCTGGCTTGCCCTGGATCTCAAAGCTTGTATGCTCTTCCTGGATGGCAATCACAATCGGGTCTTCATCACCGTTACAATCCAGGGTGATCCTTACTTTCTCGTTGCCTGTCAGATCATTGAAAGGACACAGCAGCGAGCCGGACACCAATCCCATAGGACCGGTTTTGATCTTATAAGAGCCCTCCGGAGGCAGCCAGTTGTCCGGATACATAGTGATCCGCTGAATATCATCCTTATGGCAGCCGATCTCGAACTTAGGCGCATTATCAAAATCGATTAGGCCCTCATAGGCATCGCAAACCATCTGGGGGTCGCCGTCCATCACCACTCTGCCATGATCCAGCCAGACGACTCGGTCGCACATGCTGCGAATCTGACCCAACACATGGGACACCATCAGCACTGTCGTGCCGCCGCTCATCATTTCCCGCATCCGGGTTTCACTTTTCTGGCGAAAATGACTGTCACCAACGGATAGGATCTCGTCAACGATCAGGATCTCCGGATCGATCTGTGTAGCGATAGAGAAAGCAAGACGCATCATCATACCGGAAGAAAAGGTACGCACGGGCTGATCAATGAACCGCTCCAGCTCAGAGAACTTAACGATATCATCAAATTTGCTGTCCAAAAAGGCCTTGCTGTATCCTAAGATTGCGCCATTGAGATAGATATTCTCTCTGGCTGTCAAATCCTGGTCAAAACCAGCACCCAACTCCAGCATGGGCGCAATATTGCCGTAAATGTCGATCTTACCGCCTGTAGGTTTCAGAACACCGGCGATCATCTTCAGCAATGTGGACTTACCTGCACCGTTTCTGCCAATGATACCGCAGACCTCACCCCGCTTGATCTGGATGCTGACATTGTCTACCGCACGGAAGTGATCGTAGTGGAGTTTACCCTTTAACAGATTCACGAAAAATTCCTTAAAGCTATTGGTATTTTCGTGATCCACATGGAAGTCCATTGTAGCTTCCTGAATATCAATCATAATATCTGACATACTGCCACCTCAGATATACAGAATAAAATTGCGCTTGAGCTTACGGAATACAGCATAGCCAATCAGCAGGAAGCTCACGCAATAGCCAAAGCAGAAACCAAAGCATTGCAGCGAAGGCAGCGCGCCCTCCAGCACAAGCGTGCGGAAGAAGGTCACATACTGGAACATCGGATTCAAGCTGTAAATTCCCATCCACTCAGCCGGAATGATCTCCACAGGATAGAACAGCGGTGTCAAATACATCCACAGGACGATCACCACACCGTACAAAAATTGCGTATCCCGGAAATAAACCATCAGGGAGGACAGGATCAATCCAATACCGATCGCAAAACCGATGAGCATCACATACATCACTGGGATCAGCAGATGATAGGGGTTCAGCTGCAGTCCCTGAATGAAGATGATCAAATACAGTGCAAGCGTGGAGAAGCAAAGGTTGATACAAGATGACAGCACCTTTGCCACTGGGAACACATAAGTCGGTATATAAACCTTTGTAATCAGGGAAGCGCTGCCGGTAATGGAGGTCAACGCAGCCTGCGTTGCCTCAGAGAAGAAGTTAAACGTCACCGTACCGATCAACAAATACACTGCGTAATTATCCACATCCCACTTAAAAATGTTCGCAAACACGATATACTGTACCGACATTGTTAACAGCGGGTTGAGCATGCTCCAAAGCACACCCAAAATACTGCGTTTATACCGCGTCTTAAAATCCCGGCTCACAAGCTGTGACAGCAGGAATCGGTATTTCATCATGCCGTCAATACTGTTTTTAATCATAAACCTTGATTCCTTTCGGTATGAATCGCCAATAGGCGTTTCTGAGTAATAGTTATAAAACCCCATAATCCTAATTATTATACACGCTTAACGGTAATATGTCAACTTTCGATTCATCATGCTCACAGGTGTTGACAGCCGTCGTATAATGGTATTGGTGATACTATGGCAAACAAAACAAATGCAGTCCGCCTGATCGAGCAAGCCGGCATCCCCTGCCGGGAGGCATTTTACGAATTTGACGAAAATGACTTAAAAGGCACCCACGCCGCCCACGCCATGCAAATGCCTGAAGAGCAGGTGTTCAAGACCCTGGTCGCCCGGGGCGAGCGCACCGGCATCCATGTTTTCTGCATTCCCGTGTGCTGTGAGCTGGACCTAAAAAAGGCCGCCAAAGCTGCCGGCGATAAGAACATGGAAATGGTAGCTGTTAAGGAGCTGTTAGGTCTGACCGGGTATATCCGTGGCGGCTGCAGCCCCGTAGGCATGAAAAAGAAATACCCCACCCATATTGACGAAATTTGCATACTCTGCGATGAGATCGCCGTATCCGCCGGTGAACGAGGGCACCAGATGATCCTGGATCCCCAAGCCCTGGCAGACCTGATCGGCGCCCAAATCGCTGACATAACCAAATAAGGAAAGGAACATATCATTATGCAGTACGAATACACAACCAAAGGCACCTGCTCCCGGAGCATCCTGTTTGAAATCGAGGACGGCAAGCTGAAGAATGTCCAGTACATCGGCGGCTGCAACGGCAACCTGAAGGGCATCGGCGCCCTCGTCGAAGGCATGGATGTTGACGCGGTCATTGCACGGCTGGAGGGCATCTCCTGCGGCGGTAAGCCCACCTCTTGCCCCGACCAGCTGGCTACCGCTCTGAAGCAGATCAAGGCCGGCGAATAAGCGGTACCCAAATGGCTCCCTTGTGTAAAGGGAGCTGTTACGCGATCAGCGTGACTGAGGGATTGTCATACTAAAATGTCCACAGCCATTAACCTAAGGCTGTGGACTTTTTTATATGTTTGGATATGTCCGTATGCTAAAACTGTGTCGCTCCTCATTCATATCATGCACATTGACAGGATGCTCACTCAGATAGCGTTTCTGCCATTGCAAAACCAGATCACGATAGCGGAACAATTGTTGATTGTCCTTTCTTCCATAAGTATTAGCAAGCTGCGCCACGGAAGGAATGGCCGCATAGTAGGCATCATCCATCTCCTCCAACTCACGAATAATCTCGGCAGGCTCCATTGCTTCCAACCGATCAATATTATCCGGCATCAGTGCCAGCGTCAAAGACCGGCTTTCCGCTTCCGGGAGCAATCCAAGGGCAAGCCATTCTGCCTCTGTTCTGTGGGGGACACGCATAAAGTTATGCTTTACAATTCCGGGCAGACGGTCATATGTCTGTCTTGTCAGCCGCAGGTGAGCCATTGCCGCTCCCCTGCCCTTGTCGTGCGGTAAAAATACAGAATAACTTTTTATCAGATACTGTGAAAGCAGTTCAAACAGGCTTTCCATTTGGTCTGCATTTTCTTCGGTTAATGCTACGCTGACAGATACCGGCAATCCCGTTTCATTGGCTTTGTGCAGAATGCGGAGGAGATATGCAAAATCCCCTTTTCTTCCTGCAAAGCGGTCGTGATATTCCCGCAGTCCATAGAAGGACAGATCGATGAGACGAATTCCCCAGCTCTTGATCTGTTGTAGCAGCAAACCTATCTCTTCCTCGGATCGCATCTTCAATCCATTAAATTGCAAGAAATCATACCATGGAGCGTGCTTTCTGACAAAAGCAATATGCTCACCAAGCTGAGAAAACTCGTTGCAGTAACCCACATAGAAAAGTCCACCCAGTTCCGGCCGTTCTTTTCTCAGCCAACTATAAAATTTGTCAGCAAACGCCTTGCTTCTGGCATAATCTACACCCGTGGAACAGTGCTGAGATGATAACAAGCAATGTCTGCATCCACAATGACAAGGTACGCAGAGATTTTCAATACTGACCGATGTTGTTTTCATATCAATCCCCATATGTGTCGTGCCGCCCAAAGGGGCGGCACATAGATATTATTCCTTCACAACGCTCAAAATGTGCCGCAGCAGCTCTTCCCTGCCATTTCCCTTCTCCGCAGAGAACGGAATCACCGGACAGTCTTCCGGCAGTTCCAGATCCTGGCGAATGGTAGCCAAATTCGGCTCCAGCTCACTCTTTTTCAGCTTATCCATCTTGTTGGCCACAACCACAAACCGGCAGCCGCTGTCCATAAACCAGCGAGCCATGGTAATGTCGTTGTTCGTAGGCGGATGCCGGTAATCCACGATCAGAATACCCAGATCGATTCGCCCGGCAGCAAAATAATCCTCCATCAATTTGCTCCAACGGTCACGCTCAGACTGAGAAACCTTGGCGTAGCCATAGCCCGGCAGATCCACAAAATAGCACTTGCTGTCCACCGTAAAGTAGTTGACATGGATGGTTTTTCCAGGCTTATCGCCGACTCTTGCAAAATTCTTCCGCTGCAGCAGCCGGTTAATGACCGAGGACTTGCCCACATTGGATTTGCCTGCAAAAGCAATCTCCGGCAGCCGATTTCCCGGGAAATTCTTGGGATTGGCCGCAGAGGTCAGAAACTCTGCTTTCTGTAAGTTCATAGGCACCTCACTGCCGGATTCCCGGCTTCTTATGTCTTCCCTGCACATCTTCCGGCAGACTTCCCAGTAAGCCGGGATGCGCCGCAGCAGTAGTGGGAATCAACGCTGCTTCCAGCACCGTATCCACGGTTTGTGCAGTGATGAAATTCAGGGACTTGCGAACGGTCTGATCGATCAGTTCCAGATCCCGTTCGTTCTGGCTTGGGATGATCACCGTCCGGACACCGTGCCGTAAAGCGGCCATGGTCTTTTCCTTCAAGCCGCCAATAGGCAGCACCCGACCCCGGATAGAAATTTCACCGGTCATTGCCACATCCCGCCGTACCGGCACACCGGTCAGTGCGCTGACCATCGCGGTGCAAACTGTCACACCGGCAGAAGGGCCATCCTTCGGCACAGCGCCCTCGGGGAAATGCACATGGATGTCCTTGGTCTTGTAGAAATCCTCCGCAACGCCAAGAGCCTTGGCATTCGCACGGATATAGCTCAAGGCCGCATGGGCAGATTCCTTCATCACATCGCCCAAATTACCGGTCAGCTCCAGCTTGCCGGAGCCATCCATCACATTGACTTCAACCTCCAATACCTCGCCACCGACAGATGTCCAGGCCAGGCCGGTAACCAAACCGATCTGATCCGCAGCAGCCAGCCGATCCGGCAGATACTTCCGTACCCCCAGGAACTCCGTCAAATTGCCGCCATTGACCGCAATTCGCTTTTCACCGCCCAGCAGCCGCATATCCGCCTTCCGGCAAATTTCCGCCAGGCAACGCTCCAGTTGCCGTACACCGGACTCCCGGGTGTAGCAGGTGATCATCTCACGAACCGCATCCTCGGATACCTTCAGCAGAGACTTCTTCAGCCCGTGCTTTTTCATCTGCTTGGGCAGCAAATGATCCACCGCAATCCGCAGCTTTTCTTCGTCAGTGTAAGAGCCCAGCTCAATGACCTCCATGCGGTCGAGCAGGGGTCTGGACACAGTATCCAACGTATTTGCCGTGGTGATAAACATCACCTCAGACAAATCATACGGCAGCTCCAGATAGTGATCCCGATAGGTCTTGTTCTGCTCTGCATCCAGCACCTCCAGCAGCGCCGCACTGGGATCGCCCCGGTAGTCAGAGCCCATCTTGTCCACTTCGTCCAGCAGAAGCAGCGGATTGCTGCTGCCCGCCTGAATCATTGCCGACAAAATACGACCGGGCATGGCACCAACATAGGTCTTTCTGTGGCCGCGGATATCCGCCTCATCGTGAACACCACCCAAAGCGATCCGCGCCATTTTCCGGTTCAGCGCCCTGGCAACGGAGTACGCAATAGAGGTCTTACCTACACCGGGAGGGCCAACCAGACAAATGATCTGGGGTGGCATCTGGGGGGCCATCTGCCGGACCGCGATGGTTTCCAAAATCCGCTGCTTCACCTTTTCCAGGCCGAAATGATCCTTCTCCAGGATCTTCCGGGCAGCCTCCACATCAATGCGTTCCTTGGTCTTGCTGTTCCAGGGCAGCTCCAAAACCGTATCCAGATAATTCCGCAGCACCGCACCCTCAGAAGATCCAAAAGGCTGCTTCTTCAGCCGATCCAGATCCTTGAGCAGCTTCGTTTCCTGTTCCTCCGGCAGATTCAACAGCAGAATTCCCTTTTCATACTGGGCAAATTCTGACTGGTCATCCTCGCCCAGCTCATCCTGGATCACCTTCATCTGCTCCCGCAGGTAGTAATCCTTCTGATGCCGGTCGATATTGAAACGAGTCTTCTCCTGGATATCGGACTCTAAGCGCAGCATTTCCGTTTCCTGCCGCAGCAGCCGCACAGCGTTTTCCAGCCGCCTTACAGGATTCAGCTGCCGCAAAAGGCTGACCTTATCCTTGTAATCAAAACCGGAATTCTGACCAATGCTGTCTGCCACAAATCCGCAGCTGTCCGATGCCAGCATCCGCAGCTGCACCGCCTGTGCAGAATGCTCTGTCATCTCCACATAGGCGCCGTACAGGGCATTTGCCTCCCGGCGCAGCGCCCGGCTGCGCAGATTTTCCGTCACCTCGGTTTCCGGCACAGAAATCACCGTACCGGCAAGGAAAGGCTCCTTCTGCAAGCCCTCCTGGATCCGTGCCCGGTACAAACCGGTGACCAAAACACGGATGGTATCATTGGGAGACTTCAAAATCTGCTTGATCTTGGCCACCGTACCCATGGGGTACAGATCAGAAAAGTCCGGATCATCGTTTGCGATGTCCTTTTGGGGGATCAGCAGCAGATTCTGATCGCCCTTCATGGCCTCTTCCAGTGCCAAAACAGACTTGATCCGTCCTACTTCAAAGTGGACGGTCTGATCCGGAAACACCGCCAGGCCACGCAAAGCCAAAATCGGCATTTTGCCAACTGTAATCAATTCACTCATAGGGGTTCTCCTTTTATAACAAGCAAAGGGGGTAGAATGCTACCCCCTTCCCATTGTTACTTGTTTTTTTCCGGCTGGACCCGAGGATTCTTCGGATCTCGCAGGATCTTCGGCTCACCGCCCAGGATCGCTTCCCGGGTAATGACAACCTTCTTTATGGACAAATCAGAGGGAATGGTGTACATGATCTTGGTCATGACACTTTCCATGATCGCCCGCAGTCCTCTCGCACCGATTTGCCGATCCAAAGCCTTCTTGGCAACCTCCTGAAGAGCCTGGGGCTGGATTTCCAACTCCACATTGTCCAGTTCCAGCAGCTTCTGATACTGCTTGGACAGGGCATTTTTCGGCTCGGTCAGGATCTTCACCAGATCTTCCTGGGTCAGAGATTGCAGACAAGTGATCACCGGCAAACGACCCACCAGCTCGGGAATTATGCCGAACTTTAATAGATCGTGAGGCTCCACCTGGGCAAGCAGCTTGCCCACATCTCGCTTACTTTTGCTCTGTACCGGAGCATCAAAACCGATGGCAGACCGATCAGTGCGGCTTTCAATGATCTTATCCAGACCGTCAAAAGCACCGCCGCAAATAAACAGAATGTTGGAGGTATCCACCTGGATCATTTCCTGCTGAGGATGCTTCCGGCCACCCTGGGGCGGCACACTGGCAACCGTGCCCTCCAGGATCTTCAGCAGTGCCTGCTGAACACCCTCACCGGAAACATCCCGGGTGATGGAGGTATTTTCGCTCTTACGGGCGATCTTATCCATTTCATCGATATAGATAATGCCGTGCTCGGCAAGGTCAATATCGAAATTAGCTGCCTGCAACAGCCGCAGCAAGATATTTTCCACATCGTCGCCCACATAACCGGCTTCGGTCAATGTGGTCGCATCGGCGATGGCGAAGGGAACATTCAGAATCTTGGCTAGGGTCTGGGCAAAGAGGGTCTTGCCGCTGCCGGTGGGACCGATGAGCAGAATGTTGCTCTTCTGCAGCTCCACGTCGGAGTCCGTAGCCAGATAGATTCTTTTATAGTGATTGTAGACCGCCACACTCAGTGCGATCTTTGCTTCCTCCTGGCCGACAATATAGCCGTCCATGAAGGTTTTGATCTCCGCAGGGGTAGGAAGATGCTCGGGCTCACGGAGCTTGCCCCGATGATCCACCTGGATCTCATCTCCCAGCAATTCGCTGCAGGCCTGCACACACTCGCTGCAAATGAACACTCCGGGACCGGCGATCAACCGCTCCACCTGAGTCTCGCGTTTGCCGCAGAAGCTGCAGCGGATGCTCTGTTCATCTTTTTTTGCCATGAACTTCGGTCGCCTTTCCTATCAGAATCAGTGGCGCTCCAGAACCCGGTCAACCAGGCCAAATTCCAAAGCTTCCTGAGCGGTCATGAAGTTATCCCGCTCACAAGCGGCGGTGACTTCTTCCACGCTCTTGCCGGTATTTTCGGCCAGGATCTTGTTCATCCGCTCCTTGATAGTCTGCAGACGCTTCATGTGGATGGCCATATCGGTGATCTGACCCTGGGTGCCGGCAGAAGGCTGATGGATCATGATCTCCGCATTGGGCAGAGCCATACGCTTGCCCTTGGTGCCCGCGCTGAGCAGGAATGCGCCCATGGAAGCAGCCATGCCCACGCAAATGGTGGCCACATCGCACTTGATGTACTGCATGGTGTCATAGATCGCCATACCTGCGGTGACGCTGCCACCGGGGCTGTTGATATAAAACTGAATATCCTTGTCCGGATCCTGGGCTTCCAGGTACAGCAGCTGAGCCACTACCAGGCTGGCGGTGGTGTCATTGACTTCCTCGGACAGGAAAATGATGCGATCGTTCAGCAGACGGGAGAAAATATCGTAGCTGCGCTCACCACGGCTGGTCTGCTCAACAACATAAGGAATAAAACTCATGGTCATGTCTCCTTTCAGGTCCTTCGAAACATTCTAACCATTAAATAACCGGGTTATTCCGGTATTTTACTCAGCCTTGGGAGCAACAGCAACAGCGCTGTCAACAATAACCTTCACAGCCTTGCGGTTCTTCAGGTTGGCCAGGACCTCCTCGGAGGGAACCATAGTCTTGATCTTGTCCAGCTCCAGGCCGTACTGCTCAGCCAGGGAAGCGAACTCGGCCTCCAGCTCCTCGTCGGAAACGGTAATGCCCTCGACCTCGATAATCTTCTCCAGAGTCACGTTGATCTTAGCCTGCTTCTCGGCAGCGGGACGGAAAGCATTGCGCATGGTAGCCATGTCGCCGCCCATCATCTTAGCGTACTGCTCCACGGAGTAGCCGCTCATCTGCAGCTGGTATGCAAAACGCTCCATCTGGTTGTCCAGCTCGGACTCGATCAGGCCCTTGGGCATGTCGACGGTGGTGTTCTCAGCAGCCTTCTCAACAGCAGCCTGCTCGAACGCATTGTTGATCTGCTTTTCAGCGCTCTCCAGAGCCTTAGCACGGATATCGGCCTTCAGCTCTTCCAGAGTGTCGAACTCAGAAACGTCCTTAGCAAACTCGTCGTCCAGCTCGGGCACATTGGTGGTGGTCACCTTGTTGCACTTCACATGGAAGACAACAGCCTTGCCGGCCAGCTCAGCGTGGTAATCCTCGGGGAAGGTGATGTCGATGTCCTTCTCCTCGCCGGCAACCATACCAACGACCTGCTCCTCAAAACCGGGAACAAAGGAGTTGGAGCCCAGCTTCAGGTCGTGGTTTTCGCCCTTGCCGCCGTCGAAGGGAGTGCCATCCAGGAAGCCCTCGAAGTCAATGTTTGCGGTGTCGCCCATCTCAGCGGCACGCTCCACAGTCTCGGTGGAAGCAACATTCTGAGCCATGCGGTCCAGCTCGGCAGCAACCTGCTCGTCAGTTACAGAAGCCTCAGCCTTCTCAATTTCCAGGCCCTTGTAGTCGCCCAGAGTGACCTCAGGGTAAACCTCGGTGGTCAGAGTCAGGGTAACGATGTTATCCTCGCTGATGTCCATATCAGTCAGGCTGGGACGGCCCACGGCCTTGACACCCTGGTCGATAACAGCAAACTGGTAAATCTCAGGGAAGATCTCTTCCAGGCCGTCTTCGTAGAAGACATGGGCGCCGTACATGGACTCGATCATCTTCCGGGGAGCTTTGCCCTTACGGAAGCCGGGCAGCATAATGTTCTTGCGCTGCTTCAGGTATGCGGCATTGACGCCCTTCTCCATCAGTTCCTTGTCGATCTCGACAACGATGGTGGTCTCGTTGCCCTTCTTTTCAATATTCTTTACGTTCATGGTGTTTTCCTCCATATAGGCCCATAGTTGAGCCATTTTATTTTTATATTTACAGCCGTAGTATTTTATCAAAGAAAGCCCGAAATGTCCACACTTTTTTTATTATTTTTTCGATTTTTTCTATTTTTCACGGGTTAGGCCGCTTTTCCTCCCCTACTTCTGCAAAAACCGCCAAATTTCTGCGCATTTCCCTACAGAAAAACCGGAAGGTGCAACCACCCTCCGGCCCTTAAATTAATCATTCGCAATGGTGATTTGAATATTTCCCGTTCGTGTTGTTACCGTACAAGTTCCACCATCTGCAATAGAATCCGGCACCTCTACCTTACCTGTATTGCTCTTGGCAGTGAATACCTTTCCGGACAGCAAACTCATCGTAATATCACCTGTATCGGTTTTTACATCGATCTCGTTGGCATCACAGCCATTGAGATTCACATCACCGGTCGTCCGCTCAATGGTAATTTTTTCGGAAGCAATCACATTGTCCAAAGTAGTATCACCTGTATTGCTTCTGGACATAAAGTTTCTGCATTTCAGATCGGTTATATGAACCTCACCAGTGGTAACTCTGGCAGATACACCATATTCACCACTGTCAACATCTACAATGGTGATTTTTCCCGTGCTGACCAACAGATTCATAGGTCCGGAAGATATGTTCTCAACATGGACATTTCCCGTTTTTGTATACAATTCAAGCATATCACTACAAGCAACAGAACAATGAATATCGCCGGTGCTTACCCGCGCTGTAATCTTCTTACATGTGTCCTTCGGCAAATATACGGTGATTTTCGATTTATCAACCGCAAAGTTCGTCCAATTTTCCGCATCACTCTCAAGAATTACAAGCGTCCCATCTTGAATCTGAACATCATGGCGGATCTGCTCCCGTTCATGACATACTACCTTGGTTTTACCGTTCGAAGACGGCAAAAACACAACATTTGTCGCATTGGTGTTCACAAAGACATTCTCAAATTCTTCCTCGATCTCATAAGTTCTTGTTTCATATTTCGCGAGGGATAATTTAGAAAAATCCCAATCCAATACAGTCATCACCGCACAGAACGCAATACATCCGACAGTGATAACCGCTGCTGCAATCCACAACCATACTTTTGTACGCTTGCTCATTTTTCTTCCTCCTTTTTCACAAAGCACTTCTTAAGCCAAACTACCATTATCTTTGTCAACACCGCAGTGCCTTTCGTTGCCGCCTTACAGCCGAAGAACAGAAATACGCTCAATCCGCCTAAGACCAAACCTGCAGCAACCGTCGCAATTCCGGAATAGATAAATCCACCCACAGAAACACCAACACCGAGGGCAATAGCTGCCGGCATAGAAATCACAAAGGATGCAAACACCGCCCACAGGGAAATCACCACCGACCACAGCGATACATACAGGGAAATAACCAACGCAAAGGCCGCCACCAGCAGGGATAGCCAAACAGGCGAACCCAGTACCAGCAACACAATTTCCCAGATCTTCAATCGCTGCTTGGGCTTCTTGCTTCTCTGCTCCTTTTTTTCAGGAGAAAGCTCCGCTGCGATCTGCGCAGCAATCTCGTCTACAGGACCAATTGCCGATACGGCTTCTTCTTCCGTCAAGCCTTCTTCCATTCTATCTTCAATCATTTCACTGTAAAAACTCAGTTGCTCTTCCACTTCCGCCTGGGGATAATTTGCTAGCTTTTCATTCAATGTCAAGAGAAATTTAAGTTTTGTCACAGCCCTCAACCTCCCTCATCACAAACCGATATATGGAAAGAATCTCTTCCCATTCATCCTTAAATTCTTCTATGCGTTTCAAACCGTTACCGGTAATATGGTAATACTTCCGCAATCTTCCCCCATGCTCCACAGTTCGCACCGTCAGCATTTCAGACAATTCCAACCGTTTCAGAATGGTGTACAGCGTAGATTCAGAAAGCTCGATATAGGGTTTCATGTCTTTTATGATCTTGTAGCCGTAGGAATCCTCATTTTTAATGGCCGCCAATACGCACACATCCAAAAGGCCGCGCTTCAATTGAACATCCATGCTATACCTCCTATCGTGTAATACATCGTATCACGAAGTATCGTTTTTGTCAAGAAAAAACAGCATCGCAAATGCGATGCTGCTCTCTTATGGTAATACTTTGAAGGGCTGAAAATTCAGCTTATCTGCTGCCACCAGCCGGAAATCTACGCCATCCCAAAGCCCTTCCATGGCCAAGCCATGGCTGGCCCCGTGCAAATGGCCGTAGAAGCACCTTGAAACTCCGTACTGCTCCAGCATCGCCAAAATCTCCGGACATTCGTAGCCCTTATACCGAGGCGGATAATGCAGAAATACCATTTTGGGCAACTCACCTGCGGATTTCAGCGAAGCCTCCAGCCGCATAAGCTCCCTGCGGAATACCTTTTCGTCATGTTCCCCGCTCTTCTCTTCCTCAAAGAACCAACCCCGGGTACCGCAGATCGCAAAGCCCTCGTACTCAAAATGGTTGTTGTTCAGGATGAACATATCGGAAAAGCCGTTTGCTTCGCAAAATTTATAAAACTTAGCGGCAGTACTCCACCAGTAATCGTGATTTCCCTTCAGAATGATCTTCTTACCGGGAATCTCATTGATCCAGGCAAAATCCGCCTTGGCGCTCTCAAGGCCCAGCGCCCAGCTGAGGTCGCCCAAAAGCACCGTTGTATCCTCAGGTCGGATCACAGACAAGCCCTCTCTCAGCTTTTCCATGTATCCAACCCAGGCGCCGCCAAAAATGTCCATGGGCTTTTCCACGCCCAGGCAAAGATGCAGATCGCCAATGGCGTAAAGCGCCATGTCCATTTCTCCTTTACTTCATTTTTGCTCTCAGTTCCGGAACTGTCATGTTCATGACCCGGGCCACAAAATCACAGTCACACATAGGGCTGCGTTCCGCCAGCAGCACAGCCGTACGGCTTTCGCCGGTCTTTGCGCGGTAATCCAGCAGACCGCTGTATGCAAAAGCGGCAGCAGGGCCCAGAATGTAATCCCTGGTTCTGTAAACGCTGGGAATGGTGCTTACCATCCGGTCATTGCTGACCACCGCAGCGAACATACCCTTGCGCAGCTTCTCCACATCAATTCCCAGCAGGCTGTATTCTTCCTGCATGGCGCAAATCTGGGCAAACCGGACACATTCCTCCTGACCCAAAGCACCGCAAATCAACCGCTCCAACTGCTCGGGTATAGGCTCATCGGTCTTAACCGCGCCCATATGCAGCAGATCCCAAACGCAGTCATTCTCTTCACTGCTGCAGATGATATTCGCAATGGGCAGACCCATCTGCCGGGCGTACCAAACACTCATAGGAACGGAGAAATCCCCTGTAGGTACTGCTACATCCACCGGACGGTCAGGATCTGCTACACCCTTGCGGATCAGCTCTGCGAAAACGCCTGTCAGAAACGCAATGCGAATGGCGATCTTCACCCAGCCGGTAGCGCCCTGCTGGGGCATACTGCTTCCGCAGATATATTCTGCCAGGCTCTTCTCCGCCCAGGCATAGTCCGCCACCAGGTTGTGCCAGGTCTGTGCCGCCAGAATCCGGTGTCCCACGTCCTCGATTTTGACAGGATACCGTCCGATGCAGAACTCCACATCCCAGCCGGTAATGTTACAGGAGAAAAACTGATTCAGCGTTTCGGCCACACATTGACCGAAGCTCATCTGCCCCAGTTCCATCACCTGCTTACGGTCCAACTGTACCATCTTAAAAGGCACATACAAGCCCTCGTCCGGTGCTCTTTCATAACAGATCGTTCTATGTGCAGTATGGGCATCGTGTTTGTTTCTAGTGGTTATGTACAACATACTTCCATCACTCCCAATGCATTTTCCCAATAGATTTTGCGCAGGATTGTATCATCAACACCCCGCTCCAGCAGCTTAGCCGCCATAGCAGGATAGCTTTGCACGCCGTCAAATCCCTCGGGCAGCTCATCACAGCCGTCCAGGTCGCCACCCAGGGCGATATGCTCACCCTCGGGATCCAGTTCCAGGAAGTGCAAAATGTGATCGCAAACCGTATCCAGATCCGGCTTTTCTCCCACAAAGGGCGCACACTGATTAAAGCCCGCCACACCGCCACTTTGGCAAATAGCACGGAACATATCGTCCGTCAGATTCCGGCTGTTGTCGCATACCGCCCGGCTGTTGGAGTGGCTGGCAACAATGGGCTTTTCCGTGATATCCATAATGTCCCAGAAACCTTCGTCGCTGATGTGGCTCACATCCACCATCATGCCAACCCGCTGTGCTTCCTTTACAAATTCCCTGCCCTGGTCAGTCAGTCCGCCACCGGTCTTATGAGAGCCGGTCAGTACATTCATTTCGTTCCAGCCCAGGGTCGTCATCCGGAAACCAATGGTCTGCAGATCCTCCAACAGAGCCGGATCAAAGCCGAAACCGGCAGGACCTTCAATGGTCAGAATACCGGACATAATGCCTTTCTCCTGGTTCTTCTGAACCTCCTCAGCGCTATACACTTGGCGGATCATTTTCGGATTTTTCTCCATTTGATGCAGGATCATCGCCATTTCCCGCTCAAAAATCTCCACCGGAGACTTTTTGTACCACTGCTCCATAAAGGGTGTGGTAAAGCAGGCAAAGCACTGGGCATAGCCCGGCAAAGTCTTTGCCCGATCCAGGTCAATGTGCAGATCATTACTCTTCAGTTCGATACCGCCGCAAAGCTCCTTACCCAGGAGTCCCAAAGCGGTATCGCAATGCAGATCAAATACAGGAAAGCTCATGCAAATGCATCCTCCATGTGAATAATTTCCGGTTTTTCAGTCAGCTCCCCCTGGGGCGCATACACTTCTACCACATCAAACCGGGGCTGCAGATTCGTGGGATTTTGGGACAGATAAATCGACGCAGTAACCCGGATCCTGTCCTGCTTGTTCCGGTCGACGTATTCTCTCGCCCCGGCAAACTCGCTGTTTTTCCGGGTCTTGACCTCCACGAACACCAAATACTTTCGATTTTTCACGATCA
The DNA here is from genome assembly GCA_017624715.1 of Oscillospiraceae bacterium. Taxonomy (GTDB): domain Bacteria; phylum Bacillota; class Clostridia; order Oscillospirales; family Oscillospiraceae; genus Faecousia. The sequence goes on from JAGAMN010000016.1 coordinate 43,192, forward strand.
GATCGATTTCACCAAACCGGCTGCGATAACCTGCCGCTACGATCTGATAGTGCTTCTTTCTCAAATACTCCGCCGCCAGGGCTTCCCCCCAGGCACCGGATAGATTATTTTTCCCCATAAAACTTCTTCAAAAAGGTCATTCTGTGGATGGGGCTGGGGCCATATGTACGCAAAGCCTCGTAATGGGCCTTGGTGCCGTAACCCTTGTGGATCTCAAATCCGTACTGAGGATACAGCTTTGCCTGCTCCTCCAGAATATCATCTCTGGTGACCTTTGCCAAAATCGACGCGGCGGCAATGTTGGCACTGCGGCTGTCGCCCTTGACCACCGTCATCACCGGAAGACCAAAATCCTTTTCCCGGTTGCCGTCAATCAGGGCAAACTCCGCCTTTCCTTCCAGCTGATCAATGGCTCGCTGCATAGCCAGGAAAGTCGCCTGCAGAATATTGATCTGGTCAATTTCCTCATGGCTGGCAAGACCGATGCCATAGGCAATTGCCCGCTCCTTGATGATGGGGAACAGCTCTCTTCTTTTCTTATCCGTCAGCTTTTTGCTGTCATTCAAGCCCGGGATCTCCACATGGGCCGGCAGAATCACCGCCGCCGCACAAACCGGGCCTGCCAAAGGGCCTCTGCCGGCTTCGTCCACACCGCAGATGTGCACGATCCCCTGGCTGTAAAGACCGTCCTCGATCTCCCACATATTATATTCAGACATTTACTGTCCCTCCGGCTCTTCCAGTGTAAACTTGCCCAGCTTGCCGCCACGGTACTCATCCAGCAGCACCTTGGCCATCCGCTCCAGATTCACTTCGTTTCCGCTCATCAGGAATCCCCGCTTGCGGCCTGCCATTTCCAGCAGTTCCCAACCGGGCGTACCTACAGGCGCTTCCACCTTGTACCGCTCCAGCAGGGTCTGGGGATAGAACTTGTTCAGCAGCTCCATCAGCCGGCAAGCCAGCTCTTCAATATCAATAACGCCTTCCTTCACCGCACCGGTGTAGGCCAGCATCATGCCAACCTCCGGGTCCTCGAACTTAGGCCACAGAATACCGGGGGTGTCCAGTAGCAGCAAGCCGCTGTCCACCGTAACCCACTGCTTGCCCCGGGTAACACCGGGTCTGTTTTCTGCCTTAGCGCCCTTTCTGCCGGATATCTGATTGATCAACGTGGACTTACCCACATTGGGAATCCCCACCACCATTACCCGCAGAGGACGATTCATGCCTCTTGCAGCATCCCGCTCCAGTTTTTCCGCACAGGCGGTACGGGCCGCGGGAACAAAATCAGCAATACCCTTGCGGCTTTTGCAATCCGTGGCGATCACCGCATAGCCTTTGCTACGGAAATGTGCCGCCCACCGCTTTGTAGCTGCAGGGTCAGCAAGATCCATACGGTTCAACACTATGATCCGGGGCTTCCCGGCACAAATGCTGTCAATATCCGGATTCCGGCTGGACATCGGGATCCGGGCATCCACGATCTCACAGACCGCATCCACCTGCTTTAGATCTGCTTCGATCTGTCGCCGGGTCTTGGTCATGTGACCGGGATACCATTGGATATTCATCTTTTCCTGATCCATCAATCCACAACTCCTATTCTGCCGAAATCCCGTTCTTCGTTGGGCTGTCCGTAAACATCCGTACCGTTTGTACCGGGCAGGAACAGAAATATCACCTTTCCCAGCACTTCCCGTTTGTCTACAAGCCCAATGTCGGGGCTGCGGCTATCCCGGGAGCCGTTACGGTTGTCACCCATCACAAACAGGCAGCCTTCCTCCACATACAGAGGAAACTGCACGCCCTCCTGTACATTGGTAGGCGTATTGGTGTAGGGCTCCTCCAGCTGCCGCCAGGTGGTCATGCCGTCATCGCTGACAAAAACAATACCCTTTTCAAAATCAATATCCACCCACTGCCCTTCCGTGGCAATGACCCGCTTCACGATAGGCTCACCGTCTTTGAAGCTGTCCTTAGCCGCAACGATAATATCCCCGTACTGGGGATCGTGATAAAAGGTATTGCTCAGCAGCAGCAGATAATCACCATCCAGCAGCGTGGTATTCATGGATGTACCCGAAACCACCACTACCCGGAAACACAGCAGCAGCACAATAATGGCCGCCGACAGCAGATATACCAGATCGTGCAGATACAACAGCGCAGTCTTCTGCCAAGAGGGTTTGTTCCTTTGATTCTCGGAAACCGGCTCTTTGTCTTCTTCCAGCCGCTGTTCCCAAGCTTCGTAATCCTTGTTATTCAAAACGGTCAGCTCCCATTAAAAATCCCAAAATCGGCCTTGTGCAGCGTGCACTCTGCCATAATACAACCATTATATACGAAAAGAGCATAAAAAAAAAGAGGGCAAGCCCTCTTTTTTTTCGTTTTTTGGATTAGACTCTTTCCTTGACCTTGGCAGCCTTGCCCATACGGTCGCGGAGGTAGTACAGCTTTGCACGACGAACCTTACCCTTGCGGACGGTCTCGATCATAGCAACGTTGGGAGCGTGCAGGGGGAACACCTTCTCGCAGCCGACGCCGTAGGAGATACGACGAACAGTGATGGCCTCAGAGATGCCGCCATGCTTCTTGGCAATGACAGTGCCCTCGAACACCTGAATACGCTCACGGGAGCCTTCCTTGATGCGAACATGCACACGAACGGTGTCGCCGACCTTAACTTCGGGCAGCTCTTCCTTCATGTACTGGCTGTTCAGTGCTTTTACCAGATCCATAATACTTGTCCTCCTAAAAATATTAGGCGTTCTTACGGCGCATATTCGCCCGCAGAGGACCCACCTTGATTTCAGACTGAGTGATTATAGCACAGCAAATTCCAAAAATCAAGTATTTTCTTTACAAAATTCTTACAAATTTTCCATAAAAATGCGGCCGTCGCATTGCATATTCCCGCAAGAACGTTGTAGGGACCGGCCTCCTGGACGGTCCTTCTGCAGCAACAGACTGTATCGTTGCCTATCAGGTGTGTAGAACATTATTCTTTAATGATTTTGTAGACGAGAACTTTCTGAAAGACTGTAATCGATCCTACGACCAAAACGGAACACAAAAGAGTCATAATCCACAGCACCACATCTGTATCTCCAAATCTAGCCAACAGCCTTCCAATCGAAAATCCACACAAACAGGACGTCGCAGTAAGAACATTACGCACTTTCTTTTGTGCTTTATCCGTTCCAGAATAGATTTTGAGTTTGATTTTTAACGCAAAAATAAACTCGTAAGCAATCAAAAGGCAAAACATACATATCAGCAACGGCTTAATAACATTAAACCGCAGTATGGTCAAGGCCGCACATTCTATTCCCAAAACGCACAAAAATTGACCCCATTTTAATAATCCTTTACTATGTAGGTCATTCTCTTTCTTTACGCAATGAGAAAGGATAAGATATAAGATAATAATAGCTAGTCCAATCCATACATGCATTATCAATGTTGGAATAAGAAATACGGATAGCAGAAACCATACACCCGCCTTTGGAATGCTAGACAATTTTCCACCATCTAAAGATATGGCATAGTGCTGCTGTTCACTATTCATTGTCACACACCTCCACTATCCTATTTAAGTTATTTTAACTATAACACATTCTCTTAAAATATGCAATAGTTTACAAAAAAAGACCCAACCGCGAGGTTGGGTCTCTTTCGTTCATTGATAATTAAACGCCAGCCTTGCTGCGGCGAATCAGCTCCGCCTCGTCGCAGGTGTTGACATTTTCGTAGCCTTCCAGGGGCACCAGCTTCTCGTTGATGGCATCCAGGATCCAGCTTGCCTGGGGGAAGAAGAACTCGTCGAACTCGAAAGGAGGTGTGATCCAGTTCTTGGCGCCCACAACGATGGGAGGTGCATCCAGGTCATCGAAGCACATCTCGGTGATGGTCTTGGCCACATCGTTCAGATAACTGCCGCGAGCGCAGGCATCGGATACCAACAGGACCTTACCGGTCTTGCGGACAGACTCCAGGATCTTGGTGTAATCCAGGGGCACCAGGGAGTGGATGTTGATGATATCGGCTTCCATGCCATACTTCTCGCTCAGGGTCTTCGCAGCATCCACAGCGCGGTACAGGGCAGCTCCGATGGTCAGGATGGTGATATCCTTACCGTCGCGAACCTTGTTGGTGTCGCCGATGGTGATCTCGTAACGCTCAGCAGGCACGCCGCCCTCATGGAACTGCTCACCCACGTCGTAAATTCTCTGGCTCTCGAAGAAGACCACAGGGTCAGTGCCCTTCAGTGCAGTCTCCATCAGGCCCTTAGCCTCCCAGGGAGTTGCGGGGAAGCAAACCTTCAGGCCGGGGATGTGGGCACACAGAGCGGTCCAGTCCTGGCTGTGCTGAGCACCGTACTTGGAGCCCACGGAAACACGCAGCACCAGAGGCATCTTCAGAATACCGGCAGACATAGCCTGCCACTTGGACATCTGGTTGAAGATCTCGTCACCGGCGCAGCCGATGAAGTCAGCGTACATCAGCTCCACCAGAGCGCGGCCGCCGGACAGAGCGTAACCGACAGCAGTACCGACGATAGCGCCTTCTGCCAGGTTGGAGTTGAACAGACGGCAGTGAGGCAGAGCATCCATCATGCCACGGTAAACGGCGAATGCACCGCCCCAGTCACGGCAGTCTTCGCCGTAGGCAATCAGAGTGGGATCCTCGTAGAAACGATCCCAGATAACCTCGGACAGACCGTCACGGAGGTTATACAGCTTCATCTTGGAAACGGGCTTGCCGTCAGCGCCGATGGGGCTGCGCTCCTTGGCCTTGATCTTCTTGTAGCCCTCAGCCTCTTCCTTGGGAACAGTGTACTCGGGCTCACGGTCGTCGAACTTCTCAACCTTCTGGTTGGAGAACATCAGGCGCTCCACAACAGCAGGATCCTTGCGGAAATCGCAGTAGGGACTGATCTCGGGATCAGCAGCAGCCTTGCAGATCATGGTCATCCGCTCGGAAGTCTCCTTCAGGATGGCGTCGATCTCTTCCTGGGTAGTAACACCGGCAGCGATCAGCTTGGCAGGATAGGTGATGATGGGGTCAACTTCCTTCCATGCATCGATCTCTTCCTTGGTGCGGTATGCGTTCTGGTCGGACACGGAGTGGCCGGAGAAGCGGTAAGTAATGGTCTCCAGCATCACGGGGCCCTGGCCGTTACGCAGCAGCTCCAATTTGCGCTCCATGGCGTCGATAACAGCCAGAGGATTGAAGCCGTCCACAGTCTCGGCGTGGAACTGGGTGGGGCTGACACCGGAAGCGATCCGGGACATATTGCCCTGGCCCATGGTCTCGCCACGGGTCTGGTCACCCATGCCGTAGGAGTTGTTGAAGATGTTGTACAGAATGGGCATGCCATCGTTGTGGCTCTCCCACAAGGTCTTATACTGATCCATAGCGGAGAAGTTCAGAGCTTCCCACACAGGACCGCGGGACATAGCGGCGTCACCAACGTTGCAGACGCAGATACCCTTCTTGTTGTTGACTTTCTTATAGAGAGCTGCGCCGGTGGAAATGGTGCCGCTGCCGCCAACGATTGCATTGTTGGGGTAAATACCGAAGGGCAGGAAGAATGCGTGCATGGAGCCGCCCATACCCATGTGGAAGCCGGTCTCACGGGCAAAGATCTCAGCCAGAGTACCGTACAGAATGAAGCGGATCGCCAGCTCCTTCACGTCTTTGACTTCGCCCAGCTTCTGGGTGGAGCGCAGGCACTTGCCGTCCAGGAACTCTTCCATAACCTTCATCAGCTGCTCGTCGCTCATCTTGTTGATGGTGGACAGAGCCTTGGCCAGAATTTCGGAGTGGCTGCGGTGAGAACCGAACGCAAAGTCGTTCTCATCCAGCAGATAAGCCTGACCGACACAGGCAGCTTCCTGGCCGGTGGACAGGTGGGCGGGGCCGGGATAGGTGTGATCGATGCCGTTGTAGCTGCCCTGGGTCTTGATCAGGTTCAGCATGGTCTCGAACTCACGGAGAATGGTCATATCCCGGAAGATACGAACCAAGTCCTCCTTGGTAAACTTACCGGAGGCCAGCTCTTCTTCAATGGTCTTGTTATACTGGTTAACGGGAATGTCGTTAAAGGTCACCTTACCGGGCTCTCTGACCACAGAAGGATCAACAAATAAACTCTTAGGCATTTTCTATTTCCTCCTTACTTGGCCAGCAGTGTGGTGAACTGCTCCAGATTCTTGCCCAGCTCCTGCTGGAATCTTGCAGCGGGAGTGCCATCCACAGCACGGTGATCGTAGGTCAGGCTCAGGCCCATAGCGGGATAGATCTCGATAGAGCCGTCAGCAGCCTTGCGAACGCGGTCGGTAGTGCCGCAAACACCCAGAATACCGGTCTGGGGAGGATTGATGACGGGAGTGAAGCTTTCTACACCCAGGTTGCCCAGGTTGGAAACGGTGAAGCTGCCGCCAGACAGCTTGTCGGGGTTGATAGCGCCGTCGCGGCACTCAGCAGCCAGCTCCTTGACAGCCTTGGAGATCTCCAGCAGGCTCATCTCGTCTGCGTGGAAGATGGTGGGAACCATCAGACCTCTGGGAGTATCCACAGCCACACCCAGGTTGACATGGTTGAAGCGGCGGATGGAGTTGTCATCCAGCATGTTGGCGTTCAGATCGGGGTGATTCTTCAGCGTACGGGAAACGGCGTACAGAATGATGTCACCCAGAGTAATACCGGCATACTCACCGCCTGCAGCCTTCAGAGCCTTGCGGTAGTTCAGGATGCAGGTAGCATCAAAGGAAGTGTTGTGAGTCAGCTGTGCCATGGTGGACAGGCTGGTGTGCATGGACTTGGAAATAGCACGGCGGATACCGCTGAACTTGATATCCTCGTACTCGGTCTCGGGAGCAGCAGCCACAGCGGCAGTAGCCTTGGCAGGCACGCCCTGAGCGATCAGCTTCTGCACATCCCGCTCGATGATGCGGCCGTTGGGGCCGGTACCGGCAGCCAGGGATGCATCCACACCGGCAGCCTTGGCCAGCTTGGCAGCTCTGGGAGACACGGGAGCGCCGGCCTTGACCTCAGCAACAGGAACTTCTGCAGCAGCGGCGGTAGGAGCAACAGCGGCTGCGACCGCAACAACTTCGACCACAGCGCCGGGCTTCAGGCAATCGGTGGGTTCACCGTGGGGGCCAACAGCGCAGACATTTTCCATGCAGGGCACTTCGTCGCCTTCATTATAGAAAATAGCCAGCAGCTCGCCTTCTGCAGTGGACTCGCACTCAAAGGAAGCCTTGTCAGTTTCGTATGTAAAGAGAATGTCGCCAACCTTGATCTGATCACCGACCTGCTTCAGCCATTCGCCGATGATGCAGCTTTCCACGGTGATGCCGGCCTTGGGCATGATGACCGCCTGAGCCTTGGTGTTGCAGGCCACAGCAGCGGGAGCAGCAGGTGCTGCAGCGGCTGCGGGGGCAGCGACGGGTTCTTCAGCGGCGCTGCCGCCACGGAGTGCGGAGCAGTCCTCCCCTGCCTGGCCGATGGCACAGACATTCACGAGGCAGGGAACTTCGTCACCCTCGCCGAAAAAGATCTCAAGCAATTGGCCCTCTGCGGTGGATTCACATTCGAAGCTTGCCTTATCGGTCTCATAAGTAAACAGGATGTCGCCGACCTTCACCTGATCGCCAACCTTCTTCTGCCACTCGCCGATGATGCAGCTTTCCACGGTAATACCCGCTTTGGGCATGATTACTGCGGTTGCCATATGGATAATTCCTCCTTGGTTCATAGTTTTACATGTTAGTTATAACATTTCGTAACATTTCCGTCAAGAGTATTTTTGTAATTTGTAAAAAAAATATAAGGAGTATGGAAAAAACCATACTCCTTATCTCACAAAATACACAGTTTTGTTCCCTCTGCTGTCTTCCGGATGGCCTCAGGCACAGCGCCGTCACAAATCAGATAATCCACATCCTGGAATCTTGCAAAGGTGTACGGCATCAGGCGGCTGAACTTCTCCCGTCCGCACATCAACACACTGGTCCGGGCCTTGCGGATCACCATCTGCTTAACCACCATATCGCTTTCCGTGCCGCAGGTAAACCCAGCCTCGGCAGAGCACCCGGACACACCGATAAATGCCAGATCAATATTGATCTTCTGCAGCATTTCCAGTGTATTCGGACCGGAAAGCGCCATGTTCTTCCGGTTCATAGTACCACAGCACAGTGTTATATTGGGGTTATGAAGTCTGCAAAGTTCAATGGCAATATTCGGACCGGTGGTAAAGATGTTTAGATTAATGTCCGGCAGGCTTCTTGCCAGCATCAAATTGGTGGTGCTGGCATCCAGAAACACCGTACTTCCCTGCTGAATCAGCCCCATGGCCTTTTGCGCCATAACCAGCTTGCCTGCGTTGTTCTCCTGCATCCGTACATCATAGCCCGGGTCACCGGCATGATGTACCGACCGGGCACCGCCCCGCACTTTCACAATGGATCCCGTTTCCTCCAGCGCATCTAAGTCCCGGTGGATGGTCATTACAGATACCTCCGGACATAACGCCTGTAGCTGTCGAATGGTCACCACATGGTTTTTTTCAATTTCCCGGAGGATCTTCTCCTGTCTGATCGTGTTCATAATGTTCACCCGATGTTATAATCTCAAATTTTGTAACACGAATATAACACACAAATCACGCCTTGTCAACACCCGTTTCCCCGCCACAAACACAAATGTACTTATTAATTCGTAGGCATAAAATTTTGTTGAAAATTGATATATATAATGATATACTTGCGAATAGAATCCAAACCAAATGGAAATTTATTACATAGTGAGGAATCAACATGAAAAAACTGCTCATCATGCTTCTGGCGCTGGTAATGGTCGTTGGCCTGTTTGCCGCCTGCGATTCTGCTCCCGAAGCAAATACCCCCGACACCACCCCCTCTACTGTTCCCACCCAACCTACCGACCCTTCCGAACCCCAGTACGAGGTCATCACCATTGCTAAGGCTCTGGAGCTCTGCGGCGAGCCTGGCAACCTGACCACCGAGCGTTACTACATCCGTGGCACCATTGTTTCTATCGACAATCCCAACTACGGCGCCATGACCATTCAGGACGAAACCGGCACCATCGCTGTCTACGGCACTTACAGCGCTGACGGTGCGATCAACTACTCTGCCATGACCGAGAAGCCCTACAAGGGCGACGAGGTTCTGCTGCACTGCACCCTGCAGAACTACAACGGCAACAAGGAAGTCAAGAACGCCCGCCTGATCGAGTTCAAGAAGGCCGACATCTCTGCTGACATCAAGGACTACACCGAAATGACCATTGCTCAGGCCAGAACCGCCGAAAAGGGCGCTAAGGTCAAGGTTTCCGGTGTCGTTGCCCGGATCACCTACGCCAATGGCAGGATCCCCGCAGGCGTCATCCTGGTTGACAACACCGGCTCTATTTACGTTTACGACAGCGACCTGGCCGCCAGAGTCCAGATCGGCAACAAGATCACCATCGGTGCGGAAAAGACCTGGTGGATCCTGGGCGACGAGCAGAATCATGCCGCCACCTTCGGCTATAAGGGCTGCAACCAGCTGGACAGCGCCATTCTGGTCAGCAATGACGGCAAGACCGACAACGCTTACGACAAGAGCTGGATCACCACTACCACTGTCAAGGACCTGATGGACACTCCCGTTACCGAGGACATCACCACGCAGATCTTCAAGGTCACCGCTCTGGTGAAGAAGGTCCCCGGCAACGGCTTCACCAATTACTACATCGACGATCTGGACGGCATCACCGGCTCCTACGTTTACACCCAGTGCAACGGCAGCGACTTTGACTGGATGGATGCTTTTGACGGCAAGATCTGCACCGTTTACGTCACCATTCTGAACGCTAAGTCCACCAACTCCGGCTGCGTCTACCGTTTCCTGCCCATCGAGATCATTGACGAGGGCTTTGATCCTTCCACCATCAATGCCGCTGAGTACGCCGTTAAGTATCACGGTGTTGGCCAGTTCCTCAGCAGCTACACCGGCAACCCCGCTCTGGAGCTGCTGACCTCCGTTGACTCCGAGCTGCTGAACCTGAAGGGTATCAAACTCAGCTACACTTCCAGCGACAGCTCCGTCATCGAGATCAAGGCTGTTGGCGGCAAGACCGTTATGAACTGCCTGAAGACCGGCACCGCCACCATCACTGTTTCCAGCTCTCATAACGGCAAAACCTTCAGCAAGGATGTGACCATCAGTGTCGACATTCCTGTGGTTGAGGTGAAGTACCCCACCGTTTCCGAAGCCATCAGCGCTCAGGTTGGCACTACCGTTACCGTTAAGGGCATTGTCGGTCCTTCCCTGGTCAATAAAACCGGCTTCTATCTCATCGATGAAACCGGCGTCATTGCTGTCCAGACCACCGCTGATGTTATGGCTACTCTGGAAATCGGCCAGGAGGTCGTTCTGGAAGGTGTCCGCCACATCAATACCAAGGGTGGCACCAACTACCACGGCCAAACCTGCCTGAACAACGCCACCGTTGTGACCAACAACTACGGCACTCACAACTACTCCACCGCCAGCTTTAAGGGCAATATCAGTGTTGCAGACTTCTACAATCTGGATGTTACCAAGGACTTCACCACCAGCGTCTACACCATGAAGGCCACCGTTGTTGTAGAAGAAACGCAGTTCTACACCAACATCTATCTGACTGACGGTACTACCAAGGTCCGTCTGTACTGCCAGAATGCAAGCTCTCAGTACGGCTTCCTGAAGCAGTATGCCGGCCAGGAGGTTACTGTCGAAATTGCAGCCTGCAACTGGAACGATAAAACCTACTATGTCGGCTGTGTCCTGTCCGTCATCAATGCTGACGGCAGCAAGACCCTCAACGAGCTGAACTTTAAGTAATCCTCACACAAAATATCCGGGTGTGCATTTCGCACACCCGGTTTTTTATAGATACACTGTCATTGCGAACTGTGCGCACATTGATGTGACACTCTCCTGAAATTTGCTATTTCTTCCGATCGGTAACCAAAATGCCCACCGCGGCACATCCGGTGACCGCCGCCACCGCTACCACAACATACACCCATGTAGGTATATTCTCTGCCGCTGTGTACACCGTTCCATCCATTGCCGGAACAGAACTGATTGCCGTAGTCTCCGAAGGCTTCGGCACATAGGGTTCTGCCCGCTTGGCTATAATAGTGTAATGCTTTTGTGTACCGTCCTCAGCAGTGCAGGTCACAAGAATGGGATTATCCTGGCCTGCTTTGAACCCTTTATTTCCAACAATTGTCACAGCAGCTTTACTGTCTGCCGGAGTAGCAATAATTTCCACATTGGTCGTCTCATAAGGTAGCCACAGCACATAATCCGTAACATCCGGCTGAAACTCCGGTGAAAGTTTATAGCCTGTCACTTCCATGTTCTGCAAATCGCAGTTATCGCTGGGGATCCGATCCGGTGCATCCTCACGGGTCACGGCTATGGTGTATGCTCTAACTGAGCCATTCTCTGCCGTAACTGTTACCGTTACATTGGATGTTTTTCCATATTCCAACGCAGGTGAATCCACCTGTACCCTTGCGCCCTCATCTCTGGCTGTAGCCAATACAGACACCTGGGCCACATGATGGGAAACCGTGGCTGTGTAATTCTGCTGATAGGGAGAAAATTCCGGAGAAAGTACGCAATCCGAAAGTCGCAGATCCGACAAATAGTTGTCATCGCTAACGATCTGCGCAGCCGTCCGTTCCCACAAAATATCTCCGACAGGATAGGGGTTGTCCCCTACCCACAAAACTACATTGCGCAAATGACACCAAAATCGGGTACCTGCATCCACCGTTTTCAGCCGAAGCTGTACCCGAAACACAGCTTCTGGCTGTCCCCGCCCTGGTTTCTGCCGTTCAAAAGCATCTCCTCGCATGGCCGGCACAGACTGCCATGCGGTTTTATCAACCGGGTATATAGCCTGCACCTCAAGATGTTCCCAATCAACATCGTACTCAAAGGAAATCTTTGTCACATCCGACCGATCGATCCAAAGCTCGATTTCAAATACTTCTCTGGGATAAATCGTCTCCGGACCGGTTATGTATACACCTTCATCGGCATAGGCTGTCACCGCCAGCAAAAAGCACAACAACAGCAATATTAAGCAAATTCGCAGCAATCGCATCCTGTTCTCCAAAATTCGACATGATTTGATATGACTACGATTATAATCAAAATACTGTAAAAATCAAGCATTCGCTTTTCTTTCCACAGATTCGCACGCAATTCGCACAAAAACGGGTATATGAATTCGTTAGGTCCTACAAATTTTATTCATTGGATTGACATTAACTTCTCTATAAATGTATACTAACGTCATCCAGCAAAAACGAAAGGATGATCCACATGAAAAGACTGATCGTTATTCTGTTAACCATCGCCATTGCGTGCTCCTTTGCTGTTCCGGCTATGGCTGACGAACCCACTTCTCCCGTTAAGGACTACGCAACGGCCAACGATGGCGACCTGTTGTACACGATTGACTTCTCCGGTAAGGACGGCGTTATGCAGTTCGGTAACCTGGGCGACACAGAAGCCACCAAGTACTTCTCTTACACCCCCTCTGAAGACGGCAAGAGCCTGCATGTCCAGGGCATTCCTGAATCCGGCAAGCAGATTGGCACCTACTGGGGCGGCGTTATCCCTTCCCTGAAGGCCGACATGACCACCACCTACACTCTGACCTACAAGGTTAAGATGAATGGTAATGTAGGTAAGGACAATAGCGTTGGTGTTGGCTCTTACTTCATCAGTGGCAAAACCGACAGCACCATGAGCAATTACAACCTGTACGGTAATTACAGCACCAAAAATGAAAGTGGCGACACCAGTATGCGCCGCAGTTCCCTGTCCATCAACAGTACCAAGCAGGCCGATTACGTTATGTGGAACACCCTGCCTGCATATGAGGTCGATGCTGACGGATATGTTACCGCCATGCTGGTATACGAAGGCTCCGCTCTGAACCTGTCTGCTTACATCCGTGCCGAAGGCGCCGGTGACGGCACCAAGGCTTCCGACTGGATCAAGCTTGAAGACCTGATTTATGTTCCCAGCGACGACTGCATGGGTTTCCTGGTCTATACTTACTATATCAAGAGCGTTGATGCCGTTATCAAGGATGTCAACATCTACAAAGGCATGATCTTCACTTCCGATGCTCCTCCCGCAACCGAGCCCACCGAACCTGAGACCAAGCCCACCACCGCTCCCACGCAGGCCCCCACCCAGGCTCCTACCGAAGCTCCCGAAGAGAGTCCTGCTGAGTTCCCCTGGGGTCTGGTCATCGGCATCGCAGCTGCTGTGGTCGTGATCGCTGTTGTGGCCGTGATCGTCATCAAAAAGAAGAAGGGCTAATCTTCTGACCAACTGAATTACCAGCCAGGCGGTCTCCGGACCGCCTGGCTTCTATTATGTGTAAAAGTGTAAATTTTGATTGCTTTTACCAAAGTCTTATGGTATAATTTGCCTGCAAAATTAATAAAGGAGTACATAACCATGAAGATCACCAAAAAGCTTCTGAGTCTCCTGCTGGCCACCGTTCTGGTTGCCGGTATGTTGACCACCTTTGCCTCCGCATCTACCCTGCCTAACATTGGCATGAGCGGCAGCATTGGAGGTATGCCTTCCAATGCGGAAAACATCCAGTACCTGTCCGACCTGTACAGCACCCATGTTGTCGACCAGTTGAACAAAACCGTCACTCTGGACACCGGTTATCACAATTATGTAATGGCCTTCGTCAACGGCGCCCGCTATCAGATCGGCGGCGACAAGGTGGATGCCAATGGTAACCGTACTGTTGGCGGCGTCACCTTTAACAAGGACGACATTGCTCTGGGCTACAACGGAACCAAGTTTGAGAAGGGTCTGGGTGTCCACCCCGACGCTCTCGGTAACCCCGACCGCTACATAGTTTATGATGTGAGCAAGCTGAATGTCAACCGCTTCTACGCTGTTGTGGGCGGTACCGGCACCAACATTACCCACCCCAGCAACAAGGACCACTACCTGGAGTTCGAACTGCTGGGCAGCAAGTCCGCTACCTATGATGCCAACTCCTTTGAAACCCTGGCTCTGGCCAAGGACATCCGTTCCTACCTGGTCGCTGAGTTTGATGTGGACATCACCGGCTACAACTTCATCAAGCTGGTCGTCAGAATTGGCGCCAACTCTCTGAATAACCAGTCCTGCGGTGGTGTATGGGGTGGCGCATGTGTCTATACTGGCACTAAGCCCGCCGGTCCCAGCATGGGCGATGCCGCTCAACCCGATGCTTACACCCCCAGCGCAGACGGCACCTATGTGGGTATCGCCAGCGATCATCTGTCTGATAGTGCCTTCCTGTCTGACTTTGATATGGTCAGCTCCTCCAATAATAGCGGTAATCCCAGCACCTTGAACACTCCTTACGGCGCCCCTGATGATACCATCACCATTGGAGAGCTGAATAACATGTTCTGGAGCGGCATTGGCATGCATCCCAAAAAAGGTGGCGAAGGCGAGTCCTACACTATTTTTGATGTTAGTGACCTGAACGCTGACCGCTTCTACTCTGTCGTGGGTATCACCAACGCCAACGGCAAGAACGGTGCCGGCAGCGGTGTCCTGTTCGGTGTTTACGGTGACTACGGCGACGGCAATTATGTGCTGCTGGCCCAGTCCGGTCTGATCACCAACTACGGCTCCGGCGAATTTGATGTGGATATCACTGGTGTAAAGAACCTGAAGCTCGCTGTCCTTTGCGGTGGCACCAACAACGCATCCAGCGGCTGTGCTTGGGGCAATGCAACCATTTATTCTACCACCGGTAACCTGAACCTGCCCACCGAGCCTCCCACGGAGCCCTCCGAGGAGCCTACCACCAAGCCCACTACTGCCCCCACTACCCAACCCACTACCCAACCCACTACTGCACCTTCTGCTGAAACTCCCACTGAGTTCCCCTGGGGTGTCGTCATTGCGATCGCAGCTGTTGTGGTCGTAGCCGTTGTGGTCGTGGTCGTGATCATCGTCATAAAGAAGAAAAAGGCTAACTAATCCCTAATACATAAGCCAGCACCGACAAAACGGTGCTGGCTTTTGTGTCGAGTGTTGGGATGCGTTTGCATTTTCATACGAACCACCTGCAAATCTTACTAGATTTCTTTCAGCCTACACCCGCAAGGGGTGTTTTCTGAAAGAAATGGATTCTGCCCCCGGACTAACACCAGACACTTGGTTGCACCAGTCTGCGGACTGGTGCCGTCCTCTTCGAATCCTGCGCGACGATTAAAAAATAGGAACCCGTATAAGCGGATTCCTATTTTTGGCTTGTTGCACCGATTTAGATATCATTTTGAATCATTTTAATGACAACGAATAATTCGGAAAACAGAATTTTACAAGACGTGGATGTGAAACAAATCGTTGACGATTTAATGCAACAATCAGCATCATTAAGAAAAGAATAAAGAATGGAACGAAAATAACAGCGGCAGCAATCAGCAAGAAATTCAATATATATCGATCTATTTGGTTCGTATGCTCGTACGAACGATAAACTGTTCCATCCAAACTTTCTAACTGAATTACCTCATAATAATTATCATAATTTTTGGGCTGTTTGTATTCTGCGTATACAACCAGCGTTTCTCCCGCCTCACATCGCTCAATTAGCTCTTTCGGTAAATTGGAATACTGAAAAAAACGAGTGACTTCAAAGTTTTCTTCAAATTCTTTGCAGGATATGTAAAGATAATCGTACTCTTCCGTGTTCTCGTATTGGCAATCGGTTACCGTAATTTCATACCGCTTGCCGTGATCAGCTTCTGTATAATCAGCAAAATGAACATACGCTATAAAACCAAAAATAATCGGTAGTGTAAGCAAAGGAAACAGCATTCTAAAACAAAAATAACCGGGCAGGCTCATTATATTGATTTCGTTGTAGCGGTAAATGGTCCTATTTGCCTTTTGCAAACTGCTTTTCTTAGGTATGCGCATAGACATTACACCCTCAAACCACTCATCGCCATACATCTGACAAAAAGGTGTAATGTATTGTTCTTTAAATAGGGCATCCCATTTCTCCTCGCCGCAGAAAAGATACGGAACACGATGAATTGCTTGGGCAAAGAGAGATATTTTAGTACAGTCCCCATCCTCTATCAGCTCATCTAAGGCACCAAAACAAGAAAAGAGAAAATCCCTTTCAACATCATCAGATTTTTCATCTATATACTTACATATATCCTCAATATATTGAATTGCTGATGCCAATTTAAACTTGGAATATGATAAGTTATTTGCTTTTGCATAGTAACAATCTCGGATAATAATAAGAGCCTGCGAAAGCTTGTGAGCCTTTTTTATGTGCATAACTTACCTCCAATAGGTTGATTGGGGTGGATGATATCTATAAAATCAAAATGGAAAATACGTAAAGAAAAATCCCGAAACCGTTTTGGTTTCGGGATTTTCTGCCCCGATATCTAAATCGGTGCTACAATATGGTCGGAGTGTCGGGATTCGAACCCGAGGCCTCTTGGACCCGAACCAAGCGCGATACCAAACTTCGCCACACCCCGATATAACCAGGTCATTATAATGAAATTTCTTATCCTTGTCAAGACCAGAACAGCATTTTTTCATTGTCAGCATGGACAGCCTATTCACGCATAGACTATGTGGGAGGGATCATTATGGCTTATCGAATCGACTACGGCTCCGAGGGCGTTCAGCGCAAAACTCTGCGCCGTAAATTATCCATGCCGGTTATGAAAGCAGTATTTTTTGTCCTTGCGTTAGTGGCAGGGGCTGTGACCATCAAGGTGGTAGGTCTGACTTGGGTGCGTGATGTGCTGCTTCCCGGAGATCCTGAAGTAACCGCCACTGCTCTTGAAAATATGACCGACGGCCTTCGCAGCGGTGAATCCCTTTTGGATGCCGTAACGGCCTTTTGCCGGGAGATCATTGCCAATGCGCAGTAGACCCCAGCTTTTTATCGCACCCGGCACCTGGATCATCGGCGCGCTGATGCTATTGATCCTGCCGCTGAACTGGCTGCTGGCTGCTGTAACTGCCGCATTTTTTCACGAACTATGTCACTATTTCGCTCTGCGCCTTTGCGCCGTTCCCATTTTCCGGATACAAATATCCAGTCGGGGAACTGTGATGGATACCGCGCCCATGGGCTTGCGGCAGGAATTTTTCTGCGCTTTGGCCGGCCCATTAGGCGGTCTTGTTTTGCTGCTGTTTATCCGACATATTCCCCGGATCGCCATCTGCGCCGGTATACATTCCCTGTTTAATCTGCTGCCGATTTACCCCTTGGACGGCGGCCGGGCGCTATACTGCCTGGCGCGTCGGTTTTTGCCATGGGAAACAGCGGCATTATTGCTGACATGGATGGCACGAATCTGCCTTTGCGGTATTGTTTTGCTTGGATTACTGGCCGCAATCCGCTATCACCTGGGTCTTTTGCCCTTATTGCTGGCAATTGTACTTTGTATTCGGTCAAAAAAAGAAAAACTCCTTGCAAAGAAGCGCAGTTGAAGGTACAATAGAGCTAATATACCAAACGAGGTACTGCTATGACCGAACTACTGCAAAGAATACTCCCTACGGTGCAAAAGCCTGCCCGCTACACCGGCGGTGAGTTTAACGAAATCAAAAAAGATCCCGTCCAAACCCGTGTGCGGGTCGCATTCTGCTTCCCGGATACCTATGAGATCGGCATGTCCAACCTGGGTATGCGGATTTTGTACGGCATTATGAACGGCATGGACGGCGTTGCCTGTGAGCGAGTTTTTGCCCCCTGGGGCGATATGCAAAAAGCTATTGAAGACAATGATCTGCCCCTTTGGGCGTTGGAAAGTCAGTCCCCTGTCCGGGATTTCGACATGATCGCCTTCACCATTGGCTATGAAATGTGCTATGCCAATATTCTTAATATGCTCCGTCTGTCCGGTATCCCCCTGCGCTCTGAAGATCGCCAGGGTCTTAAGAATATCGTCTTTGCCGGCGGTGTCTGTGCCTACAATCCGGAGCCATTGGCGGAGTTTGTGGACTTCTTCTGTCTCGGCGAGGGTGAAGATATTACCGTGGAGATCATCACTCTGTACGACAAGGCCAAGGCTGAAAACTGGAGCAAGGAAGCTTTTCTGCTGGCTGTTTCCAAGATCCCCGGTGTATATGTCCCTTCTTTCTACCGCCACGAATACAATGCCGACGGCACACTTTCTGCCATCACTGTGGAAAACGGCGCGCCCAGTGTCATCACCAAGCGGATCGTAGAGGATCTGGACAATGCCTACTGGCCTACCAAAATGATCGTTCCTTCTACAGAAATTGTCCACGATCGCGCAAATCTGGAGGTTTTCCGGGGTTGCATCCGTGGCTGCCGGTTCTGCCAGGCAGGCTTCTCCTGCCGTCCTGTACGCAAAAAGAGTCCGGAGGTTTTGTACCGCCAGGCTGTGGAAACTTTGGAAGATTCCGGTCACAATGAGATTACCCTGTCCAGCCTTTCTACCTCCGATTACCGAGGGTTAAAAGAACTGACAGATCAGATGATCCCCTACTGTGAGCAGAACCGCGTGAACCTCTCTGTACCCTCTCTCCGGGCAGACAATTTCTCCCGGGAGCTGATGGAAAAGCTGCAGACCGTTCGCAAAAGTGGCCTGACCTTTGCGCCGGAAGCCGGTACACAGCGGCTGCGTGACGTAATTAACAAGAATTTGTCGGAAGATGAGATTTTGACCACCTGCCGCAACGCCTTTTCCGGTGGCTGGAATAATGTAAAGCTTTACTTTATGCTGGGCCTGCCTACGGAAACCGACGAAGATGTGCTGGGCATTGCTGAGCTGGTCTATAAGGTCATCCAGACCTGGAAAGAGCATGCTACCAACAAAAAACGGGGCCTGCGAGTCCATGTGGCAACGGCCTATTTTGTACCTAAGCCTCATACGCCTTTCCAGTGGGAGCAGCAAATTACCCCGGAAGAATACCTGCGCCGCTGTAAGCTGCTGAAGAGCCATTTCTATTCCAAGTCCATCACCTATGACTACCACGGTCCGGATCTGAGCCGCCTGGAGGCGGTCTTCGCCCGAGGCGACCGCCGGTTGGGTGCGGTCATTGCGGAAGCCATGAAGAACGGTGCGAAACTGGACGGTTGGGATGAATATTTCAACTACGGCATTTGGTTTGATGCCTTCCAAAAGTGCGGTATTGACCCGGATTTCTACACCGTTCGCGGCTATGGTGAGGAGGAAATCCTTCCCTGGGACACCATAAATGTAGGAATCGACAAAAAATTCTTGCTTCGGGAACGCAAGCGGGCCTACGAAGCCAAGATCACCCCGGATTGCCGGGAAGGCTGCGCCGGCTGCGGTGCAAACCGTCTGCTGAAGGAGGTGCCCTGCGATGCTTAGAGCGTTGTTTGAGAAAACCGGACAGGCTGTATGGATCTCCCATTTGGATCTGATGCGGCTGTTTCAGAGAGCCTTTAAGCGGGCCGGATTGGCGCTGACCCATACACAAGGTTACAATCCCCGTCCGTCGGTTTCGATTGCCCTGCCGCTTTCTGTGGGCGTACAGAGCCACTGTGAGCTTCTGGATTTTGAGCTGGAAGGCGAAGCAGTTTCCTGCCAGGAGATCACAGAGCGGCTGAACGGGGCGCTGGTGGACGGTGTAAGGATCCTGAAGGTATACGAAAACGGCGATAAGATCAAGAATATTGCTTTTTTGGATTGCACCATGGCTTTGGAGTATGATAAGGATATTCCACAGGGTGCGGAGACTGCTATCACTTCCCTCTTTTCCCGGGAAAACCTGCTTGTGGAAAAGAAAAGCAAGAACGGCATCACCGAGCAGGACATCATCCCCATGATTCGCCAAATCACAGTTACTGCCAAGGACGGCCATTGCCTAGTATTGAACGCACGAATTTGCTGTCAAAATCCGACACTAAATCCCGTGCAACTTAGCGCAGCAATTGCAAAATACATGCCCCAGCTGACGCCGGATTTTGTCACCTGCTGCCGAAAAGAAATTTACACCCCAGAAGAAACTATCTTCAGATAAGGAGTTATTTATGGAAAGAATCATCGAGCTGGAAGAGTGCCCCTGCTGCCGCGGAAACGGCATGCTAATCCACGAGGGCGGCTGGAGCGTGCAGGTGGAGTGCGCTGACTGCGGCAGCCACACCGTGTATGTGGAATACGAGGGCGAAGAGCAGAAGCGGATCGCCGAAGAGAAGGTCGCTATGCTGTGGAATATCGGCAAGGTCATTAAGGCCAATATCAGCGAATAAAATTTTTTGAAAAAAGTAAAAATAATGCTTGCATTTTTCGTCAAGGTGTGCTAATATACTCTGGCGTTGAGAAAACGCAAGCATATCCGGGTGTGGCGAAGTTTGGTATCGCGCTTGAATGGGGTTCAAGAGGCCTCGAGTTCGAATCTCGACACTCGGACCAAAAAAGCAGAAAGAGCATTTGCTCTTTCTGCTTTTTTCTTTTTCGCAGATGTCGAGATTCGAAAGGTCTAAATGCAACGCGGACGAGCGTTGCCGCCGACGGCTAGACGGAGGCGAACCTTAATCTGCGCTGTGCGCAGATGCAAACGAATCTCGACACTCGGACCAATAAAACCGAAAGAACATTCGTTCTTTCGGTTTTATTTTTTGTGCGAATGAACGCGAGGCCTCTTGTATTTCAATCATTGGCCAAAAGCAGTTGGCGCAACGCGCCATACTGCTTCGAGTTCGAATCTCGGCACTCGGACCAAAAAAGCAGAAAGAGCATTTGCTCTTTCTGCTTTTTTCTTTTTCACAGAAGTCGAGATTCGAAAAGTCTGAATCGCCATGTGCCGGTGGCACATGGCTGCCACCAGTTCAAAAACTGGTGGCTACCTTAGTTGCCGTCCATTCCCGGACGGCAACGCAAACGAATCTCGACACTCGGACCAGTAGAGCGAATTTTTCGACTTCGCAGCCTATGGCTGCAATTTAATGTAATTGCTTACGCAATTATTGATTTAGAATCGCTTCTCTGCGCTCAGAATGACAAACGGGCGGCAGGTTGCCGCCCCTACAAATGACACAACCTCAACATTGACACAAAGAGCTGGGAGAAAATTCTCCCAGCTCTTTGTATTGCTCTCATCCGCCCCAGGGGAAGGCATTTAGGCATAATGATAGCGCTTGCGGAATTTGACGAAGCAGAATGCTGTCAGCAGCACGGCAGCCAGCTCCGCTGCCACAATGGACATCCAAATACCATCCAGGTGAAAAATCAAGGGCAACAACAGTACGGCAGCGATCTGGCAGACCAACGTTCTAACAAAAGAGATCACAGCGGAGATCAATCCGTTATTAAAGGCAGTGAACATGGAGCTGCCGAACATATTAAAGCCGCTGAAGAGGAACGAGAACGCGTAAATTACAAAACCCCGGGCGGTCATTGCCATCAAGACTTTGTCATAGCCCACGAAAATCTGTGCCAGAGGGCTTGCCAACGCCATGGCGGCAGCTGCCATAGCGACAGAAGTCACTGCCAATATGGTCATGCTTTTACGAAACAGGTTTTTCAGTTCCTGTTCATTGTCTGCGCCGTGATTATAGCCGAAGAGAGGAGCTGTGCCGATGGAGAAGCCGATGAATATGGCCATGAATACCAAGTTGACATACATGATGACACCGTAGGCTGCCACGCCGTCCTCACCTGCATAGCGGATCAGCTGCAGATTATAAAGCATGCCCACGATATTCATGGACAGGTTGCTCATCAGCTCGGACGAACCGTTGGTAACGGTTCGCAGCAACGCCTTTCCGTCAAAACGGAACTTGCGCAGCTGCAGCAAGCTGGGGTTCTTCCGTGAGAAATAAAACAGCGGAATCACCGCACCCAGTATCTGTGAAATAGCCGTAGCCGATGCCGCACCGGGCAGTCCCCAGCCCAAGATCGCTATAAACAGGAAGTCCAAAACGATATTGCAAATACCGGAAGCAACGGTCATTATCAAGGACAAATTAGACTTTTCCGCAGTGACACAGAAGCTCTGGAAGGAAAACTGCAGAATGTAGGCTGTTGTGGCAGGCAAGACGATCACGCCATAGGTCACGCAATGCTCCAAAATCTCACCTTCCGCACCCAGAAGGATAGCAACCGGACGGAGCAAAAGCATAGAAATTGCTGTGAGCGCCAGACCGGAGATCACACAGACCGCGGTGAGCATAGAAAAGATCTCGTTTGCCTTTTCCTTATCCCCCATACCCAGGGTCTTGGAGATCAGAGCCGTGCCACCGGTGCCGATCATAAAGCCGAAGCTACCGAAGATCATGATATAGGGCATGATGATATTGATGGCGGTAAAGGGAGCTTTGCCTGCGTAATTGGACACGAACAAGCCATCCACCACGCCGTAGATGGAGATGAAGATCATCATAATGATAGAGGGCATGGTGAAACGCAGGAGCTTGCGGTAGGTAAAATGGTCAGACAGTTGTATTTTCATTTTTGTACCAATTCATAAAGTATTCTGTGTAGCTTTCGCTGACATGGCTGCCACCAGCTTTGATCAATGCCAGCATTTTATCCTCGTCCTCGGTACGCTTCTTTTGGGAAAGGACCTTAACAAGGACCTGGATCATGTGCTGATAAATGCCGGTGAGTTTATCGTGGTTCATGCCGCTCTGGAAAGTAAACACCGGTACAGCGTCGGGCAGTTTCATAGATTTGCGCAGTTCCGGTAACAGCGAACCGGTATCGCAAAGGCCCACGCCGCAGACCGCTTTGACCGTAAAATGCTTTGCGGCTCTGCGGTAGTCTTTGACACTGCCCACAAACAGCCAGCCCATATAGACGATGGGTGTTCCTTTGGGAAGATTGTTGCGTGCATCCTCCAATGTCATGGCTGGCAGACCGGTCTTTTCGCTAAGGATACGGGCATATTGGGCAGTAAATCCGGTATTGGAAGTATAAACGATGGCTTTCATAGGCATTTCCCTTCCATGTCTAGTGTTTTTTCTAATTGTAGCACATGATGTCCGGTTCGAAAAGACCTTTTTGGACATTGTATAGTTTTTGCATTTTGGCAAACAGTAGACTATCAGGAAAAGGAGCGATTACTATGTGTACAGCTGTGACTTATCAGAAAAGACATTTCTATTTTGGACGGACCCTGGATTACGATGTGCATTATGGGGAGGCTGTAACCTTTACACCCAGGCAGTTTTGCCTTAAATATCGACATTTACCGGAAAACGGGTCCCATTATGCCATGCTGGGTATGGCCCATGTAGCCAATGGGTATCCCCTGTACTACGATGCCATGAATGAGCACGGGCTTGCTATGGCCGGGCTGAATTTTGTTGGATTTGCAACCTACGGAAAGCCCCAACAGGGCAAGGACAATGTGGCGGTATTCGAGCTCATTCCATGGATTTTGTCACAATGTGCGGATTTGCCTCAGACAAAGGCTTTGCTGGAAAGACTTAACTTGACAGATGATGCTTTCAGCGATGCCCTACCCCCAGCAAGTTTGCATTGGATTCTGGCGGATCGAACCGGAGCGGTGACGGTGGAGGCAACCGAAAATGGGCTGCACATTTACGACAATCCTATAGGTGTATTGACCAACAGCCCTACATTCCCGGAGCATCTGTTTCATTTGAACGATTTTATGCAGCTGAGTGCCGGCGAGCCGGAAAATCGATTTTGCCCCGGGATCGATCTGCGGCCCTACAGCCGTGGGATGGGGGCCATGGGGCTGCCTGGAGACCTTTCTTCCCGGTCGCGGTTTGTCCGGGCGGCTTTTGGAAAGTTAAACTCCGTTTCCGGGGAAGCAGAAGCGGAACATGTGCATCAGTTTTTCCACATTTTGGGGACGGTGGCACAGATCCGTGGGTGCTGTCGGTTGTCGGATGGCAGCTATGAAGTGACACAATACACCGGGTGCTGTGATACCGATACCGGCATTTACTATTACACCACCTACGAAAACAGCCGGATCATTGGGGTGGATATGCGACGCGAAGATTTGGACGGGTGTGATTTGGTTAGTTATCCGCTGGAAAAGTCTGAGCAGTTTCGCATTCAAAACTAGAAAAGCAGGCAGTTATTCGCTGCCTGCTTTTTCAATCTTTACATCCCAGAATCCAAGGCTTAGTTTGCGGAAAATGCGCTTGTAGACTTTTTCGTCCAAACTGGGATTTGTGGAGAGGACGCGGAATTTGCCACCCACTTCCCAAACATGGTAACCAGTATCGAAAAAGCCGTTTTTCCTGTAGAATGCGAAGCGGTTTTTTCGCTCCTCCAGGTTAGGGGCGGTGGGGATCAGAGGTTCGATATTAAGGGTCACTGTTTGGTGTTCGTTCCGCAATTGTGTCAAGATCGCAGAGCCGTAGCCTTTACCACGGAGAGACTGCTTGATGGCAAAAAACAGCAGAAAATGCATACCCTCCACGGTAACGGAGGCGGTGAAGCCGCAAAACTGTTCGCCGTCCAGATAGGCCGTTATATCGATACCCCGGCGACGGGCGTTCAGCCGCAGCAGCCACCAGGGCAGGCGTTCTTCCTTGGGGAACGCCTGCAGGTAGAGAGCCTTGGCTTGTCTTTGGAGCGGTTTATTATGGACGATGTCGATTTTTGTCAGTTTCATTTTATCGAATACCGTAACGCTCGATGATATAGTCCATGTCCTTATCGCCACGGCCGGACAGGCAAATAAGGATGGAGCCCTTACCCATCTTCTTGGCAAGCTGCATGGCGTAGGCCACGGCATGGGAGCTTTCGATGGCGGGAATAATGCCCTCCAGACGGGACAGCTTGAAAAAGGCATCCACGGCAGCTTCGTCGTCCACCACATCGTATTTGACCCGGCCGGAATCTCTCAGGAAGGCGTGCTCCGGGCCGGAGGAGGGATAGTCCAGGCCGCTGGCGACGGAGTACACCGGAGCGGGATCGCCGTTTTCGTCTTTCAGCATGAT
This sequence comes from Oscillospiraceae bacterium, assembly GCA_017624715.1. Taxonomy (GTDB): domain Bacteria; phylum Bacillota; class Clostridia; order Oscillospirales; family Oscillospiraceae; genus Faecousia. The sequence goes on from JAGAMN010000016.1 coordinate 68,212, forward strand.
GCTGTTAAAACCGTGCATAATGCCCTCGGTGCCGTACTGGAGGCTGGCGGCATGGTCGCCCAGCATGGTGCCTCTGCCCAAAGGCTCGACACCGTAAATGTCTACGGGGTCATTAAGGAAGCCGGAGAACATGCCCATAGAGTTAGAGCCACCACCCACACAGGCTACCACAGCATCGGGCAGCTCGCCGGTCATGCCCACAAACTGCTCCCTGGCTTCGATGCCAACGATGCTCTGGAAGTCCCGGACCATCATGGGGAAAGGATGGGGGCCGACCACACTGCCGATGCAATAGATGCTGTCCTTATATTCCCGGGCGTAGGCGGCAAAGGCGGCATCGACGGCCTCTTTCAAGGTCGCCAGGCCCTCAGTCACTTCGATAACATTGGCACCCAGGATCTTCATACGGGCCACATTGGGGGCTTGCTTTTTGATATCTACGGCACCCATGTAAATATCGCATTCCAGACCGAAATAAGCTGCAGCGGTGGCCAGTGCCACGCCGTGCTGACCGGCGCCGGTTTCCGCAATGACCTTCTTCTTGCCCATGTATTTGGCAAGCAACGCTTCGCCCATGCAATGGTTCAGCTTATGGGCGCCGGTGTGGTTCAGGTCTTCACGCTTGACATACAGCTGCACATTCCCCAGGGTACCGGACAGGCGCTCCAAGTAGGAAATGGGCGTGGGACGGCCCTGGAACTCCTTGCGGATGCGCCGCAGCTCGCTGATGAAGCGGCGGGATTTGCAGATGGTAAAATAGCTTTCCGTGATCTCCTCCATCGCTTTGCGCAGCTCGTCCGAAATGTAGGCGCCGCCGTAGTTGCCATAGAAGCCCTTTTCATCCGGGTAGTTCTTAAAATACGTTTCAAAGTCGATACCGTTCATTTTCATTTCCATTACCTCCTGGGTAAGTAGTATTTTCACTGTCAAAAACAAAAAGCCCCTGACAGCAGCTTATGCTCTGTCAAGGACGAATAAACATTATCCGCGGTGCCACCTTGGTTCACGGTCAAGTCCGTGCACTTTTGCGAAGTACCAACATACTCCCGGCAACTGACGCATGCCCTCGCGTCGCAAGATACTCAGGGTCTTCCCTTTCCTTCGCGCCCTCAGCGGCCCATTTGACAATGTGTTTCATATCCGGCTCTCAGCAAATCCGGACTCTCTGTGATGGCTTACATCGCCTTTATCCCCGCTTCAACGGTTTGCTATGAAATTATCCATATTTTAAAACAGCCAGGCCCGTTTGTCAACCCTTTCCTCCAAAAATGAAATAACCCTTGACCAAGCACCGAAATCACTGTGATGGTCAAGGGCTATTTCGCTGAATTCTTGGGTTCGATCATTGGTTAACCTCGCTTTCTACAGTTTTGCCGCCTGCTTTCATGACGAAATTTGAATTACTCCTGTTAGAATTCATATTTGGATGTTTGTGATAGATTATATGTTATCAGGAGTTAAGGAAAGCAACGGCATCGGTTCCATTTTTTCATTTGGAACCTGGGATGTATCAGATCATTGGTATCACCCCTTTGTGTCTATATCTTAGCACGTCGGAACGGGAATTACAAGTTGGGATAATTCATAAAGAAAACAGACCGTTTTTGGGCAAGTGAGAGAAAATAGATTTTAATCAGTGTTTGTTGTTGACATACACTTGTGCGCGTGTTATAATATTCGTGTTAGGCAGTCGGAAGGCTGCCCTTTACTTTACTTTTAGGAGACGCTTATGCTGATCGCAATATTTGGCGAAAGCTGCACAGGTAAATCTACTCTGGCGGCCATGCTCGCAGAAATGGCAAATGCCAACATTTTTACAGGCAAGGATTATCTGCGTCTGGCCAAAAGCGAAGCTATTGCAAAGAAGCTGTTTCAAAATAAGCTGCAGGAAGCTGTCACCGGCAGCAACCTGATCTATGTGATCTCGCAAAAGGAGCATCTGTCCCTGCTTCCGGAGGGTTGCATCAGGATCTTGGTCACGGCAGATTTGGATACCATAAAGGAGCGGTTCGCACTGCGTATGCACGGCAATCTCCCTGCTCCGGTAGCAATGATGCTGGAACGCAGCCACGGTTGCTTTGATAAAGAGCCATTTGATATTCACGTGCAATCCGGTTTGACGGATCTGGACGAAGCGTGCAAGCAAATCATGGATAAATAAAAAACTGTTGGGCAGCCAAAAAGCCGCCCAACGGTTTCATTTTATCGCAAGAGATATATTTTTGTCAACCGGTTTTGTCCGCATGTTGTAGCTTTCTGTGTTTTGCACAATTACAGTTTGGTTAATTTGTACAGCTTTACATATTGATTTCCGCATTTATTTGTGGTATTTTATAGTCACAAGAGGTAATTACCTCTCGGCTCAAATCAAAAGGCTATAAGCATTCAGATCATTTGCCAAAGCAAGCGATGAGAGAGTAGTTTAGCAGATTATTAGATCGCAGACGCGAACCAAGAAAAGCAAGAACGAAACATCGGGCTATATCAAACTTGACAAAAGTAGGTAGATGGTAAAAACAAGCAAGAAAACAGTAAGTTGAAGTAACAATGAAGACGCTGTGTTCTGGCAAGCTGATCCCCTTTTGAAATCTGAAAGAGCCGAAGCAGCAGCCTTTCCATTAAGGGAAATGTTCCGACGCATAAGAGCGTCCCGCTGAAGGGATAGTTTAAGAAGTCATGTGATACGGAGTGGATTTCGACAAGAAGGCTGCAAACGATACTAAGAAAGCGAGGTTAACCAATGATGTTAGATAATAAGAGTGAACAGAAATGACCCTTGGCTGTGTCGGTTCGAAAAGAACGGCGGTCAAGGGTCATTTCTTTTTTATTATCTTGCATTGTTTTCATAAAAGCAGTATAATGGCTTCAATATTTAATAGGAGGCGTTTTAGATGCCTTTACTTTGGATTGCAATTGGCTTAGCACTGCTAATTTTGATTATTTCTTATATCTGCTATCGGATGGCGTTTTATGCTCCGGCACGAAAGCCCATTGGCCCGGACGAGTATCCTATCCCCGAGGGTGGCATTTATGAGCCATTTCGGGATCAGATGGTTGCCTGGATGAAAGAATGTCGGGCAATGAACCGGGAAGATATTTCTATCAAGTCCTTTGACGGACTGACTTTACGGGGATACTTCTATGAATACGCCCCCGGCGCACCCATTGAGCTTATGATGCACGGCTACCGTGGCGATGCCGAACGGGATCTGTGCGGTGGTGTACAGCGTTGCTTTGAAATGAAGCGCAGTGTGTTGCTGGTGGATCAGCGGAGCTGCGGCAGAAGCGACGGCCATGTGATCTCTTTCGGCATCAACGAGCATCGGGATTGCCTGGATTGGGTCAAATACCTGCAAGCGCGGTTCGGTAAGGATGTGCCGGTGATTCTGACAGGTATTTCCATGGGCGCAGCTACGGTAATGATCGCTGCCGGACAGGATGTGCCGGAAAATGTAGTAGGTGTCATCGCCGACTGCGGATATACCTCCGCTAAAGAGATCATTCAAAAGGTAATCAAGGATATGCATTTACCTCCGGTGCTGGCATATCCCTTTGTGAAGCTGGGCGCAAGATTGTTCGGTAGGTTCGATTTGGAAAGCTTTGCTCCCATTGAAGCCATGAAGACTTGCAAAGTTCCGGTGTTTTTTGTACATGGCGAGGCGGATGATTTCGTACCCTGTGACATGAGTCGCGCCTGCAGCAAGGCTTGTGCCAAGGAGAATACACTGTTGACGGTGCCCGGTGCGGGACACGGTCTTGCCTATTTGATCGGCAAGAAGGCCTATTTTGATGCACTGGAGCCCATGCACTTCCCTACTGCCAAAAACTGACAGAAAGATACATAACCATGGTTATTGAAATTACGGATTTTTCCGATCCCAATTTGGATGTATATGCCCGGCTGACGGAAGCGCAGTTACTGAACCGCTTTGAACCGGCAAAGGGAATGTTCATTGCTGAAAGTCCCAAGGTGATCCACAGGGCTTTGGACGGCGGCTATCAGCCGATTTCCCTGCTGATGGAGCGCAAGGATATTGACGGCGCTGCCAAGGAAGTCATCGCCCGGTGCGGTGACATTCCGGTGTACACCGCCGATGAAAATGTGCTGGCACAGCTGACGGGGTATCATTTGACCCGGGGTGTGCTGTGCGCCATGCGGCGGCCTCCCCTGCCCCAGGCCGAAGAGATTGCAAAGAATGCCCGACGGATCGCAGTGCTGGAAAATGTGATGAATCCGACGAATGTGGGTGCCATCTTCCGCAGTGCCGCAGCGCTGGGTATGGATGCGGTTTTGCTGACACCGGGGTGCAGCGATCCGCTGTACCGCCGCAGCGCCAGAGTGAGCATGGGTACGGTGTTTCAGATCCCCTGGACATTTTTCCCAGAGGACTGCCCCGATTGGCCCGGCTTTTTGAGAAACTGCGGATTTAAAACTGCGGCCCTGGCGCTGACCGGCGATTCTGTTTCCATTGACAATCCCCAGCTCGCTGCAGAAGACCGGTTGGCTTTGGCTCTGGGCAGCGAAGGTGATGGCTTGACCGCCACTACCATTGAAGGCTGTGATTACACCGTAAAGATTCCCATGTTCCACGGGGTGGATTCACTGAATGTGGCTGCGGCCAGCGCGGTGGCATTTTGGGAATTGCGGGTAAAATAAAGGAGAAAACCTATGAACACAAAGAAAGAATGGCTGAGAACTGCCAAATTTGTTCTCTTTTCCCTGAGCGCAGGCATCATTCAGATCGCAAGCTGTGCACTGCTGAATGAGGTTTTGCAAATACCCTACTGGGTGGCATATCTGGTTGCGCTGTGTCTGTCAGTGCTTTGGAATTTTACGTTGAATCGGAAGTTTACCTTTCAATCCGCTGCCAATGTGCCCATCGCCATGCTGAAAGTGGCCGGCTTCTACTTGGTATTTACACCGCTGTCCACCTGGTGGTCGGCTGTATTGACTGAGCCGGCATACGGCATTATGTGGAACGAATATGTGGTACTGATCGGAACGATGGTCATTAACTTTGTGACTGAGTATCTGTTCCAACGGTTTGTGGTGTTCGGCAAGAGTCTGGATACCGCTGTAAAGGAAGAAAAATAAAGAAAAACCAGGGTGGAAACACCCTGGTTTTTTATTCTTCCTGGGAAGGGATTGCCACGGCGGCTAAGCCGCCTCGCAATGACCGCAAGGTTATAGATCTTCTGCGTCGATGACGGAAATACCAAACATTTTTAAGGCTGCGGCTAAGATACCGGAGCCGTCTACTAACGTACCGGTGAAGGTGCCGTCATAGACCTGCTTAACACCGCAGGTAGGGCTACGGGATTTTAAAACTGCACATTCGATATCCTCATCGGCAATTTGGGAAAGGATGGTTTTGATAGCCCGGATCAGGCAATCCGTCACATCCTCACCAGTCTTGGAGATCACCCGATCGCCGCAGATCTCGATGGGAGTTCTGGGAATGCCCAGGCCGGCCAAGGTTTCCGGGCAGACGGGAATGACTTCCTTGCCATCCAGGAATTTGACCACCTTTTCGCTATAGTTATTACCGCCGTTATATTTGCAATTTTCGCCTAACAGGCAGGCACTGACGATTACTTTCATGCGTTTTCGGACAGGTATCTGGCCACATGGACACCGCTGGCGGAGGCATGGGACAGAGAATGGGTAATGCCACTGCAGTCACCGATGACGAACAGGCCAGGGTGGATGGTCTGCAAGTTCTCGTCCAGGGAAACTTCCATGTTGTAGAACTTGACTTCCACACCGTAGAGCAGAGTATCGTCATTAGCAGTGCCAGGGGCTACCTGGTCCAGGGCGTAGATCATTTCGATGATGCCGTCCAGGATCCGCTTGGGGATAACCAGGCTCAGGTCGCCGGGGGTGGCCATCAAGGTGGGCGTGGTGAAGGATTCCCGGATGCGGTCCGGAGTGCTGCGGCGGCCGCGGATCAGGTCACCGAAGCGCTGGACAATGACACCACCGCCCAGCATATTGCTCAGACGGGCGATGGATTCGCCGTAGCCGTTGGAGTCCTTGAAGGGCTCGGAGAAATGCTTGGCCACCAGCAAAGCGAAGTTTGTATTATTCGTCTGCTTGGCGGGGTCTTCGTAGCTGTGGCCGTTAACGGTGACAATGCCGTTGGTATTTTCGTTGACCACGGCGCCCTTGGGATTCATGCAGAAGGTGCGAACCAGGTCGCCGTACTTTTCGGTGCGGTAGACGATCTTGCTCTCGTACAGCTCGTCAGTCAGGTGGGAGAATACGGCGGCGGGAAGCTCCACCCGGACACCGATGTCCACACGGTTGCTCTTGGTGGGGATCTTCAGATCCTTACAGACGGTTTCCATCCACTTACTGCCGCTGCGGCCGGCAGAGATGATGCACTTCTCGCCCTCGAAGGTATCGCCCTTTTCGGTGATGACCCGGTAGCCATTTTCGGCCTTTTCGACCTTGGCGGCAGGGGTGTTAAAGTGGAACTCAACCTTATCCTTCAGCAGGTTATACAGGTTTTCCAGGACGATGTAGTTTACATCGGTGCCCAGGTGGCGGACGGAAGCATCCAGCAGGTGCAGACCGCTCTGCAGGCACTGCTTTTTGATGGCGGTATTGGCGGTGGAATAGAGCTTGGTTCCTTCGCCGCCGTAGGCCAGGTTGATCTGATCCACATAGTGCATCAGATCCAGGGCTTCCTGCTTGCCGATGTACTCGTACAAAGTACCACCAAACTGATTGGTGATGTTATACTTGCCGTCGGAGAATGCGCCGGCGCCGCCGAAGCCATTCATAATGGAGCAGGGCTTGCAGCCGATGCAGGATTTGATCTTCTTGCCGTCGATGGGGCAGTTGCGCTTATGCAGGGGGTTGCCGGTTTCCAGCACTGCTACCTTCAGTTCGGGGCGCAGCTTCATAAGCTCGTAGGCAGAGAAAATGCCGCCGGGGCCTGCGCCGATAATCAAAACATCATATTTCATAGATAAATCCTCGCAATTGTTCATTTTTACCGACAAATATTATACTTTGCGCGCCGTATTTTGTCAAGAACAACATACAATTCAACACATACCCGATATGTGCTGGGGTTGACTTTCCAAAATGGGTATGCTAAAATTTTCTTGGCTGTAAGAACGTAGTGAGTGTGCTTTGCACCAGATTTCAGACAGATGCTCAGGTGTGGCTTTGCCAAACTGAGTATTTTTTATAGGAAGTGCGTGTATGGATTGGAATTTTGTATTCTTCTTTAATAGCATTCTGCTTGGCATCGGTCTTGCCATGGATGCCTTTTCCGTATCCCTGGCAAACGGCTTGAATGAGCCGGGTATGCGCCCCAGAAAGATGTGCATGGCTGCCGGTATTTTCGGCATTTTCCAGGGTTTGATGCCTTTAATCGGCTGGTTCTGCGTACATACAGTTGTGGAACATTTTGCTGCCTTTGGTGCAGCGATCCCCTGGATCGCTCTGGCACTGCTGGGCTGGATCGGCGGTAAGATGCTGTATGAGGGCATCAAGTGCTCAGACGGCTCCTGCGAGATTACCAGAGTGACCTTTGTGGGGTTGCTGGTGCAGGGTGTTGCCACCTCCATTGATGCACTGAGCGTTGGCTTTACCATTGCAGAGCACACGCTGATTATGGCCGTTGTGGCCGCAAGCATTATCGCTGCTGTGACCTTTGGTATTTGCCTGGCAGGTCTTTATATCGGCAAGAAAGCCGGAACAAAGCTGGCCGGAAAGGCCGGTATCTTTGGCGGTATTATTTTGATCGTAATTGGTTTGGAGATCTTCATTACCAGTTGGTTCTAAAGAAAGAAAGTGATGACACATGACATTGCGTAAACGGCTGCCCGGATTTATGCCGTGTAAACGCAGGGATGTGGATATGACCGAGGACAACATCACCCGGCATATCATTTCCTTTGCCATTCCCCTGCTCATCGGCAACATTTTCCAGCAGCTATACAACACCGTAGACACCTGGGTGGTGGGCAACTATGTGAACAACCAGGCCTACTCTGCTGTTGGAACTGTAGGTCCCATTGTGAATATGCTCATCGGCTTCTTTATGGGGCTTTCCTCCGGCGCCGGTGTGGTCATCAGCCAGTATTATGGGGCGCATCAGCCGGACAAAGTAAAGCAGACCGTACACACTGCCCTGCTGATGACGCTGATTTTGGGTGCAATATTTACGGTGCTGGGCATCGCGATGATCCCGGTGATGCTGAATCTAATTAATATGCCCGAAAATGTGCAAGGCGAAGCTACCACCTATCTGACCATCTATTTTGCCGGAATTCTGGGGCTGATGTTCTATAATATCGGCGCAGGCATCCTGCGGGCGGTTGGCGATTCCCAGCGGCCTTTCTATTTTCTGGTGGTCAGTGCAGTGATCAATATTGTGCTTGACCTGGTATTTGTGCTGGTGATTAACATGGGCGTTGCCGGTGTGGCGCTGGCGACCATCATCGCACAGGGTACTTCAGCGGTACTGATCATCATTACTCTGCTGCGGACAAGTGCCTGCATCAAGCTAATTCCCAAGGAGCTGAAGATCCACTGGGACATGCTGAAGAAGATCTTTACCGTTGGCATTCCTGCAGCGGTGCAGATGGCCATCACCGCTTTCTCCAATATATTTGTGCAGTCCTACATCAACCATTTTGGAGAATTCTGTATGTCCGGCTGGACCACCTATGCCAAGGTCGATCAACTGCTGTTTTTGCCCATGCAGTCCATTTCCCTGGCTTCCACCACCTTTGTGGGACAGAATTTGGGTCGCAATCAACCTGAGCGGGCACGGCAAGGTGTACGAACATCTTTGCTTTTAGCTCTTGCCGCAACCGCTATTTTGACGGTGCCGGTGATGATCTTCGCAAAGCCGATCGTTACATTCTTCAACGCAGATCCCCAGGTTGTGGAATACGGCACGCTGCTGCTACAATGGCTGTCCCCTTTCTATCTGCTGTGCTGCTTCAATCAGATCTACTCCGGTGCGCTGCGAGGTGCCGGCAATTCCCGGGCACCCATGATCATTATGCTGTCTTCCTTTGTACTGTTCCGGCAGGTTTACTTATTCATTATGGCTCAGGTCTGCAATGAGATTTTGCCCATTGCCATGAGCTATCCTGCCGGCTGGCTGGTGTGCACCATTGCCACCACGGTATACTATCACAAGGTACAGCTCAGTAAAACTCGGCTTGTGGAAGATCACCCCCAGGCAGATTGACACCGTAGATTTTCCGTGATATACTGACAATATGCACCATATAAGGAGGAAAAATCATGGCAACTGTCAACGCATACAGCATCAACGAGGAGCGGATCCGGCTGCTGCTGGAAACTCCTGCTTACAAGGGTTTGGTGGATAAGGGTGCTGCATGGATGAAGGCTGAAAGTGGGGACGCTTCCGATGCAGTCAATCGGGAGGCCGCTATCCGTTTTATTGTGATGAAATGCAATGAATACTTCCGTGTCGATCGCACCGGTCATTTGGGCACCGAGGAGCGCCTGCTGGATGAGATTCAGAAGAAGGTTAAGCAAGGTCTAATCTTTGCTGGTACAAAGGCAGCGCCCGCCCAGGCATCGAATCCCTTTGCTTCCAAAACTTCTTCCGGCATGAAAAAGCTCCTGCTGATCGCCTTGGGCGCGTTTATTGCCATCGACATCATCGCTTCCATCATTTTTCTGATTTTGATGCGGTAAAAAACGATATATGATAAAAAGCGCACCACCCAATTGGTGGTGCGCTTTTTGGTGGACTTGAGGAGATTCGTTTGCGTTTTCGCTATGCGAAAACTGTTATTGCCACCAGTTTTTGAACTGGTGGCCCACCCTGCCACCGGCAGGGTGGATTTCTAATTCGAATCTCCTCAATGAATACCATACCAAAAAAGAAGACCACCCAAAAGGTGGTCTTCTTTTTTGGTGGACTTGAGGAGATTCGAACTCCCGACCCCCACAATGCGAATGTGGTGCGCTCCCAGCTGCGCTACAAGCCCATATGCTGCGGCATTCACCGCAGCAAAATTATACTGCCACAGCAGTTTGTTGTCAAGGCAAAATTACTTCTTGATGGAATATTCCACTGGTGCATCCGCGGGCATTTCCAGCAGCCAGGGATGCTCCAGCAGCTCTTTCACCAGAGCCATGGTGCCGGAGTAGTAATAACCATCGGCAATGCGCTCGTCCAGGGTGACACCCAGGGGGATGACTTCATGAAAATCGCCATTACCCTCAGCATCATAGTCCATCTTCATAAACTTCTTACCCACCACCACAAAGAAGGAGTTGGTACCCCAATTGACCAGGTGATGGTAGCCGCCGGGCAGGCCGATAGAGCCCAGGTTTGTCAGGAAAATGGCGGCGTGGTTGGGGTCGGAGCCGATGAGAAAATCCGGTGCCCAGCCGTGCTTATCCAGCCACAAAACAAACTTGACGATACCGGTGATCACAAACTGGGGCAGCTTGCAGACCACATCCATGGCGCCGGTGGAGGTATCTTTTTCCTCGTAGCTCTTGGTCTGGTGAATAACCTTCATGATCTTCTCGTGGTAGGTTTCCAGAGTTTCCTTAGGATCGTATTTAAAGAAGGCCAGAGCTTCCTCTGCATGGTCATTAAAGCGCTTCTTGACGGTAAAGGCTACGCTGATGTCCCGGCGCTGATAGACCTTATTGTTGCAGACAAAGCGGTTCATCTTGGGGCGTAGGACGAAAGCCTTGCCTAAGGCAGCGCTGATTATGTGGAAGAAGGTATACTTGTCTTCGGTTCTGCCCTCGTTAAGCTTCTCCAGGTAGGCAACCAGGGGACGTGTGTCGATATCGACATTAATGTAGGCTTCGTTATCCGCCCGGTTGGGCATCAGGGTGGGCATGATCCGGTTCATGGCAGGAATGTCCTTCAGCCAAATGCCGTCCTTCCGGTCGCCCCATTTACGCTTCTGATTTTTCATAATATGTTCTCCTTTGCCGTGAATGGTTGCATTATAGCAAATACTGGCGAAAAATGCAATCCTTTCGTAAAATCCCTGGGAACATCTTGCATTTACAGCATTTTACAGCTATAATAAGAAAAACACTTTGCAAAGGCAGGGACGATTATGGAGCAGATGAATCAAAGGCAGCCCAATCCCCGCAGACGAAAAAAAACAAAAATGGAGATCTTCAAGGAGGCCTATCTGCCCACCATTATTCTGGGCTTTGCGGTGGTTCTGATTTTGGTGTTCATTATCGGCTCGCTGAGCCGGCTGAACAATCAGCCCGGTCAACCTGAGCAACTGATCACGGAGCCTACGGAAGATCCCGTATTGGTACAACAGAAGCAGGAAGTTGAGCAGCTGCTGCAGCAGGCAGAAAAGCTTGCCAATGAATATGAGTTCCAGCAGGCTGTGGCGGTGCTGGACAGCTTTACCGGCGATAAATCCGTTTTCCCGGAGCTTGCCTACAAACGTGGCGAATACGCTCAACAGGCAAGTCAGATGGTTACATGGTCCGATCCGTCACAGATCGTGAATCTGTCTTTTCACGGATTGATCGCCGATCCTCAAAAGGCGTTTGCAAATCAGAGCTATGGTACATCTTACAATAAGAATTTTGTGACCATTACGGAATTTAAGCAGATTCTGGATCAGCTGTATGATAACGGCTATGTGCTGGTGAGTCTGGATGATATCTTCTCTGTGGAGACGGACGGCAGCGGCAATACCACCTGTCAGGCCAAGTCCCTGCAGCTTCCCCTGGGCAGAAAGCCCCTGGTACTGACCCAGACCAACCTGAACTACTACACTTACATGGATAATTCAGGTTTTGCAAGCAGACTGACGGTAGATGACAGTGGCAAACTTGCTTGCCAGATGGTTGATGCGGAGGGTAACACCGTAACCGGTGATTATGATCTGGTACCGATTCTGGAAAGCTTCATCGCGGAGCATCCGGACTTTTCCTATAAAGGCGCACGGGCTGTACTGGCTGTAACCGGCTATGACGGCATTTTCGGTTACCGCACCAATCCTTCTGTGAAGACCAGCAAGGGCGAAGCATACTACAACGAGCAGGTTGCAGATGCAAAGAAGTTGGTTGAGACACTTCGCCAGACCGGCTATGAGATCGCCTGCTACACATACAACAATGTTGCGTACGGCAAGGTCAGCAACCAGGAGATTCAGTATGATCTGAATGCCTGGGTTGCAGAGGTAACACCGATTCTGGGACAGACGGATATTTTGGTCTTTGCCCAGAACAGTGACATCGGCGCATACTCCGGTAGTAAGTTCAACACGCTGCACAATGCCGGTTTCCGTCGGTATTTGGATTTTGGCAGCGGACGCAGTGGTGCACAGATTGGTGAGAATTTTATCTCCTTCCAGCGACTGATGGTCACCGGCTCTGCTATGGCACACACCTCTACCTCCTTCACCGGCCTATTTGATGCAACAGAAATTTTGGACAGCCAGAGAGGCTCCGTTCCCAGATAACAGTAAAAAGGACGCACACTGTGCGTCCTTTTTGTTTATGAAAGATCGCCGGGAGAAAATAGCGGTTGGGTCAGAAGCCGGGCGGCGAGGTTGGCAAGATCCTTCGGTGATTCGGTAAAGCCATCCCGATGCCACTGAAGAACCATGGACAGCATGCCCCACAAGGCAAACTGGATTATGCGCGGTTGGATTGTCTCTGGGTCTGATGCCATAAATCTGCCGTAAACAGAGCCGTCGCTTACAGTCTGCTGAATAGCCCGACGGATCAACAAATAACTGATTTTACTGCGTGACAAAGCATCCAGCAACAGTTTTTGGCTCTTCCAAAAGAGAAAGAATTTTTCAAGGTCGCTAACAAGGGTTCGTTTTTCTGCAGATGATGGATGGGAGAATGTTTCGAACTGCATCAGCGTATGATCGATGAGGCTATACAATGCCCCTTCCTTGTCCGTAAAGTAACGGTAGAAAGCCTTTCGGGGTATTTGCAGGCGGTTGCACAGGTCGGTAATGCTGATCTGATCATAAGGTACTGTCTGCATCATTTCCAGCAGCCCCAGCTCAAGATGGCGCTGCCTGGCAGCAGATTGTTCCGTTTTACACAGCTTATACATGTAAGCACCTCCATTCATGCAATCATTATAACAAATATTAAAAATCAGTCAACTATTTTTGTGAAATTTGCCAATTTTTCCATTATTTTTTCATGATTATATGTCACAGATTCGCGAGTTTGGTACTTATCCTATTTTATCGTGTATTTTATAATGGTTATGATTGACGCAGGTATTGCCTGCCAAGATGAAGGAGGAAGAATTATGGCAAAAAAACCAGTACAACTGGATGCCAACGGACACCCTAAATTCGGTATGCGCGACAGCCTGGCTTATGCTGCCGGCGACTTTGGCTGCAACATGAGCTTCGCTCTGAAAGGTACCATGGCAATTTTCTGGACCCAGTTCATGCAGATGCCTTCCCTGCTCTACGCAGGACTGCTGATCCTGGTTCAGGTTTGGGATGCGATCAACGATCCGCTGATCGGTTCTATCATCGACAACGACAAGCGCGCAAATTACAAGCGCGGTAAGTTCCTGGCTTACGTGTGGCTGGGCTCCATCGGTTTGATCGTAGGCGGCGCGCTGTGCTTTGTTCCTATTCCGGATATGCCCACTCTGGCAAAAGCGATTATTTTCGTGGCCGGCTACATCATTTGGGATGCATTCTATACCATCGCCAATGTGCCCTACGGCTCTCTGCTGAGCCTGATCTCCGCCGATCCTGCTGACCGGGCTTCCCTGTCCGCATGGCGTTCTGTGGGTTCTATGATCGGTAATATGGTGCCTATGGTTATCCTGCCCATGCTGATCTATGATGCAAACAACAACATCATTGGCGAGCGCGTCTTCCTGATTGCCTTCCTGATGGGCATTCTGGGCTTCATCGCTTTCCAGTTCATGATCCGCAATACTACCATTCGTGTAAGCGAAAATGTTCAGTGCAACGAAGAGCAGCCCAAGTTCAATGTCCTGAAGGCTATGGGCAACTTCCTGAAGAACCGCCCCGCTGTGGGCGCGACCCTGGCCGCTATGGGTATGTTTGTGGGTATGCAGGGTTCCACCACTGCCGTTACCGTTATGTTCCAGTCTTACTTCAAGAATGTACAGCTTTCCGGTGTGGTATCCCTGTTCGCAATGATTCCCATCGTAGCATTTACTCCCATGGCCCGTAAGATGGTCGTGAAATACGGCAAGAAGGAGCTGAGCGTTGTTGGTTCCATCAGTTCTATTCTGGCCTGCGTGCTGATGTTTGTGCTTCCCATCAAGCCCGATGGCAGCGGCATTTTGATCTATATCGTCTGCCAGCTGCTGAACTCCCTGGGTATGGGTATCTACTCCACCGTTTCCTGGTCTATGATGGGCGATGCCATCGACTACAACGAGTGGAAGAACGGCTCCCGTGAGGAAGGTACCGTTTACTCCCTGCACAGCTTCTTCCGTAAGCTGGCTCAGGGCATGGGACCCTCCCTGGCTCTGGTGGTCATGGCCGCTCTGGGCTACTCCGAGGTCAATGCCGGCAATCAGCTGTTCAGCGTTGCGCTGAATATGCGTTATCTGGTGGCCGGTTTGTACCTGTTCTCCGCTGTGATGCAGTTCGTCGGTCTGGCGCTTGTCTACAACCTGGACAAGAAGACCCTGGAAAAGATGAACAGCGACCTTGCCGCGCGTCATGCCGGCCAGGAGTAAGTTTCAGATAACTTACAAGGAGGATATGTTTATGAAAAAGCTTATTGCGATGTTACTCATCGCTGTTATGGTTATGAGTTTTGCCGCCTGTGGCTACATCAACAAGACTGAGGTTGCCATTCTGTGGGCCGGCGACGGAATTGTAAAGGTGCCCAGCAGCCTCAGCAACGCCATGGAACGGGCTATGTACATTGAAAGTATTCAGTACAAGCACTATGGTGCTAACGGCGATCAGGCTGTGCAGACCCAGCAGGCACTGGATGCGCTGAATGCCGGTTGCTCTGGCCTCGTTGTAGAGCTGGTGGATGCCACCGCCGCCCAGACAATCGTAGATGCGGCAAAAGAAAAGGGCGTACCTGTGGTACTGCTCAGCAGTTCTGTGGATGCCGCTGTGGTAAACAGCTATGACAAGTGCATTAGTGTGGACACCGATGCCGCTTCCCTCCCCAAGGTTCAGGGCGACCAGATCTTCAGGGCTCTGGTTGACGAAAAGAAGGGTGAGTATCTGAAGGGTATCGATCGCAACGGCGACGGCAAGATCTCCTATTTTGCCATTGGTGAAGTGGCTGCAACTGTGGAAGTGATCAATGCCAAGCTGGCCGAAAAGAGTCTGCCTGCTCTGGAAGCTGTCACCGGCAAGCTCAACACCATCATCGGCCAGTTCCGTGAGGATTCTGCCCCTGTTGAGCTGATTATCACTACAGACGATGCCGATGCTATGGAACTGCTGATGATGCTGCAGGCTAAGGGCTACAACAAGGATCGGCTGTCTACGCACTGCATTCCCGTTTTCACTGTAGGCGACAAAGCCGACTACAAAGTTCATGTGTTAGCCGGTAAGCCTGAAGGTGCACACACCGACGATCATGTGCAGGAATACTACAAGATGCAGCAGTATCTGGTTGATCTGAGAACTATTGAAGAAAGCCATCTGGAAGAAATGATCTACACCACCGCCAGTGTAATCGGTGACGGGCGGCTGGCCGGTACTGTGGTGGAAAACTACGATGAACTGGCTGTTCAGACTGCAAGCGTTCTGGCAAAGCTGCTGACCGGTAAGGCTGTTGATAATCGGTTCATTACCATTGAATTTACTGTAATCTAATAACGTACAAAAAGAACCGCTGGATTTCCAGCGGTTCTCTTTTGTTCTTACGGTGGGGATTGCAATGGCAGCATAGCTGCCTCGCAATAACACCAATATCAAAGGCCGTTGCCACGAAGCTCGATGATCTGATCGCGAAGCACAGCTGCGTACTCGTACTCCATCATCTTCGCTGCTTCCTTCATTTGCTTTTCCAGGCGGGCGATCTCTTTTTCCTTTTCCGCCTTGGTCATCTTGATACCGTTTCTTCCCTTCCGCTCTGCGGTGGGAGAAGAAATTTCGATCAGGTCACGGACGGATTTGATGACCGTTTGGGGAACGATGCCGTTGGCTTCATTGTAGGCATTTTGGATTTCCCGGCGGCGGGCAGTTTCGTCCATGGCAGAACGCATGGAGGGTGTGATATTATCGGCATACATAATGACCTTGCCTTCGGCGTTACGGGCGGCGCGGCCGATGGTCTGGATCAAGCTGGTTTCGCTGCGGAGGAGGCCTTCCTTATCTGCATCCAGGATGGCAACCAGGCTGACTTCCGGCAGGTCCAAGCCCTCACGGAGGAGGTTAATGCCCACCAAAACATCAAATTTTGCCATGCGCAGGTCACGGATGATTTCCATACGCTCCATAGCGCCGATGTCCGAGTGCATATAGCGGACTTTGATGCCGGATTTTTGCAGGTAGACGGTCAAATCTTCTGCCATTTTCTTGGTCAAGGTAGTGACCAGCACCCGTTCGTTTTTATCGGTACGGGCATTGATCTCGCCAATAAGGTCATCAATTTGGCCATCGATAGGACGAACTTCCACGATGGGATCAAGCAGGCCGGTGGGGCGGATAACCTGCTCCACGATTTGGCCGGAGCGGGTGCGCTCGTATTCTGCCGGGGTGGCGGAGACATAGATCACCTGGTTCAGCTTGCTGTCGAATTCCTCAAAATTGAGGGGACGGTTATCGTAGGCCGAGGGCAGGCGGAAGCCGTAACCCACCAAAGCGTCCTTACGGCTGCGGTCACCGGCGTACATCGCCCGGGTTTGGGGCAAGGTGACATGGCTTTCGTCGATGAACATGAGGAAATCTTCGGGGAAATAGTCCAAAAGTGTGGTAGGCGGCGTGCCCGGGGCTCTGCCCTGGATGACCCGGGAATAGTTTTCAATGCCGTTGCAGAAACCGATTTCTGTGAGCATTTCCAGGTCGTAGGCGGTGCGCTGGGCGATGCGTTGGGCTTCCAAAAGCTTATCGTGTGCCCGGAACCAGGCAACCTGCTCGTCACATTCCCGCTGGATCTCCAGCATGGCACGCTGAAGTTTTTCCCGGGAGGCCACATAGTGGCTGGCAGGATAGATCGCCACATGGTCGATATAGCGCTCAGCTATGCCGGTGACGGCGTTGATCTCGCTGATACGGTCGATCTCGTCGCCGAAGAACTCTACACGGATGGCTCTGCCGGACCAATAAGCCGGGTATATCTCCAGAGTATCGCCGCGAAGACGGAATTTATTACGGGAAAAGTCCAGATCGTTGCGCTCGTAGCGGATCTCAGTAAGCTTGCGGAGTACTGCGTCCAGGGGATATTCGTTACCCACCCGAAGGGAGATGACCATGCTCTTATAGTCGATGGGGTCGCCCAGGCCATACAGGCAGCTGACCGAGGACACCACGATCACATCCCGGCGCTCAAAAAGAGCAGCGGTGGCGCTGTGGCGCAGGCGGTCGATCTCCTCATTGACGGAGGCGTCCTTTTCGATATAGGTATCCGTATGGGCAATATAGGCCTCGGGCTGGTAATAGTCGTAGTAAGAGATGAAGTATTCCACCGCATTATTAGGGAAGAATTCCCGGAATTTGCTGCAAAGCTGGGCTGCAAGGGTCTTGTTGTGGGCAAGAACCAGGGTTGGGCGGTTCAGCTTTTCAATGACCGATGCCATGGTAAAGGTCTTGCCTGAGCCGGTGACACCCAGAAGCGTCTGCTCACGCAAACCCCAATTGACACCGTTCACCAGGTCAGTAATGGCCTGGGGTTGGTCGCCAGTCGGTGCAAAAGGCGCGGATAATTGGAAACGATCCACCGTCAAGTCTCCTTCATTGTTTTTTAGAATAATACTTTGGTGCTGTTGGGATCGAAAATTCCGGATTGGCTCATGGAAACAAAGTCATCGTCCGCCACCACAATATGGTCCGCAAGAACGATATCCACGGTGCTCAAGGCTGCCGCCAGGCGGCGGGTGGTATGGATATCCTCATCAGAGGGTATAGCCAGGCCACTGGGGTGGTTGTGGGCCAGTACCACCATCACAGCATTTTCTGCAAGGGCAGTTTCCACAATGCGGCGAATGGGCACGGAAGCGTAGTTCGTGCAGCCCTCCCCTACTTCCCGGCAAGAAATCAGCTTACATTTGGCATCCAGGCACATCATATAAACCATCTCATTGCGACGGCCTTGCAGGCAGCGGGAAAGGTAATTACCATAGTCTCTGACACTGTTCATGAAGATTGGAGAATGATCATGATGAGTCAGATAGTATCGGTTCACCGCAGGAATCAACGACAGAAATGTTGCCGAGGCTTCGCCCATACCGGGAACTTTCTTCAATTCCGACACCGGTGCTTCCAGTACGGCAGAGAGACTTCCAAACCGGTTGATCAGGTTGCAGGCAATTTCATTGGTATCCTTTCTTGGGATGCAATAGAACAAAAGCAGCTCCAAAACTTGGTGCGGACTGAAGTGCTCCAGTCCTTCTTCCAAAAAGCGCTGGCGCAGTCGGCTGCGGTGGCCGTCGTGTATGGACATATTTTTTACCTCTTTTGTGGATTTATCTTGCTATTCTTGCGGATTTTCGTTAGAATAGGAACAGACGAATTTCGTCGAAATCTGTCGGCGTTATTTTTTCCAAATCTGCACATGATATGCCGTGAGGAGGAACATCATGGAAGAATGTAAAGATACCATCAGTATGCTGGATCTGATGATCAGACCTGCCTTTGCTGTGAAGGAAGGGAAAATCTGCCAGGTCAATGCTGCCGCAAAGAGTTGCCTGTTTCTTGAGGGAACGGAGATAACACAGCTGCTGGCTACCGGCAAGGAAGAATATCCTGCCTTTCAAGAAGGCTGTCTGTATTTGACCCTGAGATTGGGTGAGAGCACCTTTGGTGCATCTGTGACCAAACTGGATGGGTATGATATTTTTGTTTTGGAACAGGACGAGGATCGCTCCGAACTGCAAGCCATGGCCCTGGCTGCCCAGGAGCTGCGCAATCCTCTGTCCAACGTGATGACCGTTGCCAACCGGCTGTACCCTGTGACCGGTAAAGACAGCGATCCTGCTCTGCAAGAGCAGGTAGCCCGGATCAACCGGGGACTTTACCAAATGCTGCGGATCATTGGCAATATGTCCGACGCATACCGCTACTGCCAGGAATCTGCACCCCAAATGGAGACCCGAAATATCTGCAGTTTGGTGGACGAGATCTTCCAATCCTGTGATCCGCTGATCCGTCAGGCGCAAATCACTTTTGAGCACGCAGTACCCCAGGAGCAGATCTTCTGCCTGGTGGATACGGAAAAGCTGGAGCGAGCCATCAATAACATGCTCTCCAACGCCATTAAGTTTGCGGCAAAAGGTGCACATATTTCCGCAACCCTGACCAGGAAAGGACACATGCTGTACCTGACCGTGCAGGACAACGGCACAGGCATTGCACAGAACATCCGGGGAAATGTTTACTCCCGGTATCTGCGGCAGCCCGGTATTGAGGATGGGCGCTACGGTATTGGCTTGGGCCTGGTTCTGATCCGGGCAGCTGCTTCCGCCCATGGCGGCACTGTGCTGATGGAAAACCCCAAGGATCACGGCTCCCGGATCACTATGACTATAGCGATCCACCAAAGGAACGATTCTAATGTGCGTGCGCCGCTGTACCGAATCGATTACGCTGGAGAGAAGAACCATCCTTTGATTGAGTTGTCGGAGACTCTGCCTCTGTCGGCATATCAAAAAGATATGGAGTAACCCTTGTTCTGACCTGCCATTTGGCAGGTCAGTTTTTTACTTTAAATAGGGTTTGAGGTAAGCACCGGTATAGCTGCCGGGCGTTTGGGCGACCTCCTCCGGTGTGCCGGAGGCCACCACATGACCGCCGCCGTCGCCGCCCTCGGGACCCAGGTCAATGATATGGTCTGCGGTTTTGATTACATCCAGGTTGTGCTCAATGACCAGCACTGTATTTCCCGCTTCTACCAAGGTTTGCAGCACCTCGATGAGCTTGTGCACATCGGCGGCATGAAGGCCGGTGGTGGGTTCGTCCAGGATATAGATGGTGCGGCCGGTGGAAACACGGGAAAGTTCCGTAGCCAGCTTGACACGCTGGGCTTCGCCGCCGGAAAGTGTGGTGCTGGACTGACCCAGTTTCACATAGCCCAGGCCCACTTCCACCAGGGTTTGGGCCTTTCTGCGGATCTTAGGCTGGTTTTCGAAGAATTCTACTGCTTCTTCGGCAGTCATTTCCAGAACTTGGGAGATATTCTTGCCCTTGTACTGGACTTCCAGAGTTTCCCGGTTATACCGGGCACCCCGGCAGACTTCACAGGGTACATACACATCCGCCAGGAAGTGCATTTCGATCTTCACCAGGCCATCTCCAGCGCAGGCTTCGCAACGGCCGCCCTTGACATTGAAGGAGAAGCGGCCAGGGCCGTAGCCGCGAATCTTGGCATCGTTGGTGGAGGCAAACAGGTCACGGATATCATTGAACAAGCCCGTATAGGTGGCAGGATTGGACCGGGGGGTGCGGCCAATGGGGCTTTGGTCAATGTCGATGACCTTGTCCAAATGCTCGATACCCTCCACGCAGCGGCAGGCACCGGGGCGGGTGCGGGCATGGTTCAGCCGTCCGAGCAGAGTCTTATTCAGCACCTCTCCCACCAGGCTGGATTTGCCGGAGCCGGACACGCCGGTAACGCAGGTCAAGGTACCCAGAGGGATGGAGACATCAATATCTTTCAGATTGTTCTCCGCAGCTCCCCGAACGGTAAGGGTTTTCCCGGTGCCGGTACGTCTTGCACTGGGTACGGGGATCTTTTTGAAGCCAGACAGGTATTGTCCGGTGATGGATCGGGGGGTCGCGATAATGTCCTCCAGGGTTCCAGTGGCAACGATCTCACCGCCGTGGCTGCCGGCACCGGGGCCTACATCTACGATGTAGTCCGCTGCACGCATGGTATCTTCATCGTGCTCCACAACGATAAGGGTGTTTCCCAAATCACGCAGGTGCTTTAAGGTAGCCAGAAGCTTATCGTTATCCCGCTGGTGCAGGCCGATGGAGGGTTCGTCCAGGATATACAGCACGCCCATTAAGGAAGATCCAATCTGGGTTGCCAGGCGGATCCGCTGACTTTCGCCGCCAGACAGTGTTCCGGCGCTGCGAGAAAGGGTTAAATAGGATAGGCCAACATCTGTCAGAAAACAGAGTCTGGAACGGATCTCTCGAATGATCTGCTCCGCCACCACGGCCATATTGCCATCCAGGTGGAGCTGATCCAAAAACTCCAATTCCTTTTCTACGCTCATTTCACAGAAGTCCATGATGCCGATGCCGCCTACAGTCACCGCCCGGGCGATATCCGACAGGCGCTTGCCGCCGCAATGGGGACAAGGTGCCATGGCCATACATTCTTCCAGTTCCTTACGGGCTGCATCGGATTGAGTTTCCCGGTAGCGGCGGCTGATGTTGTTCATGATACCCTCAAAGGGCTGTTCCAGAACGCCCATGCCGTTGCCCCGGTTATAGGTCATGCGGAGCTTATCGCCCTTGGTGCCGTAGAAGATCACATCCACGGCTTCTTTGGAAAGCTCGCTGAATGGGACGCTTAAGGAGAAGCGATACTTTTGCGCCAAGGCTTCAAAGTACATACGGAATACGGAATCCGTGCGGGCGCTTTGCCAGCCGCTGACCTGGATGGCACCGTCCAGGATGGATTTGGTCTTATCGGGGACCACCAGTTCCGGGTCGGCTACCAGCTGGAAGCCCAGGCCGGTACAATGCGGGCAGGCACCGGCAGGATTATTGAAGGAGAACATACGGGGCTCCAGCTCGGACAAGCTGATGCCGCAGTCCTCACAGGCATAGTTTTGGGAAAAGCTCAGTTCCTCCTCGGTGGTGGGGAGGTAAATATTCACCAGACCGCCGGAATGGGCACAAGCGGTTTCGATGGAGTCCGTTAAACGGCGGCGCAGGCCATCCTTCAAGACCAGGCGGTCAACTACCAGGGAGATGTCGTGCTTTTTATTCTTTTCACAGGGAATCTGTTCGGTAAGATCGTACAAAATGCCGTCAACACGGACGCGGGCGAAGCCCTGCTTCCGGGCATCCTCAAAGACCTTTTGGTGTTCACCCTTTTTGCCGCGGACGATGGGCGAAAGGACGACAAACTTGGTTCCCTCCCCTAATGCTTCTACCCGGTCGACGATTTGGTCGATGGTCTGACGGGCGATCTCCTTGCCGCATTTGGGACAATGGGGCGTGCCAGCCCGAGCCCAAAGAAGACGCAGGTAGTCATAAATCTCTGTAACTGTGCCAACGGTGGAACGAGGGTTCTTGGAGGTGGTCTTTTGGTCGATGGAAATGGCAGGACTCAAGCCGTCGATAGCATCCACATCGGGCTTGTCCATCTGGCCCAGGAACTGACGGGCATAAGAGCTCAAACTCTCCACATAGCGGCGCTGGCCCTCGGCGTAGATGGTATCGAAGGCAAGGCTGGATTTGCCGGAACCGGACAGGCCGGTAAACACCACCAGTTTGTCCCGGGGTATGGAAAGATCTACATTTTTTAAGTTATTTTCCCGGGCACCCCGGATAATGATCTGATCGTTCATGGTATCCTCCTGCATAGAGAATCGTTACTGAGTATTATACCATGTTTTTCAGCGAGTTACAAGTGGAAATTCAAACATAATTTCGCAATGGTCACGGCAGATTGACCGAAGGCGGTGGGATTTTGGGGCGATTTTTGGGTGGATTTTTCTTGTAATGGGTGTTGCTTTTTTTATGGAATAGATGATATAATAATTTTGCATGAAATTCCCAGCTAAGACAAAGAATAAAGTGAGGTATTTTCAGATGATTGCATACGGTGAAAACATCCAGGTTTTTTGCGGTAACTCCAATCCCGAGTTTGCCAAGACCATCTGTAAGGAACTGGGCATTGAACTGGGCAACGGCGAGGTGAAGACCTTTGCTGACGGCGAAGTGTCTGTTTCTCTGAACGAGACCGTCCGTGGCGCTGACGTGTTCCTGATCCAGTCCACCTGCAAGCCTGTTAACGACCACCTGATGGAGCTGCTGGTTATGATCGACGCTTGCCGCCGCGCTTCCGCCGGCCGCATCACCGCCGTCATCCCCTACTTTGGCTATGCACGTCAGGACCGCAAAGCTAAGAGCCGCGATCCCATCTCCGCCAAGCTGGTGGCCAATATGCTCACCGCTGCCGGTGCGAACCGGATCCTGACCATGGATCTGCACGCTGCGCAGATTCAGGGCTTCTTCGACATTCCTCTGGATCATCTGCTGGGCAACCCCACTTTTGTCAAATACTATATGGACAAATTCCCCGAGGACAATTTCAATCACGACGATTTCGTGGTCGTATCTCCCGACGTAGGCTCCGTGGCACGCGCCCGGGCGTTTGCTGCTAAGGTGCACATGGGTCTGGCCATCGTAGACAAGCGCCGTCAGAGAGCCAATGTATGCGAAGTGATGAACGTTATCGGTGATGTCCGTGGCAAGACCTGCATTCTGTACGACGATATGGTAGACACTGCCGGTTCTCTGTGCAACGCTGCAAAGGCTCTGGTGGAGGTTGGCGGCGCAAAGGCTGTTTACGCCTGCGCTACCCACGGTGTGCTGTCCGGCCCTGCTTACGACCGCATTGAGGAAAGCCCCATTGAAGAGATGGTGTTCCTGAACACCATTCCCCAGGTAGCCAACACTGCCAGCGGTAAGCTGAAGTTCCTGGATGTGGCTCCCATCTTTGCTCGGGCTATCGCTCACGTTCACGGCGGTACTTCCATCGCCGATCTGTTCTAAGCTGTGTTCGGTAAGAGCAGTGATGCCTGGCTGATCGTGGGATTGGGAAATCCCGGTCGGGAGTACGAAAAGACCCGACATAACGCCGGATTCCGTGCCATTGATCTGCTGGCTCAAAAGCTGGGCTGCAAGGTGGATCGGCTGAAGTTCCAGGGTCTTTACGGCCAGGTGAATTATAGCGGCAGTAAACTGTATCTGCTGAAGCCCCAGACATACATGAATCTGTCCGGTCGGTCTGTGCTGGCGCTGAGTGCTTACTTTAACATTCCGCCCCAGCGGATTATCGTTCTGTTTGATGATATTTCTCTGGAACCCGGACGGCTGCGGATTCGGGCTGACGGGTCTGCCGGCGGTCATAACGGCATCAAGTCCATGATTAATGAATTGGGCAGCCAGGCATTTCCTCGGGTGAAGATCGGTGTGGGTGCAAAAGCACATCCCGAGCAGGATTTAGCGGATTGGGTTTTGTCCACTTTCTCCGCTTCCGAGGAGAAGGCGCTAAGCTCTGCTTTGGAACGGGCTGCAGAGGCGGCGTTGTGCATCATCGACAAGGGCGTTCCCGAGGCAGCAAACCGCTTTAACGGCAGTCAGCCGTAAAAAATGTCAATTAACCACGGAAAGGGGGTATTTTCCCCCTTTCCGCATTGTTGCGTGGAGGAAAAACCATGAAAAATGTGCTTTCCATTTTAAAAACCATGCCGGAATACACCATGCTGCTTGGATCTCTTTCCAAACAGGAAAGCGCAGCGGTGACCGGCATTGCACAGATCAACCGCAGCCACTTGATCGCGGCGTTGCGGCAGGATACCTCTGTGCCAATCGTGGTGCTCTGCCAGGATGATATGGCTGCACGGCGGCTTCAGCAGGAGCTGAAAGCATTTCTTGGATTTGATGCGCCGGTGCTGCCCAGCCGGGAACTGACGTTGTATGATACTGCGGTGGTATCCCGGGCCTGGGAACAAAAGCGACTGCGGCAACTGTATGACCTAAAGACCGGAGCTACCGGACTGCAGATCATGTCATGGGAAGCACTCAGCCAGCGGACTATGCCGGCGGAAACATTGTTGAAGGCCGCTTTTGCCCTGGAAGTAGGTCGGGAATATGATTTGAAGGCGTTGACACAACTGCTGACCGATGCCGGTTACAGCCGGTGTCCGATGGTAGAGGGCCCCGGCCAGTTTGCCATTCGCGGCGGTATTTTGGATGTGTTCTCCCCTGCTGCCGATCGGCCTTTCCGGGCAGAATTCTTTGGTGACGAGCTGGACACTATGGGTTTCTTTGATCCGGACTCCCAGCGTCGGACGGAAAATGCGGATCGGGTCGTCGTACTGCCGGTTGGCGAAACACAACCCCGGCTGCATCCGGAGGGGATCAATGGGCTCTGTCAGGATCTGAAGCATCTGATTTCACGGCAGCAGCGTCGAAAGAATATTAACGAAGACCTAATCAAAACCCTGGAGAAAGATCTTGATAAATACGAAAACAACCTGAATAATCCGGCTTCCGACCGGTATATGGCGCTAATTTATCCGGAATTTTCCAATGCGTTGGACTATATTCCGGAGGGTGCGGTCGTGGTGGTTTGTGACCACGGCAATCTCAAGCGAACAGCACGGACTCGCACGGAAGCCGTGGGCATGCAGCTGGACAGTCTGCTGCAAGGCGGTTTGCTGGCCGGTGAGCTCTGCGACTATGTAAGTCAATGGGAGGATTTTTGCGGTCAGCTGGAGGGCAAAACTGCACTGTATCTGGACGCCTTTGGCGGCAGCTCCTATCCCGAGGAGAATCCCCCCAAGCAGCTTTTGCCCATGACTACAAAACAGCTGCCCGGTTATGGCGGTAACTTAGACACCGCTGCGGCAGATTTGGCCCACTATCAGAAGATGGAATTTGCTTCCCTGGTGCTTTGCGGTACGCGACGCAGAGCGGAAATTTTGCAGGAGATGCTGAGCAGCAAGGGCTTATCGGCCTTTATCTGCATTCCTTTGACCACCATGCCCAAGCCCGGGCAGATTCTGCTGGCGGAGGGCAGCCTGCCCTTTGGTATGGAGTACCCCAACAGCAAGCTGGCAATCTTAACGGAAGGTCAGCTGATTTCCCGTGGTGAGGTTAAGAAGAAAACAAAAAAAGCTGCCACCAATCGGCAGAAGCTGAATTCCTTTACCGATCTGACCCCCGGTGATCTGGTGGTTCACGAAAACTACGGCATCGGTCGGTTCGTTGCTATGGAACAGATCAAAGTAGATGGGGCGGTTAAGGATTATCTGAAGATCGCCTATCAAGGTACGGATACCCTGTTTGTGCCGGCAACACAGCTGGACCTGGTGAGTAAATATATCGGTGGCGGTGGCGAAGATGCCAATGTGCGACTCAACAAGATCGGCACTGATGCCTGGCAGAAGACCAAGGCAAAGGCTCGAAAGGCTGCCAAGGATATGGCCGGAGAATTGATCCAACTGTATGCCGCCCGAAAGCGGCAAGAGGGTTTTGCTTTTGCGGCGGATTCGCCCTGGCAGAAGGAGTTTGAGGATAACTTCCCCTACCCCGAAACAGACGATCAGTTGCGGTGTATTGCCCAGATCAAAGCCGATATGGAGGCACCCATTCCTATGGATCGGCTGCTTTGTGGCGATGTGGGCTTCGGCAAGACCGAGGTTGCCCTTCGTGCGGTGATGAAAGCCATTATGGATGGCAAGCAGTGTGCTATTTTGGTGCCCACGACGGTACTGGCGCAGCAGCATTATCAGACTGCCATTGCCCGGTTCCGGGGTTTTCCGGTGAATATCGATGTATTAAGCCGTTTCCGCACCCCCACCGAGCAAAAGCGGACACTGCAAAAGCTCCGCGCCGGCGGTGTGGATCTAATTATCGGCACTCACAAGCTGCTGCAGAAGACGGTGGAATTTAAGGATCTGGGTCTTTTGATCGTAGACGAAGAGCAGCGGTTTGGCGTCAGCCACAAGGAACGGCTGAAGGAGCTGGCTAAGGGTGTGGATGTACTGACCTTGTCAGCGACCCCCATCCCCCGGACGCTGAATATGGCCCTGTCCGGAATTCGGGATATGTCCACCATTGAAGAGCCACCGGCGGATCGGTATCCGGTTCAGACCTTCGTTATGGAGCACAACAATGCTATTTTGGATGATGCCATCCGTCGTGAGGTGGAACGGGGCGGTCAGGTATACTACCTGCACAACCGGGTAGACACCATCGACCAATGTGCCGGTGCGCTGAAGCGGCGAATCCCCGGTTTGCAGGTGGCAGTTGCCCACGGACAGATGGGCGAAGATGCCCTGGGCGATGTGATGAGTGCCATGGCAGATGGTGAGATCCAGGTACTGGTGTGCACGACCATTATCGAAACCGGTTTGGATATTCCCAATGCAAACACCTTGATTATCGAGAACGCCGACCGGTTCGGTCTTTCACAGCTGCATCAGCTCCGGGGACGTGTAGGCCGGTCTACCCGGCATGCTTATGCCTATTTTACCTACCGCCCGGACAAAAATCTGACGGAAGTGGCAGAAAAGCGGCTGGCAGCCATCCGGGATTTTGCGGAATTCGGTTCCGGCTTCAAGATCGCCATGCGCGACCTGGAAATTCGCGGTGCGGGCAATCTGCTGGGTGCGGAGCAATCCGGCCACATGATGAGTGTGGGTTACGATATGTATCTGAAGCTATTGGATGAGGCGGTGTTGGAAGAGCGGGGCGAGAAGCCCAAGGCGCCTGAGTGTACTGCCGACTTGAATGTTACCGCCAATGTGGATCGGGAGTATGTTGCCCGGGGCGAGGAACGGATGGACCTTTATCGCCGGATGGCGGCAATACGCTCCCAGGAGGACGCGGACGATTTGTTGGACGAGATCATCGATCGGTACGGCGATCCGCCCAAGGGTGTGCTGAATCTCATTGACATTGCCCTGCTTCGTGCCAAGGCACAGCAGATCGGCATTCAGGACATCCGACAGAAGGCCGGGGATGTGCTACTGACTATGACCGATCTGAATTTTGAAGCGGTCAGCGCCATTTGCGCCGATGCAGATTACAAGAACCGGGTGCAGTTTGTAGCTACTGCCAAGCAGCCGACTCTGCGGTTGAAGCTTGCCAGCGGCGTGGACAGTCTGCGCCAATCCAAGGTTTTTATTGACCGGTTCCGGAATTATTGCCAAATCGAGGGTTAATTGTTACTATTTTCATAGGAAATTCATGGTTTGGTTACGAAATGACATTGCATTTCGTGTAAAATATGGTACAATACACCTGAAGAACACACATTCACTCGCGGCGCAATGCCGCTGACAGATAGGAGCGATCCATCATAGATAACAAGAATATGCAAAAACTGGACGACTTGAACAAGTCCTTCGATGCGTTCATGGCTGAGGAGAATGTGGACACCTATGCCACTCAGCGCGTGAAGCTCACCGATGAGCAAAAGCCCGCCACCCCCCGGCGGCGCTCCCCAAGCACCCCCGCCAAACCGCGGCCCGCTGCACAGCAGCCTGCCCGGAGGAAAAAGTCCGCTATGACCAAAAAGGAACGCAACACGGTGATCGCGCTGTTTTCTGTGGCCGCCGTACTACTGATCGGTATTATCATTGCACTGTGCTTTATTTTTAGCGGCCCTGCTGACAATGAGCTGATTCTGAACAATGTATATGTGGCCGGTGTTAACATTGGCGGCATGACCCAGGCACAGGCCAAGAGCGCCCTTTCTGAAGTAGCTAAGAACTATGAACAACTGGATATGGTTGTGAAAGTGTTGGATACCGAGGAATCCCTTACACCTGAGAATACCGGTGCCAAGCTGGATATTGATGCGGTGGTAAAGGCTGCCTATGATTTGGGTCGTACAGGCTCCAAGAGTGAGCAGGACAAGGCTCAAAATGCCACCTCCCACAACTTATCCATTCTGCCGTATTTGAATTTGAATACGGAGTACATTGAAGATGTCGTTGCCAGCTTCGGTACTAAATACAGCACTTTGCGGTCTGATCCCAAGATCACCGTTACCGGTAGTTCTCCTTTGGGACAGATTGTAGACACGGATACTACCAAAGTCTACCAAACCAT
This sequence comes from Oscillospiraceae bacterium, assembly GCA_017624715.1. Classification (GTDB taxonomy): domain Bacteria; phylum Bacillota; class Clostridia; order Oscillospirales; family Oscillospiraceae; genus Faecousia. The sequence continues at coordinate 97,171 of JAGAMN010000016.1, forward strand.
GACTATCTTCATGGGTACTGCAGAATATGATCTGAGCACTGAGGCACTGTATGAACAGATCAAGGCCGCCTATGACAGCGGTATTTTTGAAGTGGTTGGTCAGTGTTCCGTAACCCCCCCTAACCTGTCTGTTCTGGACGAACTGGAGAAGGCATTTAAAGAGCACTGCAAGAAACCTGTGGATGCAGATATTGACGAAAACTTCAATGTTACCCCGGAGGTTTACGGCTATGGCTTTGTGTTGGAAGCCGTAAAGGATCAGGTGTCTGCTGCCAAGTACGGACAGACTCTGGAGATCCCCATGACCTTTGTGCGGCCGGATATTACCGCCGAGGATCTGGCCGGCAATCTGTTCAAGGACATTCTGGGCTCCTATGTTCTGGATGTGAAATCAGACAACAATCTGGTTTCCAACTTAAAACTGGTCTGCAAAGCTTTGAACGGTCTGATTTTGAAGTCTGACGAGAGCTTTTCTTTCAACGAACTCATCGGTGAGACCACCCGTCAGCGGGGTTACAAGCCCTTTAGCCAGTTTGTGGGTAAGGTTTACACTGAAAACTACTACGGCGGCGGTGTTTCTCAGGCTGCCAGTGCTCTGTACACCTGCGTACTGCAGGCAGATCTGGATGTGTTGGAGCGCCACAACCATGCGTATGTACCAACCTTTATTCTGCCCGGCATGGATGCGGATGTTCTTTACGGTAGTAAGGATCTGCGGTTTAAGAACTCCACTGAGAATCCCATCCGGATCATTGCTGAGTACAAAAACGGCAAGCTGCAGATTCAACTGCTGGGTACAGATACAAAGGATTACACCGTGGAGCTGAAATATGTCACGGATAAGATCTACGATCCCATAACCTTGCTGCAGACCATGCCTGCTGTCAATGCCGGTGGCTACAAAAACGGCGACATTCTGCAGACTCCCATTTCCGGCTGTGATGTCAGCGTTTACAAGGTATGCACCCCCAAGCCCCCGGTACCGGAAGAGGGCGAAGACGGTGTTCCTACCCAGCCCACAGAGCCCCAGGATCCCTCCGAGTTGGAGCCAGTAGAGGTCTTTGTCGGCCAATCCCACTACGATAAGCGGAATGTGGTTATGGTCAGCATTTATACGCCCCCGGTGACACCTACTGAACCCAGTGAAGGAACTGAGCCCAGTGAAGGAACTGAGCCCAGCGAAAGCATTGAGCCTTCAGAAAGCATCGAGCCTTCAGAAAGCATCGAACCTACGCAGAGCGTTGAGCCCACTGAAAGCAGCAAGCCTAATAACAAAGGAAACGGCCGCAACTGATACAACAAAGACCGCAGCGATTTGCTGCGGTCTTTTCCTATTCTTCAATTGTACGAATATCCAGGTGATAGTCAATCACACCGGCGGCGGTCTGCTCGATCTCGATACTGTATTGCAGATCAATGACACCACCGGCAGGGGTGATATCATAATATACGAAGGTAGCACAAACCGAGAGCATAAGCGCACCGAAGTCCATTTGATATAAAGATTCGTGGGATACGCCCTGCTGGAAGACCATTTGAGAATGGAGATTTCCGGTGCGGGTCAGGATCACCTTGTCAGGCTCTACCCGAAATGTGGTGGTCACGCCCTTCAAACCGGTCAGATCGCTTTCTTCGTAGCAGATGTCCCAGCCGCCGTCCCGGAGTTCCATAATGCCTTCGGTGGTCAGCTGAATGACCTCGGGTTCCTGATCCTGGTAGCGTTGTGTTCCCCGGATCTCAAGGATGACAGGTAGTTTCATTCATTGGCCTCCATTGCCAGCTTCAGCAGTTCATCGATAAGCTGCTGGCTGGGGATGCCGCTGGCGGCAAAGAGCTTGGGATACATGGAAATGGAAGTAAAACCGGGCAAGGTATTGATCTCATTGAACACCACGCGCTCATCTGCATAGGTGACAAAGAAATCCACGCGGCTCAGACCCTGGCAGCCAATGGCGGTATATACCTTTACGGCTGCATCCCGAACCTGCTCGGCAACGCTGTCGGAAATTCTGGCAGGAATGTAAGCCACAGAGGTATCGGTGATATATTTGGCATCGTAATCATAGAACTCGGCGCCGGAGTCGATCTCGCCGCACTCGGAAGCCACAGGGCTCATATTGCCCATGACGGCCACTTCTACTTCTCTTCCGTGAATGAATTCTTCTACCAGAATCTTCTCGTCATAAGTGCCGGCTTTCAGCAGAGCGCTGCGCAGGTCCTCCCGATCTGCTGCTTTGGAAACGCCTACGGAAGAACCGGTGCCGGCGGGTTTGACGAACACAGGATAGCAAAAACGGGATTCCAACTGCTTTAAAATCTCATCCATTCGGCTGTCTAATTCAGAATTACGAACCAACTGCCATGCAGCCTGAGGGATACCGGCTTGGTCGGCAACCAGTTTAGTCAGAGTCTTATCCATTGCAACTGCGGAGGCCGCTACGTGGGGACCGACGTAAGGAATACCCGCCATCTGCAGGAGACCTTGCATGGCGCCATCCTCGCCGTTTTCACCGTGGAGCACCGGGAACACCACATCGATCCATTCCCGGACGACACAGTCGCCCTCAAAGCTCAGCAGGCCCTGTCCACGGACAGGAGAAATGGCTGCCCGGCGGTTGCCGGGGTAGTTCTTCCACTCACCGGTGGGAAGCAAGGAATAGTCTTCGCCGGTATACAGGATCCAGTCGCCATCCTTGGTGATGCCCACAGGGAAAACATTGTACTTTTCCTTGTCCAGGCAGTTCAGGACAAATTCTGCAGAACGCAGAGAGACTTCATGCTCGGGGCTGATGCCGCCAAAGAGGACACATACGCTTAATTTTTTCATAGTTAACGCCTCATTCTCCATAGAAATTTGCCACATTGGGGCAAAACAAAATTGATTATTTACAATTTCCGTATGGAAATATTATTCTCCGGTGCTATAATAAGGACTATGCTACGAGATCAAAGGAGGGCTTGCCATGCAGATCGATCTTTCAACAAAGGAATTCCGTCGGCTGCTGGATCTGGTATATATCGGCAACTGGGTCTTAAACTCCACAAGAGGAAATGACCGATTTGCCGATTACGACAATCTGGAAAGCAAATTATTCGGGCTGTGCAAAGGCACAGGGATGCAAGTTTTGGTAGAAGATTGGAATGACACCACCATTCCTTCTAAGGCATACGAGGAAGGCGGTATCCAAGAAGCCATAGCCTACTATGAGGATAATGTTTTCTATCAAATCCTGGCGGAGGAGCTTTCCCGGCGGGATATGGGTTATGCTGAAATCAATGAGGACAATTACGATGAAGTTGTCCGTCGGATGGAAAGCTATATGGGAGAATTCCAACAATCCGGGTTAGACCGACTGGTATTGGAGGATTGACAGAGGTATCGGGCTGCATCGCAGCCCGATATTTTATTTTACCAATGCTTCACCTGCACGATAGATATCGCCGGCGCCTACAGTGAGGATCACATCACCAGGCTGTGCCAGCTCCTTCAGACGCTGGGTTACCTCAGGTAAGGTAGCACAGTAGATGCTGCCGGGAATCTTTTCTACTAGGTCCCGGGAAGAAATGCCCACAGTATTGCGCTCACGGGCGGCATATATCTCTGCAAGAATTAGTAAGTCTGGCTTACAGAGCTGCTCCACAAATTCATTAAACAAGGCATGGGTACGAGTATAGGTATGGGGTTGGAATGCAAAAATGATGCGCTTATAGCCCATAGCCCGGACTGCGTCCACAGTGGCACTAAGCTCACCGGGATGGTGGGCATAATCGTCGTAGACATCGGCTCCGTTATAGGTGCCCTTAAACTCCATGCGCCGGCCTGCGCCGCGGAAGCCTGCCAAGCCACGGACAACTGCATCCGCATCGATTCCCATCTTCCAGGACGTAGCTGCGGCTGCCAGGGCATTCAGGGCATTGTGGCGGCCGTAGACAGACAGCTCTACATGGCAGTAGCGCTGACCGTCACAAACTACATCAAAGCTGCGCCAGTCTTCAGAAGGATCGACTGCACGGACGGTATTATTTGCGCCGAAGCCAAAGCTCACATAGTCCAGGCCGCAGAGTGTATCTACCGTATTGGCGTCGTCGCCGTTGGCTACGATGCCATTTGTGGAAAGTTCTGCGAACTTGCGGAAGGACTTTTTCACATCCGCCAGGTCTTTGAAGTAATCCAGGTGATCCGCTTCAATATTCAGCACAACCGCCAGGCTGGGGAAAAAGTTCAGGAAGGAATCGCAATACTCACAGCTTTCCAGCAGGATGGTATTGCCCTTGCCAACCCGGTGGCCGGCGCGAAGCAAGGGCAGGTAGCCACCGATCATGACTGTAGGGTCAAGAGCGGCTTCCATCAAGATGTGGGCCATCATGGAGGTAGTTGTAGTCTTGCCGTGAGTACCGGAAATGCAGATGGCATTTTCGTAGGCCTTCATAATAACTCCCCAGGCCTGGGCGCGTTCAAATACCGGGATACCGGCCGCGCGAGCTCCGGCAATCTCCGGATTGTCATTATGTACTGCGGCGGTACGGATGACACAGTCGGCTCCCTGGACATTCTCCTGACGATGGCCGATGGCAACCTGGATGCCCTGGGCAATGAGTTCATCGGTTGAAACAGAGGAATTCATGTCAGAACCGGAAACATGCAGGCCCATACCTTTTAAAACCAGACCCAGAGGACGCATAGAAACGCCGCCAATGCCAACAAGGTGGACATGTTTGCCAGGCTGAATATATTGTTGAAGTGCCAAAGTACTATTATCCATAATCATTGCAGCTCCGTTTGTTAACTCAAATCAATTTATTATATAACATTTTTGTTAGATTTACAACTATTAATTGCAAAATCGCTATGAGCACAAAGAAACCTCCACCTTTTGAGGTGGAGTATTGTGTTCACGTTACCTCTTTTCACGGCCAGGGCAGGGATCGTCCTGCCGTTGGAAGTGTCCGGTGGACACTTTCAGTCAGAACGCATAAACGTTCAGAATATAGACAAAGAACCAAGCCAAAGCTTGGTTCTTTGTGTTCGCGTTACCTATTTTCACGGCTAGGGCAGGGATCGTCCTGCCGCGGGAAGTGTCCGGTGGACACTTCCAGGCAGCAATTCAAAGAACCTCACATGTTAAAGAAAAGCTCCACCCTTTGAGGTGGAGCTTTGTGTTCGCGTTACCTATTTTCACGGCCAGTCACCCGGCAACTATCGTCGGCGTATATGTGCTTAACTTCTGTGTTCGGGATGGGAACAGGTGGACCCACATAACAATCAACACGAACTTGGTGACCCATACCGGATTCG
>JAGAMN010000017.1 GCA_017624715.1 Oscillospiraceae bacterium
GAAGAAGGCGGCCGTCACACTCCCTTCTTCAACAACTACCGTCCTCAGTTCTACTTCCGTACCACTGACGTTACCGGCATCATCAACCTGCCCGAGGGCACTGATATGTGCATGCCCGGCGATAACGTTGTTATGAACGTTGAGCTGATTACCCCCATCGCCATCGAGAAGGGCCTGCGTTTCGCTATCCGTGAGGGTGGCCGTACTGTCGGCTCCGGCGTTGTCACCGAGATCTACGAGTAATTCCTAGCTCTCAGTACAAAGTTAGTTAAGAACCCCGGCCTTTTGGCCGGGGTTTTTGTACGCCTGTTTGCTGGATACAAAAAGCACCGCTCATCCGAGCGGTGCTTTTTTGATGCGACGCAGGTCTATAAGCCGGGTTCTGTCTTGACAGCCATCTATCTAGACTTGCAATTACTCGCAAGTTCCAGCCGCCTCCCCGGAACGGTCGGGCAGACCTTGTGTTCCTCCACGGCGTTGCTTCGGGATAGAGTTTACAGCGTAGAACCTATGTCACCATAGGCCGGGTGGGCCCTTACCCCACCTTTTCACCCTGGCCGGACAGAAACGTCCGGTGGTATATCTCTGTTGCACTTGTCCTGAGGTCACCCTCGGCGGGCGTTACCCGTTATCCTTGCCCTGTGAAGCCCGGACTTTCCTCACCTGCGGCGTTTCCGCCTGCAGCCGCGGCTGTCCAACCTGGTCGCACCTTATTGTACAGTATGAAAAGGGAAAAGTCAAATGTCTTGCAAAATTCTGCAGAAGAGGATATACTATATTTATAGAAAAACAAATCACCGAAATTGAGGTGTTACTATGGCAATACAATTTGAGGAATATTTTTCCTCCTTAAAGAATAAAAAGATCGCGGTCCTGGGTTTGGGTGTCAGCAATCGTCCCCTGGTGCGGCTGCTTCTGGAATTTGGCTGCGATGTCACCGGCTGTGACCGTACTGACCGGGAAAAGCTGGATGATGAAGTTCTGGAACTAGAGCAGCAGGGCTGCAAGCTCCGCCTTGGTGAGGGCTACCTGGATGACTTGAATGCCGATGTGGTATTCCGTACCCCCGGTATGCACCCCGGCAATCCTGCGTTGGTGGCCTTGCGCAATGAAGGCGCAGAAGTGACCAGCGAAATGGAAGTGTTCTTTTCAGTCTGTCCCTGTACCATCCTGGCGGTTACAGGCTCTGACGGCAAAACGACCACCACCACACTGATCTCCGAAATGCTGAAGGCAGAAGGGAAAACTGTGTGGTTGGGCGGTAACATCGGTACGCCTCTGTTGCCTTTGGTGCGCCAGATGAACCCGGCTGATTATGCAGTGGTAGAGCTGAGTTCCTTCCAGTTGATGGACATGACCCGCAGCCCCAGCGTTGCTGTGGTGACCAATCTGTCGCCCAATCATCTGGATGTCCATAAGGATATGGATGAATATGTGGACGCGAAGAAAAACATTTTCCGTTTCCAAAATGAGAATGGCAAGCTGATTCTCAATGCTGACAATGCGTTGACCGCAGCCATGATCGGCAACGGTACAACTAAATTCTTCTCCCGGCAGGGAAGTGCGGATGCTTATGCCGATAATGGCATCATTTACCGCAACAGCCAGCAGATTCTGAAGACAGCAGACATCGTGATCCTCGGTGTCCACAATATAGAGAATTACATGGCCGCCATTTTGGCGGTGGAAGGGCTTGTCAGCGACGATACCATTCGCCGTGTGGCCAATACTTTTGGTGGCGTAGAACACCGTATTGAGTTGGTTCGCGTGAGGGATGGTGTGCGATTCTATAACGATTCCATTGCGTCCTCTCCCAGTCGTACCATTGCCGGATTGCACAGCTTTTCCGATAAGGTGATTCTCATCGCCGGCGGTTACGACAAGCAGATTCCTTTTGATGTGCTGGGCCCGGAAATCTGTAAGCACGTGAAAAAGCTGTACCTTAACGGTGCCACAGCTCGGAAGATTCGTGCGTCTGTGGAGAACACACCGGGTTACAAACCCGGCTTCCCGGAGATCGTGGACTGCGAGGATTTTGCTTCGGCAGTTCATGCAGCAGCGGCTGGTGCACACAGTGGCGATGTGGTTCTAATGAGCCCGGCCTGTGCAGCCTTCGACCAGTTCAAAAACTTCATGGTTCGGGGTAATTTCTACAAAAAACTGATTATGGAGCTGTAAAATAATGGATATTTCCAAGTTTACAAAAGTCGCAAGAAAGGCGCTGAAACTCCAATATTGCGGCGCGGTCATCGTGGCTGCCGGTACGGCATCCCGCATGGGCGGCATCGATAAAGTGATGGCACCGTTGCAAGGCGAGCCTATGATTGTCCGCACTGTGCGCACATTCCAAAACTGCGATGCCATTCGGGAAATCGTGGTAGTGACCCGATCTGACTTGCTGGTGCCCATTGCGGATCTGTGCCATGATTTCGACAAAGTCCGTGCTGTCATCGTCGGTGGCAATACCCGAGCAGAATCCGTCAAGCGGGGACTTGGTGCACTTTCTGATAAAGTGAAACTGGCGGCCATTCAGGATGGCGCCCGGCCTCTCATTACTGATGCTGTCATCGATCGCACCGTTCGCTGTGCCAATTCCTACGGCGCGGCTGCTCCTGCCGTGCCTGTAAAAGACACCATCAAGGTAGTCGCAGGAGGCATTGTTTCTCAGACCCCGGATCGGAGCACCCTCAAGGCGGTGCAGACGCCCCAGGTCTTTGACCGGGAGCTGCTGCAATGCGCCCTTGCGAAAGCAGAAAAGGATGGAGCGCAGATCACCGATGACTGCTCTGCGGTAGAATTGCTGGGGATGTCTGTCCGGATCGTGGAGGGGGACGAGCGCAATATCAAAGTCACCACCCCCATGGACTTAAAAATCGCTGAAATGCTGCTGGAGGAAATGTCATGAGGATCGGACACGGTTATGATGTGCACCGCTTGGCAGAGGGTCGAAAACTGATCCTGGGCGGTGTGGAGATTGAATATCCTCTGGGCCTGTTGGGTCATTCCGATGCAGATGTGCTGCTGCATGCGGTGTCCGATGCGCTGCTGGGTGCGGCAGGCTTGCGGGACATCGGCTACCATTTTCCGGATACAGATCCCAATTTCAAGGACGCAAATTCTCTGGAGCTGCTTAAAATCGTTGGGCAGAAGGTCGCTGCTGCCGGTTACCGGATCAGTAATATTGACGTGACGATGATCGCCCAGGCACCCAAGCTGAAGCATCATATTGAGGCTATGCAGAGCAACATCGCCGGTGCGCTGAATCTGGATGTAAGCCGAGTCAATGTGAAGGCCACTACGGAAGAGAAAATGGGCTTTACCGGCAGTGGAGAGGGCATGGCCTGCCATGCGGTCTGTCTTTTAGACGAATAACGACACAAGAAAAACCGCCGTTTGGCGGTTTTTTCTTATTTTTGAGCCACGAACCTTGTCGTTTGGTGCAGCATAAATTGTCACAGGAGGGGATGGTATGAAGCAATCCTATATCACATTCCGCAGCGTGACATTTGCACAAAAGGCGGAGCGGATACTGAAGAGAGCCGGCATGGATTGCACCATGCAGCGCACACCCAAAGAGTTGTCCCAACGGGGCTGCGGCTATTGCCTGGGATTACGGCCCGGGCAGGTGATCCGGGCTGCCGAGCTGCTGGATGCGGAAAAGGTGGATTACGGCAAGCTCTATGCAGTTAGCCTCGAGGGCAAATATGAGGAAATACACGTATGATCTACCTGGATAACGGCGCGACCAGTCTGCATAAACCACAAGCGGTGCACCGGGCGGTAGCAAATGCGTTGCAGCGGTGCGCAAATCCGGGACGTGGCGGCCATCCAGCTTCGCTGGAGGCTTCCCGGCAGGTTTATGCCTGCCGGGAAGAAGCGTCTAAGTTATTTCGATGCCCGGCAGAACGGATCGTCATGACCACCAATTGCACCCACGGGCTGAATATCGCTATCAACAGTCTGATCCCACCGGACAGCCGGGTGGTGATCTCCGGTTTTGAGCACAACGCGGTAACCCGGCCGCTCCATGCCCGCCAGGTAAAGATCCGGGTGGCCGGACGGCGGCTGTTTGATTGGGCGGATACTCTGGAATCCTTTGAGCAGGCTCTGAAAAGTGGTGCGGATGCGGCAGTTTTCACCCACGTTTCCAACGTTTTTGGCTATATCTTGCCTGTGGAGCAAATGGCGGCTTTGTGCCGTCATTACGGCGTTCCGTTTATTCTGGATGCAGCACAATCTGCCGGAGTGCTGCCGGTAAATATGGAGGACCTGGGGGCGGCGTATATTGCCATGCCCGGTCACAAGGGATTGTTAGGCCCCCAGGGGACGGGATTACTGCTCTGTGGTCGCAATCCGAAGCCCGTTCTCTTTGGGGGTACCGGCAGTGAATCATTCAGCCAAAGCATGCCTGCTTATTTACCGGATCAACTGGAAGCCGGTACGCTGAATGTACCCGGAATTGCAGGACTCGCCGCCGGGCTGCACTATATTCAAGACCGGGGTACGGAAAACATTTTTCGGCAGGAACACCGGGCTATGGCCAGGGCAGCCGCTGACTTGCATGCGTTAGGTTTCCGACCGTTTACCGGTGAACACCAGGCGGCTACGGTGTCTTTTGTGCCGGAAATGGACAGCGAAGAAGCGGCACAAATCCTGGCGAAGCAGGGGGTTGCGGTACGGGCCGGGCTTCATTGTGCACCCCTGGCTCACGAGAGTGCCGGCACCTTGGAAACCGGCACGGTACGCATCAGTTTCGGTCATGATGCTAATCCCAGCCAAAACGCCCATTTTCGCAGAGCCTTGACCAAAATAATCCCGTCCGGAAGATAAAAAAATTCCGTTTTTCTATTGCTATTACAGCGCAAATCCGCTATAATGATACGGATAATAGGCTAGTTATGCGATGTGCGCGAAAATATGCGCGTTTGCGATAGAAAACAGTGAAGGGGACGGGGCTATGAACGTTATCGAAGATATGCTGCAGCAAGTGACGAAAATGCAATGGTCGGACTATTTGGACATTCTGATCGTGGCTTTTTTGCTGTACAAAATTTTGCCGCTGATCCGCAGCACCGGTGCTATGCGTATCGCCAAAACGATTGTGGTGGTTGTGGTACTGGCATGGGTCACGGGTTTGCTGGAGCTGTATACCATTAGCTTTATCCTCAATCAGTTTTTACAAGTTGGTTTGATCGCCGTGGTGATCCTGTTCCAGCCGGAAATCCGCAGAACACTGGATCACCTTGGCAGCATGAAGATCAAGAAGTTCTTCGGCACGGAAAAGGCGACCCCGGAGATGGCTCCCATCGTCGCCCAGACCGTCAAGGCTTGCGAAGTGATGAGCCGGGAGAAGGTTGGTGCGCTGATCGTCTTCGCCCGGGATAACCGATTGGATGAGTATTTCAAGACCGGCACCATGATCGATGCTCAGGTTTCTGAGCAACTGCTGCGGAATGTATTTTTTCCCAAGGCTGCACTTCATGATGGCGCTGTGATCATTCGCGATGGCCGAGTGGCGGTGGCAGGCTGCGTTCTGCCTCTGTCCGACAGCAACCGTCTGAATGCAGACCTGGGCACACGGCACCGTGCCGGTGTGGGTATGAGCGAAGTGTCTGATGCAGTGGTAGTCATCGTGTCCGAGGAGACGGGTACCATTTCCGTTGCTTTGGGTGGCATGCTCAAGCGGCACCTGGCACCTCAGACATTGGAGCGGTTGCTGCTGCATGAACTGTGCCCCGAGGAGGAACTGCTGAACCAGGAAAACCTGTCTGTGCGTCTGCGTCAGAAATTGCAGAAGAAGAGTAAGGAGGAACGCAAATGAAGCAAAAAATACTGTACGGTCTGCTTGCTTTGGCGATTTCCTTCGGTCTGTGGCTGTATGTGATCACGGTGGAAAACCCGGCTTCTGAGGTTACCTTTTACAACATCCCCGTTGTCCTGGATAACGAGTCTGTACTTACTGACCGGGGCTTGATGGTACTGGGAAACAAGGCTCCCACCGTTACTTTGAAGCTGTCCGGTAACAGAAGTCACTTAAACAAGCTGAATTCTTCCAACATTACCCTGGTTGCGGATCTGTCCCGGATTTATGATTCCGGTGAGCAGGCTATTTCCTACACCATTTCTTACCCCGGTGATATCCCCCAAAACTCCATTGATGTTCTCAGTCAGCTTCCTGCGCAGATCGGCTTGACCATTGTGGAGCGGGATTCCAAGGAAGTGCCGGTGAATGTGGACATTATCGGTACACCGGCAGACGGGTTTGAGCCGATTAAGCAGAAAATGACCCTGAGCCACAGTACGATTCGAGTGGCGGGTCCTGCATCTTTGGTCAATGAGATTTCTGAAGCCAGAATCACCATTGATATCGAAGGCAAGAATGAACACATCGACCAGGGCTTCCGTTACACCTTCTACGACAAGAACGGTAACCCTGTTACAGACAACTCCCTGACGGGCAATGTTCCCGAGATTAAGGTATCTCTGCTGATTCAACAGGTAAAGGAAATTCCCGTTGTATTTAATCCCATCCCCGGCGGCGGTGCTACCTTGAAGGACACCAAGATCAAATTAAGCGTGGAGAAAATTGAGGTAGCAGGCAGAGAAGAGCAGCTCAGCAGATTGGTTGCCATTGATCTGGGCACCATTGATTTGGGCGCCATTGAGGTAAATCACAATGTGCTGACATATAAGCTGGCGGATTATTTGCCTGACGGTGTTACTGTGGTTTCCGGTGAGGAACAGATCACAGTTACCGTTACATTCGACAATTTGGTCAGCAAGACGGTTACGGTTACCCAGTTCCGGTACAGCAATCTGCCTGAGGGTACGAGTGCTGAGTTTGTAACAAAACAAATGACCGTTGTCGTTCGCGGCAAGGAATATGAACTCAAGTGGTTACAGGATAGCAATGTGGTGGCATGGGTTGACCTGTCCAACGCAGAGCTGGGCATGGATGAGTACAGCATAACCTTTGAAATCCTTAACAATAGCGACAGCAGCGAATTTAAAACGCTGGGTGTGATGACCGGCGACCACAATGTCACGGTAAGATTAACCGAAGCACCGGCAGAATAAACAACCAAAAACGAATTGGGTTTCGGTTGTAAACCTAAGAAAAGGGGATAATGACCTTGATAAAGAGTATGACCGGCTATGGCCGGGCGGTAGAAACTGTGAACGGACGGGAATTTACCGTTGAGATCCGTTCCGTAAACAACCGTTATCTGGATTGCACCATAAAGCTGCCCCGGAGCGTTTCCTTTGCAGAGGAAGCGGTCAAGCAGGCGGTGAAGGCCTCTGTTTCCAGAGGTAAGGTGGATGTATTCATCACCATTAAGTCCGAAAATGCGGAAGATACCAGCATCAAGCTGAACGCATCGGTGCTGGAAGGCTATCTGGCCGCTATGCGGCAGATGGTCACGGAGTTCGGCGTGTCCGACGACATCAGCGTATCCACTGTGTCCCGGCTGCCGGAGGTGTTCTCTGTGGAGAAGCCCGAGGTGGACGAGGAGCAGCTGCTGAAAGATCTGATGCAGGTTGTGAATCAGGCTCTGGCGGGCTACGATGCTATGCGCTGCACCGAAGGTGCCGCCCTGGATGCCGACCTGCGCAGCCGTGGCAATACCATTGCCGACCTGGTGACCCAGGTAGAGCAGGGCAATGCCCAGACAGTGGTAGATTACCGGGCGCGTTTGGAAGCCAAGCTGAAAGAAGTCTTGGCTGCAACCAATATCGACGAAAGCCGCATCCTGACCGAAGCCGCTATCTTTGCGGATAAGGTTGCGGTGGATGAGGAAACCGTCCGCCTGCGCAGCCATCTGCAGCAGATGAATACCATGCTGGATGGTGGCGGTGCCGTGGGCAGAAAGCTGGACTTCCTGCTGCAGGAGATGAACCGGGAGGCCAACACCATCGGCTCCAAGTGCACCGATGTGCGCCTGGCTCGCATCGTGGTGGATATCAAGGCTGAACTGGAAAAGATCCGGGAACAGACCCAGAACATCGAGTAAGGTGACAGTATGAAACTGATCAACATCGGCTTTGGAAGCATGCTGGCCGCCGGGCGGATTCTGGCGGTGGTGGCACCGGACAGCGCACCCATTAAGCGCGTGGTGCAGGAAGCAAGAGAGCGTGGAATGCTCATCGATGCATCCTACGGACACAAGACCCAAGCGGTGATTCTGATGGACACGGATCATGTGATTTTGTCGGCACTGTCACCGGAAACCATTTCTGTCCGCTGGACAGGCAAGCAGGAAAAGGAGGAAGACCAGTGAGTAAAGGCAAGCTGTTTATTATTTCCGGTGCATCCGGTGTCGGCAAGAGCACCGTGCTGAGTAAGGTTATGGCAGCACGTAAGGATCTGGAATTCTCCGTTTCCGCTACCACTCGTCCGCCTCGCCCCGGTGAAAAGGATGGCGTAAATTACTACTTCGTTACTGAGGAAAAATTTCGCAGCATGATTGCTGCGGACGAATTCCTGGAATATGACGAGCATAACAAAACCCTTTATGGCACCCCTCGTGCCCAGGTGGAAGAAAAGCTCCTCCGGGGCCATGTGATCCTGGATATTGAGCCGGTTGGTGCGTTTAATGTCCAAAGACAGCGGCCGGATGCGACCCTGATCTTCATTGTGCCCCCGTCCATGGAGGTTCTGGAGAATCGTCTGCGCAGCCGTGGAGACACCGGCGAGGAGCAGATCCTTCTGCGGCTGGATCGTGCCAAGTGGGAAATGGAACAAACACCCAAGTATGATTTTGTTGTAACCAACGACCAGGTGGATGCCTGTGCCGAAAAAATACTACATATCATCGCCCAAAAGGACGATGAGGAATAATGGAGGAAATGAAAATGCTTTACCCCCCTGTTGCTGATTTGCTGAAGAATGTACAGAGCCGTTACCTGCTGGTGAATGTGGTGGCACAGCGTGCCCGTCAGATTGCTGAAGAGGCAGAAGAATACGGCGAGGAACTGACCGAAAAGCCTGTTACCCTGGCAATTCGTGAGGTTGCAGAAGAGAAGCTGGATGGCAGCTTGAAGGCAGAATATATGAACTAACATTGGAAGGAGTGGGCTTTATGATCGCAAAAATTGCTGTTTCTGCGGCGAATTTTGCCATTGACAAGCCCTATTCCTACTTGATTCCCCAAGGAATGGAACTTGTACCCGGTGTTCGGGTCATGGTGCCTTTTGGCCGCGGTAATCGCCGTACGGAAGGTATCGTGCTGAGCCTGGAGAAGGGCAGCGGCGAAAATCTAAAGACGGTAGAACGCTGTTTGGATGATGAGCCGGTTCTGTCCGACACCATGCTGCGGCTGGCGGCATTCTTAAGGAATCGATACTTCTGTACGCTGTTTGATGGCGTGCGGGCTATGCTCCCTGCGGGGCTGTGGTTCCGCACAAAGAACACTTACCGCCTTACCGATGACCGCAGCTGGATGGAAAAGCCCGGCCGCCGGGAAGACGCGATGCAAATTCTGAAGGCCATGGACGATGCCGGCGGAGAGCTGGAAGAGTCGGCTTTGCGGGATATGATTTCCGACGAAGAGCTGCGGCATGATGCGCTGCGGTATCTGGTTCGAAAAAAATGGATTACGGATGAAACCGATTATCTGCGCCGTCTGGGCGATAAGACCGAGAAAATTGCGACCTTGGCATCCTCTGCGGAGGAAGCTATGGAGTATGCTGCCCGGTGCTTACGTGCCCCTATGCAGCGCAGTGTGCTGGAAGTGATGTGTGGCATCGGCAGCGTGTCGGTCAAGGAACTGTGCTATTTTACCGGTGCATCCTCTGCTACGGTCAAGCGCCTGGCAGAACTGGGCTACCTGGAGCTGACGGACAAGCCTGTATTGCGCTGTCGGGAGATCAAGCCTGCGGTGCTGGACGGTCCGCTGGTGCTGAATGAGGAGCAGCAGCAGGCCTATGAGGGCTTGTATGCACAGATGCTTCAGCCCAACCCCGGAACGGCATTGCTGCACGGCATCACTGGCTCGGGAAAAACCGCGGTATATTTGAAATTGATCCGCGCTTGCCTGGATTCCGGGAAAAGCGCCATGCTGCTGGTGCCGGAAATTGCTTTGACACCGCAACTGCTCAGCCTGCTGGTTGCCCATTTTGGTGACCAGGTGGCGGTGCTGCACAGCAGCCTGCCTGCCGGCGAGCGCTACGATCAATGGAAACGGATCCGCGCCGGGGAAGCCCGGGTGGTAGTCGGCACCAGATCCGCAGTGTTCGCACCCAGTCCGCAGTTGGGACTTATCATCTTGGATGAGGAGCAGGAACACTCCTACAAATCGGAAAATACACCCCGGTATTCTGCCAAAGAGGTGGCTCTCTGGCGTGGTATTCGGGAAAACGCATTGGTTCTGCTGGGATCGGCAACGCCCTCGGTGGAGACCATGTATCATGCAAAACAAGGCGATTATCGCCTGTATACCCTTACACAGCGCTATAACGGCAAGCAGCTTCCGGATGTCCAGATCGTGGACATGCGCCGGGAGTTGGAATTCGGAAACGACCTGGCCTTCAGCCTGGATCTGCAGGAAGCCATCCGGGACACCTGGAAGGATGGAAAGCAGACGGTGCTGTTTCTCAATCGCCGGGGCGCATCCCGGGCGCTGGTCTGCGTGGATTGCCGGGAAACTCCCGAGTGTCCCCGGTGCAGCGCAAGGCTTACCTATCACAGCGCCAACGAGCGGCTGATGTGCCACTACTGTGGTCATTCCATACGCAAACCTCAGCGCTGTCCTGCCTGCGGCGGCCCCTTAAAAACCATTGGCACCGGCACGCAAAAGGTGCAGCAGGAACTGCTGACCCTGTATCCGGAAATGGAAGTGCTTCGCATGGATGCGGATACCGTCAATGCGGTGAACACCCACCAAGCAATCCTGGATCAGTTCCAGGAAAAGCACATTCCGGTGCTGGTTGGCACCCAGATGGTGGCAAAAGGCCTCAATCTGCCGGATGTGACGCTGGTTGGTGTGTTGGATGCGGATATGAGCCTGTACTCCGGCTCTTACCGGGCAGCGGAGACTACTTTTAATATGCTGACCCAAGTTGTAGGCCGTGCCGGTCGGGGTGAGCTGCCCGGACGGGCGGTGATCCAGACCATGGTGCCGCAGCATCGGGTCATTGATTTGGCTGCTAAGCAGGATTATGAAGGTTTCTACCAAATGGAGATCGAGCTGCGCCGGATTCAGAACTACCCGCCTTTCGGGGATCTGGTTACGGTGACATTCCTGGGACAGGAAGAGGCCCGGGTTCTCCGGGGCGCTGCAAAATTCCGGGACAGCTTGAATACTTGTTTGCAGCAGCCGGACTACCGTAGCGAAAGCTGCCAGGTGCTGGGCCCTGCGCCCTGCGCTGTACCTAAGATCAATTATAATTTCCGTTACCGGCTGACTCTGCGCTGCAAGCTGACACAGCCCCTTCGCAATTTGATCGCCCACTTACTGCGGCAGTTTATGACGGATTCCGGCAACCGGGGTGTCAGCGCCTTTGCCGATGTAAACGGATTTGAAGAATGAGAGGAAAAAACCTATGGGTTTAAGAAAAATTTTGACAGATAAGGAGCCTGCGCTGCATAAAGTCTGCAAGAAAGTCGAAAAATTTGACTGGCGGCTGCATAAGCTTCTGGACGATATGCGGGAAACCCTCATCGACTCCAACGGCGTTGGACTGGCTGCACCCCAGGTGGGCATCCTGCGCCGGGTGGTGCTGGTGGATACCGGCGAGGAGATCATTGAACTGGTGAATCCCGAACTGCTGGAAACAGATGGCGAGCAGGTGGGCGCGGAGGGCTGCCTCAGCGTGCCCGGCAAGTACGGCCTGGTGAAACGGCCCTATTATGCCAAGGTTCGCGCTCAGGACCGTTTCGGTGCGTGGTACGAGGCTGAGGGCGAGGAGATCGTTGCCCGTTGCTTCTGCCATGAGCTGGATCATCTGGATGGCGTCCTGTACACCCAGGTCATGGAGCGCTACCTGACGGAAGAGGAACTGAACGCAGACGAGGAATAACCAATTTGGAGGAAGACCATGCGAATTGTTTTTATGGGAACGCCGGATATTGCGGCGACCTGTTTAAGAAAGCTGCTGGATGACGGATTTGATGTGGCGGCGGTATATACCCAGCCCGACCGTCCCAAGAACCGGGGTATGAAGCTGGCCTTTTCCCCGGTTAAGGAAGTGGCACTAAGCGCAGGGCTTCCTGTTTATCAGCCGGAGAATTTCCGGGATCCGGAAACGGTGGAGCAGCTTCGCGCTTTGCAGCCGGATGTGGTGGCGGTGGTGGCCTACGGCCGCATTCTGCCCCAGAGTGTGCTGGATATCCCGGCTAAGGGCTGCATCAACATTCATGCAAGCGTCCTGCCGGAATACCGCGGCTCTGCCCCTTATCAGTGGGCGGTGCTGGATGGCAAGGGCGAGAGCGGCGTGACCGCTATGTATCTGTGCCGGGAAATGGATGCCGGTGATATTATCGAGATTTCCAGAACACCCATCGGCCCCAATGAAACAGCCGGTGAATTACTGGATCGGCTGGCAGTGCTGGGCGCTGATTTGCTAAGCAAGACCATGGGCCGTATGGCAGAAGGCGATGTGGAACGCACTCCCCAAGATGCCGGCAAAGCCACTTATGCGCCGATGCTGGACAAGACCATGTGTCCCATCGATTGGACCAAGACCGCACAGCAGGTGCACAATCAGGTTCGGGGTCTGCACCCCTGGCCAGTTGCAACAGCTGAGTTGGCAGGCACGAAATTTAAGATCCATGCTACCGTTGTCACTGAGGGAAGCGGCACTCCGGGACAGATCCTGGAGTTGACCAAGACCGGCCTGAAGGTGGCCTGCGGTGAAGGCGCTGTGGAGATCCGCAGTCTGCAGGCTGAGGGCGGTAAGCGGATGAACGCACCGGATTATTTCCGGGGACACCCTTTGGGAGACTGATATGGGTGCAAGAGAAACGGCACTGAATGTGTTGATAGCCTGCCGGCAGCAAAAGGCCTGGTCGAATAGCGTCCTCAAGGAATATATCAGCCGTGACCGGTTGGATCGCCGGGATGCGGCTCTGGCTGCCAGGCTTTGCTACGGTGTACAGCAAAATCGGGGAAAGCTGGATTTTTATCTTGCCCAACTGCTGACGGGCAAAGTCAAAGATCTGCACCCCGTGATCCACGACATTCTCCACCTGGGTCTGTACCAGATCTATGAGATGGACAAAATTCCTACCTCTGCGGCGGTGAACGAATCCGTGGACTTGGCAAAGAAATACTGCCGCCGGCAGAAATTTGCCCCGGGTCTTACCAATGCGGTACTGCGTAACGCAGTTCGCAGCAAGGGTACGCTGAAAGACCCCACAAAGTTGGAGGACAAGTACAGCCACCCGGCAGAATTGATCCGCCTGCTATCTGCGGATTTGGGCAGAGATAAGTTGGAAGCCATGCTTGCTGCAAACAACACCGTGCCGCCGGTGGTGGCGCAGGTGAACACCTTAAAAACTACCACCGAAATGCTGGCGGCAGAACTGGAAGGGGAAGGCGTTATGGCGCAGCCCCATCCCTGGATGGCCGATTGCCTTGTGCTTTCTGCTACCGGCAATCTGGAACAGCTGAAAGCTTTCCAGGATGGTTTGTTCTACATTCAAGATCCTGCCTCCAAGCTGGCAGTGCTTTGCGCACAGATTCCGGCGGAGATCAATATGCAAATCCTGGATTGCTGCGCTGCCCCCGGTGGCAAAAGCTATGCTGCTGCCATCGCATCCAAGGGAGCGGCTAAGGTGCAATCCTGCGATATCCACCCCCACAAGATCGGCTTGATTGAAACCGGAGCCAAGCGGTTGGGCCTGACAAACGTCAGTGCTGCCTGCCACGATGCTACGGTGGACGAGCCTGCCTGGCATGGCAAGATGGATGTGGTGCTGGTGGATGTGCCTTGCTCAGGCTATGGCATCATCCGGAAAAAGCCCGACATTCGTTACAAAGATCCCAAGACTATGGAAGATCTGCCTGCCCTGCAATTGCAGATTCTGCGCACTCAGGCGACCTATGTAAAACCCGGCGGTGTGTTGATGTATTCTACCTGCACATTGCTGAAACGGGAAAATTCCCAGGTTGTGAATGCTTTCCTGGAGAATCATGACAACTTTTATCTGGAAGACCTGGAACTTCCGGAAGGCATCTGCCAGGACAGCCGGGGTATGCTGACGCTGATTCCCGGAGAGCATGAAACGGACGGCTTCTTCATTTGCCGTATGCGGAGGAAGGCATGAGTCAAAACATCAAATCCATGACCCAAGCGGAGATTGCCCAGATTCTCAAAGAGATGGGACAACCGGCATTCCGCGCCAAGCAGGTCTATTCCTGGCTGCACAAGGGTGTAACCGGCTATGAGCAGATGACGAACCTTTCCAAGGATCTGCGCGCCCAGCTTGCAGAGCGCTATCCCTTTGCCGTACCGACGGTGGTGCGCAAGCAGGAATCCCAGCGAGATGGCACTATCAAGTATCTGTGGCGGCTTTCCGACGGAAACTGCGTGGAAACGGTGCTGATGCGGTATCATTACGGCAACACCGTGTGCATATCCTCCGAAGTGGGATGCCCTATGGGCTGCGCCTTCTGTGCGTCTACATTGGGCGGCCTGGTTCGCAAGCTGGAGCCCCATGAAATGCTGGATCAGGTGCTGTTTACCCAGATCGACTCCGGTCTGCCGATTTCTCACATCGTACTGATGGGCATCGGTGAACCCCTGGATAATTTTGACAACGTGATGCGCTTTTTGGAGCTGGTTAACAGCCCTGAGGGTATGAACATCTCCATGCGCCACATCAGCCTGTCCACCTGTGGCCTGGTGCCGAAGATCGATGAGCTGGCGAAGAAAAAACTGCAGCTGACTTTGTCGGTTTCCCTTCACGCACCCAATGATGCGGTGCGCAACACCATTATGCCGGTGAACAAAGCTTATCCTACAGAGCAGTTGCTGGATGCCTGCCGGCGGTACTACGAGCAGACCGGACGGCGGATCTCCTTTGAATACGCCATGATCGATGGCGTCAATGACTCGGTGGAGAATGCCAAGGAGCTCCTGCATCGGCTGAAGGGCTTGCCGGCGCACTTCAATTTGATTCCGTTGAATCATGTGGAAGAAAGCCCCCTGAAACCCAGTTCCCGCAACGCGGTTGCGCGGTTTCAGAAGACTTTGGAAGACGGTGGCATCACTGCCACGGTCCGCAGAACATTGGGCGGCGATATTGACGCTTCCTGCGGACAGCTTAGAAGGAAGTATAACAAAGAACACAATGGCTAATGCCAATATTTCCCTGAAAGGAGTGGTTTGCTATGCAATTTTGGGGAGTTACGGATCCGGGCTGTGTCCGGCCGCAAAATCAGGATGCCTATCAAATGGAACAACTGGATCGAAACACAGTTTTGTGCGTGGTATGCGACGGCATGGGCGGTGCGAAGTCCGGTAATGTTGCCAGTACTCTGGCGGTGGATGTGTTTGCCCAGGAGGTGCGCAATGTCTACCATTCCGGCATGACACAGCCGGAGATCGATCAGATGATGGAGGGGGCAGTGAAGCTGGCCAACTTCACCGTTTACGATCAGGGTCAGCAATTTGCGGAGTTTTCCGGTATGGGTACAACTCTGGTTGCCGTGCTGGTGCATAACATGGAGGTCACTGCCGTCAATGTTGGTGACAGCCGTGCGTACCGGGTCAATCACAACGGTATACGGCAGATTACCGTGGATCACTCTGTGGTGCAGATGATGATCGATCGGGGAGAGCTGACGTCGGAACAGGCAAAGACATACCCGGGTAAGAATTACATTACCAGAGCGGTTGGTACGGAAGCGGTGGTTATGAGCGATATGTACCACATGGATCTGGAAAAGGGAGACTGTCTGCTGCTGTGCACTGACGGTCTGAGTAACATGATGGACGATCAGGAAATTTTGTTTGAGGTCGTGCATGGTGTTAATAAACAATATTGCTGCCAGCGTCTGCTGGAGATCGCCAAGAACCGCGGCGCGCCGGACAATGTGACCGGTGTGCTGGTGCAGGTTTAAGAAGCAGCGCTGAGAGGAGTTTCATTTTATGGAAATGGATAGATATATAGGTCGGTTACTGGATAACCGATATGAGATATTAGAGGTCATTGGCACCGGCGGCATGGCTGTGGTGTACAAGGCCCGTTGCCATCGCTTAAATCGTTTGGTGGCAGTCAAAATTCTGAAGGATGACTTCTTTCAGGATGAAGAATTCCGCCGCCGCTTCCATGCAGAGAGCCAGGCTGTTGCAATGCTGAGCCACCCGAACATCGTGTCGGTGTATGACGTTGCAACTTCCGATGATGCCGACTACATCGTCATGGAACTGATCGACGGCATTACGTTGAAGCAGTATCTGGAGATCAGAGGCGTGCTGAACTGGAAAGAGACACTGCACTTTGCCATTCAAATCGGCAAGGCCCTGGATCACGCCCACAGCCGCGGCATTATTCACCGGGACATTAAGCCCCACAATGTGATGGTGCTGAAAAACGGCAGTGTTAAGGTTACGGACTTCGGTATTGCTCGGGTCATGTCCAACAGCAATTCCCTGACCAAGGAAGCACTGGGCAGCGTGCACTACATTTCACCGGAGCAGGCTAAGGGTGGTCGTGTGGATAACCGCAGCGATCTGTACTCCCTGGGTGTTGTGATGTACGAAATGATGACCGGCAGACCGCCTTATGATGGGGAATCTCCTGTGGCAGTTGCCATTCAGCACATCAACGGCAAGGCTCAGCTGCCTTCTGCGCTGAATCCTAACATTCCCGGCGGTTTGGAGCAGATCATCATGCGGGCTATGGAGCAGAATCCTGCTAACCGGTATGCCACTGCAGGCAAAATGCTCTACGATATGGATGAGTTCCGCAAGGATCCCACCATTCTGTTTGATTACAACAATCCTACCTCGGATATTGACGCTGCGACCAAGCTGCAGAGCCATTCCCAGGAGAACCAGGAAACTGCACCCCTGCCGAAAACTGCCGCAGACCGTGCGGTGGCAAAGGCGGAGAACAACCGTCCCCGTCCTGTGCAGCAGGGTAGCCAGACTGCCAGAAAACCTGCATCCCGGCGTCCCCGGGAGGAGATCGTAGAGGAAGAGACCGAGCGCAGCAGCAAGGTTGCTACCATTGCCATTGTGTTCTGTGCGGTTGTGGCTGTGATCGCTATTGTGGTTTGTATCTTCGCCATTACCAACAGTGCCAAGAATAACATGATCCCTGTGCCGAACCTGATTGGCATGACAGAAGAGCAGGCTTTGGCTCTGCCGGATCTGCGGATCAATGTGAACCGGCAACCCAGCAGCAAGTATCCTGCCGGCTATATCATCAACCAGACACCTACCTCCGGTTCTCAGATCGCCAAGGGCGGCCAGATCACCATCGTGGTCAGCATGGGCTCCGATGTAAAAACCGGCGTCATGGCAGACCTGGTCAATACCCAGGAAGACGAGGCTATAAATTACCTGAATGGTCAGAACTTGGGCCTGCAGATCGTGCCTAAGCGGGAAAACAGCGGTACTGTGGAAGAGGGTAAGGTTATTCGTACAGAGCCTGCTGTAAATGAAACGTTGATTGCTGGCCAAACGGTGTATCTTTATATCAGCACCGGTCCGGATGTTAAGGTTGCCAATGTTCCCAATGTTAAGGGTTTGGATTATGAACTGGCAAGAGGTCAGCTGAACAGCAGAGGCTTCTTCAATATCGAAGTAGAAATGGTAGATAGTGAAGAGGAAAAGAATACCGTTGTGGATATTTCTGTAACGGAGGGTGAGTCCATGGATATCAACACCCAGATCATTATTTACCTGTCCAATGGCAAGGGTGGGGTTATAGATCCTACCGAGCCCACTGTGCCTCCGATCTATGATCCGGATCTGCTCAGCACCGTTGTTACCATTGAACTGCCGAAGGGTATGACTGAAAACTATGTGCTGAGCGTCTGGCAGGGCGATACCCTGATTGAGGAGATCGAGATTCCCATGGATGCCATCAGCAGAGATGTGGAGCTGACCGGTAAGGATGAGATGACCTTTGAGTTCCGGATCGGTGAGGAGCTGCTGCAGAGCATTACCATTGATTTTGAACAGTTACGCGAAGACCTCCTACCCGAACCCACCACAGATCCTACTATCTGATATGCAGGAAAGGATGGGGAAGATGACCGGCCGCATTGTGCGGTCGCTGAGCGGATTTTACGATGTCCAGACCCCGGCGGGTGTGATTACCTGCCGGGCCCGGGGCATCCTGCGCAAGGAAGGCAACAGCCCCCTGACTGGTGATCTTGTGGAAATTACGGCAGAGCAGGGGAAGGGGATGGTGGAACGGATCCTTCCCAGGAAAAACAGCTTTGTTCGCCCGGCAGTTGCCAATATGGATGCGTTGGTGATTTTTGCGGCCAATGTCAATCCGGTGACAGAGCCCTTCCTGATTGATCGTGTGGCGGCCATTGCCGGCGACCAGGAAGTGCCGGTATATCTTTGCGTGAACAAATGTGATTTGGATCCTGCCGTTGATCTGGTGCAGATCTATGAAAAGGCGGGCATTCCGGTGATCCGTGCCAGTGCTGAGACCGGCGAGGGCGTGGAGCAGCTTCGGGAACTGATTCGAGGCAAGCTGACGGCCTTTACCGGCAATTCCGGTGTGGGCAAGAGCAGTATGCTCAACCGCTTGTGTCCGCAGCTGGAGCTGCCTACCGGCGAGGTGTCGGAGAAGCTGGGCCGTGGTCGGCATACCACCCGGCATGTGGAGCTGTATTGCCTGGGGGAGGATACCTATGTGGCGGATACGCCGGGCTTTTCTTCCTTTGATACAGATCAGATGGAAGTCATGCTGAAAGAGAACTTGCAGTATGCCTTCCCGGATTTCGCCGAGCACCTGGGAAAGTGCCAATTTCACGATTGTTCCCACAGAAAAGAGCCGGGCTGCGCAGTGACTCAGGCGGTAGCGGAAGGGCGGATCGGTAAGAGCCGGTACGACAGTTACCTCCGGCTTTACGAGAAGGCCAGTCAGGTGAAAATTTGGGAAATAAAATGACAGAAAAAGCAAAAATAATGTTTGACAAAATAGGCAAAACACATTATAATATCTAAGCATGACTATGAGGAGGGAGAAAATATGCTTCTGGGACTTTCCAAGATCATAGACTGTCCCGGTGCGTCTGTCCCTTTCTCTGTAAATGTTGATCTGAGTGATCTTCTTTATGGCGAGTGCTATCCTGTCAGTGAACCGGTAGTGGCTTCCGGTGTGGTTCGCAATACCGCCGGCGTTCTGGTAATGACGGGTTCCGTTACGACCACCATCCATGGCGTGTGCGATCGCTGCGCTACGGATTTCGATCAGCAGGTTACTTTCCCTATTGATGTGGTGCTGGTGACTGAGCTAAGTAACGAAGAGAACGAGGATGAGTGGGTATTCCCTCTGGAAGGCGACAATGCGGATTTGGATGATATTGTGCGGACGGTATTCGTCCTGAACTTTGGATCCAAGCTGCTGTGCAAACCGGATTGCAAGGGTCTGTGCTGCCGCTGCGGCAAGAATCTGAACAACGAGGCCTGTACCTGTCAGAAAGAGATCGATCCCCGTTTCGCTGCTTTGAAGCAGCTTCTCGAGAAGTAAAACCATAAGAATGCTGCAAAAAGCAGTTTGACCAAGGAGGTGTCATCCATGGCTGTCCCTAAGTGTAAAGTGTCCAAGGCCCGTCGCGATAAGCGCCGTGGCGGCAACTGGAAGCTGTCTGCTCCCAGCGTTGCTGTTTGCCCCAAGTGCGGTGAACCTGTTATGCCCCACAGAGCTTGCAAGGCTTGCGGCTCCTACAATGGCCGTCAGGTCCTGGCCGCCAAGGCTGACTAAGGCAGGAAATGTAAGAGGAAGGCATGTGCCTTCCTCTTTTTCCTTTTTATTGGGACGACTCTCAAAACAGCTCGTTGGCGGATAAACGGCTCTTTTGCCCCAAATCTGCACAGAAAAGCCTTGAAATACACAAAGTATTCCTGCGGCTTTTGCTGCTTGATTTGTGACAAAATTTCTCGTTTACCGCCTAACGATCCGTTTTTCGAGTTCGTCCTGATTGTGACGACTTTCAAAACAGTTCGTTGGCGGATAAACGGCCCTTTTGCCGCAACTCTGTACGAAAACACCTTGAAATACAGAAAGTATTTCTGTGGCTTGTGAATCTTGTGTTAACGAGGCACAAAAACATTGATTTTATGCCGGTTTTATGGCATAATAAACTGTAAAGTATTTCCTTTGGGAAGGAGTGATCATCATGGCAAAACCTTTGGTTGCCATTGTAGGACGACCCAATGTAGGTAAGTCCATGCTGTTTAATAAGCTCACCGGTCAGCGAACCTCTATCGTTGAGGATACTCCCGGTGTGACCCGTGACCGGATCTACGGCGATTGTGAGTGGTGCAACCGGCATTTCAGCTTGGTGGACACCGGCGGTATTGAGCCGGGTACCGACAGCGATATGCTGAAATTTATGCGCCGCCAGGCGGAGATCGGCATTGAACTGGCGGATGCCATCATTATGGTTACGGATGTGCGTTCCGGCGTTACCGCTGCGGACCAGGATGTGGCCACTATGCTGCGTAAGTCCGGTAAGCCTGTAGCTCTTGCGGTGAATAAGTGCGACTCCATCGGTTATGTGAATCCGGATGTGTATGAGTTTTACGGTCTGGGTATTGGTGACCTATTTGAGGTTTCCGCCATCCACGGCCACGGCACCGGCGATATGCTGGACTGGGTACTGGAAAACATCCCGGAAGAGGATGATGAGGATGAGGAAGACGAAATCATCAAGGTTGCCATCGTTGGTAAGCCGAATGTGGGTAAGTCCAGTCTTTTGAACCGGATTCTGGGTGAGGAGCGTGTCATCGTATCCGATGTGGCCGGCACTACCCGGGATGCCATCGACTCTTATTTTGAAAACGAAACCGGCAAGTATTGCTTTATTGATACCGCCGGTATGCGCCGTAAGAGCAAGGTGGACGACCTGATCGAAAAGTATTCCAATATGCGTACCATCAACGCCATTGAGCGTGCGGATGTGTGCCTGATCCTGGTGGATGCCAACGAGGGCGTCACAGAGCAGGATACCAAGATTGCTGGCTTGGTGCATGAAGCAGGTAAGGCCGCCATCATTGTGGTCAATAAGTGGGACGCAGTGGAAGACAAAGAAACCAACACCATGAGGGATAAGGAAAACGCGGTCCGGGAGGGTTTGAGCTATATGCTTTATGCGCCTGTGGTGTTTCTGTCCGCATTGACCGGCCAGCGGGTCGATAAACTGTATCAGGTGATCCAGGATGTGCACGCACAGAACAGCAGCCGCATTACCACCGGTGCGCTGAACAGCGTCCTGGCCGATGCAACTGCCCGGGTACAGCCTCCTACGGATAAAGGCCGTCGGTTGAAGATCTACTATATGACCCAGGCCAGTACCAAGCCACCCCACTTCGTTATTTTCTGCAACGATGCCCGGCTGTTCCATTTTTCTTATCAGCGTTATCTGGAGAATCAGATTCGGGAGGTTTTCGGTCTGAAAGGTACGCCGGTACGCATCACCATTCGCCAGAAGGGCGATAAGGAGGAATAATCTATGGTATATGCCATCATTATTGGTGCGCTGACCGCCTACCTTCTGGGCAATCTCAACGGCAGCGTATGTATTTCGGCGTTGGTTGCCGGCGACGATGTTCGTAAGCACGGTAGTGGAAATGCCGGTTTGACAAACTTCTTCCGCAGCTACGGCGGTGCAAGCACTTTTCTGGTTATGCTTGTGGACATTGCAAAGACCGCTTTGGCCTGCCTGTCCTGCGGCTTGATTATGGAGTCCTTTGGCTATGGTTATGAGGGTATGATGCTGGGCGCTGTGGCAGTTTCGTTGGGACACGACTTTCCGGCACTGCTTGGCTTTAAGGGCGGCAAGGGTATTCTCTGCGGCTTTACTGCAGCACTAGTACTGGATTGGCGGATTGCACTGGCTATTTTGGCGGTATTCGTCATTGCATTTGCAATTACCCGGTATGTGTCCCTTGGTTCTGTGCTGGGCGCCACTGTGTATGCTGTGGGATTTGGCCTGCTGCACTACGATAATCTGTTTGTTATGATCGGTGGTATTTTCCTGGGCCTGTTGGCGATTTGGATGCACAGAAGTAATATTGCCCGGCTGTGCAAGGGCACGGAATCAAAAGTGCATTTGATCCATCGGGAGTTAAATAAATGAATGCTGCTGTGATCGGTAGCGGCGCTTGGGGAACGGCTCTGGCCTTGTGCCTGTGTAAAAACGGTCACGATGTTGTGCTGTGGTGTCACGATCCTGAAAAAGCTGCAAAAGTTACAAAAGAGCGAGAAAATCCCAGACTTCCTGGGATTTTCCTGCCGGAAAACTTAAAGATCTCTGCAGATCCGGCGTGCGTTAATAATTGTGAAATGGTGGTTGTCAGCAGTCCGTCTTTTGCGATTCGCCAGGCATGCGAAAAAGTTGCACCGCACCTGGTGCAAAATGTGGTTATGGTATCAGCTACCAAGGGTATTGAACCGGATACCAAGCTGCGAATGAGCCAGATCGTAGAGAGCATCACCCAAAGACCGGTGGTGGTTCTGACCGGTCCCAGTCATGCTGAGGAGGTAGCAGCCGGCATTCCCACAGGCTGTTTGGCTGCTTGCGGGGATCAGCACCTTGCGGAATTGGTGCAGGATGCATTTATGTCGGAAAACTTCCGTATCTACACCAGTCCCGATACAGTTGGTGCGGAACTGGGCGGCGCGCTGAAAAATGTCATTGCCTTATGCGCCGGTGTGACGGACGGCCTGGGCTACGGTGACAACAGCAAAGCCATGTTGATGACCCGGGGCTTGACGGAAATGGCACGGTTGGGTGTTTCTTTAGGCGCGAATAAGGATACCTTTGCCGGTCTGGCCGGTGTTGGTGATCTGATCGTGACCTGTACCTCCGGCCACTCCCGAAACCGGGCAGCCGGTGAACTCATCGGCAAGGGATACTCTGTCCAGGAAGCTATGGAGAAGGTGGGCGCGGTTGTAGAAGGCTACTATGCAGCCCGATCGGCTTACGCACTGAGTATCCAGCAGGGGGTAGAGATGCCCATTGTCCGTGCGGCCTATGATGTGCTTTATGGTGGCATCGAGCCTGAGCAAGTCATGGAGATCCTCATGAACAGAAGCCGAAAAGCGGAATCGGAAGATGCCAGTTGGCAATAAGAATAAACGGCGTGTAGAAGTAGAAATCTACACGCCGTTTTAGGTAACAAAAAACGCCACCGGAAGGTGGCGCAAATTGTTGGCAGGGAAATCAGATGGCCCGCTCAACCTTGTTGGAACGGAGGCATCTGGTACAAGCGTACACATGGCAGGGAGTACCGTTGACCACGGCCTTGACACGCTTGACATTGGGCTTCCATGCACGGTTGGAACGTCTGTGGGAGTGAGAAACCTTAATGCCAAAGGTAACGCCCTTGCCGCAATAATCACACTTAGCCATTTCGTTTGCACCTCCTATCCGCTGGATAAATCGTAGTTTAAGCGCCAATTCACAGGCGCTCACATATAATACCAAAGATTAACGAAAAAAGCAAGTGTTTTTTTAAGAAAAATTAGTTTTTTCAAAATTATATTGATATTCCATGCCGGGAAAGGTATAATGGCAGTAACGATAGGAAAGGGGGAAGATTCTGTGCTGGATACATACAGCGTCCCGCTGAAAAAACTGGTTGAAGAATTTTCGTTGGAGGTAGCGTTTGCCTCCTCGGATTTTGATGTGATCCGGGTAACGGTTGAGGACGTGGCCCGCCCCGGTCTGCAACTGGCCGGTTACTTTGACCACTTTGAGCCCATGCGTCTGCAGATCATGGGCAACGCAGAAATGAGCTACCTGGGCAAGCGGACGGAAGAGGAGCGGCTACAGATCTTTGATCGGCTGTTTTCTTACAAATTCCCTGCATTGCTGATTGCCCGGGATCTGCTTCCTGACCCGCAATGTCTGGAAATGGCAAAAAAGTATAATGTGACCTTGCTCCGGACACATGAGCCTACCAGCACCATTATTTCTGCCATTATCACCTACCTGAAGGCAGCTCTGGCACCCCGAATCACGCGCCATGGTGTTCTGATGGAGGTGTACGGCGAAGGTCTGCTGCTGACCGGCGACAGCGGTATGGGCAAGAGTGAGGCTGCGGTGGAGCTATTGAAGCGCGGCCACCGCCTGATTGCAGATGATGCCGTTGAGATCCGCAAGATTTCCGGCCATACCCTGGTGGGTACAGCACCGGAGCTGATTCGAAACTATGTGGAGATGCGTGGCATTGGTGTTATTAATGTGGCAAAACTCTTCGGTATGGGTGCAGTCAAGGCCGAAAACGAAGTAAACCTGGTGGTGAACATCGTGCCCTGGAATGCCCATGAGGTTTACGACCGGCTGGGTCTGGAAGAGCAGTATATGGAGCTTTTGGGCGTGAAGATTCCTATGATCACCATTCCCATTACGCCTGGCCGTAACCTGGCTGTGATTCTGGAGGTCGCTGCTATGAACAACCGCCAGAAGAAGATGGGCTATCATGCCGCAGTGGAATTTACCGAGCAGATCAACCGCCACTTTGACGAGAATATGGGGCAGGTGAAATGAAGGAATTTACCATAGGCTCCAACGATGCCGGTCAGCGTTTGGATCGCTTTTTGGCCAAGGCGGTGCCGCTGCTGCCGGCCTCTCTGGCACAAAAGTATATTCGGTTGAAGCGGATCAAATGCAACGGCGGCAGAGTGCAGCGGGATACCCGCCTGCAAGAAGGCGATGTACTGCAGCTTTATATCAATGATGAGTTTTTTGAAAAGCCCCGGGAGGATAATGCCTATTTGACCGTGGCTACGCCGAAACTGAACATTGTTTATGAAGACGAACACATCTTACTGGTGGACAAGCGTCCCGGCTTGGCGGTGCATCCCCATGATGGTGCAGAGTACGGCAGGACGCTGATCGATCACATCCAGTCCTATCTGTACCAAAAACGGGAATGGCGACCCAGGGAAGAAAATGCATTCACACCGGCTCTTTGCAACCGTATTGACCGGAATACCGGCGGTATCGTCATTGCGGCGAAGACTGCGGAAGCGCTCCGTGTGATGAACCAAAAAATCAAGGATCGGGAGCTGGATAAGCGGTATTTGGCAATCGTGGAGGGAACGCCCAAACCTAGAGAGGGCAGCCTCAAGGGCTACCTTTTTAAGGATGCGAAGAAAAACCGGGTGTTTGTGTCTGATACGCCCCAGCCTGGTTCGAAAAGCTGTCAAACCAACTATCGGGTGCTGGCAAGCGCCAATGGCCTATCTTTAGTGGAGTGTGAGCTGATTACCGGCAGAACCCACCAGATCCGTGCCCAGTTTGCCCATGCGGGGCATCCGCTGTTGGGTGACGGCAAGTATGGAAAGCTGGATAAGCGGTTTGACCGGAATTACCAGGCGCTGTATTCTTACAAGCTGACCTTTACATTTGACACCGATGCCGGTGGCTTGGAGCATCTGAACGGCAAGAGCTTCCAGGTAGCGGAAGTGGATTTTGTGAAGGAGTATTTCCCCAATGTGAAAATCTAGCGGAAATATGAAAGATGTGATCGTAGGGCGGGGGCTTGCTCCCGCCGCAATTTCAACAAATACACAACCGCAGCATCCAATCACGGATTGAAGTAGTCAATAGTTAGTAGACACAAAATTTCTTATGCCACCAGTTCTGTTCTGTACAGGACTGGTAGTTTTCCTTTTAGCTTGCGAACCGGTCGTTCGTTATTGAAATAATAGATTGCTTGTTCAATAGTGGCTCTC
>JAGAMN010000018.1 GCA_017624715.1 Oscillospiraceae bacterium
ACCGCCGTGAAAGGGCGGTGTCTTAACCGCTTGACCAACGGGCCTGGTAGCGGCGACCTGACTTGAACAGGTGACAGACCGGGTATGAACCGGGTACTCTACCAACTGAGTTACGCCGCCATGGGTGGTCAAAATTCCGGCTTTGCCGAAATCAGCTATGTCATTATATACAAGCATCCCCCATTTGTCAAGTAAAAATTCAAGATTTTTTGGGCACAATAGATACGGAGGTGCGTTTATGCGATTTTGGAAAGCCTGTGTGCTGTTTTATCTCGGGGGCGGTGCATATATGGCACTGGAATTTTTGTGGCGCGGACGAAGCCATGGGAGCATGTTCTTGCTGGGCGGACTGTGTTTTTTGCTCATCGGTAAACTCAGTAAAGGACTGGCGAAAATTCCCCTGGCGGTGCAGCTTTTGCTATTTTCCGCCATGATCACATTTCTGGAGCTGCTCACCGGGCTGGCAGTGAACGGCAGCTACAAGGTCTGGGATTACCGGGCAGTGCCCTATAATTTTCTGGGGCAGATCTGCCTACCCTTTACCCTGCTGTGGATCCCGGTGAGCCTGGGGGCAAGGGAGCTGTACCGCCTGACAGACCGGCGGCTGCTTTCCCAGCATTGACAAACATTTTTCTGTGGTTTATACTAAAACTAAGCCGACCTTTGGTCGGCAAATACATAATTGAGGTAGAAGTTTATGAAGTGTCATGTCTGCCAGAATGAAGTGCGGGACGATGCCCGTTTTTGCCCCGTTTGCGGTGCAAAACAGGAAACTGCACCTGCACCGCAGAGCGCACCTGAAGTCATTCCCCAGTCCCAGGTGATCCCCGAACCTGTTCACGAAATTCTTCCGGAGAATGTGGTTACAGAGCAATCTGCTGCTCAGGTGATCCCGGAGGCGGCTGTTTTTGAGACTGCCCCGGCTGAGCCCTTGGAATATAAGTATGATCCCTCCATCAGCTATTCCGCTTTGTTCATGCAAGCCAAGGCAGAAGCGGAGCAGAAGGCTCAGCCTGAGCCGAAGCCTGAGCCTGCCCCTGCGCCTAAGTATACGCCTGCACCTAAGTTCGCTTCGGAACCCC
Source organism: Oscillospiraceae bacterium (assembly GCA_017624715.1). Lineage (GTDB taxonomy): Bacteria > Bacillota > Clostridia > Oscillospirales > Oscillospiraceae > Faecousia. The sequence continues at coordinate 1,083 of JAGAMN010000018.1, forward strand.
AGGTTGAGAGCCCGTATGAGTATACGCCCCAGCCCCAGCAGGCACCGGCAGCCCAGACCGTATATCAGAATGTATACCAGCAGGTCAGCGCCCCTCAGCGCCCCTATTATCAGCTGCCGGCGCAGCGCAGTCTGGTGAAGATGATCTTCCTGGGTCTGATCACCTTTGGCATTTACAACCTGGTGATTATGAGCCGCATTGCCGAGGAAACCAACATGGTAGCCAGCAAGCACGATGGTGAGCGGACCCAGCAGTTCCTCTGGATGCTCTACCTAGGCGGTTTGACTTTGGGCATTTATGCCTTTGTTTGGATGCACGGCCTGTGCAACCGCATCGGCGGCGAGGTAAGACGCCGGGGGATTGATTACAAGTTCGGCGCTTCCGATTTCTGGATTTTCAGTTTCCTGTTTGCTTTTGTTGGTGCTATTGTGGTAGCCATTGTGATACGGCTTGTCTTTGCTTCCACCGCCAGCATTGCTGCATTGTGGTTGGCTTATATTCTGACTTCCGCAGCTATCTGCGTAGGTCCTTTCATCTTCATCCACAAGCTGTGCAAGGCTTCCAACCTGATGAATCAGGATTACAACCGGAAGGGTTAATGGAATTATTAAAGACGGGATCGGTTGATCCCGTCTTTTTTGTATAAAATGGCCGTTCATTGCGAACCAGCGCGCACGCTGGTGTGCAATCTCCGAAATGTTGCGCCCGAACCAGGGGATTGCCGCGTCGGGCTACGCTTTTCTAAGGTAATTGCTTAACGCAATTGTTTATTTAGAATCGCTTCGCTACTCCTCGCAATGACAGCAAAATAAGGATACAAGGCTTTATTTCAGCATTTGGGCGATTTGCTGCATGGCATCCGGGCGGAGCTTGGTAACCTTTCGGTCGTAGCTGAGTAACCCGTTGGTTTCGTCCTCTACATCGGATACCTGGGTGTAAATTGCGGCGCACAGACCCTGCTTCCGGGCGGGCAAAATCTGCTCAGTGTACAGATTTTCCACCGCTTTTTCAAACTCCCGGACGGTGGCGAATTTACCGTAACCGTAGGTCTGTTCGGTGTTGAACACATGGCCGGCAGGCTTGTAGGAATAACCGCCAAATTCCGACAACACCAGAGGCTTGTCCGAGGGCTGAAGCCGGACGGATATAAAATACACATGACGGCTGTCTACATCGGTATTGCTGCGGCGGAACCAGCCGGAGGTGGCATCGATGAACCGGGTGTCATCCAGCTTGCGGAAGGCTTCGCACACATTGTCGCTGTCAAATTGACCCCAGCCTTCGTTGAAAATGGTCCAGTAGCAGATGCAGGGGTGATTCTTCAGCTGACCCACAGTGGCGGTCATGCCGTCTAAGAATCGCTGCCGGGTCACCGGGTCTTTGTGAAGCTTCTTGTCGCTGAGCTTTTGTACACCCACTGTGGGCAGTGCGGTGTCCCGGAAGAAGCTGTAACTGCCGTTGTTGACCATGTCCTGGAACACTACCATACCAAGACGGTCGCACTGGTAGTAAAACTCCTCGGGCTCGATTTTGATGTGCTTGCGCAGGGTGTTGAAGCCTAAGTTTTTCATGGCCAAAATGTCCTCGGCGTAGCATTCCGGGTGGGCCGGAGTGAACAGGCCGTCGGGCCAGTAGCCCTGGTCTAAAAGGCCGTGGAAAAAGTAGGGTTTTCCGTTTAGACACAGCCGGGGGATGCCTCGGACAGTCCGTACCGACAGGCTGCGGATGGCAAAATAGCTTTCCACCCGGTCTGTTTCCGTTTCTACGGTAAAGTCGTATAAATAGGGGTCTTCCGGACTCCAAAAGTGGGGATTTTCCGGGGTAATGGTACTGCCCAGGGGGTACTCGCCCAGGCCGGGGACGATGATTTTACCCTCCATGGGCGGCTCGGTGGAGATGGTGACGGAATTGTCCCGATTTTCGATATTCAGCCGACGGATATAATCCTTGGGTACGCTTTCCAGCCACACGGTTTGCCAGATGCCGGACACCGGAGTGTACCACATACCGCCCCGTTTCATCACCTGCTTGCCGTAGGGGAAGCTCTTGTCCCGCAGATCGTCAGTGCAGGTGATTTCCAGGGTGTTTTCTTCTTCCAGAGCATCTGTAATATCAAAGGAAAAGGCTTCATAGCCGCCCTGGTGAGAACCGATAAAGTGTCCGTTCAGGGTGATCACTGCTACTTGATCGGCAGCACCGATGTGCAGCAGAACCCGACCCTTGTTAAAGCCCTCCGGCAGCACAAAGCTGCGGCGGTAAATCAAAGGCGTTCCTTCAGGAAAGTGGGTTTTTATGTTGGACAGCTGGGATTCCGGACAGAATGGCACGCGGAATCGGTCGGCGTAAAACGCTCCTGCGGAAAATTCCCAAAAGCCGTTGAGGTTAAAAAAACTGTCCCGGCGCATTTGGGGACGGGGGTAGGCCTGCCAGGGTTGTTCGTTGGAGACAAGCAGGGCTTCGCCTTGCTTGGTCAGTAAATCGATGGGCATATAAAAAGCTCCTTTCGGGTAATAGATGAAAACTATGTGTCATTGCGAGGAGCAGAGCGACGTGGCAATCTCCAAAAGTGTTCTCCTATCCGGGGGATTGCCACGCCAGTGTGCGCACTGGCTCGCAATGACAGAAGAATTACTTCCTCTTCACCAGCTTGCACAGAGGAATCAGCACGATCCAGGCGGCGATGGCGGCGATAAATGCTGCCAGAAAGATGTTTTCGTTGGGGATAAAGGAGGTCGTACCGTCGGAATTGACCACGGTTTCGGCATTTTGCAGCACCGCAGCACCAATGGCGGGGCCGGCCACACCGGGGATCAGCACCTGACCCACGATCCGCAGCCCCTGGAACATACCGGCCTTGTTTTTTGGGGTGCAATCCCGGATCAGTGCGCCAATGACCGCGCCGGTGCCGATGAAGCCGCACAGCATAATCAGGCTGCCGATGAATACCGGAATTGTGCTGCGGACGAAGAACAGAATCATGTAGCCCACCATCAGCATGGCCAGGGTGGGGATAACGGCGGTTTTGAAGCCGTGTTTGTCGTACACCCGTCCGTAAACCGCGGTAAATGCGGCAGAAAGGATGATGGCCGGTGCGAAAATCAGTACATAGTCCGTAAGACCCAGGGATTCGGTGTAGTACAGGATCAGGTAGGGCATGAAGACCTGAATAGAAATATTGAACAGCGCCAGCAGCACCAGGGTTACATACAGGGGCTTATTGGCTTTCATGACAGAGGGGCGGAAGCCGTAGAAAATATTGGAAAAATAGTTCTGATTTTCCGGGATCTTCACGCCGGTGTCCTGGATGAAGAAGAAGCCGGCGATGCCCAGCGCGGTCACTACAGCACCGATGATCGTGAAGATCAGGGTCCAGTCCCCTGCCTTGCTTTGGTCCATGCCCATAAAGCCGCCGAATACCACCAAAATGGCCATCAGGGGCATCATGGCATTGATGCCCTCGGCTGTGCCCCGGTTGGTTTCGTCGGTGGCATCGGTGAGCCAGGCGTTAAAGGCGGCATCGTTGGCAGAACTGCCGAAAAAGGTCATGACGCAGTCCAACACGATGGTCAGGGTCACGCACAAGGACATGACGGCGGTGCTCATGGTGGCTGCCGGGAAGAATAGACTGCCGATGATCTCGGTACGGATCAGGGCAAATCCCAAAATAGACAGACCCCACAAAATATATCCGGCGCAGATAAAGACCTTCCGCTTGCCCAGTTTGTCGGAAAGTGCGCCGATGAGCAATGTGGTCACCGTAGCGGTGACGGCGGAGGCGGCAACCATCAGGGAAATTTGCTCGGCGGTGGCGTGGAACATTTTGTAGATAAAAACATTCAGATACATATTTTCTACCACCCAGGCCACTTGTCCCACAAGAGAGAAGATCACCAGAGCCAAGTAGAATTTGCCTTTGGAAGTTCCGGTCTTCATGCAAAAGACCTCCTTTTTGCAATTTTCTATGATTATATCACGGAAAAAGGAACGGCACAAGGTAGGAAATTTGTAAAATATTCCGTATTTTCATTGACTTTTTTTCGTTTGGGCTGTATAATCTGCCCATATTACCATATAGTTTTACAGATGGAGGGATCAAGATGGTCTTACGGGAAGTGACATATTTGGCGATCGCGCTGCGTCTTGTTTGCGCGGTGATCATCGGTGGTCTGATCGGTTTGGAGCGCGGCATGAAGAACCGCCCTGCCGGTCTGCGTACCTATATGCTGGTGTGTGTGGGTTCCTGTCTGATCATGCTGACCAACCAGTACTTATTCCAGGTGTCCGGCTCCGGCGACCCCATGCGTTTAGGCGCGCAGGTGGTCAGCGGTATCGGTTTTTTGGGCGCAGGCACGATTATCGTTACCAAGCACAATCAGATCAAGGGTCTGACCACTGCTGCCGGCCTGTGGGCCGCGGCCGGTGTGGGCCTTGCCTTGGGCGTGGGCTTTTATGAGGCTGCGCTGATTGCCGGTCTTCTGATCTTCTTCGTGCTTACCGGCCTGCAGAAGCTGGACAACAGAATGCGCAGCAAGACCAAGACTTTGGAGGTCTACATAGAGATCGCCGATTCTTTGAATATCGGCACGCTGATCCGCAGTATCCGCGATATGAATGTGGAGATCGAGGATGTACAGCTGGAGCACGATGTTATGCCCGAGGACGGCACCCGTTCCCTGTTCGCTACTTTGAAATGTAAAAAGCGCACCGATCATATTCCGCTGATGGAAGCGATCCATAAGATCGAGGGCGTTATCTATCTGGAAGAGCTGTAAGATATGAAAATTTACACACTGACCCTGTCCCCTGCCTATGATGTTCACGCCTTTGCCCAAACCTTTGCGGCGTTCCATGAAAATTTGGCTACAGTCACATCCCGGGAGGCCGGCGGCAAGGGTGTCAATATCAGCCGGGCCCTGGCCGCAGGTGGCGGAAAAAGCACCGCGGTGGTGGTTTTGGGCAAGGAAAATGCACAGGAATTCCGGCAGGCCCTGGATGGGGCAGGCTTGGATAGCCTGGTGTTTCTTAAGAATGGCCGCATTCGGGAGAATTTGACCCTGCACTGCCCCGGTGTGCCGGAAACCCGGATCAGTTTTACCGGCTTTTCCGTGGATTCGGCGGTTCTGGAGCAGGTTCGTGACGCTATGGACATTGAACCGGGCACCATTGTTACCTTCACCGGCCGCGTGCCGGTGGGCATCGATATGCCCCAGGTCAAGGCTTTTTTGAAGGAATTGCAGAATGCCGGCGCGCGGATCGTGCTGGATTCCCGTTCCTTTGGCCTGGAGGACATTTTGGAGGTGCGGCCCTGGCTGATCAAGCCCAACCAGGAGGAGATCTCCATGCTGTTTGGTTGCCAGATCGAGACGGTGGAGCAGGCTTTGGAGAAAACACAGGTGTTAGCTGAAGCCGGTATCGAAAATGTGATGGTATCCCTGGGCGGCGACGGTGCGTTGCTGATCCATGAAGGCAAGGTTTTCCGAGCGGTTCCTCCTGAAATTGTGCCGATTTCTACCATCGGAGCCGGAGACAGCACCATCGGTGGATTCATTGCCGCGGCGCAAAAGGGAGAAAAACCGGCGGAATGTCTGAGATGGGCGGCAGCCTATGGCACGTCTGCCTGCCTGACGGAGGGTTCTCAGCCACCCCGGCTGACGGACATCCTGAACATCCTGGAAAAGGTGCAAATTGTATAAAATTTTAAAGAAAAGGATGCTTGTTTTGCATCCTTTTCTTTATTTCCGGGAATTTTTGCACAGAATAATTTGGAAAATTTTGTATAGGGAAAGCAGAAGAATTGGCTTGAATATATATCTAATGTGTGGTAGTATTAGTGTGATATAGAATGGAAAGTGCGCCCTCAGCACAGAAAATGCAAAGAAATCTACTTTCCAATGCGGAGCAAAAAAAGCACACATAGGAGATGTACATATGAATTCGGTACTGACTAGGCCTGAGATTCAAACACAACAAACCATGCTTGACCGCAAGGCTATTTTGCGCAGAGATAGAGGTTACTGGGCGGTTCGCAGAGCCCAGGATATCCTGTTGTCCCTACTGGCCCTGCTGGTATTGTGGCCGGTGATGCTGATCATTGCCATTATCATTGTGATCGACAGCCCCGGCGCGGGCCCGATTTTTTCGCAAACCCGCAGCGGCCGAAACGGAAAGGAATTTAAGTTCTACAAATTCCGTTCCATGTGCCCCAATGCAGACAAAATGCTGGATGATCTGCTGGATCAGAACGAGATGGATGGCCCGGTGTTCAAGATCAAAGATGATCCCCGGATCACGCGGGTGGGTAAGTTTATCCGCAAGACCAGCATCGATGAGCTGCCCCAGCTGTTTAACATCCTCAAGGGCGATATGAGTATTGTTGGCCCCCGGCCGGCATTGCCCCGGGAAGTGGAGCAATACGGAGATTACGAGAATCAGCGGCTCTATGTGACGCCGGGGCTGACCTGCTATTGGCAGATCCAGCCGGAGCGGAACAGCCTAAGCTTCCAGGAGTGGCTGGAATTGGATTTGAAATACATACAGGATCGCAGCTTTAAAACGGATTGGAAGATCATTTTCAAGACCTTTGGGGCGATTCTGGGAATGAACGGTGAATAAATGAAAATTACCATGTTTGGTCATAAACGCGTGCCTTCCCGAGAAGGCGGCGTGGAGATCGTAGTGGAAGAGCTTGGCGCTCGCATGGCGGCGCTGGGACATCAGGTTACCTGCTATAACCGGGGCGGCCATCATGTGGGCGGTGCCGGTTTTGATGCGAAAAAGGTAAAAGAATATAGAGCAATGCGACTGAAGACCGTGCCGACTTTGGATAAAAAAGGCCTGGCGGCGGTGACCTCCAGCTTTTTTGCTGGCGTGGCGGCGGCGTTTAGTAACGCCGAAGCGGTTCATATTCATGCGGAAGGTCCTGCGGTAATGGCATGGCTGCCCCGGCTTTTGGGCAAGCGGGTGATCGTAACCGTCCATGGTCTGGATTGGCAGAGAGAGAAATGGAGCCATGGCTTCGGTGCGAAGTACATTCGCTGGGGCGAGAAAATGGCGGTCAAATGCGCTCACGAGATTATCGTGCTGAGTAAGAATGTGCAGGATTATTTCCGGGATACCTACGGCCGGGAAACGGTGTTTATTCCCAACGGTGTTACCAGGCCGGAAAACAAGATCCCAGAGCAAATCGGGGCGAAATACGGCCTGGAAAAGGATGGCTATATTCTGTTTTTGGGGCGATTGGTGCCGGAAAAGGGCATCCATTATCTGATCGAGGCGTTTCGGTCTGTAAAAACAGACAAGAAGCTGGTGATTGCCGGCAGCGGATCGGATACGGATGAATATGCTGCAAAGCTGAAAGCTTTGGCTGAGGGTGACGAACGCATTTTGTTTACCGGCTTTGTCCAGGGAAGACCCTTGGAAGAGCTGTATAGCAATGCCTATTTGTATGTGCTGCCCTCGGACTTGGAGGGTATGCCCCTGAGCCTGCTGGAAGCCATGAGCTACGGAAACTGCTGCCTGGTGTCGGATATCGCCGAGTGCGCTACGGTGGTTGAAGACCGGGGCGTGACTTTTCCCAAGGGAGATGTGGAGCAATTGCGAAAGGCTTTGCAAACGCTTTGCGACGAACCGGCTGTGGTAGCCCAATATCAGGCAGCCGCGGCGGACTTTATCTGCGAAAAATACAACTGGGACGATGTAACAGAGAAGACTTTGGAATTGTATCGGTGAGGTTTTTATGAAAGTATTGCTGGTCAATAAATTTCATTACAGAAAAGGCGGCAGTGAGACTTACTATTTCACGGTAGCAGAGGCTTTGCGCAAAAAAGGTCATGAAGTGATCTTTTTTGCTATGGCAGATGAGAAAAATCTGCCCTGCGACCAGGCAGAATACTTTGTTTCGAATGCTTCCGTAAATGGTGGCATCAAGAGTAAGCTGAACATGGTGCTGCATATCGCCTATTCCAAGGAAGCCTACAAGAAAATGCAGGCGCTGCTTAACAAGGAAAAGCCAGATTTGGTGATTTTGAATCTGGTACACAAGCAGATCACGCTGTCTATTATCGATGCGATCCGGGAATATGATGCCAAGTTGCCGATTTTTTGGACCATGCATGACCTGATCGCCGTGTGTCCTTCCTATGTGATGCTGGACGGCAAGGGCAATATCTGTGAAAAGTGCCTGGGTGGTAGCTTTAAGCCCTGTGTGGAGAATAACTGCATCAAGGGCAGCAAGCTGATGAGCATTCTTTCCAAGTATGAGGCGGATTACATTCGCAAGAGAAAGTGGTACGACCAGGTAGATCTTTTCATCTGCCCGTCGGATTTTTACAGAAATAAGCTGGCCCAGGCCGGATTTACCAAGAACCCCGTTGTGACTATGCGGAATCCCCTGCCTCTGGGAACCCAATACGGTGGTGGACGGAAGGGCGATTATGTGCTGTATTTCGGAAGATTGTCCGAGGAAAAAGGCGTTAAGACTCTGCTGGCCGCGGCAAAGGAAACCGACTGCAAGCTATTTGTGCTGGGCACCGGCCCGGTAGAGAAAGAGCTGAAGGAATTTGCCAAGGATATGCCCAATGTGGAGTTCAAGGGCTTCCAGACTGGAAAAGTTCTGGAAGATTACGTAAAGAACAGCCGCTGTGTTGTGCTACCCTCCGAGTGGTATGAAAATGGTCCTTACAGCGCCATGGAAGCTATGGCGGCAGGTAAGCCGTTGATCGTCTCCGGAAACGGCGGCCTGCCGGAACTGGTGGACGAGGGCGAAAACGGCTATGTATACCGGGGCGGCGCGAAGGAATTGGCTGCCAGCATCCGCAAAATGCTGGCGCTGAGCGATGAAGAATATGAGAAAATGTCCCACTGTTCTGTGGAAAAGGCTAAAGCGCTGTTTGGCCCAATGCAGTATGTGGAGCAAATTGAGGCACAATATGGTGCGATAAAAGGAGAAAAGACAAATGTCTAAGAAACTGAACGGAACTGTGATTGTAACCTATCGGTGCAATGCACGGTGCAATATGTGCAATCGGTACAAGGCACCCTCCAAGCCGGAGGAGGAGATTTCCATTGAGACCATCCGCAAGCTGCCTGAGATGTACTTTACAAACATCACCGGCGGGGAACCCTTTATCCGCACTGATCTGAAGGAGATTGTCCGGGAGCTATACAAAAAGAGCGACCGAATTGTTATTTCTACCAATGGTTTCTTTACCGACCGGATTGTAGATCTGTGCAAGGAGTTCCCGGATATCGGCATCCGCATTTCTATCGAGGGTCTGGAACAGACCAACAATGAGATCCGCGGCCTGGCCGATGGCTACAACCGGGGCTACACCACCCTGAAGACCCTCCGGGAAATGGGTATGAAGGATGTGGGCTTCGGCATGACGGTGCAGGATAAGAACGCACCGGACCTGGTGCCGCTGTACCAGATCTCCAACGAGATGGGCATGGAATTCGCTACCGCATCTCTGCACAACAGCTTCTATTTTGTGGAAGCCAAGAACATCATCCACGACCGACCAATGGTCGCCAAGCATTTTGAGGATCTGATCAACGAATTGCTGCGCTCCAAGAGCCCCAAGAAGTGGATGCGTGCATACTTTAATCACGGTCTGATCAATTACATCTACGGTCAGAAGCGCCTGCTGAAGTGTGATATGAGTTTTGATACCTTCTTCATCGATCCCTACGGCGATGTGATGCCCTGCAACGGCACCAAGGACAAGGAGGTCATGGGCAACCTGAACGAGCAGACCTGGGACGAGCTGTGGAACAGCGAGGCTGCGGAGTCTGTGCGTAAGAAGGTCCGCTGCTGCGATCGGGATTGCTGGATGATCGGCTCTGTTTCCCCGGCGATGCACAAGTACATCTGGGTGCCGGGTATGTGGGTGGTTTGGCACAAATTCAAATCCCTGTTTACCAAGAAGCCCTACTCCATGTACGAGAATAAGATCGTCCGGGACTACCGGGACGGCAAGGTTACCAAGGAAGAACTGGACAAGTGCTCCACCTGCGATCTGTGCGCCACTGTCAACGATGGCCTCAGCGACGCATCCAAGGAGCAACTGAAGGATAAGACCGGCGAAGAGATCGTAGATGCAGACATCGCCGGACAGATGGTGTAAGTAATGAATAAGGGCATTTTGAATGAGCACAAAAAAGTCTTGGTACTGATGTCGACCTATAATGGAGAGAGATTTATCTCAAAACAATTGGACAGTATTCTATGCCAAGAAAATGTAGCAGTAAAATTGCTTATTAGAGATGATGGTTCCAAAGATGGAACGATAGAAATACTGAACAATTACAGAAGCATGTGTGATTTGGAGATTATTACCGGAGAGAATTTAAAACCGGCACAGAGCTTTCGTAAGTTAGTTCAGGTGTGCGACAGCTCTTACGACTACTATGCGTATGCTGATCAGGATGACATCTGGCATCCAGAAAAGCTTAAGAGAGCAGTTGATATATTGAATGGGCATGATCCCAAAGAACCTGCGCTTTGGTATTGTGGTATCAGTTGCTTGGTTGACAACGTTGAAAAAGAATCGTATTGCTGCAGCCTCGAGCGCGCGAGCGAGTTTGAAGCAATCGTTAAAACGTTTAGTACGACCAATGGTTGTACGATGGTGTTCAATAAACAACTTTTGCATATTTTGAAGAGCTGTGATCCGGGAGAAATTGATATGCACGACAGCTGGACACATGCTATGTGCGTGGCCTGTGGCGGCAAGGTGTACTGCGATCCTATGCCTGGAGTAAAATACAGAATTCATGATGGACAGGTCCTTGGTTCGCAAAAGAAAACTGCGCTGGCGTGCATCAAAAGGTTTTTGAAGGCAAAATGTTTGCGAAGCGAAACAATAGAAACGATGCTTACTTCTTCGTATATCGAAGAAAGCAAAAGAAAGTATTTAGAAGAGCTAGTCAAGTATAAGCATTGCTTACGTGTTAAGCTAAAGATAGTTGCCCAAAAAACCAAAGTAATGTCAAAGAAAGAACATATGGAATTTGTCATAAAAATCATTACAAATAAATTCTGAGGAGCAAATCATGAAAGTGTTAATGCTTGTCAATTGGAAAGTTAAATATTGCGACCAAATTCCGGCTGACAAGCAGCCGCCGGATTACTATGTGCAGGGTGCGCCCTACTGGTTCTTTCGGTATTTCAAGGAACAGCCGGAGGTGGATGTTGTCGATATTCGGTCGTTCCCTTGGTTGGAAAAGTTTGAGAAAAACAAAATTCGCTTTTATATCTGGCAAACGTTGCGGGTTTTGCCGAAGTTGCATAAGTATGATCTGATCATTTCCCACGGCGCTCAGAGTGGTGTTGTGCTAAGTTTGTGGCGGCGGTTGTTTAAGACCAAGGCCAAGCATGTGCTGTTTGATATAGGTTCATTCAATAGCGCGGCGGAAAGCGGCTTTGCACTGAAACTAATGCAGTTTGCCAGCAAATCTCTGGACGGCGTAATCTACCACACCAGCAGCCAATTGGGCTACTATGAAAAGTTTTTCCCATGGATCGTGGAGAAGAGCAAATTCCTGCGGTTCGGCACGGATCTGGAGTTCTTTGACCCCACCCAGCTGCAAAAAACGGAAGACAGCGGGAAATACATACTCTGCGTAGGTTATTCTAAACGGGATTGGGCTACGCTGGTGCAGGCCTATCGTCAGCTGAACACGGATGTGAAGCTGCGGCTGGCGGGTAAGGTGGATCCGGCTTATGAGAAAACTCCCGGTGTGGAGCAGGTTCCCTTTGTGCCGATCAAGGAGCTGATCCAGCAGATTTTCAATGCTCGGTTCTGCGTGCTGCCGCTGGAGTGGTTTAACTATTCCTACGGACAGATGACACTGATGCAGCAGATGGCCTTGGGCAAGTGCGTTGTGACGGCGAAGGTGCCCAGCCTGACGGACTATGTCGAAGACGGCAAAACGGCGGTATTCTATGAGCCGAAAAATGCCGAGGAGCTGGCGCAGAAATTGCAGATTTTGCTGGCTGACTCCGATTTGTGTGAGAAAATTGCAACCGCTGGCAAGGAACATCTGGCCGAAAATTGCAATGAGCAAATCATGGCAGAAGAGATCGAGAGGGCTGTTCAGTCCTTTTTGTAAGACAGGAGAAGGTAAAGATGACAAAAGGTTTGGTTTCGGTGGTTGTGCCTGTATATAAAGTTGAAAAATATCTTGACCACTGCTTAAAAAGCATCGTGAGCCAAAGCTATGAGAATCTTGAGATTATTCTGGTAGATGACGGCTCTCCGGATCGCTGCCCGGAGATCTGTGACAGCTGGGCGCAGAAGGACGGCCGTATCAAGGTGTTCCATCAGGAAAACCAAGGGCTGAGCGCCGCCCGGAATGTAGGTATCGCCCACGCAACGGGGCAGTATATCTGCTTTTTTGATAGTGATGATTTTGTGGATTCCGAAACCGTCCGGCATGCATACGATGTTGCGGAAAAAGAAAATACAGATCTTGTGATCTTCGGCATATCGTTTGTGAATGAAGCAGGCGAGGAACGGGGCAGGGAAATTCCTTGTACTCAACGATGGGTCTATGTGGGGGATCAGGTTCGGGAAGAGTTGCTGCCAGAGCTTGTAGGTAAGAACCCCCGAACGGGAAAGTCCGCCCAAGTAATGCTGAGCGCATGGCGAGTGTTTTTCTCTATGGAGTTGATACGGCGCACAAACTGGAAATTTGTTTCGGAAAAAGAAGTCATTTCTGAAGATGTTTATTCCCTGCTGGCCTTATATAAAAATGTAGACAAGGTTGCTATTTTATCTGAGCCGCTGTATTGTTATCGCGTGAATGAGCAGTCTGTCAGCCGATCCTATCGACCGGACCGTTTTGCGAAAAACGGGCAGTTCTATTTGCAGTGTGTGGCGCTGTGCAAAGAGTGCGGCTATTCTGATGAAGTTAAGCGCAGATGCCATGAGCCCTATTTGGCAAATGTCTTTGCTACGCTGAAGCAGGCTGTAGTATATTACGGAAACTATGGGAAGGCGATTGCAGAGTTGCGGACGATGATCAATGATCCAGTGTTCCAATCTGTATTAACGGAAAAGAAAAAAGACAGGGATGGGTTCAATAAAAAGTTATTTTATTGGGCGGCAAGGAATAAACTGTATTTCCTTTGTTATTTCCTGCTGGCTGCGAAAGTGCGGTAAGAATAGGCAAATGTTGGCAAAGAGGTTTTTGCATGAAAGTGAATCTTAGGCTGAAAATTAAATCACGAAACCAGCCCCAATGGCTATGCTGGCTGTTGATAATTCTGCCGTTCCTGTTTGGTACGCTGATTGAATGGTTGGGTGCGCCGGCTTTCGTGAAGTACATATTGGATGTTGCATGTCTGGTACTGCTGCTGATTATGATCCGGCTAAAGCTGCGCAATCCCGAACGGCGGAGCAAAATATTGGTAGTTTGGGGAATCTTGTTTTTCCTGTACACATTGATCGGATACCTGTTCTTATATCAGTCGCTGCTATATTACCTATGGGGCGCAAGAAACAATTTTCGCTATTATGTGGCATTTGTGGCTTTCTGTACATTTCTGGAGCCGGAGGATGTTCAGGATTATTTTAAGCTATTTGACATCTTGTTTTGGGTCAATGTGGTTGTATCTCTGGTGCAGTATTTCTTCCTGGAAAAAACCGGAGATTATTTGGGGGGCATCTTTGGTGTAGAGCAGGGATGCAATGCTTATAGCAACCTTTTCTTTGTGGTGGTACTGACAAAGTCGGTGGTGTTCTACATGGAGCGCCGAGAACGACTAGCGGAGTGCTTTTGGAAATTTGTTGCTGTAATTTTGGTTGCAGCACTGGCGGAACTGAAGTTTTTCTTTATAGAAGCTGTAGCAATTATGATTTTTGCTTCGCTGTTTACAAGCTTCAGCTGGAGAAAAGTAGGTGTTCTGCTGGGCGGATCGGTGGCAATTGGTGCGGGGGCAGCCTTGTTGACGGTGCTTTTTCCGTATTTTGGAGAGTTTTTCTCCTTGGAGTGGTTCCTGAATGAGGCAACCTCCGATAAGGGTTATACCTATGCTGGCGACCTGAACCGGATGACAGTAATTACAGAAATCAATGAACGGTTTCTGGAAACCACAGCGCAGCGGTTGTTCGGTATGGGTTTGGGCAATTGTGATAATGCGGCATACGAATTTTTGATCACACCATTTTTTGCGCAGTACTCAAAGCTTCACTATACCTGGCTGTCGACAGCGTACATTTATCTGGAAACCGGGTGGGTTGGGTTGATTTTCTTCTTCGGTTTTTTTGTGTTGGCATTCAGTAATGCCCGGAAAATCGAGAAAAAATGTACAGGTGTCGCGAGAACCTATTGCCGGGTTGCAAAGGTGATGGCGATTCTGTGCATGATGATTGCAATTTACAATGCGTCGTTGCGTACAGAGGCCGGCTATATGGTATACTTTGTGCTGGCACTGCCCAATATTGTGGTGAAAGTTCCCGAGGGAGAGAAGAACCCAGCGTAAAAATACTTCATAAGGTGATAAAATGAAAGTTTGCATTTTGTCTATGCAGCGCGTTCCGAATTTTGGCTCACTGTTGCAAAGCCTGGCGTTAAAGCGGATGTTGGAACAGCTGGGTCACACGGTATCCTTTTTGGATATTGAAAAGAACGAGGAGGATAACTATCTCCTCCATTCGGACACGGGGGTTGTTATACCGAGGTCTGGGAAGCTGCGCCACATAGTGAACAAGCTGAAAAGAATTGACCGGTATGCGTTCAATCGCCTTCACATCAGACGGTTAGCAACAAAGCAAAATATGCTATTTGCTGCCTTTTGCCAGGAAACGCTGGGCGCAAGCAATCAATCCAACAAGGAACATTACGATTGCTGCGTGATCGGCAGCGATGAGGTGTTCAACTGTCTGACCGAATCTCCGTGGGGGTTCACAAGTCAGCTTTTCGGCAATGTGCCGCAGGCGGACCGGGTCATCACTTATGCAGCATCCTGCGGTGCTACGGAGGTAAAAGCTCTTCCAGAGGCAGTTGCCCAGCGGATTGCAGAAGCTCTTGAAAATGTGCAAGGCTTTTCTGTGAGAGACGAAAAAACGTGGCAGTTTGTTGCGGCGCTGAGCAATAAGGAAATTGTTCTGCATGCAGATCCGGTGATGATCAGCGATTTTTCCGCAGATATCGACAATACGCCGCTGCCGGAAAATCTGCCGAAGCGGTATTGCGTGGTGTATTCCTATTACAATCGCATCAGCGATCCTGGGGAAATTGCCCAGATTAAGGCTTTCTGCAAGAGGAATAACCTGACACCGGTTACGGTGGGCGCTCCCCAGATGTGGATTCGCCGACATTTGGTGCTGACACCTATGGAAGCGCTGAAGGTTTTGCGGAATGCGGAATTTGTTTTTACGGATACCTTCCACGGAACGATTTTCTCCTCCAAATACGCAAGGGCCTTTGCCGTGATGACCCGTCCCAGTAACGAAAATAAGCTCGGCGATCTACTCTGGCGGTTTGGCCTGGAGAAGCATAAGATTGTCCATTTTGGGCAGGTGGACACTGTCGGGAAGTTTGCGACGGATCCGGAGGTTTTAGCTACTCCCGTGAAGAAATACCGGGACAGCGCTTTGGCGTATCTGCAAACAATGATACAGTAAAGAGTGAATGTTATGAAAAAGCAGGAAATTTTAGGTCTGAGCGACCCGGCACAGTGCTGCGGATGCGGCGCTTGTGCGGTGGCTTGCCCGGTAAATGCCATCACGATGGTGGCGAAAGATTTGGGTGCATATTATCCGGAAGTGAATATGGACCGGTGCGTTTCCTGCGGCAAATGTCAAAAGGTTTGCGTGTTCCAATCTGAAGAGGAGCACAGCGATGCACCGCTGCGGGTTTACGCCGCAGCAAATGCAGACCGGCAGCAGCTGAAAGGTTCTGCCTCCGGTGGTGTGTTTGCGGCTCTTGCTAAGAGCGTGATTGCAGAGGGCGGCATCGTCTACGGCTGCTCGATGGAATATACGCATGGTGTTCTGACACCGATGCACATCGGCATCGACACTGAGGCAGCGCTTACGAAGCTGCAAGGCTCCAAATATGTACAAAGTAAGGCATTCCATTGCTTTCCAGAGGTTAAGACCCATTTACAAAGCGGCAGAGTGGTTTTCTTTTCCGGAACGCCCTGTCAGGTGGCGGCGCTGAAATGCTACCTGAGGGAAACAAATACCGAAAGGTTGTTTGCGGCAGATTTGGTCTGCCACGGTACGCCGGGTACTGTGCTGTTTGAAGACTACATAGCGCGACTGAAAAAACGCCAAAATGGTGATATTACCGCCTTTTCCTTCCGGGACAAGAGCAGTGGTTGGGGTTTGCTGGCAGGTTATCAGGTGCAGGACAAAAACGGAAGAGAAAAGCAGACCTTGCTCAGACCGGATTGTTCATCGTACTATTCGCTGTTTCTGTCCTCCGAAACCTACCGGGAAAGCTGCTATTCCTGCCCGTGGGCTAATACTGCCCGGGTGGGCGATGTAACCCTGGGTGATTACTGGGGAATTGAAAACGAGCATCCGGAATATTTGACGGAAAATGGCGGAAAGCTGTCGGCCGCGGCAGGTATATCCGTGCTGTTAGTCAATTCTGAGCAAGGCAAGACTTTGCTTAAGCGGTTTGGGAGCGGTTTGGTGCTGGAGGCGTCCAACCTTGAGAGTGCAAGCCGGCAGAATACCCAGCTGAGAAAGCCCAGCAGCCACACGGCGTTGCGGGAAGAATTGGTACGCTGCTATGAAACGGAAGGCTATCCGGGGGTGGAAAAGCTGTTCCGAAAAAAACAGGGCCTGCGGTATTGTGTGCGCAGGATCAAAAACCTGTTCTTAAATTGGAAAAACAAGAGGCGTTATGAGTAAAAAACAAGACACCGGCCGTGGGAAGTATTTGCTGAAAAATACAGCAATATTTGCCATTGGCAATTTTGGAACGAAGCTGATAAGCTTTGTGTTGGTTCCGCTGTATACCTATGCGTTGACTGCTCAGGAATACGGAACGGTTGACCTGATCGCGGCCATTGCATTTATTGCGGCACCGCTTCTGTCGCTAAATATTGCCGAGGCGGTTATGCGGTTTTCTCTGGACGAAGATGCTGACCAGGCACAAATATTGAGTGTCGGTGTCGGTGTTTGTGGGGTCGCAATCGTTGTTGCGGCATTGTCACTGCTAATCATGTGGAGCATTCCGGCGATTTCCGAATATGCCTTTCACACGTATCTGTACATCGTGTCGTCAATGGCGAGCCAGATATTTCTTTATAATCTCCGGGGCAGAGAGATGCTGTTGCAGTACTCTGTGGGAAATATCCTCAACACTTTTTTGGCAGCCTCGCTGAATGTGGTGTTTTTAGTGGTCTGTGATTGGGGCATCAAGGGCTATTTGCTGGCATATATCCTGGCCTATACAGTTACAACGGTATATGCGCTGCTTCAAAAACCGGTACGTGCGGATTTTAGACAGTTTTCTCTGAATAAGAAATTGGCGGGTGAAATGATTAAATATTCCGTCGTTTTGGTCCCAACAGCCTTGATGTGGTGGATTATGAGCTCCTTGGACAAGGTGATGCTGTCGTTTATGAGCGGCCTTGCGGTGGCGGGTCTATATGCGGTTTCGTACAAACTGCCGACGATTGCGTCTACGATTTCCACCATCTTCAATCAGGCGTGGTCCTATTCAGCCATTCGGGAAGAGGACAGCACCGATCGGGATGACTACAGCAATACGATTTATAACGGCGTCGTTGCAGTTTCGTTGCTCGTTGGTGCTGGATTGCTGCTGATTCTACGAGATTTTATGAAGATCTATGTGGCGGGGGAATATTATTCTGCATGGGAATATACACCGCCACTGATTGTCGGTACCGTGTTTTTATCCATAGGTACATTTGTGGCTACGCCTTATACGGTCCACAAGGACAGTTTGGGCTACCTGAAATCGGGCATGATGGGCGCGGGGACCAATGTGGCTTTGAATTTTGCATTGATTCCCTTCTTTGGTGCTGTGGGTGCAGCGATTGCTACCTGCATCAGCTATGTAGTAACCTATATTTACCGAATGGCTGACACAAGAAAATATGTCAAGCTTAACATTATGCACGGCAACCACATTGCCGGCTTTGCATTGCTGGTAATTTCAGCAGTGACAGTTTATCTGGAAGGTATTCTCAGCAGGCTGTTACCTTTGGCTGCACTGATAGAAATCCTGATTCTGTTCCGAAAGGTTTGGGGCGGTCTTTTGAATGGTCTGTTGAAGAAAATAAAAGGCAGGAAGAAAAATGCGCTTGAGTAGTGAGGGCAAGCCCCTGCAATTTAAGAATGTATTTCGTTGTGACACAATAAGTATACGTAAGTAAAATCAGAAAATAGCATGGAGGTTCTCTTATGGATGATAAGATGATACAAAAGAATGAAGAGGTAGAGGTGGATCTGGGACGGTTGCTGCAGGCGGTTTGGCGCCGGATCTGGCTGGTTGCTTTGGCCGCGGTCGTGGCCACGGCGATTGCACTGGTGGGAACCCTGATGTTTATTACACCCCAGTATCAATCCTCTGCCAAGTTCTATGTTAACAACGGATCTTTGTCCCTGGGCGGCGCATCTATCAGCCTGTCTGCAAGTGACATTTCCGCATCGAAAGGCCTTGTTAATACATATATCGTCATTTTGGGCACCAGAGAAACCTTAAATGATGTCATTGACTATGCCGGCGTGGATATCACCTATACAGAATTGCGAGAAATCGTCACGGCCGCTGCAGTAGACAACACGGAGATCTTCCAGGTGACGGTTACTCACCCGGATCCTATCATTGCGGAAAAATTGGCCAATGCGATCGCGCATATTTTACCTAAGCGGATCGATACCATCGTGGAAGGCACTTCTGCCAAGGTTGCGGAAGCGGCAGTCGTTGCATCCAGCCCCAGTTCTCCGAATTATGTACAGAACTCTGTCATTGGCCTGGTGGTGGGTGCTGTTTTGGCTGTAGCGGCAATCGTTATCCGGGAACTGGTGGATGTGACCGTTCGCGCTGAAGAGGACATTGCCCGGGTCTGCAATCATCCGGTTTTGGCGGCGGTGTCCGATATGACTGCCCCGGCTAAGGGTGGACATTATCAGCGGGCCGGCTATGGCGGCCGAAAGCAGCCTGCGGATTCTCAACAGGAGCCCAAGCTTATCGGCAACGACATCAGCTTTGCTGCCTCTGAGGCCTACAAGCTGCTGCGTACGAAGCTGCAGTATTCCTTCGCTGACGAGAGCAACAGCCGTGTGATCGGTATTTCCAGCGCACTGACCGGCGAGGGCAAGAGCCTGACGGCTATCAATCTGGCCCACAGCCTGGCGCAGCTGGATAAGAAGGTCCTGCTGGTGGACTGTGATATGCGCCGGCCTTCGCTGTCTACCAAATTGCCTATTTCCAAGCGCCCCGGCCTGTCCGGTTATTTGACCAGCCAGAACCACCTGGATGAACTGGTGCAGGATTGCGGCATTGAGGGCGATGAGTATGCATTTAAGGTTATCGCTTCCGGACAGAATCCTCCCAACCCCATTGAACTGCTGAGCTCCGCCAGAATGAGCCGTCTGTTGGGCAAGCTGCGGGATGCATATGATTACATCATTTTGGATCTGCCTCCGGTTAGCGAAGTCAGTGACTCCCTGGCGGTGGCAAAGATGGTGGATGGTATTTTGCTGGTAGTTCGTCAGCATTACTGCCAGCGTCCTGCTTTGGGCGCGGCGGTTCGTCAGTTTGCTTTTGTGGATGGCCGCATCCTGGGCATTGTCTATAACTGCACCATAGATGACAGTGGCCACTACGGTTACTATAAGCGCTATTACCGCAAGTATTATGGCAGATATGGTCACAAGTATGAGGGCAGCTATCTGGCAACCAAGAAGCAGCCCACCAAAACTTCGGAAAAGGGTAGCGAATAATCATGTTTATGGATGCGCACAGCCATATTCTGCCGGGAATTGACGACGGAAGTCGCAATCCGGAGCAATCTTTGCAAATGCTGGAAGAAGAAGCCAGGCAGGGAATAACCCATGTGGTGGCAACGCCCCATTTCTATGCCCGG
The DNA here is from genome assembly GCA_017624715.1 of Oscillospiraceae bacterium. Classification (GTDB taxonomy): domain Bacteria; phylum Bacillota; class Clostridia; order Oscillospirales; family Oscillospiraceae; genus Faecousia. The sequence goes on from JAGAMN010000018.1 coordinate 21,160, forward strand.
CATTCCGACCCGGATACGTTTCTTGCACAAAGGGCCGCAGCTGCGGCTGTATTGAAACAGGCAATGGCAGGACGGACGGATCTGCCCCAGGTGATCTTGGGTGCAGAGGTGCATTATTTTCCCGGAATTGGAGAGTCGGAACATTTGTCCCGGCTGACAATCGGAAATACCCGGTTGATTTTGATCGAAATGCCGGAACCACCCTGGACGGAAACGATGTACAAGGAACTGGAGAATATTTATCTCCTGCAGGGCTTGACACCGGTCATTGCCCATGTGGATCGGTATATTGCCCCTTTCCGCACCTATGGCATACCCCGGCGATTGGAACGCCTGCCGGTATTGGTACAGGCCAACGCGGAGTTTTTCCTGGAGTCGGCCACCGCCCGGATGGCACTGCGAATGCTTCGTACAGAGCAAATACATTTGTTGGGATCAGACTGTCACAATCTGTCTGACCGGGCACCGAATTTGGGCGAAGCCAGACGTTTGATCACCCAAAAATTGGGACAGCGTGCCTTGGCAGACATACACAGATTCGAAGCACTTTTGATTGGGGAATAAAATCAGGGAGATTTACTCCCTGATTTTCCCCGTTTTGGAGGATATCTATGGATACGATACAACTGAGTGTCATTACTCTGCTTCGCAGCGCAGTGACGGGTAAGGCGCTGCCGTTACCGGCAGATTTTGACCTGGAGCAGGTAAGATCCTACATTCGGAAGCACCACATTTTGCCTTTGGTGTATGAAGGTGCAAGACTTTGCGGTGTGGAATCTCGGGTGATGGATCGGCTGTTTTCCGGCTACTGCAAGGCGTTACAGGTCAGTGAAGGGCAAATGGCGGAATTAGAGCGGCTCTACCGGGCTTTTGAAGAGGCTGAGATCGACTATATGCCCCTGAAGGGCTGCCGGATGAAGCATCTTTACCCGAAACCGGAGCTGCGCATGATGGGTGACGCGGATGTGCTGATTCGGTTGGATCAGTATGACCGGATTATGCCGATTGTGGAGCGGCTTGGCTTCAAAGCAAAGTATGAGACGGATCATGAGTTGGTGTGGCAGAATCAGGGGCTCTATTTGGAATTACATAAACGGGTGATACCTTCCTATAATAAGGACTATTTCCGCTATTTCGGCGACGGATGGCAGTTAGCAAAGGAAAAAGACGGTCACTATTTCCGTATGACTACAGAGGATGAGTGGATCTATCTGTTTACCCACTTCGCCAAGCATTTCCGTGACGGTGGCATTGGCTGCCGGCATGTGCTGGACCTGTGGATGTATCTGCAGGCCAATCCCCAAATGGACGAGCATTACATCGAAACGGAGCTGGAAACGCTGCAGCTGTTGGAGTTCTACCGAAATGTGCGGCGTCTGATCTGTTATTGGTTTGAAGATGGCCCAACGGATGCGGTCGTGGAGCTGATGGGCAGCTATGTGTTCAACAGCGGCAGCTGGGGACAAATGGAGCAACGGGTGCAATCTGTCACGATACGGGATCAGCGGCATTCGGTTCTGGGTTTTAGCGGCAAGCTGGTGTATGCCTGGCGAAGGCTGTTTCCGCCGCTGTGGCAGTTAAAAGGGAAGTACACTGTTTTACAGAAATGCCCGTGGATGCTGCCGGTGGTTTGGCTGGTGCGGCCTTTTTACAAAGTGCTGTTTGAACGAAAGTCTTTGCAGAAGCAAAAACGGGAGATGAAAGCCCTGGATAAGGACTCCCTGGAAAGACACCATGAAATGCTGCAAAAAATGGGCATTGACTATCGATTTTAAACAAATATCAAACAATATGGGCGGTATAATTTACAGTCTTTGGATATTTTCGGCTTGAAAAGGGTTGAAAATGACATGCCTTTGTGGTAAAGTATAAAAAGGACAATGGTCTTTCTGACCACATTCCTACGCGAGAGATTCCCGGATACCCCAAACAACAAAAAACGAGGAGGAAATCAACGCATGAAACTTACCAAACGCATGCTTAGCGGATTCTTGGCGCTGGTCATGGTGCTGTCACTGTGCCCCGTCATCACATTCGCTGAGGACACCACAGAAACACCGCGTGAAGCGGTCCAAGTCCCGTTACTTGGCACCAATGCTCCCGCGGGCAAGGACCCCAGTGGTTCCAATGTCATTTATCTGTCCGACCTTTACAGCGGCAGCAGAATGGTTGGTTCCCTGGCGGCATTGGACAAGAATGGCAATGTGACCATCAAAAAGGATGTCAATGCAGACAGCTTCCTGTGCATTAATACCAGCACAAAAGCGGGCGCTAAGTCTGTAAGCAACACCAACAATACAACGGCTATTTACAATGCACACAACAGATACTTCACTAAGACAGATATTGCTCTGGGCATCCGTGCTGTCAAGTACACCAAGGGCCTGAGCATGCTGCCGAATGCCATCGGTGGCGAGGATAGCTATGTGATCTATAATGTGCAGGGCCTGAACAGAGACCGTTTCTATGCGGTCGTTGGCGGCACCAGCAGCACCTTAGCTAACATTAACAAAGATGTCATGGCTACCTTTGAGGTCTGGGGCAGCAAGTCCAGCACCGATGATTTTGATGCAGGAAATGCAGTGTTTGAAAAGCTGGCTTGGGCAGAGGGTATCATGCATTATCAAGCAGCTGAGTTCGATGTGGACATCGCCGGTTATAAGTACATTAAGCTGGTTGTAAGACTGGTTGATGGCCCCCTCGATACCAATAATATTACCACCAATGGTGGCTGCGCTGTCGCCTGGGGCGATGCCTGCTTCTACAACAGCGGCGTTGTTACCGCAAAGAAGCTGAGCACGATCGGCTCTAAGGGCACCATCAAGGGTATGCCCGCAGACGCAGGCAATATTCATTACCTGTCTTCTTTGCATACTGCGGATGATGCGCTTGCAACCAACGATTACGTTGTCGATCAGGTGAACAGCAAGATTATGCTGAATCAGAACTACAATGGCGATCTGTTCATCTACAATGGAACCTCGCAGCGCACGCAGGTTACTCAGAAGCTGATTGTGGACGAAAATGGCGATCCTGTACTGACCGAGGACGGCAAAAAGCAGTTTGAAACCGTTACTGAGCAGACCATCACAATGGCGGATGGCTCTCAGGTAACCTACTATCCGGCAGAAATCGCCCTGGGCTACAAGGGCACCAAGTTTGCCTACGGTCTTGGTGTTCACCCTGATGCCACGGGTACCGATGACCGTTACATCACCTATGATGTCAGCGGTTTGGGTGTTTCCCACTTCTATGCAGTTGTGGGTGGCACTGGCTCCAGTGTTACCAATTTGAGCCTTGAAGATCCCTATGTCACTTTCGAACTGTGGGGCAGCAAGACCAACGGCACCAGCCATGCTGCCTTCGAAAAGCTGGCCTCCGTCGATAACATTCGCGCTTTTTTGACGGCTGAGTTCGATGTGGACATCACCGGCTATAAGTATATCAGACTGGTCACGAAGATGACCAAGGGCTCCAACAGCTCTTGTGCAGTTGCATGGGGCAACGCCTGTGTTTACGGCGAGGCACCTGTTGTTCAGCAGCTGACTCCCGCTGGCAGCGCTGCGCAGATTAACGGCACTGCCGTTCAGGGCCTGCCTGAGGGCATCACCAGCCAGCACTACCTGTCTGACCTGGGTCTGTTCTATTCTCCTGCTCTGGTAGCACAGAATAACAACAAGGTTACTCTGGATACAAACTACAGCGACAATCTGATCATTTGGAACGGCGGCGGCACCACAAATGCGAACCGTTATGTGATCAGTAAGGTCCGCGCAAAGGATGCAAACGGCGCGGATATTCTTGATAATGGCAACCCGACCTATGTGGACGGTGAAACCGTTACCGAGCAGACCATTCCCATGGTGGATGCTGCCGGCAATGCATACGAAGCCACTTATAATGTGTCCGAGATCGCTCTGGGCTATTTGGGCACCAAGTATGCCAAGGGTTTGGGCGTACACCCCGACAATGTGGGCAACGCCGATCGCTTCCTGGTATTCGATGTTAGAGGCATGAATGCTGACTACTTCTACGCAGTGGTCGGTGGCACCGGCCCGGCCAGTACCAGCCTTTCCACTGACCGGAAGGCCGTTGTGGAGCTGTGGGCCAGCAAGGGTACTACTTACGACGAGAAGGGCTTTGTGAAGCTGGCTTCTGCAGACGGTATCCGTGCTTACCTGGTTTCCGAGTTCAATGTGAACATTGAAGGCTACAACTTCATCAAGCTGGTTTACAAGATGACCGATACATCTGTGGACAACTCTTCCTTCCCTCTTGCTTTCGGTAATGCTTGTGTTTACAGCACTGAAGAGCCTATTCCCAGCTTTACCACCAATGGTACCTATCATACTGAGCTGGATGCCGGCAGTACCTACACCCAGCGCACCTGGACCGGCGTAACCAAGGCTGAGGTCACTGCTTATGAGCAGAAGCTGATCGCCGCCGGTTGGACCGAGTACGACTTCAGCGATGTCAAGGACAACCGCTTTGCCACCTACGTGGATGGCAAGGGCAAGATGATCCACCTGAATTACTTCCCCGCTCAGGACAGCGGCAGATTCCACCTGATCTACGGTCCTGACTCTATGCTGATTCCCAACACCCAGATCGGCAGCGACGGCAACGTCACTCCTTCTGTGTCTATCATCAAGCGTTATATTGGCACCCTGTGTATGGTCGTTCAGCTGTCTGACGGCAGCTTCGTTGTCATCGATGGAGGCTACGGCTCCAACGGTGAAGCCAACGAAAATGGCGAATATATTTGGGAACAGGATCCCAAATACGCTAAGGACAAGAATAACCTGGGTTCCTCTGTCCGTGATTACCAGGATGAAATCAATATTCTACTGAGCTTCATGGAAGAAAACAAGCCCGCTGAGCACGAGAAGCCCCAGGTTTACTGGCTGGCTACCCATGCCCACAGCGACCATGTGCAACAGGCTTACATCATCTTCTGGAGCAAGGCTGGCGACGGCGGCAACCACAAGGAGCGCATCGATCTGAAGGGCCTGATCTACAACTTCCCCAACTACGAGAACATCGGCCTGAATCAGGAGCTGGAGGATCCGGATTATCCCGCTGAGATGAACAAGTTGGCCTATGAGCGCTTTATTGCCAAGGCAAGAGAGAGCTATCCTGAAGTTAAGCTGTATGTCTACCATACCGGTCAGACCATGAAGCTGCCCGGCGTGGAGATCGAATTCTTGTTCACCGCAGAGGACAACCGTCCTTATGATATGCCCACCGGCAACAATACCAGTGGCGTCATGAGATTTACTTTCGACGGTGGCAAGACCCTGATGGTCACCGGCGACGCTCAGCAGATCCATCAGCTGCACTCTGGTATGGGTGAATACCAGAACAATGACCACCTGTTTAAGGTCTACGGCAACTATCTGAAGTCTGATATGCTGCAGGTTATTCACCACGGCACCAACGGCGGCTCTGAGGCCTTCTACAATGCTGTGGATCCTGATATCTGCTTCTACGGTCAGTTGAGTGTGAACCTGGATAACGACCTGCGTCAGACGGGCGAGTGGACCGGTTACGAATTCAACAAGATCCTGCGGGATGGCGAGCGCGTGATTTACACTTGCTCTCAGACCAACACCGTTTACATCCCCACCATGACCTACAACGATCAGGGTGTGACCAAGACCGAAGCTGTTCTGTACAGCAATGCAACTGCTTACCAGGGCACCAACCCCGACGGCAGCTACACCTACTCCGCACAGCTGAGCACCGGCAAGGAAGGCTACACCTTCTACGGCTGGGCAGTTGGCAACGACAGCTTTGTTTCTTACAAGGCCGGTCAGACCAGAAATGTCACCGAGAGTGCAAATCTGACTGCGATTTATGCTAAGAATGCAGCCAATGTGACCGTGGGTGATGATTCCGCCTGGAACGGCAAGATCGGTGATATCGTTGGCAATGTCGACTATCTGTCTGACAGAGAAGGCGGCTATGATGCCATCACCGGTAGTGACACAAAGGTGTTCTACAATACACCTTATAATGCTCCTTCTGCTGAGAACTACTTCTATTCTGCTCCCGGTTCTCGTTGGAAGGTTAATGGTAAAGCATTGTATAACAAGTTGAATGCCGATGGCACAACAGCGAAAGACGAACAAGGCAACGTTATTCAGCAGACAGGCATCCGTGACTATGAGATCAATGGTGCGGTTGTGAGTGTGCATGTCGATAAACTGTATCTTGGCGGATATGCAACCCTGTTTGAGAAGGGCTTGGGTGTCCACCCCAGCGCACTGGGTGCAGCAGATCGCAGTGTGGTCTACGCAACCAATGGCGCTGACTACTTCTATGCTGTTGCCGGCGTGAACGGCAGCAACAGCAGCGATCCGAAGAACGGCAGCCTGGAAGCATACCTGGACTTCGAGGTTTGGGGCAGCACTTCTGATGATCCCGCACGGAACAATGCCTATGTCCTGCTGGCAAAGGCAGAAAAGGTATCCGACTGGTATACCGCTGAGTTCAATGTGGACGTTTCCGGCTACAATTATGTGAAGCTGGTCGTCAAGATGAACGAAGATACCAAGGTTATCAAGAGCGGTACTGGCACCAATAGTGGCTGCGCCGCTGCTTGGGGCGACGCTTGCGTTTACAGCATTACCGCTCCTGTTCAGGATAAAGAAGTTAGCTTCGCTGGCAAGGCTGAGAATGCTACCAATATCCAGTGGCTGTCCGATCTGTTTGGCACGGCTAACAAGGTCGCTGATCTGAATAACTCTGTTATGCTTGACCAGAACTACAACGGTGATCTGTTCGCCTTCGATGGCGCAGGTGGCCGCAAGCAGATTAAGTTATCTCTGGATGAGAATGGCGAGCGTGAACTGGCTAACGGCATTAAGTATAAGCCCACTGACATTGCTCTGGGTTGGAATGGTACGAAGTTCAACAAGGGCCTGGGTGTCCATCCTGCTGGAGTTGGCGATCCCGACCACTACATTATTTACAATGTCAGCAACCTGAATGTGGATCGTTTCTATGCTGTTGTCGGTGCTACCGGCAGTAACATTACGGATCCCAAGCAGACTGGCCGCGATGTCATCTTCGAGGTTTGGGGCTCCACCGCTTCTGAATACGCTGAGAACATTGAGTTTGTTAAGCTGGCCCAGTCCGACCTGATTCGTGAACACTATATTTCCGAGTTGGATGTGGACATCACCGGCTACAACTTCATTAAGCTGGTTGTGAAGATGGATTCCGATTCCGTAAACAACTACGCCTGCGCAGTTGCATGGGGCGACGCTTGCGTTTACAGCACTGTCCCCGCTCATGAGCACACCCCCGGCACTCCTGTTGAGGAGAACCGGACCGAAGCTACCTGCACCACTCCCGGTTCTTACGACAAGGTCACCTACTGTGCTTCTTGCGGCGAAAAGCTGAGCACAGAGCATGTTGTCATCCCCACAACCAACCATAGCTACGGTGATTGGGTTGTAACCAAGGACGCGACCTGCACCGAGACCGGCTCCAAGGAGCAGACCTGCTCGGCTTGCGGCGATGTGAAGACCGAGGTAATCCCCACTGTCGCCCATACTCCCGGCAAGG
>JAGAMN010000019.1 GCA_017624715.1 Oscillospiraceae bacterium
TCGGCAGCCATTCGGACGAGCAACACCCCTTCGGTGGCCTCTCTTGCCCCTATGGGGCAATTCACCTCCTGCTCGCCCCTACAATTTCTAAATATGGTGGGTATAGTTCAATTGGCAGAGCACTGGATTGTGGTTCCAGGCGTTGTGGGTTCGAGTCCCATCACCCACCCCAGAAAAAAGAAAGGATACCTTTTGGTATCCTTTCTTTTTTCTATTTGGGGCGGTGATGGGACTCGAATCATCTAAATGCAACAGTCCGGTGGACTGTTGCTCGCCGGGTTAGGGGCCCGGCGACACCTTAGTTGCCGTTCATTCCCGAACGGCAACGCAAACGAGTCCCATCACCCACAAGTTGGATACCCAACAAGCCCGCTGTAGACACTTTTTTAGCCGGGGGGAGTCCATAGGTCGCAGTTTGCGAGTGATGAAACTCGAAGAATTAGATTTACCCTCATCCGTCTGCCCTGGCGGGCAGCCACCTTCCCCCAGGGGAAGGCTTTTATTCCCCAAAAATTTCTTTTCCCAACCCGTAATCCGTAAACATCAAATCGATATCCACATTGCCCTGGATTCCGGGCACGCTACCCTGGTCGGTATACTGCCAAACATCCACCCGGCAGAAAAACTCCGAGGTCAAATTGTACTTTGCCAGCCACCAGGGATATGCCCCCAGCTCCTCCAGCTCCAGCCGGAATTGCCCCTGGCTGGTGTTGAAATACACCATGCCCCGGTATCCGGCCCTTTCCACCGCCTGGCAAAATGCATGGGTCGCATCCGTCAAGGTCCTGCGATCCACCGCGCCGGTCCGGGCTTCCTCGCTGATATATTCCCAATCATAAACCAAGGGCAGATCCAGCTTGAATCCCTCCAAAATATCCAGAGCAAACTCTGCCTCTTCCTGAGCCTCCTCCGCAGTCACCGCCTGGGAGAAGAAGTAAGCGCCCACCTTCAAGCCGGCAGTCCTTGCGCCCACCAAATTCATTCTTGCAAAATCATCCTCATGGAGCGTGCCGCTTTCGTAGCCCCGATATCCCAGCCGTATGAACGCAAATTCCACGCCGCTGGCGGCAACCATTTGCCAATCAATGGCCTGCTGATGGGAGGAAACATCGATTCCCAACACCGTATTTCCTTCCGTACACTGCAGGTAATCTCCCACCAGCACAAAATCCTCCGGCGAATACGGACTCTCCGGAATTGGTGACACTTGAGGCTGCACATTCCCCTGAGGAATCTGAGCACCGCAGCCCACCAAAACCAATGCCAACGCCAAAAATACTGCCAACCGCTTCATATTGCGCCCTCCTTCCGCCTTTTTCGTCAGTATATCACAATTCCGCGCTCTTGCCAAGGTTGAAAAGCGGCTTAATTGTGGTATACTAAATCCAAGGAAGTGATTATTATGATCAAATTTGAACGCTTAACCCCCGATGACCGGGAAAAATACCAAACACTTTTGTTTGCCGACGGCGCGCGAGGCTGTGAATATTCCTTCGCCAACATCAACATATGGGGTCGCCAGCGGATCGCATTTTTGCATGACCGGGCCATTCTCTTTTCCCAGTACGACCGGGTCAGCCTGTACCCCTTTCCTGTAGGCACAGCCGATGTCAAGCCCGCCCTGGACGCCATCATCCATGATGCCGCCAAACGGGGCATTCCCTGCCGTCTGTCCTCCATGAACCAGGCCGATTGTCAGCTGATTGAATCCCTGTACCCCGGCAGATTCCAGTTCCACACCGACCGGGATCACTTTGACTATGTCTACGCCATCGATGACCTGGCAGAGCTCACCGGCAAGCGTTACCAGAGCAAGCGGAATTTTGCCAACCGGTTTGCATCCAACTACCCGGACTGCCAGTGCCTGCCCATTGACAAATCCACTGTTTCCGCAGTACAAACTATGCTGGAAACATGGTTTGCCGACCGATTAAAAATCGCCCCGGACAGCGATTTTGTCCTGGAAAAGGTAGCCCTGAACCGGGCCTTTGCCCATCTGCAGGAATTGGGATTGGAAGGTTTGGCTGTGATGGTGGACGGAAAGTGCATCGCCATGACCATGGGTAGCCGGCTGTCAGCAGACACCTTTGACATCCATTTTGAGAAAGCTCTGGATGGCTACGACGGCGCTTACGCCTTCATCAACCGCAGCTTTGCCCGGCATCTCCGGGAAACCTATCCCGATCTGCGGTATCTGAACCGTGAAGACGACATGGGTATCCCCGGCCTGCGCAAGGCCAAAATGTCCTATCACCCCCACCATATGGTGGAAAAATATTGGGCACGGCTCTGGGAGGACGATTATGACAATTGATTATCCCATGCAAACCACCGGCCTGCGGCAGCTTTGGAAAGAAGCCTTCGGCGACAGCGATGCCTTTCTGGATGTCTTTTTCAGCCACGGCTACAGCCCCCGGCGTTGCCGGTGCATCACAGACGACGGACAGGTTGCCGCCGCCCTATACTGGTTTGATTGCAGCTTTGCGGGCAAAAAAATCGCCTATCTGTACGCCGTGGCTACCGCTGTTTCCCACCGGGGAAAGGGCTTGTGCCGCAAATTGATGGCAGATACCCATGCACTTTTGGCAAATCAGGGCTATGCCGGGGCGATTTTAGTCCCAGGAGAGGGTAGCCTTTTTGATTTCTATGCCGCTATGGGCTATGAAACCATATCCTGTGCAGACACGATCCGCTGCATAGCCGGCGAAAAGCCCGTCCCCGTCGCCAAGCTCTCCCCCGAAACCTACGCCGCCCGTCGGTGGCAGCTCTTGCCGGAAAAGGGTGTGCTCCAGGAGGGCGAAAATCTGACCTTTTTGGCAGAAATCTGCACGCTTTACGGTGGCGACGGCTGGATCATGGCCGCATCCACCGAAGAAAAAGCCCTCACCGCTATGGAGTTCTTAGGCGATTGCGCTGCCATCCCCGGCATTCTCACCGCCCTGGGAAAGCAGGAAGGCACATTCCGCACCCCTGGCAGCGCCCCCTTTGCCATGTACCTTCCCTTTGACGGTGGCGCAGCCCCCACCTACTTCGGCCTGGCCTTTGACTAAATAATTGTCATTGCGAGGCCGCAGGCCGTGGCAATCCCCCGATGGAAACCTTGGCTCCCTCTCTGAGGGAGTTTATAATCAAAAACTTCATCTGTCATCCTGAGCGTAGCGAAGGATCCGTTCTTCTCTATAAAAGAATACGGATTCTTCGACTCCCCTTCGGGTCGCTCAGAATGACACAGGATTGTTATATCACCACTGCCATTGACACCCCGGTTTCCGGGTGCTATAATGATCCTGTTATCAAAACAAATTGAAAGTGAGGTAACCCCATGGGCAAATTCTGTTCCAATTGCGGTACCGCTCTGGATGAAGGCGCAGCCTTCTGCCACAACTGCGGTAACCAGATTCCCCAGGCTGCTCCCGCAACCCCCCAGTTCATCCCTGCTGAGGAAGTCACCCCCGCACCCCAGTTCGTTCCTGCAGAGCAGGCCGCTCCCGCACCTCAGTTCATTCCTGCAGAGCAGGCTCAGCCCCAGTTTGTCCCTGCTGACCAGGCCGCTCCCCAGTTCGTGCCTGCCGCATCCGTGGCTCCTGCCGCTCCTGCCAAGAAGAAGCCCAGCAAGAAGGCTCTGATCATCGGTGGTGTTGTTGCCGCCGTTGCAGTGGTTGCCATCATTCTGATCATCGTCCTCGGCGGCAATGGCGGTTCTGCCAACTCTCCCCAGGGCGCTTTGGACAACTATGTTGCTCTGATGAACGGCGACACCAGCAAGCTGGACGCCTTGGCTCCCGACGAGTACTGGGAAGCTATGGCAGAAGAGGAAGGCTGCTCCAAGAAAGAGCTTCTTGCCGAAGGCAGAGAAGCCATGGCTGAAAATGTCGACGAACTAAAAGAAGAGTACGGCCGCAACTACAAGGTCACCGGCAAGATCATGGCCGAAGACGAAGTTGACGACGACACCCTGGAGAAGATCGCCGAGGCCCTGTCCGAGTACGGCATCAAGGAAAGCTCCATCAAGGCCGCCAAGGACCTGACCATTAAGCTGACTATTAAGGGTTCCGACGGTGAAGATGAAAACACCACCAGCCTCTCCGCCATCCAGATCGGCTCTACCTGGTATTTGATCCAGTATCGCGAATACAACGGCAATGTTTACGTAGGCTTTATCTTCTAATCAACCTACTTAACCAAAAAAACAGGGTGCAAATTGCACCCTGTTTTTTACTGTCATTGCGAGGCGGCTCCGCCGCCGTGGCAATCCCCCGGATATAAGAACGGATTCTTCGACTCCGCTACGCTCAGAATGACACCCCAGATTTTCAATTTCCTCAATCCCGATGAAGCTCAATGCCCACCACGCCATACTTTTCCTGCTCTTCCGCAGAATAATAGACTTCCATATCGGACGGGTGCGCCGTGTCAATATCTTCTGCTGTGTATCCGCATTGCAAAAGCGGCAACACTTCATACAGCTGCACAAAACTCTCAAAGCGGTGTAGCTTCACCACCCTTTTGGTGAGCGTTTCTCCGGTAGTGGTGTTGGTAAACACAATCCGATCACCCGGCTTGATTTTCTGCCGCTTTTCGTCAAACAGCCGCAGCTCAATGGTCTTTTCGCCGCTCTTGATCTTCTCAAAGGGCGCGCTCTGCAGCTTCATATGATGCTTGTCTTTGCTTTTGCAGGACCTTTTTACGAAACTAATCACAGCTATAATCACAGCCAAGAAAATAATCCCAATAAGCACAAACCAATCAAAATCCAACTCCGTTATGTCCACCGAAAAAACTGAGCTTACTCCTAAGCACACAAGAAACCCAATCGCAAATAGGATCATCGCAAGTACGATTTCCATAACGCCTTCAAGTAACGCCTCGCGTATTTTCTGTTTTTTCTTCTTCATTTTAAGCCCTTTCCAGACACAACTGCTTTCCACTCGGTTCAAGACTCCAAAAGGTATATTTTTGTGCAAAAAATAGGGGTGGAAACTCCAAAAGGTATATTTATTTACCCTTTTTGAAGTAGCCTTTACCCTTAAAAGTATCGTACCATAAGGTATAAATCGCGCCGCAGTTTTTGCATTTAATTCTATACCACAATCCGTCTTGAGGCCAATTTTTGATAGTGTCGGCGGGGTTATTTCCTCCGGCATATTCGTAATTCTCACTTACCAATAATCTCTTGAGTTCTTCTAATATGGCAAAAAATTCTTCGGTAGTTTTAAGCGACTTTACAGTTTCAATGGTTTTACACCTGTCGCATGTTTTTTTGAATGGTATCATAATTCTCTCCTTGTGAGACAAACGACACTCTCGACGTGGGTCAAGACTCCAAAAGGTCTCAAAATCGGGCAAAAACGGGGGTGGAAACTCCAAAAAGTCCCACTTTTATAGGTGGAAATCATCATTTGTCCCTATTTTTCACAACCTTGATTTTAATTCGTGAATGGTTTTTACAATCACAATACCGAAATCTACAAAAAAGTTTTTTTGAGCATCGGTGTAACTTCTTCTTTCAGCAACTGCTTCTTCCGATGAATGCCTAAAACATTGCATTTGCTTTCTGTAATTTTTTATAGTTTCATCGCTTAAATACTCAAAGGCAAACGAAGCATAGTCGAGTGTAATGAACTTGCCATTTTCTTTGAGCATATTCTCTATAAGATTTGCGATTTCTTGCAGTTTTTCGTCAAGAGCCATTTCTTGAAAACTTGCATTGCGAGTAGATATTTTTTTGAATTTTTCTTCGATTGACTCTCCAAGATCAAGAGTAGTTCCGTTAGTCTTAAATGCAAGTTGTGCAACAATTTGTCTACGCACACGATATGGTATTGTGCCATTTACATTTAGTCCCAAAGCAAAAGCTTTATTTCGAATCTCGGTGTACGTAAATTCCGTTGGCTCATTCGGAGGTCTTCTCAAAACATGAGGAAATTCTTCTATGTAGTACCCGTTGTGATGAAAGAAAAAAGTGAGCAAATAAAACCAACACGTTTGTTCTTTTGAAAAAGTTTGTATTTCGGGCTGACATAATGACTTGAATTTTTCAATAGCCTCTTCAATATCAATTATTAAAAATTCAAGTTCTTCATCCTCCTCTTCGCCAAAGAAGTCATTATATTTTTTGTTTGAGGCTAAAATGTACGAACGAAACCTATAATGATACTCGTCATCTGAAATGTTTTTTAAATAGTATTCTTTTAAGTCTATCATTGTTGCCTCTTAATGAATTTGTGGAAATTATATTACTTAAATTCAAGGTTGATAATATCCATCGCAACGTCAAGGTTAGTCAGTACAACCACACAACCGTCGCGTGCAATTCTCCAATTATTAGAGTTCTCACCCTTTGCAAAATATTCAATGTTCAATTCTGCAAAATTGGTTGCCTGTTCCTCGGTAGCGAATGTAATAAATGTGCAAGACTTGGAATGGTCGCCGTTTTCAATCAAATCATACTGCTTAACGATTTCAACGGTAAAGTCGCCGCCCATAAACGCAATTTCACTGTTTGTAAGCGAGGTTGCACGTTCGCATTCTTCCTCTGTGATGTAGCACATACCTTCGGTCAAGCCCTTTTCCTTGAGCTTTTCGATACTCTTATCCATATCGAATTTTCCGGCACAGCCAACGAGAAGCATAGCGAATACTGCCAATACGGCTACAAGTGATACGATTTTTTTCATAGTGTTTTTTCTCCTTTTATTTGTTTTTGCTTTTTATTTAATAAGCTCGTTGAATGGCTTTATTAACTTGGAATTATAATAACTGTATTCAATTTTTCCGTAAGTTCCGGTTTTGAGCCATCGACTTTCTCCGCTTACAGTAGCATACAACCATACTGCCAAATTGTATTTATCTGTTTCAGCAGCTTCTTCGGCTTGTTCATCTGTAAAGCAAGTTGTGAAGTAGATGTAATCGCTGTCAGAATCTTCGGTTAAACTCGCTTTTATGTAGCAAAGCTGTGAGCCTTCTGCCTGCGTCTTATGCTCTCCGTGTGTCACGAAATAGCCTGCATCCTCGTATGCCTTTATAATATCCTCGCAGGATATTTCTTTCGGCTCGGCGCTATTACCGCAAGCCGTAAACAAAAAGCAGAGCGAGAGCAGTAAAAGTATTGATATTATCTTTTTCATAGTTATTCTTCGTTTAATACATAGAAGCCACTAAGGGGGGCTTCTGATTTGTAATCGAGTGTAATTAAGGTGTTATACGAAAAATCCTTCGTTCCGTATTCAAGTGTCTTGGTTTCATAGTCATAAATTGAAATGATGCAAAAAATTAGTTTACCGTCCTCGTCAAGAGTGCCATCGGAATAAACAAATCTGTAAGCGCTGTCAACGTTAAATTCAGAAAGCTCGGTTGCAGGCTCAAAGTAATATGTAGTCAATGATCCTGCCAAAGTGCCTTTTTGTTCTCCGCGTGTTCCAAAATACTTGAAATTCTGCGATTTAAGATATTCAAACACCTCGGAGACATAGGCTTCGCGCTCCTTGCTTGTGAAGCTAACGTAAATATCCTCATCGTTATGTTTTATGTAATCCTTTGTGATTGTGGGCAAATCACCTACAAGGCATTGTGTAAGTTTTTCTTCTGAAAACCATTTGTTTTCTTTGTGCGCACTACCGCACGATGCAAGACAGCATAAGCATAAAACTGCTGTCAAGCATAAAGATAATAACTTTTTCATTTGATTTACCTCCTAAACACTAACAACAACTTATTTTACGGAATCCTATTAATTGGTTCATGGAAACATATCAACTGTATAAATACTTTGTGGCACTTGTATTTTTAAGAAAATTAGGTGATTCTCGTTTGCAAATTGCCGTTTTTATACGATATGTTATACCAAACAGGTGTAAATTGAAGTTTCGAGCTTCGCTCAAAATCATCATTTGTCCCTATGTGATTTCGAGGTGTTTTTGATTTCAAACACATCTTTTTGCTCAAAAATCTCTTAAAACGCCGAAAAAAGTGCCATTTTAGGGTCAAAATCGCTTATTTTCGTGACAAACAAACGACCGACTCGACGTGTGCACACCTGGGGAACAGATCCGCTGCCATAGCATTTTTGACCCGATATCCCCGCTGCTTCAGCAGAGCCACATCCCGAGCCAGGGTGGCCGGGTCGCAGGAAACATACACGATCCGCCGGGGAGCCATCCGGGCCAGCGCCTCGATGGTGTCGGCATTCAAGCCCTTCCGGGGCGGGTCTACCACCGCCACATCGGCTTTGATTCCCTGCTGCTCCAGGCTAAGCGCCGCCTGACCCGCGTCACCGCAGAAAAACTCCGCATTTTCGATGCCGTTGCGCACCGCATTGTCCTTGGCATCTTCCACCGCCTGGGGCACAACCTCCACGCCGATGACCTTGCCGGCGGCCTTTGCCATGCACAGGGTAATCGTGCCCACACCGCAATAAAGGTCCAAAACCGTGTCATCTTTCGTGATCTCCGCCTGAGAAATCGCCGCCTCATACAGCCGCTGAGCCTGATGGTGATTCACCTGATAGAAAGACCGGGGCGACAGCCGAAAATTCAGGCCGCACATGGTGTCCTCAATATACCCCGGGCCATAGAGGACGATCTCCTCATCCCCCAAAATGGCATTGCCCTTTTTGGTATTTACCGACAGCACCAGGGTCGTAAAGCCCGGCACGGCCTTCAGTTTCTCAATCAACTGCTCCGGCTTGGGGATGGCCCGGCCATTCACCGCCAGGCACACCAAAATCTGCCCGCTCACCGCCCCCCGACGGACATAGATATGCCGCAAAAGGCCGGTGTGGGCGGCTTCATCGTAGACGCTCACCCGAGTTTGGTTTACATAATCTACAACAATGTCCTTGACCCGATCCGTTTCCCGGGGCAAAATCAGACAGCGGTCATTTTCCACCACCTGATGGGTTCCCGCCTTAAAAAAACCGGCAAAGGCCTTATTTTTCTTTGCCGCCACCGGATACTGGGCCTTGTTCCGATATTCCCGGCAGGTCGGTGCCCCCAAAATCGGCACCTCCGTCAGCTTTTCGCCACCCAAACGGTTCAGGCAATCCCGCACTCGCTGGGCTTTCAGCCGGCTCTCCTCCTCGTAATCCATGTGCCAAAAGTCGCAGCCGCCGCAAAGCTTGGCCACCGGGCAAGCCCGGTTCATCCGATGTTCGGATTTCTCCAGAATCTCCACGATCTTGCCGGAGGCCCAGGTTTTTCCCACCTTTTCAATGCGAACGCGGCAGCGCTCCCCGGCGATGGCATTGGGCACGAATACCGTCCACCCCTCAATTTTGGCAATTCCCTGCCCCTCGGCAGTGTAATCGGAAATCACTGCCTCATATATTTGATTTTTCTGAAGCATTGGCAGTTTCCTCCCCTTACAGAACGGTTTCCATTCCGTATTTTTGGGGCAACAACCCCATTTTTTCGTAAAACTTCAGGGCGCTTTTATTTTCCGCCCAGACATTTAAGGTCACATTGTACGCACCCAGGCCCTTAGCGTAATCCAGCACTGCTCCGTACAACGCCTTGCCGATGCCGCCACCACGGCAAGTTTCATCCACGCACAGATCGTCGATGTATACCGTGAGTCTATCCTGTAAAACCGGGTCGCCCTGGGTATTTTGGAGAATGCAGAAGGCATAGCCCACCACATTTTCCCCATCCTCCGCCACCAAAATGGGGCGATTTTTGTCCTGCAGCAGCGCAGCCAGGGCCTGTTCGTCGTATTTTTGGGCATCGGCCCGGAAAATATCCGGCCGCCCGTCATAATGCACCCTGCCCACCTGCTTCAGCAGCCGGATCATGGCAGGGATATCTTCCATTTTCGCAAAACGAATCTGCATTTTTTACTCCTTACCGAATCGGAAATCCGTTTATCCGATCCCACAACACCAGCAAACTGCCGTCCTTTACCTCGATTTCGGCTGTTTTTCCAACAAATGCGTTGCTCAGCCCTAAAGGATGCCCGGCGGTCAATACGCCGTCATTCAGTTCGTATTTGAATCCTTGAAGGGTCACACCGGAAGCATCGCTTCCCATGCAAAACACCGAGAGTGTGCCCGTAGCCGTTCCGGGAAACACCAGCTTGCCGTTCTTGACCACGGTCACCGCCGTGTCTTTTCCCAGCAAATAACCCACCGCGCCCCGGTCCGCCAAAAACTGCAGAGTCTGAAAATTGGCCACCGTGTGGTCAAGCCGCTTTCCTGCCAGCGCGCCGTAGAAAATGAATTCCTCGCAGCCTTCTGCAAGGCCTCGACGCACCGCCAGCATGGAGTCGGAATCGTCTTTCTCCACCGGGAAAACCTCCGCCCCCTGAGGCGTATAGCCCAGGGAATCAAAATCTCCCAAAATCACATCCGGCTGAACGCCCAGTTTTTTTGTATGCTGAAGTCCCCCATCGGCGGCAATCACCAGCGCACCGTCAGGAACGGTAACCGGTGCATCCAGCTCTCCGGCACAAAAAATTACACATCTTTTCATACTTCCACCGGCTCTTTCACCGCAAAACTAAGCCCCTTGGGGTAGAAGAAACGAACCTTTTCCTTGGCAACAGTCATCTCCACCTTCTGGGCAAGTCGCAGCTCGCCGTCCAGGTTGATGGGGGTGGGCTTGTCGCAAAGGATGGTAACCTTATCGGTCCTAAAATGCCGCACCAGCTTGGGCAGTTCCTTATAGCGGCCGGACTTATACTTGCCGATGACCGCCGGCACCTGCAGCCGGGAAACCTTCTTCACCAGCAGCACATCCAGCACCCCATCGGTGGGGTCTGCCGTAGGCACAGGGTTGAAGCCGCCGCCATAAAATCTGCCGTTGCACACGCAGATCATGGTCTGCTCGGCATCGATGGTCTCGCCGTTGATCTGCACCACATAATGCTCAGAAATTCCCCGGATCACATTGACCACCGTGGACACCACATAGGCCCGGAAACCGCTGAGCAAGGGTAGGCGCTTGTAGTGGGCAACATCCGTGCCGATCCGGGCATCCAGACCCACGGAGCAGATGTTTAAGGAGATATCGTCATTGCATTTGATCAGATCAAAGGTAGCTTCTTCCGCATCCAGCAGCCGCTCCAGGTCAAAAAACGCCTTGGGATCGTCAAAGAGCTTCACAAAATCGTTGCCGCTGCCGCCGGACAGCACGGACACCGCCACATTGTCGAATCCTGCCGCACCTGCCACCACCTCGTTCAGCGTACCGTCACCACCGCAGGCGTAGACCCGGTAATCCTCACCGGTCAGTGCTGCTTCCCGGGTCAGCCGGGTGCACTCACCGGGAGCACCGGATACCTGGATTTCGTAATCCAACCCCTGTTCGCCGCAGGCCTTTTCGATGATTTCCGTATACATTTTCGTCCGGTCTTTGCTGCCTGCCGCCGGGTTAATGATGAATAAATGCTTCATAAATTGCCACCTTTCGTGGATTGTTGGCTCCCTTTACTGTGTCATTGCGAGCCAGTGGGCACACTGGCGTGGCAATCTCCTTCGATCCGAGGGATTGCCACGTCGCTTTGCTCCTTGCAATGACAGAAAAACGTTACTTTCTACCGCCCAAATACATATAGTAATCGCACTTGATCATGCCGTTGTAGAGCTTACGCCTCTTGTCCGCCCGGCGGCCAAAATAATGCTCAAATTCCGGCTCGGAGGTAATGATATACTTCTTCCAGCCGTCCGCAAATTTCAAATGCCGCCCCAGCGCACCATAAAGCCGCTGGGCGCTGTGCTGCTCCATCATCCGCTGACCGTAGGGAGGATTGCAGATGAGAATGCCGCTGTCGGTGGGCAGGCTCATTTTAGTAGCATCGCCATCCTTGAAGGTGATGCAATCCGCCACACCGGCCTTTTTCGCATTGGCCATGGCCAGGCTGACGCATTTGGGGTCGTTGTCTGAGCCCAAAATCCGGTAGTTGCCCTTAAATTCCTTGTCCATCGCCTCGCTCCGGGCAGCGCGCCATATGGCATCATCGGACCAGGCAAAATGCTCCGCGCTGTACCGGCGACCCAGACCCGGTGCCCGGTTTTTGGCGATCAGCGCTGCCTCAATGGGAATGGTGCCGCTGCCGCAGAAGGGATCCCAAACGAACTCCCTGCCCCGATACTTGGTCAGCATCACCATGGCCGCCGCCAAGGTCTCCCGCAGGGGCGCATCGTTGCCTACAGCCCGGTAACCCCGCTTGTGCAGACCTACGCCGGAAGTGTCCAGGTACAGCTGCACCCGGTCATTCATGATAGAAAACTGGAGCTGATATTTCGCGCCATCCTCCGGCAGCCAGCTAAGGCCATACTTTTCGCCCAACCGCTTGCAGGCGGCCTTCTTTACGATAGCCTGGCAATCGGGAACGCTCATTAGCTGGCTGTTCAGGCAGTGACCCTTCACGGGAAACGCACCGTTTTTTGGGATAAAATCCTCCAAATTGGCGTTATACACGCCTTGAAACAGCTGTTCAAAGGTCTTTGCCTCAAAATCCGCCAGCACCAGCAAAATCCGCTCGCCGGTCCGCAGATTCACATTGGCCCGGGCCATGGCGCTTTCATCGCCGGAAAACAGCACCCGGCCGTTCTCCACCCGGACATTTTCCAAATCCAGCCGCCGCAGCTCATCGCCGGCGATACCCTCCAGGCCGAACAAAGTCGGCACAGCAAATTCAAATTTCGACATAGTATCCTCCAACTGTACAAGCATCATTGTAGGGGCGATTCACGAATCGCCCGCTTTGTCATTGCGAGGGAGCAGAGCGACCGTGGCAATCTCCATAGGTTTCCTCCCGATTTAGAGGGATTGCCACGCCAGTGTGCCCACCGGCTCGCAATGACGATGTATTTACGGAATAATCTTCTTCGGTTTCAGGTATCGCTCCTGCTCGGAGAAGATACAGCCACAAAACTTCTGAATATACATTTCCAGCTCTCGGGCCTTTTCCTGTCCGGCCTTGAAATAGGGGCGAAAATCCCTGTACAAGAATTCCACACCGTATTCCTTCGCCGCCCGCTCCGCGGTTTCCCGCATCAACTCGTGATTCTGGTAAGGGCTGATAAACAGGCTGGAAGTAAAGCTGTCAAAGCCACCCTCTTGAGCTTGCCGTGCGGCGTCGAACAGGCGCATTTCGTAGCATTTTCCGCAGCGGTGGCTGATATCCTCCGCCACTTCCCGGACAAACGGCCGCAGGCCGTAGTCGTCCCGCTCGATCAGGGGCAATTCAATCACTTTGGCATAGTCCCGGAGGCAATTCCGCCGTTCCCGGTATTCGGTAAAGGGGTGGATATTGGGATTGTACCAATATCCCGTCACCTCAAAATGGTCGGTGCGCAGCACCTCGATGCACTGATTGGCACAGGGTGCGCAGCAAATATGGAGAAGTGTTTTCATAAATTCCTCCGTTCATAACAAATAGCATGGTCATTGCGAACCAGTGCGCACACTGGTGTGGCAATCTCCTAAGGGATTCTCCTAACCGGGGGATTGCCACGGTCGCTTCGCTCCCTCGCAATGACAGACCCGTTTTACCGCAGAATCTCTCCCAGCAGACCGTCTCTAAATATTTCGGTCACAGTCACATTCCGCACCTGATTGTGTAAGTTCTCGCCCTTGGCGTAGATCTTCACATAGTTGGGTGCGTGGCCGATCCAATATTCCCCGTCTTCCTCCTCGAAGAGTACTTCCACGGGCTTGCCTACCAGCTTATCCAAATAGGCCTGCTTCATTTCCTCCGCCACGGCAATGGCCGCCCGGCTTCTTGCTTCCTTGGTGGCATTGTCGTGCTGCCCAGGCATTTTATCTGCCGGTGTGCCGGGACGACGGGAGTAAGGAAAAATGTGCATATCCGCAAAGGCGCACTTGCGGATAAAGTCCAGGCTTTGGGCAAATTCCTCCTCCGTCTCACCGGGGAAGGCCACGATCATATCGGTGGTCACCGCGCAGCCGGGAAAATACCGATTCAGCAATTCCACGCTTTTCAAATATCGAGCCGTGTCATACTTTCGCTTCATGCGACTAAGAACCGTATCGCAGCCGGACTGCATGCTCAAATGGAATTGAGGACACAAATTTGGGTATTTTGCCAACTTTTCGCAAAATTCCTCGGTGATGACCCGGGGTTCCAAACTGCCCAGCCGTACCCGGAGATCCGGCACAGCTTCGCAAACCGCCGCCACCATATCGGTCATCGGTGGCTTGCCCGGCAGATCCACACCCCAGGATGCGATCTCGATGCCGGTGATCACGATTTCCTTGTAGCCCTTCTGCGCCAGTTCCTTTGCCTGTTCCGCCGCCAACTCCAGAGGCGCAGACCGCACCGGCCCACGGGTGTAGGGAATAATGCAGTAGGTGCAGAAATTCACACAGCCGTCCTGGACTTTCAGCATAGCTCTTGTCCGCTCAGAAAGACCGCCCGCCGGTAAAATTTCAAATTCCCGGCGCTTCAAGGCCACATCCAGTTTTTCCTGGTGGGTCTTGGTTTCCAGGCAAAAAAGCATCATTTCCACAAATTCTTTCCGTCCACCGCTGCCGGAGAGCACATCCACCCCCAGCTTTCGCACTGCATCGGGGTCATGCTGAGTGTAGCAACCGCAAACGCCGATGACCGCGTTGGGATTTTCCCGACGGCAACGACGGATCACTGCCCGGTTTTTCTTGTCTGCCACAGCCGTCACCGAGCAGGTGTTGATAATATAGCCATCGCAGGGCTCCTGAAAACTGCCTACGGTGTGTCCCAGGGACAGAAAAAACTGCTCCATTGCCTGGGTTTCATATTGATTTGTCTTGCACCCCAGGGTGTAAAAACCAAACTTCATGTCATTTTCACCAAATTTACCTTGTTGATTTTGTTATAATCGTCCAAACCGTCAATTGAAAAACCGGAAAAACTCCTGTATAATACGCTTGTGTTTGGTAAGGCACTATTTTGTACATTATACACGATTCTCGCGGTTTTGTATAGTGTAAATGGAAAAAGGCCTCGGAATTCGTTTTTTGTTCCTCCTCGTCCGGGCCTTTTCCCCCATAATTGGGGCTCTTTGAGCATCGTCCCGGGAATACCCGGGGCGGTTTTTTTATTTTCAAGTGCGTCATTGCGAACCAGTGCGCACACTGGTGTGGCAATCCCCTGGATAGGAGAAACACTTAGAAGATTGCCACGGTCGCTTATGCTCCCTCGCAATGACAAGTCCTTAGTAATGGCACAGACCGGCGCTGCCCTTTGGGGTAGCGCCGGTCTTTTTTATTCCTTTTCCGCAATCGCCTTAGCAATGGTGCAATTTTTCTCATAGGGGCAATTGCCGTAGCTGCAATCCACGAACATCTCCCCATTTTCCACTTCCACTGTCACCATCCGGCTTTGATCCTGGGTGCGGCAGTAGCCGGTCAGGATATACTCCTCATTCATGCCTCTTCCTCCAGGATGCATACGCCCATGGGGGAAATGGTCAGCCAGTTGGGCGCAACGGTCCGCAGGTTATTCCCTAACAGGATCTTACCTGCCGGCACATCCCAGGCATCACAGCTGCGGTTGATATACACCCGGACAGTTTTACCGCCGTAGGTTCTGGTAAAACCGATCCGCTGATCGCCAGCCTGGAAGAATTTGATATCGCCTAACCGCAGGGCTTCATTCTCCTTCCGCAGGCGACCCAGCGCCCGGAAGAACTCCACCAGGGTCTGGTTTTCCTTGCCCCAGGGGTAAGTCCGACGGTTAAAGGGATCTTTGCCGCCTTCCATAGCCGCCTCGTCGCCGTAGTACAGGCTGGGGCTGCCGGGGAGGGTGTACTGCAAGCTTGCCGCCATCAACAGCCGTTCCACCGCCACCATATACTGCTGCTGCGACAGCTTTCGCTTGGAAAGCGCCTCCCGTCCGCCATCGAAATCGTCCACCAACGCGGTCAGAATTCGGGGGGTATCGTGGGTGCCCAGCAGGTTCATGTTGCTCAGGAAGACCTCCGGCGGATAGTTCTCTGCAATGGTCATTACCACTTCTTCCAAGGTCCGTCCGTCATCCCGTTCCCGGAGGAAATTGATGATAGCCGTTCGGAAGGGATAGTTCATGGCGCTATCCAGCGTGCCGTCCACAAAATACCGCCGGCGAAGGCCGTAGGCGGTCTTGTTGGAAGCATCCTCCCAAACCTCACCCACCAGCAATGCATCGGGCTTGAGCTTGCGCAGATGCTTCTTGAGAATGTCCATAAATTCATTGGGCAGTTCGTCGGCTACATCCAGGCGGAAGCCATCAGCACCGGCCTTGATCCAATGCTCCAGCACGCTATCCTTGCCTGTGATGATGTATTCCACAAAGAAAGGCTCCATCTTCTTCACCGTGGGCAGGGTGTCAAAATCCCACCAGGCGTTGTAGCTATTCGGCCACTGCTTGAAGGTGTACCAGTCGTAGTAGGGGGATTCCTTGGAATTGTAGGCGCCGTTGCTGCCGAAATTACCCTTCTTGTCGAAATACAGGCTGTCCGAACCGGTGTGGGAATACACACCGTCCAGGATCACCTTGATGCCCAGCTTGTGTGCCGCGTCACACAGGGCGGTAAAATCCGCCATGGTGCCCAGCATGGGGTCAGGGGTCTTATAGTCACCGGTATCATAGCGGTGAGAAGAAAAGCTCTTGCTGATGGGGTTCAAGTAGAGAATTGTCGTACCCAGGGAGGCGATATAGGGCAGTTTTTCCATAATACCCCGGAAATTACCGCCGTAGAAATCGTTATTGAGCACCTCACCCTCGGGGGTAGGCTTCCACTCCACCTCTTCGTCCCAGTTTTCATGGACGGTGTAAGGCTCCAGCTTGCCGGTCAGATCGCATTTTCCCGCCTTGTGGAAGCGATCCGGGAACACCTGATAAAACACCGCGCCCTTGGACCAATCCGGGGTGTGAAAATCCGCCGGTACACAACTGACCTGCCACAGGTCGCCGGCTTCCATGTTGGTGTCGTTGCCGTACTTATACAGATCAAATTCACCGGTACGGGTGGTAATGTGGAAGCCGTAAAAATACAGGCCGGGCTTTTCAAAGCAAAATTTTCCGCCAAACTGCTCGTAAGCACCCTTCTTAAACTGGAAACTCATGGGCACAGTCTTAGCCGGGCTATGATCCTCATTTAGAATCACGCACTCGACCTTGGTAGCCTGTACCGTTGCAGGAATATGGATTCGCAGGGTACACTCCTGCCTGGGAATCAGCGTTCCGAAAGGCTCTTTGAACTGAGTATCTTTGCTGTTGAACAAAATACGCATATCGTTCTCCTAAAGGAAATTTCATTGAAATTATATCATAAATGGTAGTTCGACGCAAGCCCTCACGCCACTATCATTGCGAGGGAGCGAAGCGACCGTGGCAATCTCCGTAGGGTATTTCCTGATCCAGGGGATTGCCACACCAGTGTGCGCACTGGTTCGCAATGACATCAATCAATCCGATATAGCCGTTTGCCGTTTTCGAAGGTAACCGCCCGGGCTTCTTCAGGGGTGATGCCCCGAATTTCCGCCAGTTTGTCAGCAACGAAAACCACCCGGCTGGGGTCATTTCGCTTGCCCCGGAAGGGCTCGGGGGACATATAGGGGCAATCCGTTTCGATGACGATCCGCTCCAAAGGAATCGCCTGAGCAACTTCAATGGCCTTTTTCGCATTTTTGAAAGTCAACACACCGGTAAAGCCAATGTACCAACCCAGGTCCACCAGCTGCTTGGCCATCTCCGCTGAGCCGGAGTAGCAATGGAACACGCCCTCCACTGTAGGAAATTGTTTCACGATCTCCAGTCCGTCCTGATGGGCCTCCCGCTCATGGACGATCACCGGCAAATCCAGTTCTTTTGCCAGCTCCATCTGGGCAATAAAGGCCTTTTTTTGCAACTGACGGGGAATGTCCTCATAGTGATAATCCAAGCCGATCTCACCAATGGCCTTAACCTTGGGATGAAGTTTACATAACTTTCTGTATTCCTCCAAAACTGCATCGCAAACCTCGTCGGCAGAATCGGGATGGGAGCCGGCAGCAGCATAGGCAAAGTCGTATTTTTCCGCCAGTGCAATGCACTCTTTTGTAGATTCCAAACTGCAGCCTGCGTTCATCAGCAGGCCGACGCCCTTTTCGGGAAGAGATGCCATCAGCACATCCCGGTCAACATCAAATGCCCGGTCATTCATATGGGCATGGGTATCAAAAACCATCACTTTTCTCCTTCCAATATGGCCACAAAACAGCCGTCAATACAGGTGATCCGGGAATCTTCCGGATCAAAATCCGTACCCTTGAGCCAGTTGCCAATGCCCCGTCCGGTCAGCTTGGCATAGGCCTCTTTCAAGACCCATAGCCGCAGCAGAGCGGCGTTTTGATCCGAGGCGTTTTCCACAGATTTTTGTTCCTTTTCCGACAGGTATCGTCCTGCCAACCGGGGGTCGATTTTCCTGTCCATAGCCTCTGCGTCGATGCCCACATTGACCCTGCTCAAGCAGCAAAAACCATGCCTGTCCGTGTGAGAAATGGAGAAATGCCAATCTCCCTCAGAAAAGTAGGGTTTTCCCTGCTCTGTGTAGAAAATCGGGGGGATTTCACATCCGGTTTTTTTCCGATAAAGTGCCGCCAGCAGCTCTCTTCCGGCATCGTGACCGGTCTGATTCCGCAATCGCTTCCACTTCAGTTCCATGCGCCCCCTCCTTTCCTGGCATTTACCCATAGTATACGGCAAAAAACCTCATTGGTCAACGAGAATTCACTTTTTGTAGGGGAGGGTCTTGACCCTCCCGTAAGTTTTGCTGCTCGCATAAGGGCGGGTCAAGACCCGCCCCTACAAGGCCTGGCTTAACACTTCCCTCCCCTACGGGGAGGGACTTTTCGGAAATTCTCAAAAAATTCACGGAATAGACTTTATCTCTGCACTCATTTGTGCTATAATGCAATAGAGTATACCATACAGGAGAAAGACTATGCTGGAACTTCTGGCCCCTGCCGGTTCTATGGAAGCTTTGCGTGCCGCTGTGCAGAACGGCGCCAACGCAGTTTACCTGGGCTGCGGCAGTTTTAATGCCCGCCAGGGCGCAAAAAATTTCACACCCCAGATGCTGACCGAGGCAGTCAAATACTGCCATGTCCGCGGCGTTGCCGTGCATCTGACTTTAAATACCCTGGTTTCCGACCGTGAGACCGGGGATGTTGCCGCGCTGATCAAACAGGCCGCCCTGAGTGGTGTAGACGCTTTCATCGTCCAGGATCTGTCCGTAATTCAGCTGTGCAAGCAGATTGCTCCCCATATCCCCATCCACGGCTCTACCCAAATGACCATCCATTCCCTGCCCGGGGTGCTGATGTGTGCCGCCTGGGGTTTGCGCCGGGTGGTGCTGAGCCGGGAGCTGGGACGGGACGAGATCCACTATATCTGCGCCAATTCCCCCATCGAGATCGAGGTTTTTGCCCACGGCGCACTGTGCATGGGCTATTCCGGTCAATGCTACCTGTCCGCAGCCATCGGCGGCCGCTCCGGCAACCGGGGTCGCTGCGCCCAGCCCTGCCGTCAAAGCTACGGCTACGGCCGCTGGGAAAACAAGCATCCCCTGAGCCTGAAGGATAACTGTCTGGTCACCTACCTGCAGGAGCTGCAGAACATGGGTGTGGCCTCCATCAAGCTGGAAGGCCGCATGAAGCGGCCGGAATATGTGGCCGCTGTTACCAATGTGTACCGGGCAGCCTTGGATTCCGGTGTGGTGACCCAGCCCATGATGGATACCTTGCTTGCCGCTTTCAACCGCCAGGGCTTTACCGACGGTTACTATACCGGCCAAACCGGTGCCGGTATGTTTGGTGTCCGGGAGGATAAATACGACGATAACAAGTGGCTGCAAGCCGTCCGCCAAAGCTACGAAACCACGGAAAACGGTCTTGTGCCCATTACTTTCCACGCAGTGATCACAGAAGATGAAACCAAGCTCACCGTCACCGACCCGGAAGGCAGAAGCTGCACCGCCACCGGCAGCAAGGCAGAAGCCGCCCGGACTACCCCTTTGACAGAAGAAACCCTGGCAGACCGGCTGAAAAAGACCGGCGGCACGCCCTTCCGCTGCCAGGAAGTCACCGCCGAGATCGGTGACAATCTGACCCTCTCCGCCGCTGCTATCAACGGCCTGCGCCGGGATGCGCTGGATCAGCTTCAGGCACTCCGGGGCCGTCGTGAACGCCCCAATCTGGGCAAAGCCAAGCGGATCCCCACCTTCCCCGGCTACCGGGAGCACCCGGGCTTTACCGTCCAGGTCACCGACCGGGAACAGATTACCGATAAGTTGCTGAAAATGCGCCCCCAGGTGCTGTATGTGCCCCTACACATTCTGGCAGCAGACCCCATTTTCTGCCATGAGCTGTGCCGTCGGGTACATGTTGCGGCAGTCCTGCCCCGCATCGTCCACGACAGCGAAATGGATCGGATGAAAGAAAATCTCCGTCTGGTGCGGCAGATGGGTGTCCGGGAAGTGCTGGTGGGTAATTTGGGTCTATTAATCCCTGCCCGGGAAATGGGCATGAAGATCCGGGGCGACTTTGGCCTGAACCTGTACAATTCCGGCTCTGTCAATCTGATGAAGGATCTGGAGCTGACCAGCGCCACCTTGAGTTTTGAAATGACCTTGCCCCAGATCCGGGATGTGAGTAAAGCCGTGCCTTGCGAGATCTTTGCCTATGGCCGGTTGCCGCTGATGGTCACGGAAAACTGTCTGATCCGGGGGCGTACCGGAGGTTGTACCTGCAACCTGGGTAACACCAAGCTGACGGACAAAACCGGCGCTGACTTCCCCATTATCAAAGACGGCGAAAAGTGCCGCAGCATCCTGCTCAACGGCAAGAAGCTGAGCTGGCTGGACCGCCAGAGTGACCTGGCCCGGCTGGGCCTGTGGGCCGTTCGCCTGTACTTTACCACGGAAAATGCCAAGGAAGTGGACCATGTGCTGGCCGCTTACCGCAACCCCCCGGCCTTTGACCCCGGTGCCTGCACCAGAGGTCTGTACTTACGGGGACTAGAATAATCTATTTTCCCATATTTCTGTCATTGCGAGCCAGTGCGCACACTGGTGTGGCAATCCCACGGTTAGGAGAACTATTTGGGAGATTGCCACGTCGCTTCGCTCCTCGCAATGACACAACCCAACCCACGAAAGGACACACACCATGCAGTTGATACTTGCCTCCCAATCTCCCCGCAGAAAAGAATTGCTGGGACTATTTCATATTCCCTTCACTGTCCGGGTGGCAGATATCGACGAAGCTATGGACGCTACCGCCGCGCCCTTTGATGAAGTTGCCCGGGTCAGCCGCTTAAAGGCCCAGGCCATCCCCCGGGATGCCGGGGATGTGGTCATCGCCGCGGATACCATCGTGGTCTGCTGCCACTGCATTTTAGGCAAGCCCCACAACGAAGCCGAAGCCATCGAAATGCTGCGGCTGCTCTCCGGCCGGGATCACCAGGTCATGACCGGTGTCACCGTGCTGACGGATGATGACTGCATCACTTTCACCGATGTAACGGATATCCACTTCCGGGAGCTGTCCGATGCTGAGATCCTCCGGTATGTGGAAAGCGGCGAGCCCATGGATAAGGCCGGCAGCTACGGCATCCAGGGTGGCGCTGCCCTCTTCGCTGAAAAAATGGTGGGCGATTACTACAATGTTATGGGTCTGCCGGTGTGCAGACTTTGGCAGGTTCTGCAGCAGGCAGTACCGGAAATCATGGAGGAGATGCAATGAGACACTTTTTTACCACCAAAGTTCGGGTGGCCCTGATCGTGGCGCTGCTGCTGACTGCTGGCCTTGCGGTGCTGACCAGCCTCACCGGCACCACCGTGGGCGACCTGTTTGTAAAAACCGTGCTGACTCCCCTGCGTTCCGGTGCCCAATCTCTCACCGCCCAGGCAGAGCAGATCTACAACTATATTTTCGAATACGAATCCATGGCCGTGGAAAACGAAGCCCTGAAGCAGGAGCTGGCAACTCTGCGGGACAACGCCTTGAAGGCCGCTGCCACCCAGCGGGAAAACGAACGGCTGCGCAAGCTTCTGGAGCTGAAGGCCATGCACGAGGATTACTCCCTGGTGGATGCCTATATCATCGGCCGCAGCAGCGTGGACTGGACCCATACCTTCACCATCAACCGGGGCACCAATGCCGGCATTGAGCCGGGCATGTGCGCCATAACAGAAAACGGCGAAGTCGTGGGCCTGGTCATCGAAGCCGGCAGCAATTACGCCGTGATCAAATCGGTGCTGGACTCCTCTCTTGAGATCAGTGCCACCATCGCCTCCTCCGGTTACAGCGGCATGGTCCAGGGCGCATACTCTACCGAGCACGCAGGACTGCTGCTGATGGATTATCTGCCTTCTTCCTCCGTCATACGCAACAACGACCGGGTGGTCACCTCCGGTTCTATGGTGTATCCCCGGAATCTGATCCTGGGCTATGTGGTGGATGCCGGCTTTAACGACACCGGTGTGGCCAAATTTGCCCTGCTGCGTCCTGCCGCAAACATCGACACGCTGGAGCAGGTCTTCATCATCACATCCTTCCGTACGGAGTAACCGTCTATGCTGCGTAAAAAACATGAATTCAAGCCGGATCGCACCGACTCCGGCACCTTAAACAAGCTGTACATTACCAAAAAGCAGCGGCTTTCCCTGCTGAAATGGTTTTTGTTTGGCCTGGGTCTTTTGGTGCTGTCGCTGGTTCAGGACGTCATTATGAGCCGTTTTACCATTCTTGGTGCCACCACCGACTTGGTCTGCGGCGGCATTTTTCTGATCTGCCTGCTTATCAGCGTGGACAGCAGTGCGATCTTTGCGCTGACCGCCTCTGTGATTTACTATTTTGCCGGCTTTTCTCCCGGTGTCCACTGCATCATCCTGCTGACTGCATTGGGCATATTCTTGAACATTCTGCGACATAATTACCTGAAAAAGAGCTTCTTTTCTGTGGTTTTATGTGCATTATTGGGTCTTTTGGCCTACGAATTGCTTTGCTTTTTCCTTGCCCTGTTTGTGGAGCAGACCAGTCTGCCCCGCATCGGCATTGCCTGCATGACCTGCCTTTTGACCGGGGCTGTCCTGCCTATTTTGTACCCCATTTTTGTGTCCATTGGTAAAATCGGAGGAGAAACATGGAAAGAATAACCCGGGTCCGCGCCGGAATTTTATTATTGATATTTTTGGTGTCCATCGCCTTTTTCGCCCTGCGTGTCTATGATCTGCAGATCATCCAGACCGACGGCACGGTAAGCAACCAAAAAACCTTCACTATCTATACCCGTGTCAAGGCCGCCCGGGGCGACCTTTTGGACAGCAACGGCAACAAGCTGGTCACCAACCGCGCCAGCTATGACCTGACGCTGAACCACTATGTGCTCCTCAGCGCCAATGGCACCAACGATTACCTGCTGAAAATGGTGCAGCTTTGCCGGGAACTGGAAGTGCCCTACGTGGATCACTTCCCCGTGTCCAAAACCGCCCCCTTCACCTACACCCTAAGCGACTATAATTCCACCTGGCAGGGCTATTTTCAGAAATATCTGCCCTCCAAGGGCGGCCTGGATTCGGATATCACCGCCCCCCTGCTGATGAAAAAGCTCCGGGACCTGTACCGCATCCCCGAGGAATGGTCCGACGAAGATGCCCGGGCGGTCATCGGCCTGCGCTATGAAATGGACCTACGCCGGGATCTGACCAACCTTCCCATCTATGTGTTCATTGAGGACGCTTCCACCGAAGCGCTGTCTGCCATGCTGGAGCTGAACGTGCCCGGACTAAACACCGAGGCCTCCTCCGTCCGGCAATATTCCACGAAATATGCCGCCCACATCCTGGGCTACTGCTCCCCCATGACCGCCAAACAGTGGGAAGAATATAAAAAGCTGAAGGATGAAAACGGCAAGAACATCTACGAAATGGATGCTTTGGTGGGCCAGGCCGGCCTGGAAGCGGCCTTTGAAGAGTACCTTCACGGCATCGACGGCCTGCGTAAGGATGTGGTAGCCGTAGACGGCACCTTGATTTCCCAAAGCTATGTGGTCGAGCCCAAAGCCGGTAAGAATGTGGAGCTGACCATCGACCTGAACCTGCAGATGGCCGCGGAAGACTCCCTGGCCAAGCTGATTGAAGACCTCCGGGCATCAGCCCAGGAAGGTAAAAAGGTGGACGGCGCCGACGCCGAAGGCGGCGCGGTGGTGGTTATGAACGTCAAGACCGGCGAGGTTCTGGCCTGCGCCAGCTATCCCACCTATGACCTGTCCAAGTTCTTTGAAGAATACGAATCCATCAAAGAAATGCCCTATGCCCCCTTGTTCAACCGGGCACTGCAGGGTGAATATCCCCCCGGTTCTACCTACAAAATGTCCATGGTGGTAGCCGGTATCAACTCCGAAACCGTCCAAAAGTACACCAAGATCCGTGACAAGGGTGTCTTTGAGATCAACGGATTTACCGCCAACTGCTTGAAGTATACCCAGAGCCATGGCAACCATGGCGACATTACCGCCATGGAAGCCCTGAAAGTTTCCTGCAACTACTACTTCTACGAGCTGGCGAACCGGCTTACCCTGGAAACCATCGACTCCACCGCCAAGGGCTTGGGCCTGGGTGAGCCCACCGGCATTGAGCTGTATGAAAAACTGGGCTACCGTGCCAACGCAGAAAACAAAGCCGCTATGTACACCGGTGACGATGCCCGTTGGTATCCTGCCGACCAGGTCATGGCAGGCATCGGTCAGTCCATCAACAAGTTCACCCCCATGCAGCTGTGTGTATACACCTGCACTCTGGCAAACAAGGGTATCCGCTACAAGGCAACCTTCTTAAACCGTGTGGTTTCTTCCGACTACCGCACGCTGGAGCTGGAGAACGCACCGGTGATCCTGAGCCAGATGAATATCTCCCAGGAGGCTTACGAAGCCTACACCGAGGGTATGCGCCTGGTGGCCACCGAGGGTACTGCCCAGCGTCTTTTCAAAAATTACCCCGTTGAGATGGCCGCCAAAACCGGTACTGCCCAGCATGGCCCCGGCGGCAGCGACCACGGCGCATTCGTCTGCTACGGTCCTGTAGCCGATCCCGAAATTGCCGTGGTCGTCTACGGTGAGAAAGCCGGCCACGGTACTACCGTCGCCCAGATCGCCAAGGAAGTGCTGGATGTTTACTTCAGCGTGGATGAAATTGGCGACGTCATCACCAACGAAAACCAGGTGAGCTAAACGATATGTCATTGCCACGCCAGTTCGCAAACTGGCGTGGCAACCCCCCGGTTAGGAGTGATACTTAGGAGATTGCCACGTCGGGCTTCGCCCTCCTCGCAATGACAGCACAATAATGCTTACGAAAGGAGCAACATCATGCTTGACAAACTCCAGGCGGTAGCCAACCGCTACGAAGAGCTGTGCGCCAAATCCGAACAGCCGGATTTCTATAACGATCCCAAGCAGGCTGCCAAGTTGCTCCGGGAGAAAAACGACTTAGAGCCTATTGTAGAAGCCTTCCACAGTTACAACGCTGCCCTCCGGGATATGGAGGAAGCCCTGGAGCTGATGAGCGAGCCGGACATGAAGGAATTCTGCCAGGAAACCTATCAGCAGGCAAAAGAAAACAGCGAAGACCTCTACCGCCAGCTGCAAATTTTGCTGCTGCCCAAAGATCCCAACGACGAAAAGAGCGTCATTGTGGAGATTCGCGGCGGTGTGGGCGGTGAGGAAAGCGCCCTGTTTGCCCACAGCCTGTTCCGGATGTACTCCATGTATGCCGCCCAAAAGGGCTGGAGCATTGAGCTTATGACCTATAACGACACCGAGTTGGGCGGCGTAAAAGAGGCGGATTTTGTCATTCGCGGCCGGGGTGCCTGGTCACGGATGAAATACGAATCCGGTGTCCACCGGGTCCAGCGAGTGCCGGAAACCGAGTCCGGCGGCCGTGTTCACACCTCCACCGCCACCGTGGCGGTGCTTCCCGAGATGGAAGAAGTGGATGTGCAGCTGAATCCTGCGGACATCGAAATGCAGGTCTACCGGGCCTCCGGTGCCGGTGGACAGCATGTCAACAAAACTTCCTCCGCCGTCCGGCTGATCCACAAGCCCAGCGGCATCGTTGTGGCCTGCCAGGAAGAGCGGAGCCAGGTGCAAAACCGGGAAAAATGTATGCGCCTGCTTGCCTCCAAGCTCTATGAGATCGAGCAGGAGCGCTTGGAATCCGAAGTAACCGGTATGCGCCGCAGCCAGGTGGGCACGGGCATGCGCAATGAGCGTATCCGTACCTATAATTTCCCCCAGGGCCGTGTCACCGACCATCGGGTGGGGCTGACCCTTTATAAGATCGATGCCATTATGGACGGCGCAATTGACGAGATCATCGATGCCCTGGCCACCGCCGATCAGGCCGAAAAGCTAAAGAACGCAACCTAGCCTTCCCCTAAAGGAAGCCTTGCCTCCCTCTCTGAGGGAGGTGGCTCGCTACAAGGCGAGACGGAGGGAGTTAACTCCCCCAGCTTCGCTGACGCTCAGCAGCCCCCTCAAAGAAGGGGCCGAGGGCAGCTACGGTGCCACCTTCCCCCAGGGGAAGGCATTAAAGTAAAAGAGGAAACCTTATGGAATTCATCACCAACTCTCCGGCGGAAACAGAAAAACTGGGCGCTGCCCTGGGTAAAGTATTGCCCTCCGGCACGGTCCTGGCCTACCAGGGGGATCTTGGTGCCGGCAAAACCGCCTTCACCCGCGGCCTTGCCAAAGGTCTTGGCTGTACCGACATGGTCACCAGCCCTACCTACACCATCGTCAACGAATACCTGTCCGGCCGTCTGCCTCTGTTCCATTTTGATATGTACCGCCTTGGTTCTGCCGACGACCTGTGGGACATCGGCTGGGAGGACTATCTGGACCGAAACGGCATCTGCGCCGTGGAATGGAGCGAAAATGTCCGGGAAGCCCTGGAAAATGCCATTACCGTAACCATCGAAAAATTAAACGGTGACAGTCGCCGTATCACCATAGAAGGAGGAGATTACCTTGCTTCTCTTAGCCTTTGAAACCTCCGCAAAAGCCGCATCCGTAGCCCTGTTCCGGGACGATAAGCACCTGGGTGAAAGCTACCAGAATACTGGCCTGACCCATAGCCAAACCTTGATGGTCATGGCGCAAGACCTGCTGGCCCAATGCGGTCACACGCCCCAGGAAGTGGAAGCTGTTGCCGTTGCGGAAGGCCCCGGCAGCTTTACCGGTATCCGCATCGGCGTGGCCGCCGCCAAGGGCTTCGCCTGGGGAAGCGACATCCCCTGCTACGGCGTTTCCACACTGGAAGCCATGGCCCTGGGCCTGGGCGCATACCGGGGCTACATTTGCCCTGTCATGGACGCCCGCCGCAGCCAGGTCTATAACGCCCTGTTTTATGTAAACCAAGGTGCTGTTTCCCGGGTATCGGAAGACCGGGCCATCGCCCTTGCCGATCTGAAAACCGAACTGCAAGCCCTGAACGAACCCATTTTCCTGGTAGGTGACGGCAGCACCTTGACCTACACCACCCTGGCAGGCGAAATCCCCCAGTTGGTTCTGCCGCCGGAGCACCGGATGCACCAACGGGCTGTGGGTGTCGGACTTGCCGCTCTGCAAAAAATTGCCAACTGCGAACCCGGCGACGGCAATGCCCTGACCCCCAATTACCTCCGCCTTTCCCAGGCCGAACGGGAACGCCTGGAAAAGCAAGGAAAAGCATAAACACTTCACCCCTTGCCTCTCCCTCCGGGAGAGCCAAGAACCCCTCTATAAAAGAAAGTAATCAACCTTACAAAAGGAGAGATAAAACCATGTCCAATGTACACGTACTCGATCATCCCCTGATCCAGCACAAGCTGGCCATTCTTCGCGATAAGAACACCGGCGTCAAGGAATTCCGTGAGCTCATCGGTGAGATCGCCGGTCTAATGTGCTACGAAGCCACCCGGAATCTGCCCACCTGCGAAGTGGAAGTGGAAACCCCCGTTGCTGTGGCAAAGTGCCGCATGCTGTCCGGCAAGAAGCTGGCCATCGTGCCGGTGCTTCGTGCAGGCCTGGGCATGGTAGACCATATGGTCAGCCTGATCCCTTCCGCCAAGATCGGCCACATCGGACTGTACCGTGACCCCGAGACCCATATGCCCGTGGAATATTACTGCAAGCTACCCGAGGATATCGAAAACCGAGTGGTTTTCGTAGTCGACCCCATGCTGGCCACCGGTGGCAGCGCCGTCGCTGCCATTGACTTCCTGAAGAAGCGGGGCTGCAAGCACATCATCATGATGAACATCATCGGCTGCCCCGAGGGTGTCAAGACCGTCCAGGAAGCCCACCCCGATGTGGAGCTGTACCTGGCCGCGGTGGACGAAAAGCTCAACGACCACGCCTACATCATCCCCGGCCTAGGCGATGCCGGCGACCGCATTTTCGGCACAAAATAACATTTTCCCTCAAAAACAAACAGACAGTGGGTGAGACCATGAACGCCAAAACCGACGCCATCGCCGTATTTGACTCCGGCGTAGGCGGCATCAGCGTCCTGCGGCAGCTGCGCAAGCTGATGCCCGGCGAAACCTTTTTGTACTTAGGCGATTCCGCCAACGCTCCCTACGGCACCCGCCCCACAGAGGAGATCCGGCAGCTTTCGCTGAATGTGGCTGCCAAGCTGATCGATCGGGGCATCAAAGCTCTGGTGGTTGCCTGCAATACCGCCACCGCCGCGGCCATCGATATCCTGCGGCAGACCTATCCCGATTTGATCGTAGTGGGCATTGAGCCGGCCCTGAAGCCGGCGGCCGACCGTTTCCCCGGGGGCACAATCGGCGTTTTGGCCACCCCCGTGACCCTGAACGAAGAAAAATTCCAGCAATTGGCCGCCCATTACGCCCAAAAATGCACCGTCATCAAACTCCCAGCCCCGGGCCTTTCGGAGCTGGTGGAGCACGGTAAAGGCGACAGTGCCGATGCTGAAGCTCTGCTTCGTCCTCTGCTTTCCCCCTGGGCAGGCAAGCTGGATGCCCTGGTCTTAGGCTGCACCCACTACCCCTTCGCTGAGTCCACCATTCGTCGGATTTTAGGCGACGAAGTGCCGCTCCTGGACGGCGGCGAGGGCACAGCCCGGGAAACCAAGCGCCGCCTGGTGCAGGCCGGTCTGCTGAACGAAACTAATGGCAGCATCACCATCGAAAACAGCCTGGACGATCCCAAGCTTTTGGAATTGTCCCACAAATTGCTGGAGGGCTAAGGCTATGGGTAAAAATATTTTGGTCATTGGTATCGCCGGCGGCACCGGCAGCGGAAAAACCACCCTGATGAAAAACATTGTGGCCCAGTTTGGCGGCATGGTGTCCGTCCTCAGCCACGACAACTATTACAAGCGCCGGGACGATCTGAGCTTTGAGGAGCGCTGCAAGATCAACTACGATGAACCCGCCGCCCTGGACACCAGCCTGATGGTGTACCACTTGGAGCAGCTGCGCCAGGGCTTTGCCATTGATTGCCCGGTGTACGATTTCGCCCAGCACAACCGCAGCAATGAAACCCTGCGGATCGAACCCAATCGGGTCATCATTGTCGAGGGCATCATGATCTTCGAAAATGAAGCCCTGCGGAATCTGATGGATATCAAAATTTTCGTGGACACCGACGCGGATATCCGCCTGTGCCGCCGTATCAAGCGGGATGTGAACAAGCGCGGACGATCCTTGGAGTCGGTGCTGACCCAGTACCAGACCACCGTCAAGCCCATGCACGAAAAGTATGTCGAGCCCAGCAAGAAATTCGCCAACCTGGTGGTTCTTGAGGGCGGTAAAAATGTAGTAGCCCTGGACATGATCCTGGGCCGGATCCAGCGTCATTTGGACTGCGCTGAGAATAAGGAGGTAACTGTATGATCGTTTGTCCCTGGAAAGAACTGCACCGCTATGCGGACCTTTTGCCCGGCCTGGAGGAGGCCGTAAAACTGGTGGATTCTCTGGAAGACCTGACCCCCGCCACCTATCCTTTGTCTGACGGCAACAAAGTGCTGATTCAGCAGGGCACCACCAAGAGCGCCGACGGTGCTTTGGCAGAAGCCCACCGGGAATACCTGGACATCCAGTACATTCTGGAGGGGCAGGAAACCGTAGGCTGGGCGCCGGTGGAAACCATCCATTTGGAGGGCGAATTCGATACCGCCAAGGATAAGGGCAAGTACTCCGGCCACTTTGATTTCATGACTATCCGGGCAGGCTACTGCTATGTGGTCTTCCCCGAGGACGGCCACATGCCCGGCGTGCATCTGGATGCCCCTGCAGAATACAAGAAAGCTGTGGTGAAGCTGAAGGTATGAGCGTACCCATGGACAGCCAGTGCTACCTGTGTCACCTCCGGCGGCACGTGGGCAACGCCCGGGCGCTGGGCGACGAATCCACCGCCACCGCTTTTGCTCAAGAACTGATGCAATTGTACATAGACGCCCCCGCAGATGCCGGTTCTCCCTGGTTCGGCCCGCACTTGACTGCGATGTACAAAAAATACTACGGCATCACCGGCGATCGGTTTTTGGAAGAAAAGCAGGAATCCAATCGCTTCGTGATGGCGCGCATGGATGCCATTCGTGCTTTGGTGGAAGCCCAACCGGACCCGGTTTATGCGGGTCTTCAGTTTGCAGTGCTGGGCAACTATATCGATTTTTCCGCTCTGCAAGGGGAGGTCAGCTTTGAAAAGCTGGACGAGATGCTGAAGACCGGCACCTCTTTGGAACTGGACCGGGAAAACTACCGCCGGTTCTGCGCTGACCTGGAAACGGGCAAAACCTTGCTGTATGTAACAGACAATGCCGGCGAGATCGGCTTTGACCGGATCTGCGCCGAGCAGATTCAGAAGAAGTACCCCCACATTGCCATCACCTTCTGTGTCCGGGGTGGCCCGGCCAACAACGATGCGCTTCGGGAAGATGCCGAAGCTGTGGGCATCCCCTTCCCCGTCATCGATAACGGCACCTGCATCGCCGGTACGCAGCTGGATATGGTCAGCCAGGAAACCCTCACCGCCCTGCGGGAAAGTGATGTGGTGCTGAGTAAGGGCCAGGCTAATGTGGAAACCATGCTAGGCTGCGGCTACAATATCTATTACGCATTTTTGATCAAATGCCAGCGGTTCATCACCCTTTTCGACAAGCCCAAACTGACACCTATGTTCCATTGTGAACGGCCATAAAAGCCTTCCCCTGGGGGAAGGTGGCGCGCCCATAGGGCGTGACGGATGAGGGTCTGTCATCCTGAGCGTAGCGAAGGATCCATATCCTTGCGGTGCTGCGCACCGCGCCGCCTTTGGCGGCAGAGAAAACGGATTCTTCGACTCCCCCTTCGACTTCGCTCAGGGTTCGCTCAGAATGACAACCGGGAGAGTCAAGGCTCTCCCCTAAGCCTTCTCCATTCCTTCACATAGCAAAATCCCCGCAGTGCAAAAGCACTGCGGGGATTTCTTTATCGTTTCTTTAGAGGGCGGGATTCTTTACTCAATCCCAAAATGTAGTCTGTGGATACATTATAGAATTCCGCCAACCTTATCAGTTTTTCACCACTAATATCAGCCTTGCCCGTTTCAATCTTGCTGTACTGCTGTTGCGTGGTCTGAATAACCTTGGCTATATCCGCTTGACTTAAATCCCGATCTTCTCTCAAATCTCTGATTCTGTACATAGATGCCCCTCCGGAATTCTTGATGGTATCATTCTATTCCACATCTAAAAATTGTATTGACTTTTACACCTATTAGATGTAGTATATCTATGCACTTAAGGTTGTATTGGGAGGTAATTCTATGTCCACCACAGATATTTGCGATTGCTTTGTAATCTTTCTTCATAATGTTGCGTGGCTGCGCAGGCATTATGGAATCTCAAAAAAGCGAATGGCGAAATTGCTGGGCATCGGTCTATGGAGTTTAAATAAAATCGAAAAGGGCGAAATACCGCCAAGGTTGGATGTGAGCATCATCTTCGCTATCAGCAGGCAATTTAGCATTCCTCCTGCCGAGCTATTTAGTGTATATCTGCAATAGTAAAACCCCACAGTGCGTTCGCACTGTGGGGCGTTTCATTTTACTTACTGGTTCTCCAGTTCCTTCAGAGCGTCCTTGCGGCTGAAGTTTGCACGGCCCTTCTCATCGAAGCCCATGAACTTAACCCAAGTCATGTCGCCCAGGTTCAGAACATCCTCAACCTTCTCAACGCGGCGGTTCTCCAGCTTGGAGATGTGCACCATGCCGTCGTGGCCGGGAGCGATCTCAACGAACGCACCGATGGGCAGGATGCGAACGACCTTGCCGTAGTACAGCTTGCCAACCTCGGGAACAAAGCAGATGTCGTCCACCATCTTCTTGGCAGCGTAAGCGGCGGCGCTGTCCACAGCGGAGATGAACACGGAGCCATCGTCTTCGATGTCGACCTTAGCGCCGGTGTCGGCGCAGATCTTCTGGATGGTCTTGCCGCCGGAGCCGATGACCTCGCGGATCTTGTCCACGGGGATCTTCATGCTGATCATCTTGGGAGCGAACTCGGAAACCTCAGCGCGGGGCTCGGGGATGCAGGGCAGCATGATCTCGTTCAGGATCTCCAGACGGGCAACGCGGCAGCGCTCCAGAGCATCGGCGATGATCTCCATGGTCAGGCCCTTGTTCTTCAGGTCCATCTGGATGGCGGTAACACCCTCGGTGGTACCGGCAACCTTGAAGTCCATCTCACCGTGGAAGTCCTCAACACCCTGAATATCAGTGAAGGTTCTCCACTCGCCGGTCTCCTGATCGGAGATCAGGCCGCAGGAAATACCTGCAACGGGGCGGCGGATCGGCA
>JAGAMN010000020.1 GCA_017624715.1 Oscillospiraceae bacterium
ACCGTCGAAGAAGTTAATGAAGGGAACGCGGCCTTCGATTGCGGACAGGTGAGCAACAGCACCCAGGTCCATAACTTCCTGCACGTTGGACTCGGCCAGCATTGCGAAACCGGTCTGACGGCAGGCATAAACGTCGGAATGGTCACCGAAGATGTTCAGAGCCTGAGTAGCGACGGTACGTGCGGAAACGTGGAATACGCTGGGCAGCAGCTCGCCGGCGATCTTGTACATGTTGGGGATCATCAGCAGCAGACCCTGGGATGCGGTGTAGGTGGTGGTCAGAGCACCGGCGGCCAGAGAGCCGTGAACGGTACCTGCGGCACCTGCTTCGGACTGCATCTCAACGACCTTGACAGTGTCGCCAAAGATGTTCTTGCGGCCGGCAGCGGACCACTGGTCCACATTGTCAGCCATGGGGCTGGAAGGGGTGATGGGGTAGATGCCAGCTACCTCGGTAAAGGCATAGCTGACGTGGGCGGCGGCAGTGTTGCCGTCCATGGTCTTAAATTTTCTTGCCAAAATGAAATACCTCCTAAAGTATTCAAATTTCGTCGCATATATCATAGCACTTGTCACCCGATTTGTAAAGTCATAAAGTGCTGACTTTCGAGGAAAAATGTGCATAAAAATGCGCCCCGGATGTGCCGGGGCGCAAGAGAGCTATTTTGCGGTGAAATAGGCGTTACCGTAATCAAAGAAATTCTCCCAGATGGGTGAACAGCCACCTTCGACTGTTGCCGATTCTACCAAATTACTCTACGGTTGCCCGATAGGCTACCTGGAAGGATGGATCGTCACGGAGATCTTCGCTGATTATGGGGTGCCCAGACGGGAAAAACTCCCACTTACTGAGATCATCTCGGAATGCCAAATGCAGGATAACAGAATCATCGCCGGTGATGGTGCTGTCTGCGACAAAGGCAATATAGTGGTATGGAACTTCGGGATCTACGGCGCCTTGCTCTTCTGTGAAATAAGGTACATTATTGTTGGTCAAAGGACGGATATTGTAGAGATGATCGAAGTCATCGATGGTCAGTACCAGCCGGTCATCCTGAAGCAGGTATTTTTCCCAAGTTCCATTGACGGTGATGGATACGGTGCCTAATACATTGCCGTTTGCATCCTTTTTTGTGTTTCCAAAGTGAGATCGATCGTCGTGGTTTTGTGGGGGATAAAAAACAGACAGGCCAATACGATTAGGGCGACACAAAAACACAGTGCGGTGATTTCCAGTATTTTAAATAGCTTATGCGCCATGGGCTGTCCTCCTTTCGACAAAGCTTGTGGTTCCATGTGCAATCATTTTCATGGGATAGAAAACTATTTTGGGTATATA
This sequence comes from Oscillospiraceae bacterium, assembly GCA_017624715.1. Classification (GTDB taxonomy): domain Bacteria; phylum Bacillota; class Clostridia; order Oscillospirales; family Oscillospiraceae; genus Faecousia. The sequence continues at coordinate 1,340 of JAGAMN010000020.1, forward strand.
GGAGTATTAAATTCTACCAAAACCGCAGGGGCAGTAAGGTGTTAGTGCGAATAATTAAGAATTCACGCAGATACGAAAGGTGATTTCGGTGCCTGTGTATTACATTGACTGCTGTTTTGCTAATCTATAAGCTCTGAATAATAATCTACAAATGCTTGAAAGTGATCGAAAACGGCAGTTGGATCGGTGTTGGGGTCTGTGTAGCCTACCAGGTAAATGTCGCTCCATATCAGAATGATATATTCATGTTCCACATCCAACGCAAAGGCGGCGAATATGGCGTTGTTCTGTACTTTATCATAGGCGTAAGCGAGACTGGCAAAGTAGGGCAGGCTGGTGTATATACCGCTTTCATCGGTATATACATTGTTTAAATTAGGCATAGAGTAGGGGAAGCTATCTGGAGTAAGCACTTCAAGGTTCAGCTGATCGGCATCTTGTGGGAAATCCTTTCGTATCCCTTCAACTGTAAATTGTAAATTCTCCGATGCCTGGCCATTTGCATCAAAGACTGTGCCGTACATTGTCCAGTTGAATTCCTGAATGGAACAGCAACCGCTTAATGATATACATAATGTGATAATGATGCAGGCAACAATAACTGCACGAAAATAAGCAACTTTATTCATAGATGCCCCTTATGTCATCAATCATAATCCGTACGAGGAATGTAATCTACAGATGTTTCCTTATGTGTAAAAAGTGGGTCTGTATCACCATTAAAATTAACTACACCACTATCGTTAATTAAGTAGAAGTTAATGTCGCCAGTACAGCAATAGTTTGTATATCCACCCAGGAATGCCTGTACTGCGTTAGATTTGCGTCTTTCCATATCATCGTAACAGGTGGAATAAGTAGTAACGGAGTGCTCTATCCCTCCTGCAAAGACATATGAATTTGTATCGGGATTATATACATAACCACCTACACAACGTGCAGATGAAACAGCATAGGAAACATAGTGAGCTGTATACCAAGTATCGTTTGCTGTGTTTTTAACTTGGAAATAGTCGCGAGTCCAACATGTTGCAGCGTACATAATTACATCTTCGGGGTCTAATATACTTAGAGGATCATCTGTTGCCCAATCGACCATCAGTCCCAGAATTGAACTTAGAGGCAGACCAGGAACATATTTATTGGCTATTGCGTCGATGCCAAGAGAAAGAGTTGTTCCTAAGATATCGGCAACATAGTCGGAAATGTTTCGAATCTTGGAAAATTCAAATTTAGTGCTGATTCTCAAATCCGATTCGGTAGCAGCTGTAAGATAAATTCGACGTAATCTATATTCAACACCTTCATATGTATATCGGAATTTATTCGTAGAATCGCCTGGATCAACGAGGTCATATGCTGGAAGATTTCCAACCCTTGAATTTGGATTATTAGAGTTAGTGTCGTCCTCGTCTTCTATTACAATGATATATGAACCGTTTGGATCGAGACCCATACTTGCAAAATCCGTTTTCAGTTCGGTTTCCAGGGCATCATAATTAGAGGAGGTAACATTATATGCCTCATATCCGGCGGCGTTGAGTGTGTCGACAGTTTCCTGTACTAAGGAATCGTTGCCGGAGCTGGAACTGCGGGAATATGCTGCGGCGGTTTCACATTCGTTTGCAGATTCTGCGGCAAAGGCTTTCTGATGGAAATCGTTCAGAATCTCCTCTACCGTAGGCTTAGGCTCTGCAGGCGCATCCTCAGCGGCTACGGCAGGTGAAATAGAAACGAGCATCATACAAGACAAAAGAATTGCGATAAGTTTTTTCATGTTGCTTTCTCCTTTTCGAGTGGGAGAGGGGTGGACGCATAAGATAAAGGTGCACAGCTCTATGCTATGGGTTAACTCCTCGTGGCTTAAATACAGAACCTGCGCAGGAACTTAAAACAAATATAGCATAAAAATGATTTTGTGTAAAGAACAAAATTACACCATACAGAGACTTGCAAATAACGAATAATACTTGTGTTTTCTGCTGAAATGCGTTATAATATCCCCAAATGCGAAAAAGGGGCGAGATTATGATTTGCAGTGTGAAAACCCTGGGGATCACCGGTATCCGGGGCTGCGGCGTTGTGGCGGAATGCTACATCTCCAACGGCCTGCCGGGGTTTGATATTGTGGGCCTGCCGGATGCTGCGGTAAAGGAAGCCCGGGAGCGTGTACGCGCTGCAGCGAAAAACTCCGGCCTGACTTTTCCCACCAGCCGGATCACTGTGAATCTGGCACCGGCCAATGTAAAAAAGGCCGGTACACATTATGATCTGCCGATCCTGCTGAGCATTATGGCTGCAGCCGGCGGTGTCCGCAAGCCCCGTTCCAGCTCTGCCTTCATCGGTGAGGTGAGCCTGGATGGTCAGCTTCGGCCGGTGTCCGGCGTATTGCCTATGGCGCTGGCTGCTAAGAAAGAGGGAATTCAGGCCCTGTTCGTGCCTGCGGAGAATGCGGCAGAAGCGACCTTGGCCCGGGGGCCGGCGGTTTACGGCATCCGCAATATCCGGGAGTTGGTTGCCGGGCTGAATGGGGAGACGGTTTTACAGGAAGAGCCGCTGTGGGTCCCCACACCGTCTACCGTTCAAGAGCCGGACTTTAAAGAGGTGTTGGGGCAGGAGAATGTGAAGCGCGCTCTGGAAGTGGCCGCTGCCGGCAGCCACAATGTGCTGCTCATCGGCCCTCCCGGCTCCGGTAAGAGTATGCTCAGCAAGCGGCTGCCCTCGATTTTGCCCACCATGACCTGGGAAGAATCTCTGGAAGTCAGCCAGATTTATTCTGTAATGGGTCTGCTGACCAGCAAAGAGCCTTTGGTGACACGGCGACCTTTCCGCAGTCCCCACCATACCATCTCCAATGCAGGCCTTGCCGGTGGCGGCAGCAATCCCAAGCCCGGTGAGATCTCTATGGCCCACAAGGGCGTGCTGTTTTTGGATGAATTGCCGGAATTCCGGAAAGATACCCTGGATATGATGCGCCAGCCTTTGGAGGATGCCCAGGTGACTATTTCCCGTGTCATCGGTGCGGTGACCTATCCGGCGGAATTTATGCTGGTTTGTGCCATGAATCCCTGCAAATGCGGCTGGTATGGCGATCCTTCCGGGCGGTGTACTTGTTCGGAGCAGGCAGTGCAGGGTTACCGCAGCCGGATCTCCGGCCCACTTCTGGACAGAATCGACATTGTGGTGGAAGTTCCTGCAGTACATTTTGAAGATCTGCGGGCAAGAGCAGAAGCGGAGCCTTCCTCTGCGGTAAAGCAGAGAGTGGACGCAGCCAGAAAGCGGCAGCATGAGCGGTTCTCGGGTGACGGAAATATGTGCAATGCCCGGATGGGCCCTGACCAGATGCGGAAATTCTGTCAGCTGGATGAAGCGTCTGCAGCGCTTATGAAGCAGGCCTTCGATGCTATGGGCCTAACTGCCCGGAGCTATGACCGGATACTGAAAGTCGCCAGGACAGTGGCGGACTTGGATGGCAGTGAAGAAATCCAGCCCCAGCACATTGCCGAGGCAATTCAGTACCGAGCAGTGAATTTAGGAAATCGATAAGGTGATTGTATGATGAAAGAGATTTTTCTGTTAAAGTTGGGCGAGATCGTCCTAAAGGGCGCGAACAAGCGGCAGTTTGAAAGCAAGCTGCGGCAGAATGTCCGCCGCCGGATGAAGCCCTACGGCAATTTTGATGTGTATTTGATGCAGTCGACGGTGTATGTGGAGCCTATGGACGAGCTGTGCGATGTGGACGGTGCCTGGGAAGCCTGCCGGAGCATTTTTGGCGTAGTCAGCATGTGTCGCTGCCGTCCCTGTGAAAAGAATTTGGATGCCATTTTTGAGGCTGTTGAGAATTATCTGGGTGACGATTTAGATTGTGCAAAGTCCTTCAAGGTGGAATCCAAGCGTTCTGATAAGCGTTTTCCCATGACCTCCATTCAGCTGTCCCAGGAGATCGGCGGACGGTTGGCAGAGGCCCATCCGACGGTGGAAGTGGATGTGAAGCATCCGGATTACACCGTATATGTGGAGATTCGTGATCTGGCGGCTTATGTCCACGGTCCGGCAGAGCCCGGTGCCGGCGGTTTGCCTACCGGTGTGGGCGGCAGAGCCATGTGTCTGCTGTCCGGTGGCATCGACTCTCCTGTGGCGGCCTATATGATCGCCAAGCGGGGCGTGGAGATCGAGTGTGTTCACTTCTTCTCGTACCCCTATACTTCTCAGCTGGCGAAGGACAAGGTTGTCGAGCTTGCCCGGCTGGTGACCCGGTACTGCGGCAAGATGACCCTGAATATCGTTTCCTTTACCGAGATCCAGGAAGCCATTCGGGACAACTGCCCCGAAGAATACTTCACGCTCATTATGCGCCGGTTTATGATGGAGATTTCCCAGCGCATCGCCAAGCACGATGGCTGTGGCGCGCTGATTACCGGTGAGAATCTGGGACAGGTGGCATCTCAGACCATGGAAGCCATGGCAGTTACCGGCGCGGTGGTGGATATTCCTATCTTCATGCCCCTGGTTGGCATGGACAAGGAAGAGATCGTGACCATTGCCCGGAAGATCGGCACCATGGAAACCTCTATTTTGCCTTACGAAGATTGCTGCACAGTCTTTACCCCCAAGCATCCCAAGACCAAGCCCACCCTGGGTCAGCTTCTCCATGCGGAAGAGAAGTTGGACAGAGAGGCGCTGATTACCAGAGCCCTGGAAAATATTGAAAGAATTGCGGTGAAATACCATGACGAGCCTGGCATTTGAAGTAATTGAAAAGCTCAACGGCAAGACCCTGGTTACGGCAGAAAGCTGTACCGGCGGCGGTATCGGCGCGGCGCTGACTGCTGTGCCCGGTAGCTCCGCGGTGTACAAGGGCGGCGTTGTCAGCTATACCGACAAGGTGAAGAAAACCGTTTTGGGTGTGGACGGCGAACTGTTGAAACAGTATGGTGCGGTATCTGCGCCTGTGGCACAGGCCATGGCAGCCGGTGTCCGCAAGCTGATCAGCGCCAGCATTGCCGTGTCCGTCACGGGCCTGGCAGGCCCCGGCGGGGACAAGTTCGGCAATCCCGTGGGCACGGTGTTTATCGGCTTTGAAAGCGACGGATTCTCCATCGTGAAGCAGTACCGCTTTTCCGGCGATCGGGAGGCTGTGCGCAAGCAGACCGTAGACGAAGCCCTGAAGCTGATTCTGGAAAATGCATGATACAGCCTCCCTTGTGTAAAGGGAGGTGGGCGAAATTGCTGATTTCGCTCGGAGGGATTGTTGAGATGGGTTACAATCATGCACATAGTTGGTGACAAATCCTGTTCAAAACAATCCCCCAGTCAGCCTGATCGGCTGCCAGCCCCCTTTACACAAGGGGGCCTTTGTGCAACCTGTAAAAACTTCCATAAAAAAGAACTCCGGAGAGATCCGGAGTTCTTTTTTAGGGGCGGAAGCCATCTGCAGTGACGGTGCGGAAGTAAATGATTTGATCTAAGATCAGCTGATCGTTTTGGTCGTACAAGCGGACGGAGATGGGGACGATGGCATCCTTTGCGGAACTGTAGTTGACACCTAGGGAAATGTTGACAATTGCGTTCAGCATTTTGGTGTATAAGCGGCTTGTATAGGCTTTGTGCTGGATTTCAAAGTAAAAATAACCTTCATTGTTGCGATTTGACTCCAGGAAGAAGTGTTTTTGGTAATGCTGCGTAGTATGGGGGTATGCGTATTCGTCATCCGGTGTAGACATCGTAAACTCTACTTCTGCCCGGACAGCGGTGGGGTAGTTATCGAAAAGTATGACGGGCAGGCTGAAATCTTCACTTACACTATACGTTGGGAGTCTGCCACCGGCCGCTAAGATCATCAAATCTCCGTGATTTTTACGATACACAAGGTCATAAGATGTTGTTTTGCTTTCCTCGGTGTAGCGGTATAGCATCACGTGGGTATCGCTTTTGGCAATCAACAACTGCTGCTGACCATTACCGGATATGGCCTCTGTGCCTAAGATGGTACCGGGACCGATCATATGGCTTTGTTCTACCCGCCGATACTGCATCTCGGTTGTGAGGGAGGGGGCACCGATGGCGCCATAATATATTACCACGCAGAGCAATATGGCTACGATATGTAAAATGGTGCGCAGGGGTCTGGGAATGCGCGCCCAAAAGGCAGATAGCTTTTTCATATACCGTCACCTCCCGTCAGATCGATGTGCAGTACAATATCCCGCCCGGCTGCGTCATAACGCAATTCGTACCAAGTGAGGTTTTCCGGTTGGGCGATCACAACTTCGAAATCGTAGTATTCGTAGAGGTCACTAAAGGCGGACGTGCTGCATGACTGATAATTATCGGGGTTTATAGAGTAACGCCCATAGACCTCTCCGCAGTTGTCTGTACCCCAAAACTTGTAGATTACGCTGCAATCTTCAGCCCAAGGATTCTGCTTGGTTACCCGCATTTCGATATAGAGGTGTGTAGACGAAACCTCTCCCAATTCGGGGTCCGAAATTGTATTTTGATGCAGAGCAGCACGGGTGACGGTGAAGGTATACCCGTCGGAGGAGTCGGTGCAGTTTGGCTCGGCATACAGGAACTGGGTAAAGGTAGGTTCTGTGGGGCGGGTATATAGCCTGTCGCTGCGCTCATTTTGCGTATTGTCAATGTAGGCAACAATAGAGCCAAGAATGGCCAGAGCCACGAATGATGCTGCGATGCGAAGCAGCCATTTACTGATGCTGTAGGCAAAGGGCCAAAACGGCCGGTGGATGGCGGCCAGTTGGACTGCCAGTTCGTGAGGATCGCCCATTCGTTCTACCGCTTTTGCGGCAGCTTCTTCCTTGGACATACCTTGTGCCAGAAAATCCTCACATCGGTCGTCCAGATGTTGCCGCAGCTCATCATAGACTGCTCTTCTATCGGGAGGGTATTTGATTTTGGTCACCGCTTCGGTGCACCATTTGGTGAGTTTCCAGTGTTCCATAGGCCTACCTCACACACCGGCGCAGCCCAAGACTGCGTTGACCTTCTCGGTGAACAGTTTCCACTCCTTTTCCTTGTACTCCAGCTGCTCCCGGCCGGAACGGGTCAGCCGGTAGTATTTTCTTTCCCGGCCATTGGGAGCAGTTTTGGAATAGGACTCCACGAACTTTTCCTTTTCCAGGGCGTGGAGCAGGGGGTAGAGGGTGCCTTCCTTCAGCTGAAAGGTGTCGTCAGAGCGCTTTGCCAGAGTTTCCACCATTTCATAGCCGTACTTGTCGCCGTCCTTTAACAGTGAAAGAATCAGCATGGGGGTGCTGCCGGAAAGCAGGCTTTTTTCGATCTTCATATGACATACCTCCTGTACCTAGATTATCTATGTATATAATACATCGGACATCTAGGTATGTCAAGTAAAATTTTCAGCCCATCATTCGGATGGGCTGAACGGTTATACAGGAGAGTAATTGACGATGATGCTCTGATCGGTCAGCTTGGAGACATCCTTGACCTTATTGCCGAAGATGTTTACCTGGATCAGGGTGTGGCAGGTGGCCAAAGCATCCACATTGGTCAGGTCGTTATATTCCAGAATCACATAGTTGAGGTTCAAAAGACCGGATAATGGTTCTACGGACGCAATCTTGTTGTGATTACCCTGGATGATGACCAAACTGCAATTTTTATCCCACTTGGGCAGCTCGGAAACTTCGTTATAGTCAAACAGCAGGGTTTCCAGACTGTTTAACTCGGCCAGGGGGGCAATGCTCGTTAGGGAATTATGGGAAAGGTCCATCTTTGTCAGTGCGGTGTTGGCAACCAGCAGGTTAACATCGGTCAGTTTGTTATGATCGGCTTTCAGTACCGACAGTTTTTTTAGATGGTCGATGCCCTCCAGGGTGTCGATTTTGTTATTGGAAATATCAATGGCCCACAAATTGGTGCAGCTGGACAGTGGCGCGATGGAGGTCAGGGAATTATAGGATACATCCAGCTCTTTCAGATTGGTCAGCACGGAGAGCTGACTTAGATCCGTCAGCGCGTTATGGCTCAGACTCAGCGCTTCCAGTTTGGACATGGTAGCAATGACACTCAAGTCTCGGATGGCATTATTATTCAGGTTCAGGAAGGTCAGATTCTGTGCGGCGGACAGATTCGTCAGGCTGGACAGGCTGCAGTTATCCAGAGTTAACTTCTGCAGATTGGGCAGGGAAGCGATCACCGCCAGGTCGGCAGAGGTCAGCACGCAGTTGCGGATGGTCAGCTCCTTCAGGTAGGACAAGGGGGACAGACCGGTGAGGTTTGCAAAATTGCCCTTATCGATGGTCAGGCTTTCGAGATACGGCAGATACTGCAGATCGCTGTAATCTACAGACTCGGTGGGCATAGTGAAACTGGTGATGGTCCAAAGATCCACGGAAGAAAGGACCACATCCGATCCCTTGTTCAGAATCTGCCGAACAGCGCTGTCGATGGCAGGGTCGGCAAGGGTGATATCTTCAATGACACCGCCGACCACATAGCCCAGTACAGCCAATTCGCTGACCAAGCCGTTTTCGCTCACAGCCAATGCATAGATGGTATTTTCACCGCCCACCAGCTGGATGCTCTGGGAGTAGGGTTCATCATGGATAGAGGGGTACTGGCTGTCGGTGGTGGTATACAGGGTGCCGTTAGGACATTCGAGGGAAACGGAAATGTACTGGCTGTAATAGCCCGGTGCAGGATTGGGAACAGGAGTTGCGGGGCGCAGGGCATCCAGCTGCTCCTTGATCTGGGGGTCAGAAACCTTGTCCAGCATCCGGACTGCGTCCAGAAGCTTATCCTGCTCCACATAGGTTTTACACAGGGCGATGTACAGGTCTACATTGCCGCCGTCGGCAATGGCGTTGGACAGGGTATATTCCGCTTTGGTATAGTTACCGTCCTGTTTGAACTGTTCTGCCAGTTCAATGGCCACCTTGGCGTCGTTATTGGACTGCCGGTAAGCTTGGTCGTAGAACCAGGCGGCGATGCTGTGCTGGCCGTGACCTTCAAAAAATCTGGCGCTTTGCAGCAGGATATCCTGGGTAAAACCCCGGTCATAGACCAGCAGATACCAGCAGATACTGCCGAGAATCACCAGGACCAAAAGGACCGGTAGAATTCGTTTCATCGATCTTTTCATATTTCGTGACCTTTCGAGTAAATCTACCATAAATTATACTTGTCGCCGGGGACGATGTCAAGGACTGGGATAAATTTGGAAACAATTTCGCCGGAATTCGGCAGGTTACAAAACCGACTGTTGGTACAATAGACCCGGGGTGATATGTATGGATAAGCAGTGGCAACAGATACTGGCGGCATTTATCCTGGGCTTGATACTGCCCGGGCTGACGGCCCGGCTGGGCAGGGGGGCTGCGGACTCAATGCCGCAGCTGCAGATACAGCCCCCGGAAACATCAGAGCAAGCCACCGTGCCGGAAGGAACGGAGTCCTGTCAGATCCCGGTTTTGCGCATGGATGGGGAAGTGATTTCTATGGAACTGGATACATATGTTGTAGGAGTTGTGTTGGCGGAAATGCCTGCATCCTTTGCGCCGGAAGCACTAAAAGCCCAGGCGGTGGTGGCCCGTACATATGCCATGAAACGCGTTACGGAGGGCATTCGTCACCCTCAGGGGGCGGTATGCACAGATCCCGGCTGCTGCCAGGCCTATATTTCTCCGGAGGATTACCGAAAGGATCGGGGAACATTGGCAGATGTATTAAAGATTACCGCAGCGGTGGAGGCCACCGCCGGACAAGTTTTGACCTACCATGGAGAACTGGCGGAAGCAACCTATTTTTCCTGCTCCGGTGGCAAAACGGAAGACGCTGTGGCGGTTTGGGGCACGGATATTCCGTATCTGCAAGCAGTGGACAGCCCCGGTGAGGAGCAGGCCTTGCCCTACAGTAAAACAGTCAGTTTTACCCCATCAGAATTTGCCTGTGCCTTGGGCAGGGAACTGTCCGGACACCCTAAGGACTGGCTGGGTGTGGTGACATATACCGAAGGCGGTGGTGTTGCCACCATGGTTGTGGCAGGCGTCAGCTATACCGGCGTTCGGCTGCGGCAGCTGCTGAGGCTGAATTCCACAGCCTTTACTATGTCGGTATCTGACGGGAGTATTTTGATCACCACCATGGGGAAAGGCCACCGGGTGGGCATGAGCCAGTATGGAGCCGATGCTATGGCGGTTACCGGTAGCACCTGCCAGGAAATTTTAGCCCACTATTATCCCGGAACGAAGATTGACAAAATCGGTGCCATAGGGTAAAATAAACCCGAATTTTACCGAAAGGGGGTATCGTCATGCCGATCCGCATTCCCAATGATCTGCCGGCAGCCGCAGCATTGCAGCAGGAGAATATTTTTGTCATGCACCAGGACCGGGCTATCAAGCAGGACATCCGTCCTCTGGAAATCGTTCTGCTGAATCTGATGCCCACCAAAATCGTCACGGAGACCCAGCTTTCCCGGCTGTTGGGCAACACACCTTTGCAGGTGAATCTGACGCTGATGCACACCACATCCCATAGGCCGAAGAATACTTCCCAGGAGCATATGCTGTCATTCTATAAGAGCTTTGACGAGCTGAAGGATCGGAAGTTCGACGGCATGGTCATTACCGGCGCACCGGTGGAACTGATGGAATTTGAGGATGTGAATTACTGGGACGAGCTGTGCCAAATTATGGAGTGGAGCAAGACCCATGTCCATTCCACCTTCCATATCTGCTGGGGCGCACAGGCAGGTCTTTACTATCACTATGGCATCAAGAAGTATCCGCTGCCGGAAAAACTCTTTGGTGTTTACCGACACACCCGGGACTACAAGCGGGCTATTCTGCTCCGGGGCTTTGATGATGAGTTTTGGGCACCCCATTCCCGTCATACCACCATTTCCAGAGCGGATATTGAGGCTGTACCGGAGCTGAAAATCATCGCATCTTCCGAAGAAGCCGGTGTTTACGCAGTGATGAACAAGGGTGGCAGACATATTTTTGTTACCGGCCATTCTGAGTACGATCCGCTGACACTGGAAACAGAGTACCTGCGGGATAAGAACCAGGGCCTGCCTATCCGGGTGCCGGAGAATTACTATCCCAATGACGATGACACCCAGGAGCCAATCGTCCGTTGGAGAGGACACGCAAATCTGCTGTTCTCCAACTGGCTCAACTATTTCGTATACCAGACCACACCTTATGACATCATGACCATCGGCGAAAATCCAACCGGCGGTTAATTTGTTCCCAAAACCGCAGTTGGCAAAGGCTGACTGCGGTTTTTATTTTGAAATATAAAATATGAGGAGAAAATTATGTTAAAAATTACATTCATGGGGGCAGGCAGTACAGTATTTGCGAGAAATGTGTTGGGAGATGTGATGTCTACAGAGGCGCTGCGCCGCTGCGAGATCGCCCTTTATGACATCGACCCGGTCCGCCTGGAGGAGAGCAACCGGATCCTTTGCACCATCAACCGCAATATCAACGAATCCCGGGCGGTGATCAAGACCTACCTGGGGGTCGAACAGCGCAAGGAAGCCCTCCGGGGTGCGACCTTTGTGGTCAATGCCATTCAGGTGGGCGGTTATGAGCCTTGCACCGTCATCGATTTTGAGATCCCCAAGAAGTACGGTCTGCGGCAGACCATTGCGGACACTTTGGGCATTGGCGGTATTATGCGCGGTCTTCGTACCATTCCTGTGATGGAAGAATTTGTCCGGGATATGGAAGAAGTGTGTCCGGATGCGCTGTTTATGAACTACACCAATCCTATGGGCATCCTCACCGGCTATATTTCCCGTTACAGCAACATCCGTAATGTGGGACTGTGCCATAGTGTTCAGATCTGCTCGGAGCGGCTTTTGCAGGCCCTTGGTATGGAAGACAAGCTGGAGGGTCGGATCGAGCAGATCGCCGGTATTAACCACATGGCCTGGTTGCTTTCTATCCGGGATAAGGATGGAAATGATCTGTATCCCGAGATCCGCAGCAGAGCCAAGCAAAAGAATGCCACCGAAAAGCACGGTGATATGGTGCGATTTGACTATATTGACAAACTGGGATACTACTGCACCGAATCCAGCGAACACAATGCAGAATACAATCCTTTCTACATCAAATCCCGGTATCCGGAGCTGATCGATCAGTTCAACATCCCTCTGGATGAGTACCCCAGAAGATGTATCAAGCAGATCAAGGGCTGGAAAGAACAGTCCGAGGCGTTGCTGGGCGATTCCCAGCTGGGCCACAAGCGCACCAGAGAATACGCTTCCTATATCATGGAGGCGGTGGTGACCAATGTGCCCTTCCAGATCGGCGGCAATGTGCTGAATACCGGTCATCTGATCGAAGATTTCCCGGAGCATGCCTGTGTGGAGGTGCCTTGCCTTGTGAACAACACTGGCATTCATCCGACCTATGTGGGACATCTGCCTCCGGTGTTGGCGGCAATGAATATGACCAATATCAATACCCAGCTTTTGACCATTGAAGCGGCTCGTACCCGGAAGCGGGAGGATATCCTCCGGGCTGTAATGCTGGATCCGCATACGGCAGCTGAGCTCTCCATTGACGATATGAAAAAAATGGTCGATGAGCTGATCGAGGCCCACGGCCCGTATATGGCGATGTATCAATAACCGTATTTCCCAAATGCCGTCACCGTTATAGCGGTGACGGCATTTTGTTGTAAAACTAAAAAAATAACTTGCAATTTTTGTGCATATATGCTATAATTAGGTATCTGTTAAAGGTATATACTTGCAATATGGGCAAGCGTTTCTACGAACCACCGTAAATGGTCGACTACCGGTTGATAAATCACCGAGGTAGTCGGCCATTTTGCGGCCTTTTGGTGAACGATCAGCCAGCAGGAACATAATTAGAGGAGTGTCGGTTATGAAGTATATTTGCGAGCTGTGTGGCTATATTTATGATGAAAAGATCGGCGACACCAGAGCAGGCATTGTTCCGGGCACAGAATTTAAAGACCTGCCGGACTATTATGAGTGCCCCGGTTGCGGATATACCAAAGAAGCTTTCGATCCTGTACGTCCCAGATCGAAAGATATTGAGGGATAACGGTACTCCTCGGCAAGGAGAAACGATGAACATTTATTTGGAACTGTTTGGTTACCTGGGCACAGCCTTGGTGCTGTTGTCCATGATGATGACATCTGTGGTCAAACTGCGGATCATCAACATGTCCGGTTCGGTGATCAGCGCAATTTACGCGGCGCTGAGTAACACCTGGCCGGTGGTGTTGCTGAATTTGGGCCTGATCATCATCAATGCTTTCCAACTGCTGCGCCTGAAACAAAGCAGCAAGACGGAATAAAGCAGAAAGGAGCGATTTTATGAAACTGATTATTGACGGGCAATTGGTGGATGCAAAGCAGGATCAATCCCTGTTGGATATTTTGCGTGAATTAGGCCTGGCCACCGGGAAACTCTCCACAGAACCCTTGGCAGCAAAGTTGGCCGGTGAAGTCTTTACACTCAATTACATACCCTTCCGGCAGAAAGAGACACTTCCGGAGCGCCCCTCGGTGCGTCGGGCAATGTCAGCATCCCAGGGTGTGGTACATCTGCTGCGGTACAGCGATGAAGCCGGTAAGGAGGCCTACAGCCGTACTGCCCAGTTTGCGCTGTTTTTGGCGCTGCGGCAGTTGTGGCCCGAAGCTCGGGCAAAGATGAACTGCACCATCGGTGCGGGCCTGTTTGTAAAGGTTACCGGGGCGGAGAATTTTTCTGCTGCAAAGCTGAAAGAGCAGGTACAGAAAATCGTGGAAATGGACATTCCGCTGATCCGCAGCCGCTGGACCACCAAGGAGGCCATTGCCAGCTATACTGCCCAGGGACAGGAGGATAAGGCCCGGTTGCTGTCCTGGCGTACCTGGGAGTATTTTGACATCTATGCGTACGGCGATTTTGCTGACTATTATTACGGCGAAATGGCGCCCTCGACCGGCTATCTGAAGGTGTGGGATATTCTCGATGCCCCCGGTGGATTTATCTTCGTGTATCCCGATGATGCCAATCCTGATCGGGTAGCAGATTTCCGGGAATCTCCCAACTTCTTCAATGTTTTCTCAGAAGGTGAGCGCTGGGGCGAGCTTATGGAATGCGAGACGGTGGCGGACCTGAATGAGCTGGTTGCATCCGGCCGCATCCGGGAACTGATCCGGGTCAATGAAGCCCTCCACGAAAAGCGCTATTCCCAGGTGGCGGATATGGTCTGTCAACGGGGTGCCAAGGCTGTGATGCTGGCGGGTCCCAGCTCTTCCGGTAAGACTACCTCTGCCAACCGCCTGGCTACTCAGCTTCGGGTCTATGGTAAGAAGCCTGTCCTTATGAGTTTGGATGATTACTACCTTGATCGGGATCAGATTCTGCCCGGCCCGGATGGCAAGGTGGATTTGGAGCATATTAACACCATTGATACCGAGCTGTTCGGTCAACACCTGGCGGCGCTGCTGGCAGGGGAGGAAGTGGAGATTCCCATCTTCAACTTCAAGCTGGGCAAGCGGCAGTGGGTTGGTCACAAGATGAAGCTACATGAGGATACTGTCATTATTGTGGAAGGTCTGCATGCACTGAATCCTGTGCTACTGCCTGAGGGTTTGGACGGCAATCTGGTATTCCGCCTCTTTGTCAGCCCCTTGATTCCGCTGAACCTGGATGACCACAACCGGATCCCCACCAGTTACCTGCGGCTTCTGCGGCGAATCGTACGTGACTATGAAAGCCGTGGCACTTCTGTAGAGCGCACCATTGATATGTGGGATTCTGTCCGCAGGGGCGAAAAACGGTGGATTTTCCCCTACCAGGAGAATGCGGATGTGATTTTCAACAGTTCCACACTGTATGAGTTGGCGGTGCTGAAAAAGCATATTTTCCCGTTGCTGACCGCTGTTCCGCCGGAAGATCCTGCTTATGATGCAGTTCGCTCCATTGTTAAGGTGCTGAACTTCGTTCAGGAAGCCGATGTGGACGATGAGATTCCACCGACCAGCCTGGTTCGTGAGTTTATTGGCGGGAATTCCTTCTACCGGTAATAAAAACAGGGCGCGTTGCAAAACGCGCCCTGAAACTATTTTACAATTTTGCGTAAGTCTTATCCAAGAATCGCTGAGCGTGGATAATGGCCCGCTTGTGGGTACCGGAACCGATTTCACCGGCTTCATCAAAGGCCTTCACCTCGAAGGTGATGATTTTCCCCTCGACGGCGGTGACTACAGCCTCTGCACGAACCTCCATGCCTACGGGCGTGGCAGCGGTGTGGCGGACATTCAGCTCAATGCCTACAGAGGATTGCTCCTCAGAAAGGCACCCGTTTAGCGCTTCTACGGCAGCGCCTTCCATCAGTGCAATCATGCAGGGAGTGGCATAGACCAGCAGAGTACCGGAGCAAACAGCCGCAGCGGTATCCTCCCGTTCCACCAAAATGGAAGCTTCGCCTTTCATACCAACTTGAATTTCCATTGGACATACCTCCTTTTTCTTTTCAGTATACTAGAAAAAACCACCTGCGTCAATAAAAAACAGTTGCTATTTGCATAGCTATTCGATATAATAATATCAACTTCAATAGAAAGAGGGATAAACTATGGCAGTACAAGAAAAATTGAACCTGACCATGCTTTGTGACTTCTACGAATTAACCATGGGCAACGGATACTTTGAGAAGGGCTACAAGGATCGGATCTGCTATTTCGATCTGTTCTTCCGCCGCTGTCCTGATGGTGGTGGCTTTGCCATTGCCGCCGGTCTGGAGCAGATCATCAACTACATTCAGGATCTTCATTTTAGCCCGGAGGATATTGAATACCTCCGTGGCAGAAAGCTGTTCAGCGAGGAATTTCTGGAGTATTTGGCTAATTTCAAATTTACCGGTGACATCTGGGCTGTGCCCGAGGGAACACCCATTTTCCCTCACGAGCCCATCATCACTGTCCGTGCTCCGGCCATTGAGGCGCAGCTGATTGAGACTTTCCTGCTGCTGTCCGTTAACCACCAGAGTTTGATTGCCACCAAGGCGAACCGTGTGGTTCGTGCGGCTCAGGGCAGAACGGTACTAGAGTTCGGCTCCCGTCGCGCACAAGGTGCGGATGCGGCAATTCTGGGTTCCCGTGCGGCCTATATCGGCGGTGTCAACGGCACTGCCTGCACCATTTCCGATCAGCTCTTCGGCGTTTATGCCGGCGGTACCATGGCCCATGCCTGGGTGCAGATGTTTGACTCCGAGTACGAGGCTTTTAAGGCTTACTGCGAGATATATCCGGAAAATGCTACCTTGCTGGTGGACACCTATAATACGCTGAAATCCGGCGTACCCAATGCAATTCGGGTGTTTAACGAAGTGCTGAAGCCCAAGGGTATCACTAAGTGCGGCATTCGCCTGGACTCCGGCGATATGGCATACTTGACCCAGAAAGCCCGGCAGATGCTGGACGAAGCCGGCTGGACCGAGTGTAAGATCTCTGTGTCCAACTCCCTGGACGAGTATATCATTCAGGATCTGCTGCGCCAGGGCGCCAAGATCGATATGTTTGGTGTGGGTGAGCGGCTGATTACCGCCAGAAGCGAACCTGTTTTCGGTGGTGTGTACAAGCTGGCCGCTGTGGAACAGGACGACGGCACAATTCTGCCCAAGATCAAGATTTCTGAAAATGTGGGTAAGATCACCAATCCCCATTTCAAAAAGCTTTACCGTTTCTTCGGCAATGACACCGGCAAGGCAATCGCTGACTATCTGTGCCTGAGCGATGAGACTGTGGACGATAGCCGTGATATGGAGATCTTTGATCCCGAAGCTACCTGGAAGACCAAGACCGTCTATAACTTCACCGCAAAGGAGCTGCAGGTACCCATCTTTGTCAAGGGTGAGCTGGTTTATCAGTGCCCCACCTTAGAGGAAGTTCGCACCTACTGCCTGCAGCAGGTGGATATGCTGTGGGATGAAGTGAAGCGGTTTGACAATCCGCATACCTACTATGTGGACCTGAGCCAGAAGCTCTGGGACATTAAGTATGACCTTCTCAAGCGCAATGGCAAGGCGTAACGCGGCAAATCCGGTAGCCCTGGGCGGCATATTCGCGGCCCTGGCGGTAGTGATTATGGCTATGGGTGGTATGATACCGGCGACCACCTTCATCTGCCCGGCCATGTGCATGCTGCTGTTGAAGGCAGTACGAAAGTATTTTCCTACTCGAATCGGTTGGGCATGGTACGGCGCGGTGGCGATCTTGAGCCTGCTTCTGTCCCCGGATAAGGAGGCAGCGGCGGTATTCGCGGCCATCGGCTATTATCCGCTTTTGAAGCCCGTCATGGATAAATGGCCCCTCAAATGGCTGTGGAAAGCCCTGCTTTTCAATGCTGTGATTTTGGCGCTGTACTGGGTGCTGATGCATGTTTTCGGTATGGCGGAATTGCTGAAAGAATTTGAAGAAATGGGCACAGTGATGACCATTGTCACACTGATCATGGGCAACGCAACATTCTTCCTACTGGATATGCTTTTGGGCTCGGAATTGAAACTCAGAAAATGGCGTAAATAACATAATAACTCCCTCAGTCAAAAAGGACGGCTCATATGAGCCGTCCTTTTTGCCATTGTTCTTTGGTAATTGCTAAGCAATCGTAATTTAAATTCGCTTCGCTACCCTCAGAGAGGGAGGTATGAACTGTATTATACTTTCTGCTCGCAGTAGATGCAGCGGTGCACATTCTCACTGGGATCGGTGAGCCGTGCGATCTGGGGCAGCTCCTGCTCGGTTTGGCAAATGCACTTGGGATTCTTACAAACCCGGTTGTACACCAGGCCTTCCGTGTCGATGGCTTCCTTAACAGGGTTGGCTGCTTCTTCCAACAGTTTCAGGATCAAGGCCATACGCATGTATTTGCCGTTCAGGGCCTGGCGGAAGTAAGCGGCTCTGGGATCGTCATCCACAGCAACGCTGATTTCGTTGACACGGGGCAGGGGATGCAGCACGCACATGTCGGCCTTACCCAGCTCCATCTTTTCGGGGGTCAGCACATAGCTGTCCTTCAGACGGTTATATTCTTCCACATCGTCAAACCGCTCCTGCTGGATACGAGTCATGTACAGCACATCCAGCTGAGGCATAGCATCTTCCAGAGAAGTTACCTCGGTATAGGGAATGTGGTGCTTTTCCAGCACATTGAAGCGCACATAGCTGGGAAGCTTCAGCTCCTCGGGGGAGATCAGCACGAAGTTGATACCTTCGTAGCGGCTCATAGCCTCGATGAGGGAGTGCACGGTTCTGCCGTACTTCAAGTCACCGCACAGGCCGATGGTCAGGTTGTTCAGGCGGCCCTTTTCCCGGGAAATAGTCAGCAGGTCAGCCAGGGTCTGGGTGGGGTGCTGGTGGCCGCCGTCACCGGCATTGATGACAGGCACAGAGGCGTTCCGGGAGGCAACATAGGGTGCGCCCTCCTTGGGGTGCCGGATGGCCATAATGTCCACATAGCAGCTGAGAATCTTGGCGGTATCGGCCATGCTCTCGCCCTTGGATGCAGAGGATGAACTGGCCTCGCTGAAACCAATGACGCTTCCGCCCAGCTCGTGCATGGCTGCTTCAAAGCTCAGCCGGGTGCGGGTGGAGGGCTCAAAAAACAGGGTGGCCAGCTTCTTGTAGCGGCACTTTTCGCGATAATTTTCGGGATGTGCAATGATATCTTTTGCGGTGGCGATCAGCTGATCCAGCTCAGCCACGGAAAAATCCAGAATACTGATCAGACTTCTCATTTACTTTGCTCCGTTTACAGCCAGATAGTTCTTGATCCGGGTGACGTTTTCTTCGTTGACGGGGTCTTCTTCCAGATACTCGATAATGTCATAGACATCCACGACGGAGTACACAGGGAAGCCAAACTGTTCCTCGATTTCCTGCATAGCGCCCTTTTCGCCCTGGCCCTTTTCCTTGCGGTCCACCATGATGAAGGTAGCGATGACATTGGTGCCTTCCAGGTGGCTTAGAATCTCCATGGACTCACGGATTGCGGTACCGGCGGTGATGACATCCTCAATGATGACAATCTCTTCACCGGCCTGAGGAACATAACCAACAAAGGTACCGCCTTCGCCGTGATCCTTTACTTCCTTGCGGTTGAAGAAGAAGGGGACGTTCAGACCGTTCTTGCTTAGAGCAACGGCAGCAGAAATAGACAGAGAAATGCCCTTGTAGGCAGGGCCGTACAGGACAGCTTCCTTCTTACCCAGTTTGTCGAAGTAAGCCTTGGCATAAAACTCACCCATCTTGGTGATCTGGTCGCCGGTCTTGATCATGCCGGCGTTGATGAAGTATGGAATCTTACGGCCAGACTTGGCGGTAAAATCACCAAATTTTAGCACACCTGCGCTCTGCAGGAATTGGATAAATTCTCTCTTGTAGCTTTCCATGATTATTTCTCCTTAATCGCAGAATTCAGCCACGCAGCGCTCGTAGGCAGCCACGGGATCGGCAGCAGCGGTGATGGGACGGCCCACAACGATGTAGTCAGAGCCGATTTCCTTGGCGGCGGCAGGGGTCATGACGCGCTTCTGGTCACCCACATCGCCATCGGCGAAACGGACACCGGGAGTGATGGTCAGGAAGTTCTCACCGCAGCGGCCGTGAACCTTGCCGGCTTCCAGGGGGGAGCAGACAATGCCGTCCAGGCCGGCATTTTTGGCGGTTTCTGCATAGTGCATGACAACCTCGTCAATGGGGTGGTTGATCAGCAGGTCCTTTTCCATAGCCTCCTGATCGGTGGAGGTCAGTTGGGTGACGGCGATCAGCAAGGGACGGGAGCCATCGGGACGGGTCAGACCTTCCAGAGCGCCCTTCATCATAGCGGTGGTGCCGGCGGCGTGGAGGTTGGTGATGTCCACATCCAGGTTAGACAGCACAGCCATAGCCTTCTTGACGGTGTTGGGGATGTCGTGGAGCTTCAGATCCAGGAAGATCTTGTGGCCACGGGCCTTGATCTCCCGAACAATGCTGGGACCCTCGGCATAGTAAAGCTCCATACCGATCTTCACGAAGGGCTTCTTACCCGTGAACTTGTCTAAAAATGCGAAAGTTGCCTCGGCGGAGGAAAAATCGCATGCTACAATTACGTCCTTACCCATTATTTTACGCCTCCTATAATTTCTTCTAAGCTATCGATTCTATATTTTGCCATGACCTCCGGCAGATCCCGGATAATGTCCCGGCAGATGTACGGATTGACCAGGTTTGCTGCGCCCACCTCAACTGCGGTTGCACCGGCCAGCATCATTTCAATCACATCCTCAGCGCTGCTGACACCGCCCATGCCCACTACGGGGATCTTTACGGCATTTGCCACCTGATAGACCATTCTGACTGCCACAGGGAAGATGGCAGAGCCGGAGAAACCGCCCATTTTGTTGGCGATAACCGGTTTGCGAGTCCGCAGGTCGATGCGCATACCAAGCAATGTGTTGATCAGGCTGATGCCGTCGGCACCGGCATCTTCGCAGGCCTTTGCGATGGAAACGATGTCGGTGACATTGGGGGACAGCTTGATGATCACCGGCTTGGTGGTTACAGCTTTCACTGCCCGGGTCACTTCTGCGGCGGCCTCGGGCTGTGTGCCGAAGCTCATGCCGCCGCCATGAACATTGGGGCAGCTGACGTTGACTTCCAGCCAGCCGACCTGCGCTTCTTTGTCCAGCTTTTCGCAGGTGTAGGCATAATCTTCCACGGAAAAACCGGAAACATTGGCCATAACGGGCTTATGGAAGCATTTGGCAAGCTTGGGTAGTTCTTCTGAAATAACCTTTTCCACACCGGGATTTTGCAGACCCACGGCGTTGATCATGCCATTAGGGCATTCTGCAATTCGGGGAGTGGGGTTGCCGAACCGGGGATCTTTAGTGGTACCCTTAAAGGAGAATGTGCCCAGCTCGTTGATGTCGTACAGTTCGGCAAACTCGTAACCGTAGCCAAACGTACCGGAGGCAGGAATCACGGGATTGCTCAGTTGGATGCCGCACAGATTTACATTCAGCTTTCCCACAGGATCTCCTCCTTTCGCATGACAGGGCCTTCCTTGCAGATGCGCTTATAACCGGTGAGGGTCTTGCAGGAGCAGCCCATGCAAGCACCGAAACCGCAGCCCATCCGCTCTTCGAAGCTCATCTGACCGGAGGTGCGAGATGCCTTATGGACAGCTTTCAGCATAGGCTCCGGACCGCAGGTGTAGAAGTAGGTGTAGTCCATGTCTTCCAATGCGGTAGTTACAAAACCCTTGGTGCCATAGCTGCCGTCTACAGTAGTAACGGTTACATCGCAGCCCAGATTTTTGAATTCTTCTTCGTAGAAAATCTCAGATTTAGTATTAAAACCCAGGATAACGGAAACTTTCTTGCCTTCAGCAATCAGCTTCTTTGCCAGGTTGTACATGGGGGGAACACCCACACCGCCGCCCAAAAGCACGGGCTTATCTCCGGCGGCGGACAGATCGTAGCCGTTGCCTAGGCCGGTGAGGATATCCAGTTCCTGACCAGGCTTCATCTTGGACATGACTTCCGTGCCCTTGCCCACCACCTTGTAAACGATGGTGAGGGTCTTTTCGTCATAGTCACAGACGGAGATGGGACGGCGCAGGAACAGACCGGCCAGTTTGATATTCACAAACTGGCCGGCGGCGGTGATGGCGGAGGTATCTCCGGACAGCACCATTTTGTAAACGCAATCCGTCAGCGCTTCGTTGCTGAGGATCTTGAAAATGCTCTGTTTCATAATTTCTCCTTGCTGTTGTGAGGGAAATACTGTTGTAGGGCGGGGGCTTACTCCCACTGTAAATCGTATTTTACAACCACTTATGTGTGCCTTCCATAAACGCAATGACATCTTTCACTGCCAGTTCCGCGGATTGGGGATGCCAGTGTGTATACTTTTCGCAGGCTGAGTGTGATGTCATTTTCTTCGGGCTTGCTAATTCAACAGAAAAAACAAACTGATTATCATCTGGGCATTCTTTGTAGAGATGGAATCGACCCAATTTAGATTTGCCGCACAAAACCTTTACATCGATAGAGTAACCATCATCTAGTGCAAAGGTGTTGGTCAGCAAAAGAGCATACTTATCTTTTAACTGCGCATAGATAATGTCTAAATCCTGATTTTCCATTATAGTCTCCATCACCTGAAGTTTATTGTGCGGCGGGAGCAAGCCCCCGCCCTACATTGAATAATTGCATTACGCGTCGATGGTGGAAATGGTCAGGGTGGTCTCTTCCAGAACATCCAACAGAACGGAAACGGTATCCAATGCGGTGAACATGGTCACATTGTACTCCGTAGCGATCTGGCGAATCTGGATGCCGTCGCTCTGGTTGGAGCCGGGGTCACGGGTGTTGATCACATAGGCAATATGCCCCTGGCGCAGGGCGTTGGGAATCTCCTCACTGCCGTCGCTGATCTTTCCCAATGCATGCGTGCGAATGCCGTTTGCCTTCAGGAATTTGGCAGTTCCGGCAGTAGCCTCAATGTTGAAGCCCAGGTTGTAGAATCGACGGATCAGAGGCAGGGCCTCTTCCTTGTCCCGATCAGCGATGGTGGCAAGGACGGTGCCGTAGTTCTGCAGGTGCATACCGGAGGCCTGCAGGGCCTTATAAAGGGCACGGTTCAAGGTTCGGTCATAGCCGATGGCTTCACCGGTGGACTTCATCTCGGGGGACAGGTAAGCGTCCAGACCGCGAATCTTATTGAAGGAGAATACAGGGGCCTTGACATACCAGCGCTCCTTTTCGGCAGGGTAGATGTCGAAAATACCCAGTTCCTTCAGGCTCTTGCCCAGGATGACCTCGGTGGCGATATCTGCCAGAGAGTAGCCGGTGGCCTTGCTCAGGAAGGGAACAGTACGGGAAGAACGGGGATTGACTTCGATGATAAACACATTGTCATCCTTGTCCACGATGAACTGGATGTTGTAAAGACCCACGATGCCGATACCCAGACCCAGTTTCTTAGCGTACTGCAGGATGATGCCCTTGACCTTGTTGGAGATGGAGAAGGAGGGGTAGACGGAGATAGAGTCACCGGAGTGAACGCCGGTACGTTCAACCAGCTCCATGATGCCGGGAACGAACACATCCCGGCCGTCGCAGATGGCGTCGATCTCCACTTCGCGGCCCTGGATATACTTGTCAACCAGAACAGGCTTGTCCTCGTCGATCTCAACAGCGGTTTTCAGGTAGTTGCGCAGCTGATCCTCGTTGGCAACGATCTGCATAGCCCGGCCACCCAGAACGAAGCTGGGGCGAACCAGAACGGGGTAACCGATCTCAGCAGCGGCAGCGATGCCGTCCTCGATCTTGGTCACAGCACGACCCTTGGCACGGGGGATATTCAGTTCGTTCAGCAGCTGCTCAAAAGCGTTGCGGTCTTCGGCCTTGTCGATGGCAGCACAATCGGTGCCGATGATCTTTACGCCACGGTCGGTCAGAGGCTGAGCCAGGTTAATGGCGGTCTGACCGCCCAGAGACGCAATAACACCCTCGGGCTTTTCAAACTCGATGATGTTCATGACATCTTCCACCGTCAAAGGCTCGAAGTACAGCTTGTCGGCGGTGGTGTAGTCGGTAGAAACGGTTTCGGGGTTGTTGTTGATGATGATGGCTTCGTAGCCGGCCTGCTTAATGGTCATAACCGCATGGACGGTAGAATAGTCAAACTCAACACCCTGGCCGATACGAATGGGGCCTGCACCCAGCACCACGATCTTCTTCTTATTCGTCAGAACAGAGGCATTTTCACCATGGTAAGAGGAGTAGAAGTAGGGGATATAAGCACCGGTGTGGCATGTATCCACCATCTTGAACACAGGGAACAGACCCTTTTCCTTACGCAGGTTGAAAATGTCGATTTCCTTCTTGTTCCACAGCTTGGCGATGAACTTATCACCGAAGCCCATCTTCTTTGCTTCTTCGAGGACAGCCCAATTACCGACATTGGCAGAAAGTTTCCGCTCCATGGCAACGATCCGCTCCACAGCTTCCAGGAAGAAGGAGGTGATCTTAGTAATATCGTGCAGCTCGGCAACGGTTACGTTCCGACGCAGCAGCTCAGCGATGGCGAAGATATTGTCATCCCGGAATTCCAGAATATAGTCCTTCAGCGCACCGGTGGTCATGTTGTCGAACTTTGCAAGGTGGAAATGGCAAGCACCGATCTCCAGGGAGCGAACGCCCTTCAGCAGGCACTCTTCCAGAGTAGTGCCAATACCCATCACTTCGCCGGTGGCCTTCATCTGAGTGCCCAGCTTATTGGTAGCGGAGGCGAACTTGTCGAAGGGGAACCGGGGCAGCTTGGCAATGACGTAATCCAGTGCAGGCTCAAAGGCGGCATTGGTGTTGGCGATCTTGATGTCCTCCAGAGCCATGCCCACAGCGATCTTGGCGGTGACCCGGGCGATGGGGTAGCCGGAAGCCTTGGAGGCCAGGGCAGAGGAACGGGAAACTCTGGGGTTGACTTCGATGAGGTAATATTCGGAGTTGGTGGGGTTTAGAGCAAACTGCACATTACAGCCGCCTTCGATCTTCAGCTCCTTGATGATCTTGATGGCGGAGTCATTGAGCATCTTCTCGTCTTCCTTGCTCAATGTCATGATGGGGGCAACCACCAGGCTGTCGCCGGTGTGGACACCCACGGGATCGATGTTTTCCATACCGCAGATGGTGATGGCGTGGTCGTTGCTGTCGCGCATGACCTCGAACTCGATCTCCTTGTAGCCCTTAACGCTCTTTTCAATCAGAACCTGGTGAACAGGGGAGAGCTTGAAAGCGTTCAGGCCGATCTCTACCAGCTCCTGCTCGTTGTAGGCAAAGCCACCGCCGGTACCGCCCAGGGTAAAGGCAGGACGCAGGACAACAGGGTAGCCGATCCGATTAGCAGCTTCCTTGGCTTCTTCCAGGGAGTAGGTGATCTCAGAAGGGATAACGGGCTCACCGATGGACTGGCACAGCTCCTTGAACAGCTCGCGGTCTTCAGCTCGTTCGATGGATGCGCTGGAAGTACCCAGCAGCTCCACGCGGCACTCCTTCAGAATGCCTTTCTTTTCCAACTGCATGACCAGGTTCAGGCCGGTCTGGCCGCCAATGCCGGGAACGATGGCATCGGGGCGCTCGTAGCGGATGATCTTAGCCACATATTCCAGAGTCAGGGGCTCCATATAAACTTTGTCCGCAATGGTGGTGTCGGTCATGATGGTGGCGGGGTTGGAGTTAACCAGCACAACCTCGTAGCCCTCTTCCTTCAGAGCCAGGCAGGCCTGGGTGCCGGCATAGTCAAACTCGGCAGCCTGGCCGATGACGATGGGGCCAGAGCCGATGATCATAATCTTTTTCAAATCAGTACGCTTTGCCATAATATTGCCTCCAATTTATCCACAGTACATTACTTTCTTACTTTTTCCATCCAAACCAACTTGCCGCCACAGACGGTAGCAAGGCATTTTCCGGACACCTTCCAGCCGGCAAAGGGGGTAGATTTGCCCATAGACTGGAATTCCTCCGGATCGATATAATAGCTTTGCCGCAGATCCCAGATGGAGAAATCACAGCCCATGGGAATGTTGAACCGCTTTCTGGGGGCGGTTACTAGCAGCTCCAAAAGCCGCTCCATGGTAATGATGTCCGTTTTTACCAGGTAGGTATACAGCAGGGGAAAGGCGGTTTCGATACCAACGATACCGAAGTTACTGCCGTCCAGTCCCTTGCTCTTTTCTTCCCCGGAATGAGGGGCATGGTCAGTGGCGATCATGTCGATGGTGCCGTCGATCAGGCCGTCAATCAGCGCCTGCCGATCTTCGGGGCTGCGCAGAGGGGGATTCATCTTAAACTTGCCATCTTCCTGCAGATAGCTATCATCCATAATGAGGTAGTGAGGGGCAGTTTCGCAGGTCACATTCAAGCCATCTTTCTTTGCCTGGCGGATCAGCTCCACACTTTCCTTGGTGGAAATGTGGCAGATATGGTAGGCACAGCCGGTCTCTTTCACCAGTTCCAGGTCGCGCTTGATCTGTCCCCATTCGCTTTCGGAGCAGATGCCCCGGTGGCTGTTATTTTTCGCATAATCACCGTCATGGATATAGCCGCCATTGAGTAAGGACTCGTCCTCGCAGTGGGCAACGATGAGCTTTTTCAGCTGCTTTGCCCGGATCATGGCTTCTTTCATCATGCTGCGATTCTGGATACCCTTGCCGTCGTCGGAAAAGGCGATAACATTAGGGGCAAGACCCTTCATGTCAGACAGGGTTTGACCCTTTTGACCCACGGTAATGGCACCGTAGGGGTAGATGTGGATCATGCCGTCCTGCCGGATGATGTCTGTCTGCTGTTTCAGATTCGCCTTGCTGTCAGGCACTGGGTTCAGGTTAGGCATGGTGCACACGGCGGTATAGCCGCCCCGTGCTGCTGCCAGAGAACCGGTAAGGATGGTCTCCTTATAAGAAAAACCCGGCTCACGAAAATGCACATGCACATCGCAAAAGCCGGGAATAACAGCATAATCAGGAGAATTGAAAGCACACAGGTCAACGGAGGAAAGACGATCCAAAATGGAAACACGAATATTCGGTGCAGCGCCCAGAATATTGGTATTTGCGTTTTGAATAGCCATAGTAAGCTCCTTTCGCCTAAGCGGTTCATTCAATTTATCGCATGGTATTTTACCATATGTGACTGTTTTTGTCAATGGAAATGACAGGAAAAAAGACACCGGTTTTTGCCGGTGTCTTTGTATATTTTATATATCAAATTCCCTCAATAGGGGATTTGTATGGTATCAGAGTTCTTCGGCCACTGCCAGCAAGAGGATACCGATAATGACAACAGCAATAAATGCGTAGGTTTTCCAGGAAAGCTTTTCTTTCAGGAAGATACGGGAAAGCAGCAGGGAAACCACGCAAACAGAGGAAATGATGGGTGCGGCAATTACACCGTTACCGCTCAGGGCATACACATATGTAAACTGACCGGCAGTTTCAAATACTGCAGCAAGGATCTTATCTTTATGCTTGGGAATGGGGCCAAACTTAACCTTCTTGGCTTTCATGAAAATGAACAGGCACAGAGCAAACAGAGCGAAGGTAAGCTCATAGCTGGTATTGGCTACGTCTTCGATGGTGTCTTCGGTTACGCCAATCAGAGGAGTGCTGGCGATGTCGTCCAGGTAGAAAATATCCACAAAGGAGCCGGCAGCATCCAGCAGGGCGTAGACAAAGGGCATACAGAATGCTACAATAGCCAGCTTTTTGCCCAAGTTCTTCTTTCTGGGGGTTTCGCCCTTGTTTTCCAGGAAACCAACACCCAGTACACCGATTACGATCACAGCAATGGCAGCAACCGTGAAGGGAGTTAGAGAATCACCAAGGAAAAGGACGCACAGCAAGCTACAAATGGCTCCGGAAGTGTTTTCAATGGGATCGGAAATGGATTCCTCCAAAAAACGCATACCAAAATAAGAGAATGCCATGGAAATGATATACAGCAGGGATACCGGCAAATAGTAGAGCAGATTAATAGGGTTGTAGTTAATTTCCTGCGTCAGTAGGGTAAAAATTGCGTGAGCACCCATAACGACACCCACCCAAACGCAGATTTTCAAGTGGGAGTATTTTTCGTCAGGCAGTGCGCCCTTTTTGTAAAACAGTTCTGCAGTGCCCCACAAAAGAGCTGTTGCAATAGAAAAGAATAGCCAATCCATAATAGCACCTCCTTATAATTTTACAAGACCCGCATCGACCATTTTTTGCAGGCTGTTGAGAATACCGAGTTTTGCGTGGAGCCAGGTCAGACCGCCCTGGAAGTATACTGCATAAGGCGGACGGATGGGACCATCGGCGGAAAGCTCAATGGAGCTGCCTTGGACGAAAGCGCCTGCTGCCATAATAACCTTGTCGTTATAGCCGGGCATATCCGCAGGCCAGGGAGTGGCAAAGCTGTCCACGGGAGCAGCAGCCTGGATGCCTTTACAGAATGCGATCATGCCTTCCTCGCTGCCCAGTTCTACGGCCTGGATAATGTCGTGGCGGCTTTCGGTGGCATTGGGTACACAGCGGAAGCCCAGAGGCTCATACAGATTGGCGGCGAAGATCGCACCCTTTTCCGCACCGGCAGTCACAGTCGGGGCAAGGAAGAAACCCTGGTACAGGGAAGTCATAAGACCCAGGTTTGCGCCGACCTCTTTGCCCAGGCCGGGGGCGCTGAGACGGTATGCGCACCGCTCAATACATTCCTGGGTGCCGGCAATATATCCGCCGATGGGGGCAAGACCGCCGCCGGGATTCTTGATCAGGCTGCCAACAGTCATGTCCGCACCTACGTCGGAGGGCTCGATGGTTTCCACAAACTCACCGTAGCAGTTATCGACCATCACGATCAGGTCGGGCTTGATATTCTTGCAGAAGGCGATCAGCTCGCCAATCTGCTTGACGGAGAAGGTGGGGCGGGTGGCGTAGCCCTTGGACCGCTGAATGGTCACCATCTTGGTCTTGGGGTTAATGGCTTTAGCGATATTTTCATAGTCAAAAGTGCCGTCCGGCAGCAGGTCCACCTGGTTGTAGGTGACGCCGTATTCTGCCAGGGAGCAGGGACTGGGGCGAATGCCGATGACTTCCTGCAGGGTGTCGTAGGGCAGACCCACGGGAGAGAGCAGTTCGTCGCCAGGCAGCAGGTTGGCGCTGAGGGCGATGGTCAATGCGTGGGTGCCGCAGGTGATTTGGGGACGGACCAGGGCGGCTTCGGTGTGGAACACATCGGCGTAAACACGCTCTAAGTTATCCCGGCCATAGTCGTCATAGCCGTAGCCGGTGGAGGGAGCAAAACAAGCCACGCTGACCCGGTTTTTCTGCATGGCAGAAAGCACCTTGGCCTGGTTATATTCGGCAACCTTGTCGATAGCATCAAAGCGCTCCTGCAGATTATGAATGGTCTTTTCGCCGTAGGCGTAAACAGCAGGGGAGATGCCCATGGTCTGATACAGTTCCAGTAGTTTTTCCATAATCAATCCTCATTTTTTACAGTGTTCAGAATTTGGTTGGCCAGGTTATTCAGCACTTCCGGCCGGGATACGATCAAACCGGTGTCTGCTTCACCCAAGATCAGCAGGGTGTCACCGGGTTTGATGCCGAACAGTTCCCGGGCCTCCTTGGGAATTACGATCTGTCCCCGGTCGCCCACTTTGGCTGTGCCGAAAACACGCTGGTTGTTGCCTTTGCCGAGGATGTGTTTACCTCCGGGCATGAAACCAACTCCTTTCACACTTTTCATACTTTTCACACCGACAAATTATAATAAAATCCGCCCCGGTTGTCAATACCGGGACGGAAAATATGTTTTATTCCTTTACCATTACAAATTGGTCATTACTGCAAAACGTATTTGTGTTAATAAAACCACAATGTTCCCAAAATCGAATACTTACCATAGCGGTCAAGTATATTTGAGTTGCACCTAAACCGCGTAGCTTAGTTTCAGAATAGGAAGCTAATTGGCGACCATAGCCCATTAATCGATATTCTGGAGATATGTAAAACTCTCGAATGAAGCCCCATCCGGGGCGTTTACACCAATCGCTTTCAGGTGTGTCAATCTGATAGATGGTAAATCCTATCGGTTTATCGTTATCGAGATAAAGGCCTATATGAATGATAGATTGCGCTTGCTCTGAGTGGATCAGATTCAGCAGTTTTCCTCGGATTATATGCTCAGGCATGTCGCTTTTCATCTCAGCAAAATACGCCACAAGCATATCTGTGAATTGTGGATGTTTTAGTTGGCTATACTCAGTAATTGTCATGTTTCCTCCTGTCTGTGGAGGGTTAGAAATTCAGAACCCTCCTGTGTTCGTGATGAATCTTCTGAAATTTCATATATACCACAACCTTTCCTGAAAAATTACTCGCGTGGCCACACGATGTGCTTATTATAGATAAAATCCGCCCCGGTTGTCAATACCGGGACGGGAAATATCTGTCAAGGTTTTACGGTAAAGGTCTGTTCCAGCAGGTTATCTGCCAGAATGTCATTGCTGTCATAGACACTCAGGGTGAACACGATCTCTTCGACGGTCTTGATGCCGTTTTTTTCGAAATCGCCCTCGCTGAAGGAGATCTCCTCGTTTGCCTTTTTGCCTGCGGCAACGGACACAGCCCAGAAAGGATCACACATAAAACCGTTGACGCTGACATCATCGGTGGAGAACATCAGCTCCTTGTCGGTCTTGTTGTCAATGAAAACCTTCAAAGTGTAGCCCCAAAATCCCTTGGGGTCAATACCGGTAATCTTCACGGTGAACTGCTCGTTGTCTACCAGCACCAGGGGGGAAAACTCTGCAGTTTGGGACTGTTGTGGTTCGGATACGCTGACAGAGGGATCATTCCCGGTTTCGCTGGTAGAGGGGGCTTCGCCGCAGGCAGCCAGGGACAGCACCAGAGCCAGGGCGGAAAGCGTCAGAAAAATTCGTTTGGTCATAAAAAATACGCTCCATATAGGGATTTGCCGTGTTGGCTCCTACATGGTAGCGTATTTTCTGTTTTGTTTCAATCGGAGGTTGCAGGAAGCTGAGGGAGCATTTTCCTCAATCGTCCCGCCGACGTCCACCAAAGATCACCAGCAGTCGCAAAAGCTGAGCCAAAGCAACCGCTGTGGCAGCCACATAGGTCAGTGCCGCGGCAGTAAGGGTTTTACGGGCACCGCGCTGTTCATCCTCGGTCAGAAGGTTGCCGGATGCAATGGCTTGCATTGCCCGGCGGCTGGCATTAAATTCCACAGGCAGAGTCACCAGCTGGAACACTACGGAAAGGCCGAAGCAGGCAATGCCGGCATACACAAAACCGAAGGAAACGTTTTCTCCAAAGGAAAACAGCAGACCCAGCAGAATGAGCGGCATAGCCAGGCGGCTGCCGATATTGGTGATGGGCACGATGGCGGCACGGAGCTTGATGGGGGTATAGTCCTGGGCGTACTGCACTGCGTGGCCAGCTTCGTGGCAGGCCACACCGATGGCAGCGGTGGAGGTGGCATCATAGACGCTGTCAGACAGGCGGATCACATTGGTCTTGGGATCAAAATGGTCCGTCAGATTGCCGCTGATCCGCTCGATACGGACACCGGACACGCCGTTGGCCGACAGCACCCGCTGTGCTGCCTGGGCGCCGGTAATGCGGCGGTAAGACAATTGATTGGCATACTTTTTAAAGGTGGAGTTCACGTTCGCGCTGGCCCATAGGGAAAGAATCAAGCAGGGCAGTACAAAGATCAAATAGGTCATGTCAAAACCGTAGTAGTAAAGCATTTTGATTTCTCCTTAGATGGTTTCAGGCTCCATAGCGTTGTGGAGTCGGTCGGTGATAGCACCACGGAAGATGGCATATGCCTGAAGATGCAGGGTGTTCAGCGCACCGATGGACATCTTGACAGGAATATTGGTCATAAACTGATCCTGGTCAAAAATAAATTTCCTCTCCGGATCTTGCTGGCCGTTTTTCGTCACCATACCCGGACCGGCGTGAAGCTTCAGGTAGCTGCCCCGGAAGTCCATTTCCAAATCCACGGTGTTGCTGTTCACCTTGGCTTCGTTCATATTCTCCATGGCCAGAGGTCCTAAGTAGTAGCTTTGGATCAGCTCCCGGAAAGGGGTGTTTTCCAAATTCAGCTTCTGCCGGGAAATGAAATTCACATACCGCAGACCTACCCGGTCAAAAATGGCGGGCTTGTATAGTTTTATGAAGTTCGCCAAAGGTTTATCCAGCTTTCGGGCAAAATCCTCCCAGCGGGTGTAGTTTGCGCAGGCCAGGGAGATGAATGTATTGGTCAGGTTGACCTTCCACATACCATCCTCAGAAACAAACTGATAGTTGATTACAGAGGGCTGATTTTCCAAGACCATATTGCCCGGAGTGCCGGTGATCTTGGGTGGTGGGCAATCCTGACGGGAGGAAAACCGGGGGAATTCATCCCGGATGGCATCCAGA
Source organism: Oscillospiraceae bacterium (assembly GCA_017624715.1). Classification (GTDB taxonomy): domain Bacteria; phylum Bacillota; class Clostridia; order Oscillospirales; family Oscillospiraceae; genus Faecousia. Next base: position 33,340 of record JAGAMN010000020.1, read on the forward strand.
AAAGCTGCCGGTAGAGCGCTGCCGATGGACGGAATTTCCGGAAAACGCAGCTGGCAGATCACTTCGCCAAGCTGATTGGCCCGATAAATGCACCGGGGTTCGGAAGAAAACATAGTCATTCCTCATTTCAATGTGCTTTTTATTATTATATCCAAAACCTGCGCAAAAGGCAAGGGGAATGAGAAGGATTGCTTTTGGTAATAAAATGTTTTACAATAATAAAAAATAAGTGAGTAAAATGCCGCGTTCAACCGTTATATAGGTGAAGAGGTGATCCGAATGGCTAAAACCGGTCAAAAGTACAGCTGCCCATGGACTCCGGGGGATCGGGAAGCAATTTCCCAATTTGTAGGTACATACTCCGATTCTCTGGTAAGATTTGCCTATGGTTATGTAAAAGATGCCGCCGCTGCGGAGGACGTGGCGGGGGATGCCATTGCGCTGCTATTTGTCAAAGGAAAGCACTTTGAAAGTGAAGAGAAAATGCGGGCCTATCTCTATAAGATCGCCCGCAGCAAAGCCATTGACTACCTGCGACGGAACAAAACACAGGTTCCGCTGGAGGATGTGGAAAATGTGCTTTATACCGAAGGTGCGGAAGAAGCATTCCTTCGCAAACAGCGCAATGAGCAGGTGTATCTCTGTATGCAGAAGCTTCCGGAGGATTACCGCGTGGCATTGTATCTTAGCTATTTTGAGGGTTTCTCCCTGGGGGTTGCAGGTCGCATTATGGAAAAAACGGAAAAGCAAATGTATAACATACATGCCCGGGCCAAGATCGCCTTGAAAAAATTGCTTGAAAAGGAGGGCGTTACTTGTGAAGACCTTTGATGAAAGAACTGATCAGGTTATGCAGAAGATCGATACTGCAATTCAGAAGAAAAGGAAAAGAAATCGGATCATTACCGTAGCAACTGCTAGCCTGCTTTTCGTGATTATCGTGGCGGCGGTGTTGTTTGTACCCTATGAATGGATGGCACCCAGCGTTCTGGAATACGCAGACAGCGGCTATTACAGCCTGATCAAAAACCTGAACAGAAATAAGTATCGGGATGAAAATCACATGAGTGCGGCTACACCGAAGAATAACTTTGAATATCTGCTGGCAATATGGAATCATGAGGAGCCTCGTGGAGTGAGTGCTGATTTAATGGAGAATGTATCCAATGCAGGCAAGTATGTAGAGAATACTGATAATCAGGTGCAAGGGGTTATTGAGGGGGATTTGGTTAAGCGCACGGAGGACTATATTTTCCGCCTGAGCACTAACTACGACAGTGATGAAGCGATACTACGTAGTTATACAATTGATGGTGCTGACTCCAAGTGCGTTGGTACCGAAATAATCGATATTGACTTTATTGCATTGCTTAATGCAGAAATGTATCTGTCCGACGATGGGAAGATCGTTACGGTTATTCTCTATGGCAATAAAGAAAGAATATGGCGAGAAGATGGCAAAGGCTCAGATATGGATAAGCGGATATATGTGCTTAGCTTTGATGTTTCCAATCCCGCAAGTATTCAAAGCTTGGGAGAGTTTTATATTACCGGTGAATACTGTAGTTCCCGCAAGGTTGGTCAGAGCATCTATTTGCTGAGCCGCAAGTATGTATCCTTCAGAGATTTGGATTTTGACAACAAGGATACCTATTTGCCGAAATACACTTGTAACGGTGTTGCGCAATATCTGCCGCCGGAAGCCATTCTTGATCAATATACGCCGGATGAGAATTATTTGGCTACCCTGATGCTGCTGCAGGAGGGGAGCTTGAATGTGCTGGATTCGGCAGCTGTGTTATCAGGCAGTCGGTTCTTCTATATGTCGGGAGAGCGGATCTATATCCCTTGCGCTTATTCTGAGAGTTCCGGTTATTGCGAAACAAAAACAATGACAGATATTATTTGCTTGTCCTATACAGCGGATTCCATGGAGCATATCGGTACTACTACTGTGGAGGGGCATTTCCAAAACCAATACAGTATGGATGAATATAATGGCATACTGCGGGTGGTTACATCCACCAGTGAAAATACCTGGCGTGGACATAACGGAATGGAATTGCTTATACGGGGGGAAAGAAATGTAAATCTGTATTGCATCTCGTTGGATAACTGGGAAATGCAAGGTCAGGTGGTGGCTTTTGCTCCGCGGGGAGATGAGGTGCGTTCGGTTCGCTTCGATGGGAATACGGCGTATGTCTGCACAGCCCAAAGAATGACGGATCCGGTATATTTCTTTGACCTGAGTGATCCGAAGAATATCACTTGGAAGGATACGGGCAAAATTCCCGGGTATTCCGCGTCTTTGCGGACATTCGGCGATTACCTGCTGGGCATCGGCTATAATGAGGATGCATGGCTGAAAATTTCGCTGTACCGGGAAACGGAAACCGGTGTGAAAGAGGTGTGCAATGTTGACACAGAATACAGCTTTTCTTCCGAATACAAGTCTTACCTGATCGATGAAGAAAATATGTTGATTGCCATTCCAATCTATGGGGATCTTGGACTGAGTCGGCTGTTGGTGTGGCAGTTGGAAGACGGCAAGCTTGTGGAAAAGCATGATATCGCTGTGAACGGAATGGGCGCTGACATTCGCGCCTTGCTGATTGATGAGTATCTGTATGTGCTGGGTGACAACCTTGTAGTTAAGAAAATCAAATAAGGGAAAGGGGTGCAAAATTGCACCCCCTTCTTTTTGGATAGCATCGGCTGTTCCGGGTAAACTATCCCAGGAGGGATTGCTATGACGGAACGGGAATACGGAAAACTTGTGAAAGAAGCGGCACCCAAATCGCCTATTTGGAAAGATTGCCTGAATGCTTTTTGGATCGGCGGGCTGATCTGTGTGCTGGGACAGATCGCTGTAAATGGCTATACGGCGCTGGGATTAGAAAAACAGGATGCATCGACCGCGGCATCCATGAGCCTTGTTGCGCTGTCAGCACTGCTGACGGGGCTTAGTCTTTACGATAACATCGCAAAATATGCCGGTGCAGGCACTCTGGTGCCCATTACCGGCTTTGCCAATGCCATTGCTTCTCCGGCTATTGAGTTCAAAACCGAAGGATTCATCCTGGGCGTCGGCGCAAAGATGTTTACGATTGCAGGACCTGTTATCGTGTACGGTATCTCTGCGTCCGTAGTGTATGGACTGATATATTGGTTATGGACCTTCATTTTATAGAATTATGTCAGGATAAAATACAGAGTATGCATAGGTGCAAGTAACACGTCTTGCGCCTATGCTTTTTTTGTGTTATATTGAATGCATGAAAGGTCGATAGCAAAAAAGGGGTGATAGAATGAATAAAGAGATGTTGGCTTATTTACAAGGGATTACTGCTGAGGAAAAAGCAATCCTGGATGGAAAATCCTCCATTGACCGCGACATTTATATGCAGGGGCAATCTAACACCGTCAATGCAAAGAAGCTTCTTGCGGCCGGCAAGCTGATCACGATTCGTCCCCATACCCGTTTTATCCATTTTCCGGAGCATACACACGACTATGTGGAAGTGGTATATATGTGTGCCGGACAGACGACCCACATTGTCAATGGCAAGACCATAATTTTGGAACAGGGGGATCTTTTGTTTCTCAGTCAGAGTGTGACCCATGAGGTTTGCAAAGCGGAGGAGGAAGATGTAGCGGTTAATTTTATCGTGCTGCCTGATTTCTTTGCCACGACTCTGATTGCCATTGGTGAAGAGAAAACACCCCTTAGAAAGTTTCTTGTGGACTGCCTTTGTGGACAGAACACCGGGAGGGGATACCTGCATTTCAATGTTTCCGGCCTAAAACCGATTCAAAACCTGGTAGAAAATCTTCTGTGGACGCTTCTTGAGAAAACACCCAACAGACGGAAAATAAGCCAGACAACCATGGCACTGCTGTTTTTGCAGTTGATGGGATACACGGAAATGCTTGTAAATGAAGATCAAGAAGATGCAGCGGTATTTCAGGTGCTTCACTATGTGGAAACCAACTATGTCCAAGGCAGCTTTGCGGAGATTTCCCAAAGGCTGCACTACGATCCATCCTGGCTCTCCCGTGAGATCAAACGGGAAACCGGAAAGACCTATACCCGATTGGTGCAGGAAAAGCGGCTTGCGCAGGCTGCATTTCTGCTGAAAAACACGGATCGGAATGTGGCGGATATTTCTGCTGCGGTGGGATATGAAAATATTAGTTATTTCCACCGTATCTTTGCGGAGGCTTATGGAATGTCACCTAGGGATTACCGGTTGCAAGAGAGGACACTAATTTAGAAAACAAAAGACCTCCTGTTTTTCCTGCTGCCATGCTAAAATAGTAGCAGTATGGAAAGTAGGAGGTTTTTTTGTGGAGCATTATCTTGCAATAGATATTGGTGCATCTTCCGGGCGGCATATCGTTGGCTGGAGGGAAAACGGCACGATTATCACAAAGGAAGTATACCGTTTTCCCAACGGCGTTAAGGAAGAAGACGGACACCTTGTCTGGGATGTACATAAGCTCTTTTCGAATGTTGTGGCAGGTGTAATGGAGGCATTCCAGCAATATCCGGAAATCAAAAGCCTGTCTATCGATACCTGGGGTGTGGATTATGTTTTACTAAAGGGAGACAAAGAAGTTTTGCCGGTTTACGCATACCGGGACAGTCGTACTGAGGCGCAGATCCCGCAGGTACATAAAGTTATGCCTTTTGCAGAGCTCTATCGCCGTACTGGCTGTCAGTTCCAACCCTTTAACACCATCTATCAATTCTATGATGACAAGAGGAACGGGCGGTTGGACGGCGTTACCGATGTATTGATGATGCCGGAGTACTTGTTGTGGAAGCTCTGCGACATCAAAGCAAGGGAGTATACCAACGCCACAACTATGGGCATGGTCAATGCCCAGTCCGGCGAGTTTGATGTGGAAATCGTAGATGCGCTGGGTTACCCCCGACATTTGTTCCCCAAGCTGCGTCAGCCGGGAACGGTTCTGGGAATGCTCCGACCTGAGATTGCGCAAACTGTTGGCGGAAATTGTAAAGTGGTGTTGTGCGCCACCCATGATACCGGTTCTGCGGTGGAGGGGATTCCTATGGAGGGGACCCATCTTTATATTTCCTCCGGCACATGGTCTTTGTTGGGCGTTAAGACGCCTAAGCCTATTACAGACACAGGGAGCGAAAAAGCCAATTACTCTAACGAGGGCGGAGTGGGTTACAACCGCTACCAGAAAAATATTATGGGCATGTGGCTGGTAAATGAGTTGCAGCGAGAGCTGTGCCCGGATATAAAATTCCCGGAAATCGTAAAGCTGGCAGAAGAAAGTGTGTGTGAACATGTGGTGGATGCCAATGCACCGGAGTTTTTTGCACCTAAGAGCATGAGAGCTGCTTTCGACCAGGCAACCGGGAATGGACTTGCCACCCGTGGCGATTATTTCCGGTGCGCTTACCGCTCGTTGGCAGTTAGTTATAAGCAGGCTATTGCGGAATTAGAAGCCAATACGGGGTGCCGTTATAAGAAGCTTTATATCGTGGGCGGCGGCGCAAAGAATGCTTTTTTGAATCGCCTGACGGAAGAAGCTACCGGCAAAGAAGTAGTTGCATTGCCTATTGAGGCTACCGCTCTGGGCAATCTGAAAATACAGATGGAGGTAAACTTATGAGTTACGCAGAAGCAAAACAAAAGTATGTGAATATAGGCATCGATGCGGATGCTGCTATCGAAAAACTGAAAACTGTTCCTGTGGCCCTGCACTGCTGGCAGGGCGACGATGTCCGCGGTTTTGATACCGACCCCACCAAGCCTTTGACCGGCGGCATTCAGACCACCGGCAACTATCCCGGTCGCGCCGGAACACCGGAAGAACTGATGGCGGATTTGGATATGGTCTTAAAATTGTGCCCCGGTACGAAGAAGATGAACCTTCACGCGAGTTATGCGATTTTTGAGGATGGCGACTGGGCAGACCGGGACAAGTTGGAACCCCGCCACTTCCAAAAGTGGGTGGACTTTTGCAAGGAACGGGGCTTAGGCTGCGATTTTAATCCCACTTTCTTCTCCCACCCGAAAGCCAACGGCCTGACTCTGTCCTCGTCCGATCCCGAGAACCGCAAGTTTTGGATCGACCACGGCAAGGCGTGTATCCGCATTTCCAATTATCTGGCGGAGCAGTTGGGGAAGCCCTGCGTTATGAATATCTGGACCGGCGACGGCTTTAAGGATATTCCTGCCGACCGTATGGGACCCAGAGTCCGTTATAAGGAAGCTATTGACGAGATTTTGTCTGAGCCCTTTGATTTTGCCAAGGTAAAGCCTTGTGTGGAATCCAAGGTATTCGGCATCGGCGTGGAAGCCTACACCGTGGGCTCTGCTGAGTTCTCCTTGAGTTATGCGGCTATGAATAAGGAAAAGTGCATCCCGCTGATGGATAACGGCCACTACCATCCCACAGAGGTTGTCAGCGATAAGATTCCTGCACTGATGGCATTCTTCCCGGAGATCGCTCTACACATCACCCGTCCCATCCGCTGGGACAGCGATCACGTTGTTTTGTTGGACGATGAAACGAAGGAACTTTGCAAAGAGATTGTCCGCTGCGGCGGTCTGGAAGGCAGAGTGAAGATCGCGTTGGATTATTTCGATGCCTCCATTAACCGTATTTCCGCTTGGACAGTAGGCTTCCGGAATGTACAGAAAGCCTTGCTGATGGCTTTGTGTACTCCGGACCTGACCGAAATGCAGAATGCCGGCAATTGGACAGAATTGATGGTCTTGCAGGAAGAACTGAAGACGATGCCTTTTGGCGAGATTTGGACCGAGTACTGCCGCGTCTGTGACGTGCCTGCCGACGGAGAATGGTTCTGCCAGGTCAGAGAATATGAAAAAGAAGTGCTTAGCAAGAGAGGTTAAATAAAATGAAGGATATTTTAAAGGCACCCTTTGTGGAAGAAATGTGTAAGACAACGGCGAATATGTACCGCTTGGGCTGGGATGAGCGCAATGGCGGCAATATCAGTTACCTGCTGGACGAAAAAGAGGTAGGGGAGTATCTGGATTTGAATCTGGTCAAACGGGTACTGCCGCTTGGCTTCGATGCGACTACCCTTGCTGGAAAGATCTTTATTGTTACCGGCAGCGGCAAGTATTTTAAGAATGTTTTAGATGATCCCGAGGATAATTTGGGTATCGTGCGGATCAGCGCTGACGGACAAAATGCGCAGCTGTTATGGGGCTACTCCGGCGGTGGCAAATGCACATCGGAATTTCCTGCGCATTTAATGAGCCATATGGCGCGGCTGCAGGTTGACCCTGAAAACCGCGTTGTGATGCATACCCATCCGACTCACACATTGGCTATGAACTATGTCCACGAACTGGATGATAAGAAATTTTCCCATACTTTATGGGAAATGTGCACCGAGTGCATTGTTATTTTTCCCGAGGGTGTCGGCGTGCTGCCCTGGATGCTTTGCGGCACAAACTCCATCGGTAAGGCAACTGCAGACAAAATGAAAGACTATCGGATCGTCATTTGGGCGATGCACGGTATCTATGGCGCAGGCAAAACGATGGATGAAACATTTGGTCTGATCGAAACTGTGGAAAAGGCCGCACAGATCTACATGCTTACTGCCCATCTGCCCAGAATCAATACAATTAAGGACGAGGAAATGGTTGAGCTGGCAGAGTTCTTTGGTGTGAATTATCGCAAGGACTTTTTGAACTTGTAAGGACAAGCATAAAGCACTGCGTCCTAACTTGACACCAGCAGAGGGATTTGTCTTGGGTGTTGGTGTGAAGATGTTTACGATTGCAGGCCCGGTGGTTTTGTATGGGGAAAGTGCCAGTGTGGTGTTTGGACTTATTTATTGGATATGTTCGATGCTGTAGAAAAAGGCTCGCCAATACGGCGAGCCTTCTGTTATGGCTTTACGTCACAGTTAAAACATAGGTTGTATGCTTGTTAGAAAAATTTTCCTACATACTTTTCAAATAGGGAAATTATATAGTCATAGCCTTCCTTGGAGAGGGTGTAGTACTTATCACTGCCGACGAGCCAAATGCAGTAGCAACCGTCGTAGGCAACGGCAAAAACTTGATCGTCAAAGGTAATGGAGATATTCTCGTGGAAGGGGCACCCGCCTGTGCCCGGGGAATACTTTGCAGCAGTCAGATATGTCTTGACTTTGTTTGTTTCTTCTTCGGTGAGAGTCTGGGTTATTTTTGTGTTATCACCAGTCTGGGTTCCTTGAAATTTCAGCACCGCGTTACCGTCGTAGTGAATCACAAGGGCATTGCATCCGACCAAGGAAAACAAAACGGTCAAGAGCAATAAACCGGCAAAGAATCGCCTCATATAGTTCCCTCCTTATCATGCTTATTTCAATAATATATAAATTTGGTTGACATAATTATATCAAATCGTGAAAGAAAAAGCAAGGGATTTTTATACAGAGTAACAGGCTTGACCGGTGCGGTCAAGCCTGTTGCATATAGTTAATAGTATTCAACGGTGTTGCATTTTTGGGAGAGAAAACGGATAAAGTCCTCTTGATTTACCTGTGCCCGAATTTGGGAGATTGGAAGGACATAAGCAGTTACGCTGCTGTTATAAAGAAAAATGTAGCAATCTTTGAATACACATACCCGCTCAATGGACGCATATTTGCGTTCTGTGTGGGTGTCTTCGGTGATTTCTACGAGTTTGTCTTCGTGAAATTCAAAGGTGGATACTGGGTCGAAGGGTAATTTGCCGGTTTCCTTTAAGCGCTTTATTTGCTTACGCAAATTCTTGACCACTGTCTTTTTATATGTCACAAAGTAAAATACGGAGTGTAGCCCTAAAATAACGGCACAGATCACGGTGAATGTAGTCCATCCCTCTAGGAGAACAATTATGGCCATCAACATTGCTATGCCAAGGACAAAGATAATGTGGGCTTTTTTGATGGATTTTTTGCCTTGCGGTGTTTCCGTTGCGTGGAAACGATTGAAGTTGAAATAATCTTCTTCAGTTTGGTTTATGTTGAGCCTAAAAAGCATAGACTGCGCCTCCTCTTACAAGTGTATCCTAGCAATGGCTTCTTTCGCGATTAATGCTTATCGGAAGTACCGGTTTGGGTGTTGTTGTTCTTCTCAACAATATCGGATTCTGCAGGTACGGGGATCACAGTTTTGCCATAGTCATAGAAGAAAACCATATCCTCGTTTGCACCATCGATCTGTCCCAGGAAGATCAGCTGGCCGTCCTTGAACATCAGCTGGATCTCAGCAGACTTACTGCCATCGGTCATGGTAAACTGATACATTCCGGCGGTTTCGTTGTAAGTAAAGGCAGACAGGGGCATGGGGAACCCCTTCAGGGGGAAATTGATGGTCTTGCCGGTGTGAGAGGTCTCCCATTTGCCCGTGGTCTCGTTATACTCATAATTCTTGATTGTGCCGTCTTTGAGGATGCCCAGCAGCTTGCGTGTGGTGACTCCGTTCTCGGTGATGGTTTCCAGGAATTCGTTACCATTGATCAGCATGGTGATTACTTGGGTCTTGCCGTTATAGGTACGGGTTTCGGAGTAGGAATAATTGGTGGGGGAGTTGGTAGTCAGGGCGTTGAACTGTGCTTCGGTGATGGGTTCTCCCTTCAGCTGGCTGTCAGGACCGGGAGTACCCTGGGTGGGCTCGGTGGTCTGGGTGTTGCCGGAGCCTTCGGAGGGATTGGTAACCTCGGTGCTTTCGGTATATCCGGAAGATTCGGTGCTGCCGGTGGATTCCGTACCGCCGTTACTACCGGTGGGCTCGGAACTGCCGGTGGGCAGGGTGGTCCCGGGATTTTGATCGTCAATAACAGGGGCTTCACAGCCAACGAATACTGTCAGGCCCAGACAAATGACCAAAAGAATGGAAAGAATCGTTTTCATAATCGGTCTCCTTTTTGTTGTGTTTCTTCTATCAGTTTAGCCAAAACTAGGAAAAGTGTCAAGGAAAAACTGCAATCCAAGCATTTTTGGGTTTACACAGCCGGGCTGATGTGCTATGATACCCTTTAGGATAAAAGAAACTGAGGTTTGTTATGGATTATATCGTTTTGGATATGGAATGGAATCAGCCCTGGCCGGGTTCACCTTCTTCCAAGAAGGTACTGCCGGTAGCCATTCGGGGAGAGATCATCCAGATCGGTGCTGTCCGGGTCACCGAGGGCAGGGAAGTGGCTGATGAATTCCAGGTGTTGATCAAACCGAAATATTACCGCCATCTGAACCGCCGCGTCAGCAAGCTTACCGGCATTAAGGAATCCCGGCTTCGGGATGAGGGTGTGCCCTTTCCTGAGGCGATGGAGCAGTTCCGCGCATGGTGCGGTGAGGATATCATTTTTCTGACATGGGGTTTTGATGATATCGGCATTCTCAGGGAGAATCTGCGACTGTTTGGCCTTGCGGAGGATTGGACAGAGCGATGGTTCAATGCCCAGATGATCTTTAATGCGCAGACGGACGGCGCTACGGCCCAGAAGGCGCTGAAGACCGCTATGGAGATTTTTGGCATCGAGGCCACCCGGCCTGCCCACGACGCCTTGGGCGATGCCTACCATACGGCACTGATCTGCGCCCGACTGGATCTTGACAAGGGCACCCGGGAATATGCCCAGGCACTAAAAAGCCATGAGAATGGCTTCCACGGGGCTCAGATTCCCGGATGTATTGCTCGGAAGGTGTTTTATGATTATGCGGACAAGCGAGCCGCCCTCAGCGCTATGGCGGGGGAGGAGAATGAATGCCCCCTATGCAAAAAGCGGATGCTTGGTTCCCGGTGGTTTGCACAACCGGGTCATCGGTATATGGATCTGGCTACCTGCCCGGAGCATGGCAAATTCCTGATACGGGTACGGCTTTCTGAACAGCCTGACGGATTGGTACGTGTGAGTCGGCTGACCTATGAGGCAACATCGGAAGCGGCACAGGCTTATGCCCGCCGGGCGGAAAAGGCTGATCCGGAGGATCAGATTCCAAATCGCCGGCGTCGCCGGAGAAGAAATGCATCCGGAGAAGGCAAAGCTGTCGCAGAATAAGAAAAACGGACGGTTCGCCGTCCGTTTTTTGTGCAGAAAAGTGCTTGACAGAATGGCATTGAGGTGTTACAATACGCTTCGTGATGGTGCCCAGGCACCTGTGACTTATGGGCCCTTAGCTCAGTTGGTTAGAGCCTCCGGCTCATAACCGGATAGTCCCGGGTTCGAATCCCTGAGGGCCCACCACAATAAATAAAGGCTTCGGCCTTTTACATATAGGGGTATAGCTCAATTGGTAGAGCGGCGGTCTCCAAAACCGTAGGCTCAGGGTTCAAGTCCTTGTGCCCCTGCCAAAAAAGACCACACCGAAAGGTGTGGTCTTTTTTGCTGAAGCAAAAATTGAGAGCTGGCGAGCAATTTATAGCCCGTGGGAAAGTAAATGGAGCGCTGACGGCAGTCAGTATGACTGTTGGCTGTGCTCCATTTCTAAAAGCATTTTGGCAGGCTGTCGGAGCAACAAGGCATTTCAAGACATCGAAATGCAATCAAGTCCGTGTGCCCTTGCGTCCGACGGAGTCGGGCCTGATAGGATACGGCTTCTTCGACTCGCCTGTGGCTCGCTCAGAATGACAGAGGAAGGGTGAGCTGTCAAACATGTCCCTGTGCCTTTTTCCCCCTTGCGTATTTCGAAAAAAGGTATATAATGGTGCAAGGAAACCGAAACAGAAAGAAGATTTGCTTTTATGTCCCAACATTCTTCCAAATTTTTTTCTTTTCAACCCCTTGCGGCAGTAGTAAAGAATAATGCGGTGACCTTTATTGCCATGGCTGCGGCGATCATTACCATGTTCTTTGTGCCTCCGGATGGGGAGTATCTGGGCTATTTTGATTTCAAGACGCTGACCTGCCTGTTCTGCGTGCTGGCGGTGGTCTGCGCGCTGAAGAATATCCAGTTTTTCTACATTCTGGCGAAAAAGATCGTTCAGCTTTTCAAAAATACCCGGCTGGCGGTGTTGGCGCTGGTGTATATCACCTTCATCGGCTCTATGCTCATTGCCAATGACATGGCGTTGCTGACCTTTTTGCCCCTAGGCTTTTTTGTGCTCAATGCAACGAACAAGCGGCAGTACATGGCGTTTACTTACATTATGCAGAACATTGCCGCCAATCTGGGCGGCATGCTGACACCTTTCGGCAATCCGCAAAATCTGTATCTTTACTCCTATTTCAACATCCCCACTATGGAATTTATGCAGATCATGGCGCCGCCCTTTGCGGTGGCTGTGGTGCTGATTACGCTGTGCTGTTTGATTTTTGTGAAACCGGAGCCTATGACGGTGGAAGATGAGCCTATCCGGCTGCCTGCCTGGCGGACAATCGTTTATCTTCTCTTGTTTACACTGTCCATTGTCATTGTGTTCCGGGGAATCCCGTACTGGATCGGTCTGATCGTGATTCCGGCAGCACTGTTGTTTTTGGATCGCAAGGCGCTGAAAATGGTGGATTACGGTTTACTGTTTACCTTCGTGTTTTTCTTCGTGTTTGCCGGCAATATGGCAAGAATTGAGCCGGTACGGCAGCTGTTTTCCTGGCTGCTGGAGAAGAGTACGCTGATCTTCAGTGTGGCGGCCTGTCAGATTATCAGCAATGTACCCTCGGCGATTTTACTGTCCCAGTTTACCGGGAATTACCGTGAACTGCTGCTGGGCGTGAATATCGGCGGTGTTGGTACGCTGATCTCGTCCCTGGCCAGCTTGATCACTTTTCGGGAATACACCAAGCGCAATCCCAACAAGACGGGATACTATGTTCTGCTGTTCTCTGCGTTTAATTTCGCGTTTTTGATCTTGCTCACAGGCTTTGTCCTGTTAGGCAATTGGTTGATCGCATAAGAAAAAGCAACCGATTTACTCGGTTGCTTTTTTGATGTATACACGGAGTTTGCTGTTGGGGGCGGCAGGAGTGCCCACCCGGAACAGACCGTAAAGATCCTCCAGCCGTTGTTCCAAGGCTTCGTATGCCTGACCGGTTTTCTCGCCAATGTGGGGGAAGTCGCCGGTTTGACGGGCAATCTTCAGCACTGATGTGCCGGTTTCGTTAAAGCCAAGCACCCGGACATAGGGAGGCTTGTTCTGCATTTCATCCAGAGTCAGACCCAGAAAAGCACACATAACCATTCGGTCAAGGCGGCTGCGGGCATAACGCTTGGATTTGGTGGCTGTGAGGATTTCTTCTAATGTAGCGCAGTTGCGGCTGCTGCGCATGAACTTTCGCCACAGACCCTCCGAGCCAAAGGGAAGTGCTTCAAAATCTGCATTTGTCATGGTACGCAGACGCGCCAGAACACTGCGCTCGCCGGCGGCCAGGGTGTAGATGGGGGCGCTTTCAAAGATTGCAGCAGCCTCGGCAGGAACATAGTCCCGCCATGCTTTGCCGTTTTGCAAAAGCTTGCGCAGGGAAGTGGCAGAGGGATTTTCCGGTTCCGGTTCGGCGGCATGATAATTGCCCTTGCGGTTGATGACGAGAGGACGCATGGCGCAATTTCTTGCCAGAATAGCCTTGCAGTATTCAAGTCCCAGAATGTCGTTGGGATTTTCCAGCAAAGAAGCGTCAATATCCATGGCCTCCAGAGCCCGCTGCCGTGCGGCTGCAAAGCTGACACCCGTGGAAAGCTCTGCGCCCAGAGTATCGGAAAATTCCGGGCGGAGTAAGGCCTCAGCAGCAGCCATCAGGGATTCGGCAGTACCGGTTTCTGCGCCGAAGCAAAGGTAATCACAGAATTTTGATAAAATATTCACACCGCCGGCGGCGAAGCCTTCTGCAGAGCACAGGGCAAAAACCGGGGGCAGCTCCAAAACCAGGTCGGCACCGCATTCAATGGCAGCGGCTGCTCTGAGGGATTTGTGGAAAATTGCCGGATAACCCCGCTGTACAAAGTTGCCGCTCATGAGGCAAACGATGGCCGTATCCTCGCCGAATTCTTTACGGATTCGGTCAAATTGCTTCTCGTGACCCAAATGGAAGGGATTATATTCACAAATAACGCCTACTATTTTCAAAATTTATCCCTCCTTGTAAAAAAATTCCGTTTCAGGGGTTGAGAAATTTGTTATAATCATATATAATTATCCCAGCTATGGCTATCATAACACAAAGTACGAAAAAAGAAAATCATTTTTATTTTACAGGAGGCAAATTTTCATGAATGTTCTGGTTATCAACGCCGGCAGCTCCAGCCTAAAGTATCAGCTGATGAATCCCGAGACCGGTGATGTATCCGCCAAGGGCCTGTGTGAGCGTATCTATATCGACGGTCGTCTGACCCATAAGGTCGGCGATAATAAGATCGTTAAGGACATCCCTATGCCCAGCCACTCTGAGGCTATTTCCGCAGTTCTTAACATCCTGGTCGACCCCGTTGACGGCGTGATCAAGTCCGTTGATGAGATCGATGCCGTCGGTCACCGGGTGCTGCACGGCGGCATGGAGTTCTCCGATTCCTGCATCGTTGACGATTCCGTGATTGCTGCTATCAAGAAGTGCATCCCCCTGGGACCTCTGCACAACCCTGCCAACCTGATGGGTATCGAGGCTTGCCAGGCTGTTATGCCCAAGACTCCCCAGGTCGCTGTGTTCGACACCGCTTTCCACATGACTATGCCTCCCAAGGCCTACCGCTATGCCATCCCCACCGAGTATTATGAGAACGACGACATCCGTCGCTACGGCTTCCACGGCACTTCCCACAAGTATGTTGCCAAGCGTACCGCTGAGCTGGTCGGCAAGAAGGAATTCAAGATGATCAACTGCCACCTGGGCAACGGTTCTTCTCTGTGTGCCATCAAGGACGGCAAGTGCCAGGATACCTCCATGGGTCTGTCTCCTCTGGCCGGCGTGCCTATGGGTACCCGTTCCGGTGACATCGACGCTTGCGTTGTGCAGTTTATCTGCAACAAGTACGGCATGAGCGTTGACGAGTGCCTGAACATGCTGAACAAGAAGTCCGGCGTGCTGGCTCTGTCCGGTGTTTCCTCCGACTTCCGTGACCTGGAAGCTGGTGAGGCAAATGGCGACGAAAACTGCGTCCTGGCTCTGCAGAAGTTCTTCTACGAGGTTGCCAAGTATATCGGTTCTTATGCTGCTGCTCTGAACGGCGTGGACGTGATCACCTTCACCGCCGGTGTCGGCGAGAACGGTCCCAGCACTCGTGCTGCCATCTGCTCCTACCTGGAGTTCATGGGCGTTAAGCTGGATCCCGAGGCAAACAACTGCCGCGGCAAGGAGCGCCTGATCTCCGCACCCGATTCCAAGGTTCAGGTATGGGTCGTTCCCACCAACGAAGAGTTGATGATCGCTCAGGATACCGCCGAGCTGGTCAACGCTGCGAAGTAAAATGACCAATTAAAATGCACCCCGTTTGGGGTGCATTTTTGTTTGCTAATAGAGAAAGGGCGCGTTTTGCAACGCGCCCTTTTGGTTATGTGTTTAGCCCTCGAAATCAGCCTCGGCAGCGACAACAGCGCCTTCCTCGGCAACTTCTTCAACGATTTCTTCGACAGGAGCCTCTTCTTCAGCGGCTACCTCTTCCTCACAGCACTCGCAGCAGTCGCCGTCGCAGCAGCAGAACAGACCACCAAAGGTCTTCTTAAACCAGGCGACGATCTGATCGCCGTACTTCACTACAACGAAAGCAATACCGGCGATGGCAGCCAGAGCTGCAACGATCTTAATCACAATACCAAAAATCTTCATAAGAAAAGCCTCCTCTTTTTATTTTGCTACTTACAGTATAACCAATGCTCCCGAGAAATGCAACAGCCAATTTGCAAATTTTTCTTAAACATAACTGTACATTCCGTGGATGCTGACTTCTCCGGAATTGACGATCTGCTCATGACCGTCATCAAAACGTACCAACAGAGCACCGTCGGACAGAACATCGATTGCTGTGCCGTGCTCTGCGGTATCACCTTGCAGGATGCTGACGCTTTGCCCCAGCGTGATACAATCTTTCCGATATTGGGCCATCAGTTCTTCCTGCTGGGCGAACAGTCGGCCATCCATAGTATGCAGCTGCTGCAGAATTTGGGCAATGAACTGACCGCGGTTGGGACGCTGCTTCGTAATCATGGTTGCAGACGTAGCAATAGAACGGATCGTAGGATCAAAGTCCTCTGGCAATTGGTTGCAATTCAAACCGATGCCAACGATGGCGCAGATTCCACTGCCTGTGAATATCAGTTCCGTCAGGATACCTGCCAGCTTTTTCTTTTCATACACCAGGTCATTGGTCCATTTGATACCCGGTCGCACTTGCAATATCGATTCTACCGCATTGCAAAGATGCACGCCGCAGGCGCAGGTCAAATGCATCAAGTCTGTCGCTGCGCGGTCATAGCGCAGGATCACACTCATGTAAATACCCATGCCGCCGGGGGAGAGAAAACTCCGTCCCAGGCGACCCCGTCCAGCGGTTTGCCGGTCTGCAATTAACACGGTGCCATGGGGCGCTCCGTTCTTGGCCATTTCTTTTGCCAAAGTGTTGGTGGATTCCACACAGTCAAAGAAATGGATCTTGTCGGCCCAGGGATGGTCCGCAGGTAAATGCTGCAAAACAGATTCGATCATACTTAGTCGATATCCCGGACGACTTCCTCAGGGGGATTGTCCAGCACTTCGGGATGGGCAAGCAGACGGCGGTAATGCTTAAAGAAGGTAGCGTAATAGTAGCCGTCGCAAATGCGCTCATCCAAAACGAATTTTACATCTATGTACTTTTTCTGCACAACACTGCCGTCTTCCTGCACTTCCAGGGCTCTGCGCTTGCAGCCAAAGGCACCAAACACAGGCAGGTTGCCGAAGTCATACAGGTGGTGGTAGATGGGGGGGATACCCAAAGAACCCATACTGGTGAAGAACAGGCTTCCGTGGAAGGGGCTCAGCTCCAGCAGGAACTTGGGCAGCAGACCGAAATAGTCCAGCAGCTTCAGCAGCCAAACCACAAACTTCAGCACCACGCTGGGGATCAGATTCAGGGACATAATCAGGCCGTCCAGGCTGGAGTCCAGCTCCTTGGTGGCCTTGACGCTTTCCACAGCGGCATTGAGCTTGTAGTAAACATCCTCTGCGGTGTCGTGGGGATTCAGGTGGACTTTGATGGAAGTGTCGGGAGAATCCACATTCATTTCCTTCTTGATGACCATGCAGTACTGGATGTCTTCATCTCTGGTGTAGACCTTCTGGCCGCTGATAAAGCGGTTCAGCTGAGGATACTTGGCAATGCCACGGACATAGGCAGCCAGCAGCACATGAGTGATACCAAAATCGGTCAGACCCTCTCTGCGCTTTTGGCGGATATAGCGGTCAATGTGGGTGATTTCAAAGGATTCCTCGAACAGATTGGAGCAGGTGTTACGCTCCACCTGGAAATATGCAGTGATCTGGGCCATGGGAGCCAGGGTGCGGATCTTCCGGCCGTCATTGCGGTCACCCCAGGTGGGATGGTACTTGCCATCGGAATGGGGGCGGATCACAAAGACCAGCAGGGAAGCGCCGGCCAGCATGATGAGGTCCGGCATCAGGGGCATCAGCACAGTCCAGTTGCGAGCCATAACAGCGTCCTTATGGTAGTAAAGGATCATTGCCAAAGGAAGCAGGGGAACCGGCAGCAGAAGCCACACAGCCCGCGCCCAGCGACCGTTGGTGATCTCTGCGTAGATCACACCCAGAAAAATCAGACAGATCCAAAACAGGCAGGAGATGATCAAATTATCCACATTGGCGGAGATCCAAATGCCGGAATAGATCACGATCAGCCAAACAGGCAGAGCGGTCTTATAAAACTGCTCTTTGCCGTTGATGAGGACGATGAGCACGAACAGCAAGGTGGCTGCTACTGGCAGAACGATTTGGCTCCACACTTGCAGTGAATCGCCGGTTCCTTTCATACAGGCGATCACAATGCGGGCCACTGCCGAGCCGACCAAGATCAGTGCCATCAGCCATGTCAGCACATTTTTGTTGCTGACATAAAAAGATTTTCTTCTTTCCATAACACGATAATCATAACATATTCTTAAGAATTTGACAATAGAAAAAGTATATAAATGAAGAAACGACCCGGTTTGGGTCGTTTCTTGATGTAAAAGTGAGCCTTAGAAAGCGATCGAAAAGCGAGTAAATATTCTTTCAAAAACGGCAAAATCATTGCTGGTCTGCTGGCTGACGGTATCCTTACTGCCACCATAGCAGACTGTGCTGCCGTTGTCGCCATAGCTGCCGATATACCAACCGTTGGGGGCGGCATCTGAACCAACGAACAGATCAATGACCTCTTCGGAGGGGATATCAGCAGCGGTGGCAGAAACCTGTGTGTACATACCTTCCTCAAAGGAGATGTTAGTTAGAGACAGGATAGTGGCAGAGAAGCTTTCCTCGGTGGAGATGGCGTTGCACAGCCCCTTTAATCCGCCCAGTTCCACCTGAAATACTGCGAGCATGGGAATATAGAAACCTTTATTTGTTTTCTCCGGGGCCGCATGGATCACAACAGCCAACAGTTCCCGATTGTTTTGGCTGTCCACCCGGTAAAGATAGCTGCCCTTGGGTTGACCGGCACCCAAATTGATCCAGACGGTAGTACCAACGGCGCTTTGGTCAGCAGAGGGGATCCTGGAAATCTCCGGCAGGGTGCCGGGGGGTACCAACTCGGTACCAGGCTGGATCTTGCCGTTATAATTGATGTCGGTAAGCAGTTGAGAAACATAGGTTTGAGGATCTGCGCTGCTTTCGGTGGTGGGAGGCGGCGCTGCTTCGGTAGGTTCAGCCTCAGTGGGCTCTGCTTCGGTAGGTTCAGCCTCAGTGGGCTCTGTTTCAGCGGGCTCTGTTTCAGTGGGCTCTGTTTCAGTGGGCGCTACCTCTGTCGGCGTTGATTCTGTAGGTGCCGCATCTGTGGGGTCTGCTTTACAGCCGCAGATGCAAAGAAGCATACTGATTGTTAAGAGTACAGCAATTACTTTCATTTACTTACCTCCATTCATTCAGGGATATGCGTGTCGCAAATTTGTTGCGGTGTAATTCCGGTGATTCCAGAATATCCGCATACAATACATCTGTTTAATACATCGTTTCCATTGACACTATGCCGAGCATATTCAACATAATCGCAACTGGCACAGCTTCTTGCGTGAAATAAATTATCATATTCTGTCCACGAGTTCATACTATGAGAATAGCCGTTATTGACGAGATAGCCACATTCATAGAACCAACTTGCAGATGCGACATATTCCCTGTATTGTTGGTCCGAAGTATCCCATCCCATGTTCATCGTGAACACAGCTGTTGAAGTGGGATCGCTTTCTTCATATGTTACGGAATAGATCAAAACACTGTGATCCCAATCGGCGCCACAGTTAGTCCCCATAGAAGCAATGGCAGGATGCCCGGATCTGAGGGTGGTGATGATTTTATTGATGGCAGAAGTTTGACTGGTATGTATAGACTCAAGACTATAATGCAGTCCTTGATCAATTAGATAGTCGGTGACCCCTTGCTTTGCGTTTCGTATAAAGATACCACCCTGTTCGCCAGTGCCATATACATAGTTGTTTAAGAGTTGGTGAAATGCTTCGGACGAGCCACTTCCTTGTTCGTATTGTGCACTTATAAATGCGTCGTTAGAATAGTTATCGTAATAATTAAGGAGCATTTGCGCAGCTATAACGGTACATGTCCCGTTTGCATTATGACCATAATCAGAGAGATTTGCAAAATAACTACGGCCGACAGTTGCTTCGATATAATTTGGAAGAGTTGGAAGTCCAGGTTTAGCTCTGGTGGTTAAAATGTTGATTGCTTGCAATTGAATACTTTTTGCGTTAAATTCTTTATTTGCAACCGCGATGGATTCGCTTTCAGATAAATATGCGTTTGTTGCATAATTATAGTATTGGCCATCTTCATATTTGCAATAAATTCCAGGTCCTCCATAATAAACGACTTCATCAGTAGAGATATTTATGGGTGAAGTGCTACCAATTGCATAGCAAGCCTCCATAAGACTCTGCGTTTCATTCAAAAGGATAGCATAGCCGTAAGGCGATAATTCATATAAAGTATATTCAGCTTGGTTTGCAAAACTGTATAGAGGATGTTGGTTAGTAACCTCATAAAGCACATCATTCGTACTATAACGGTTAATTATGTCGTTTATGGAATTGTTATTAGAATATGGTGATACGGCCAATGAAGTAGATGCAGTAGAAAACAGGAAAAGAAAAATGAGCAACAGAGACAAGATGCGTTTGTGCGTTATTTTGAAGTTCATATTGATTCCTCCTTAATGATTGTGAACGAGTAGCTGATGACATTCCGGAAACGATTAGGATTAATAATTAATCATAATTATCACATATAGAATAACACAAATATAAGTCGAATACAATTGGAAGAATAAACAAATTTTACTATTGGGTTTGGTATGATTGCATATTTATATGTACTTGCTGTTGAGAGTGTGCATTATTGCCGGCAGATATGAATCAAGAAACGACCCAATGTGGCATAAGCCTTGGGTCGTTTCTTTGTTATTTTCCAAGCGCTTGATTGCGTTCGTGGGCGCGCTTGACGGCATCTATGACGGCTGCGCGGAAAGCGCCTTCTTCCAATGCCCGAACACCGGCGATGGTGGAGCCACCGGGGGAGCAGACCTCGTCTTTCAGTACCCCGGGATGCTTGCCGGTTTCCAGGGCCAGCTTGGCGGAACCCAGAAGCATTTGGCTGGCATAAAGCAGCGCTTTTTGTCGGGGCAGGCCACAGGCAACACCGCCGTCGGCCAATGCCTCCAGGAACATAGCTGCATAGGCAGGACCGCAGCCGGCCACCGCACTGCCGGCATCGATAAGATTTTCAGGCAGATGATCCAGCACACCGGCAAATTGCATATCCTCCAGGAACAGCGCTAGGGCTGTATCGGAGACATTTTCCGTCTTATCGTACATAATGACGCCTTCGCCTACCGCGCAGGGTGTGTTGGGCATGATGCGGATCACAGGGTAAGCGCCGCCGGCCATGGTTTGGATTCGCTCCATGGTCAGACCGGCAGCCATAGTGACCAGCACGAATTCATCCTTCCGCTGTACAAGAATGGGGGAGAGCTCGTTAAGCAGTGTGCCCATCTGCTGGGGCTTGACTCCCAGGAAAAGAAAGCCGCATTCGGATGCAACGTGCTCCTTGGTGGCCACCTGGCAGCCCAGGCAATCAGCCAATGCCTCTGCCTTGGCTGCGGTGCGGTTGGTAAGATAGATCTGCCCGGCAGGCATGGCCTTTGCGGCGGCTTTTGCCAAAGCACCGCCCATATTGCCTGTGCCGATGAAACCAATGGTATTTATCATAAGATCACTCCTTGTTAACGGATCTGTCCGTTGCCGCGGATCACGTATTTGTAGCTGCAAAGCTCTTCCAGACCCATGGGACCACGGGCATGGAGCTTTTGGGTAGAGATACCCATTTCGCAGCCTAAGCCAAACTCTCCACCATCGGTGAACCGGGTGGAGCAGTTTACATACACCGCAGCGCTGTCTACCATTTGTGTAAAACAGTTGGCAGTTTGCGCATTTTCCGTAATAATCGCTTCGCTGTGTCCGGTGGAATGCTGTCCGATATGAGCGATGGCTTGCTCCGGGCTGTCCACAACGGCAACTGCCAAGATATAGTCCAAGAATTCTGTGTCGAAATCAGCCTCATTTGCCGGTATGCCGGGAATGATGGCTGCGGCAGAACTGTCCAAACGCAGCTGAACCGGCTGTTGCCGGTCGAGAACCAACCGTTTGTGAAGTTTTGGCAAAAACTCTTCGGCAATATCCCGGTGTACCAGGCAGACCTCCATGGCATTGCATACGGAGGGGCGGCTGGTTTTTGCATTTTCAATGATATCCAGGGCCTTGCTTTGGTCGGCTTCCTTGTCCACATAAATATGGCAAATGCCGGTGCCGGTTTGGATGCAGGGGACACGTGCATTTTCCACACAATTTTGGATCAGCCCTGCTCCTCCCCGGGGGATCAGAAGATCCACATAGCCCACGGCGGTCATCAGCTCCCGGGCACTTTCCCGGGTGGTATCTTGCACAAGCTGAACCAAAGCGCCGGGGATACCGACCTGCAGAAGACCCAGCTGTAATATGTTCACGATAGCATTGGCAGAACGGAAGGCATCCTTACCGCTGCGAAGCACGCAGGCATTGCCGGATTTTATCGCCAAGGCTGCAGCATCGGAGGTTACGTTGGGGCGGCTTTCGTAGATGATGGCCACAACGCCCATAGGAACGCTCTTTCGCTCAATGATCAGTCCGTTGGGACGTTGCACCTGCCGCAGCACCTTGCCTACAGGATCGGGCAGCTGGGCTACCTGACGGATGCCGTCAGCCATAGCTTCGATCCGCTGGGTGGTCAGGGCCAACCGGTCCAGCATAGAGGGACTCAAAGTGTCTTTTGCGGCGCTCATATCCATTTCATTGGCCTGTAAAATCGCCGGGATATTTGCAATCAGCGCATCTGCCATAGAATGAAGCGCCCGGTTTTTGGTTTCGGTATCTGCGGCGGCCAGAATGCTGCAACAGCCCTTGGCCTGCTTTAAAATATCTTGGGTGGTCATACCGCCACCTTCTTTCCGATGAATCGGGTGCCCACGGCCTTTCCGTCGCACAGGTCATACAGCAATTCAGGATTCTCGCCATTCATGATGATCATGTCAAAGCCAGCATCCATGGCAATTTTGGCAGCGCGGAGTTTCGTTGCCATGCCGCCGGAGCCCAGGGAAGATCCGGCACCACCGGCCAGGGCAAGGATATCCTCTGTCAGTTCCTCGACAATGGGAATCAGTGTTGCAGTGGGGTCTTTGTGGGGATCGGCAGTGTACAGCCCCTGGATGTCCGACAGCAGAACCAAAAGATCTGCCTGTAATAATCTTGCCACAATGGCAGATAGAGTATCGTTTTCACCGATGGTGGTGTGAATGCCAATTTCGTCGGTGGAAACGGCATCGTTTTCATTGATGATAGGGATGGCTTTCCAATCTACCAGCTGCTGCAAGGTATCGTGTACCTTCTCACTGCGCCGGGGATCCTGAATGTCATCAGCGGTGAGCAGCAATTGGGCGACGGTGTGGCCGTGTTCGGTAAACAGCTTGTCGTATGTATACATCAAGGCGCACTGACCTACTGCGGCTGCGGCCTGCTTGCCGCACATATCCTTGGGGCGACCGGGAAGGCCCAGTTTGCCTACACCCATGCCAATAGCGCCTGAGGACACCAGTACGACCTGATGACCGGCGTTTTGCAGATCGCTGAGGACTTTGCACAGAAGTTCCACCCGGCGGATGTTCAGCCGACCGCCGGCGTGCGCCAGGGTAGAAGTTCCAACCTTAATTACAATTTTCATAAAAATCCCTCCTTGGGAACTGTTACAACCGGGAAACCTCCTGCACCTGCAGGCGATCTTCGGTGACGGTAAAGCGAATGTCAAATCCGGCAAAGCTCAGACCATAGACCCGGTCAGAATCTTTTTGATAAGAGGGCCGGGGGTCGTGGGAAAGCACACCAATGACGGCCTCCCGCTTGTCTTCCGGCAGCAGGGACAATAGGGATTCCGGGAAATCCACATCCAACAGGAATTCCCCTGCGGTATCGGTAAAGCCGCCGGTGGCCTCGGGATGGCTGTCACCATAGGGAATATAGGGCTTGATGTCAAAAATCGGTGTTCCGTCCATCAAATCCGCACCGCCCACATGGAGCACTGAGCCGTATTCCGCTGTTTGCTCAACACCCAGAAGTTTCACGCTGGAAAGGCCCAAAGAATTGGGTCGGAAAGGGGAGCGAGTGGCAAAGACACCCATTCGGGTATTGCCGCCTAGGCGGGGCGGACGGACGGTCGGTGACCAATCCTTACGGACAGCTTCGGAAAATTGCCAAATCAGCCACAGATGGGAATAACCCTCGATGCCACGGAGCGTATCCGGGTTGCGAAATTCCGGCTCAAAGATGATCGTTGCCCGGAGAGAATCCACCAGACCGCTTTGCCGTGGGATGCCGAATTTGGTGGGGAAGTCGCTTTTAATGTGGGCGATGACGCGAATAGTTACATCCTGCATGTTAAGCCCTCCGTTTGCGCAGGCAGAAGCTGATTGCGAAGATCAATGCCAATACCAGGGAAATAGCCGCGCCTGCACTGCTGCCGAGGTAATAGGAAATGCACAGGCCTGTGATACAAGCGATCAAAGCGAAAACCACGGAGATCGCATGATACTGCCGCAGATTTTTCGCCACATTTCTTGCTGCTGCACCGGGCAGCACCAGCAGAGAATTGAGAATCAAAAGACCCACGCTTGGAATAGTGAGGGTGACCACAACGGCAATGGCGGTGGTAAAAATACTCTGGGACAACCGTACCGGGATGCCCCGGGAGGATGCCAATTGAGGGTGGATGGCGGTCAGAGTCAGTCGGTTGCCGGCCAGCAGCCAAAAGATCACAACGCCCAGCAGCACCAATGCCAGCAGACCGATCTCACCGGCAGAAACGGAAAGAATATCGCCAATAAGATACTTGTTGTACTTGGTGAAGCTGTCGCCGCCCAATGTGGCAATGAAGATACCCAAAGCCACCGCAGCGCTGGAAAACACACCGATCAAGGTATCTGCTGCCTGATTGCTGCGACTGCGGACAAAGGAAAACAGCAGGGCAAAAACCACACTGAAGATCACCGCAACCCAAGTGGGGGCTGCTACACCGCAGATGCAGCCGATGGCTATGCCGGTGAAGGCAGAGTGGCCTAAGGCGTCGGAGAAGAAGCTCATTTTGCCGGTGACGATCATGGTGGACATGAGGCCAAACAGGGGCGCCATCAGCAAAATTGCCAGCATGGCGTTTTGCATGAACCGCCAGTGGAGCATCTCAAAGGGGAGGTTTTCGCAAAACCAGTACCAAACACTCATTTGACCTCGCCTCCTCTCATGCGGAACACCCGGCGAAAATCGTCGCTGCTCAGCACTTCCTCAGGCGTGCCCTGGCATACCAGTTTGTGGTCAAACAGCACTACTTTATCCGCATAGCGATGAAGCATGGTAAAGTCGTGGGTGGTCATCAAAATGGAAAGGTCGTAGGTTTGTCGGATCTCGTCCAGCATATCCATAAGCCCGGTCTGACCCTCCACATCCACACCGGACAGAGGTTCGTCCAGGATAAGAATATTGGGCAGTGGCTCCAAAGCCAGGGCGAGCAATACTCTTTGCAGCTCACCGCCGGACAATGTTCCCACTCGTTTGTCGATGAGGTCGGTAGCATGGACGCGATCCAGGCACTCTAAAATGCTTTGCCGCATATTTTTTGGAATGCCCAGGAAAGCCGGTCGGCGGCTCTGGCAGCAGATAAACAGGTCTGCAACACTGACGGGATCGCCGGGCTCGAAGGCAGGACTTTGGGGTACATAGCCGATCCGGGGCTTGTGACTGCGCTGGCCCGGAGCGGAGAAGGCAATGACACCGTTGTAATCCAGCTGACCCAGAATTGCTTTTAGGAATGTACTTTTACCTGCGCCGTTGGGGCCGATGAGAGCCACCATCTGACCGCAGTGTACATGCAGATTGATATTATCCAGGATGGTTTGATTACCGATCTTTACGGACAAACCCTGTACCCGCAGGCAGCAGGAATCGCCGCAGCTGTTTCCGTGTATGACAGGACTCATCCCAATGCCTCCTTTACTGTGTCGATATTGCGGTACATAGCGGTAAAATAGCTTTCGCCGGACATGACCATGCTCAGCTGATATACTTTCGCATCGGTAGCTTCTGCAATGACTTTTGCAGAGCGGTCGCTGCCGTTTGCTTCGGTGAAAATAGCCGGTAGGTTGTGTTCTTTTGTCATGGTAATCAGCTCTTTCAGCTCCGATGCGGAGGCTTCGCTGCCGGATTCTTCCTCCAAAGCAGCCAAGATATGCAGGTCAAAGGCCTGGGCAAAGTAGGAAAAACCGTCGTGGAAGGTGATCATTTCCCGGCAGGACAGGGTGCCTAACTGCGCACTTGCATATGCCTTCAGCGCATCAAGCTGGCCTAATAAATCAGCAAGGTTAGAACGGAATTGATCTTCGTGCTGGGGATACCGGGCAATGAGTCCCTGGCAGATGTTATTCACCATGATTTTTGCGCAGTCCGGCGAAAGCCAGAAATGGGCATCGGCCTCATGGTGATGATGTTCGTGGTCATGATCATGGCAGTTTTCCAGCAGGGGAATGCCTGCGCTGCTGTCAATCACATCTTTGCTGTCAAGCACATCAGCCATAAAGTCTTCCAGACCGCCGCCGGACAGAACCACAACCTGGGCACTTTCCAGGGATTTGACCTGCTTGACACTCAAGGAATAATCGTGCAGGCAGGATACATTTTCCGTTACCAGCTGGGTAACGGTCAGATCCGTTCCCCGGCACAAAAGGGAAGTGAATTCATAGACGGGCAGGGTGGTGGCGGCAATGTCCGCCTGGGGCGTTTGGGGGGCACAGCCTGCCATTACAGAAGCAGCCAGCAGCAAGAGCAGTATCCTGGCAGTAGTTTTCATGGAGAGTCACCTTCAAAGAAAAAATTTCTAAGAATATCATACCATATATGTCAAGAAACCGTTGACAGATATTGTATAATAATGTTGAGGTGATTCAATATGACTACATTGGAACGAATCTTTATGTCTGTGGAGTATCGCTGGCGGAATCAGCAAGCCAAATCCTATGGCGTGTTTTGGGTTTTGGTTACCGTTGTAATCATGATTTTTATGCTGGGCAGAGGCGCCAGCGGCAATTTTATGGCAGCTATGCTGACAGGCGGCGTCCTGTCCGTGCTGTTCGGAATCGTGTTTTTAATCATGGCTATGAAGACGCTGGGAAAGAACAAGAAGCTGGTGAAAAATTACGATCAGTATGATACATATTCCGTTCTCCTGGATACTCCCGTGACAAGCAAATCCTACCGCCGTTTTGCGTATTTTGTTCTCCGGTTCAATGACAAAGACGGCAGTCAGATCATTTGTCAGACCAATCCGATCTTTAGCCTTGCGGAAGCAGGGCTGTTTCCTCTGTCTGAGTACCGGGATCAGTATGTAGATATTCTCTACAATCCAAAGAATAATCAGGTCTACGTATTGGGCCTTTCTGAAGAAGAATAAAAAAACGGCAGCCAAACGGCTGCCGTTTTCCATGTACAGATTAGTGAGTGTCGAGCCACTCATTGACCTTGGTCTTAGCCAGACGCAGGATGTCCTCAGTGGGGTAGGGAGAAGTCTCACCGCCGCCAACGTGCAGGAAATACAGGCCGCCGGGAGTCTGATACAGATCTTCCTCATAGCCGTTAGGATCACCGTAGGTACCGAAGCTGTAAGCCTTGATCAGGGTAGCGGTTTCGGTATCATATTCCTTCTTGCAGATAATCTTCTTCATGGGACAAACCTCCTTTCATTTGTAAGCAACGGGTCTATTATATAGATATTTTTTAAGAAATCAAGAGATTTGGGGCTCTTTACCGGAATTTGCATAAAAATTCGGTAGATTTACATAAGAAATCACTTTGCAGGGCAAACTCCATCGGCACAGTATACATAAGAATCGGCCCGCAGATTGCCCAAAGGCAGATCGTACCAATCCTCCAAAGGCCCAGGATAGAAGAAATAGACCAGCTTGTTGCACTGATAGAACGGATTGCCGCCAATGCGTTCAAGGGAATAGGGA
Organism: Oscillospiraceae bacterium; assembly: GCA_017624715.1. Taxonomy (GTDB): domain Bacteria; phylum Bacillota; class Clostridia; order Oscillospirales; family Oscillospiraceae; genus Faecousia. The sequence goes on from JAGAMN010000020.1 coordinate 61,094, forward strand.
ATGCATACGGCTTCCAGATTTACGCAGCCGCTGAAGGCATAACTGCCGATAGACACCAGGGATTCCGGCAGCTTCATGCCACGCAGGCTGCTGCAGCCATAGAAGGCGCCTTCGCCAATGTACTGCACAGTTTCCGGCAGATGGATCATAATCAGTTCTGTGCAGTCGGCGAAGCATTCGTCGCTGACAGCGGTAACCGTTTGTCCATCAATGGTCTCAGGCACAGTCAGTTCGCTGCTGCCGGTGTAGCGGGTGGCATCAAAATACAGAATGCCGTCCTGTAATGTAAACCAGGGCATCGTATCGTCAGTAACCGGGCCGGGTTGGGGATGGGTCAGCCAAAACACACTGAAACCAAAAGCAAAGATCAGCACCAACGCCAAAACAGCAGGCCAACGACGTGCTTTGGGTTTCGGAATAGGTGCCGGTGTGCCGCACATGCAGCAAAACCGGTCCTGGTCTTGCAAAATATGACCGCAATGGGAGCATACCATAAAGAATCACCTCTTTTCTCTATCATACCACATGAATTGGGTATTGTCTATGAAAAAAAGACATGGTATGATAGTTACGGAGTTGATCAACATGAAGGACATCCCTGTTTTCACAACGCAATACGGTGTGGCCAGCCTTTTCCTGCGGGAGATTCCTTACCGGCAGAGAGCGCACATCAAAATCCAATCTTCTTTAGAGCCGGAAAAGCTGTTGGCCGAGTGTGTGGATTTCTGCAAGGCCTGCGGTGCGGAGTGGATCGATGCGGCCGGTCATGAATATCTGGAAAAGTATCCGCTGATCACAGTGCTGTATGCAATGCAGTGTGATAGAGAATTTTTGGGCGAAACCGATGCCTGTCTGTTTCCGGTGACGGAAGAAACGGTAGGGCAGTGGCTGAAAATCTATAATGAACGAATGGCGAATATACCGAATGCGGCCTATATGGACAGCAAGGACGGCAAAGAGTTGCTGCAAAAAGGCGATGGCTATTTTGTTCATAAAGACGGGGAACTGTTGGGAATCGGTAAAGCTGCAGGCGATTTCCTGGATGCGGTCATTGCCGTGAAACCCGGGATGGGGGAAACGGTGGTTCATGCGCTGTGCAGCATTTTGACGGATGATACTGTCCGTCTGATGGTAGCAGGTGCAAATGAGCGGGCGGTCAGGCTTTATGAGCGCCTGGGCTTTATGAAAACCAAGGAGCTTTCCCGGTGGTACCGGGTGCTGTAAAGGAGGCAGGGAAATGGAAGATACTGTGCTGTTGATTGGTGCGGCGGTGTTGCTGTTGGGCCAGATCGTTTGTATGTTCAGCAAAAAAGTATGGGTACGGCTCTTGCCGCTGATGATTATCGGTGTGCTGGCGCTGGTTTGCTTTGGCCTGTATGCCCTGAGTGGCTTTGCTAATTGGGGCTATGTGATCCTGTTAATCGTGCTGGGTGCAATGGCTGCAGCAATCGGTCTGATCTGGTTCTGCTATGGTTTTTCTTGCCTGATACAAAAAGCGGAAGATTATACCGGACTGTAAAGAAAAAATACTTGACAAGCATGCGCGGCCATGCTATAATGCCCCAGGTATCAAGCGAAAGTGCTTGACAGGAGGCTTTCATGGACACTTTGGAGATGGTTCTGCTGTACGATTACTACGGTGACCTGCTCACCGACCGGCAGAAGGAATGCTTTGAAATGCGTTACTACCAGGATCTTTCCCTGGGTGAGATCGCGGCAGAGCTGTGCATTAGCCGCCAGGGCGTCCACGACAATCTGAGCCGTACCGAGGCGCTGCTTCGGAATATGGAAGCAAAAACCGGCTGTGTAAGCCGTGACCAAGCCTGCCGTAAGGCTGCGAAAACGATTTTAGATGCCGCCCGTAAGCTGCAGGACAGCGACGGTGCGTCTGTTTCTACCCTGGCACAGACCATTGTGGATGCGGCCCGGGAACTTGAGGAGTAATCTATGGCATTTGAAGGTTTAACTGAAAAAATTGCCGCCACCTTCAAAAAGCTCCGTGGCAAAGGCCGCTTGAAAGAGGCCGATGTGAAGGAGGCTATGCGCGAAATTCGCATGGCACTGCTGGAGGCGGACGTCAGCTATAAAGTCTGTAAGGATTTCACCAAGGCTGTTACCGAGCGTTGCATCGGTGCGGATGTGCTGGAATCTTTGACGCCTGCCCAGATGATCGTCAAGATCGTCAATGAAGAGCTTACAGCGCTCATGGGCAGCGATACGAAACATATCACCATCAACCCCAAGGGCCCCACAGTTGTGATGCTGGTGGGTCTGCAGGGTGCGGGTAAGACCACCAACGGTTCCAAGCTGGCCGGCCTCATGAAGCGCCAGGGCAAGAACCCGCTGCTGGTTGCCTGCGATATCTATCGCCCTGCGGCTATCACCCAGTTGAAGGTCTGCGGCGAAAAGCTGGGTATTCCGGTGTTTGACCGTGGCACACAGAATCCTGTAAACACAGCAAAAGAAGCAGTGCTTTACGCCCGTCAGCATGGCCACGATATGGTATTTCTGGATACCGCCGGCCGTCTGCATGTAGACGAGCAGCTAATGGAAGAACTGAAAAGCATTAAGGCTACAGTCCAGCCCGACGAGATCATGCTGGTAGTCGATGCCATGACCGGCCAGGATGCAGTGAACGCGGCCCAGAGTTTTAACGAGTGGTTGGATATCGACTCTGTGATGCTCAGTAAGCTCGATGGCGATGCCAGAGGCGGTGCGGCTCTGTCCGTCCGTGCCATTACCGGAAAGCCTATCAAGTTTGCCGGTATGGGCGAAAAGCTGGAGGACATTGAGCCTTTCCATCCCGATCGTATGGCTTCCCGTATTTTGGGCATGGGCGATGTGTTGAGCCTGATTGAAAAGGCTGAGAAAGCCTACGATGCCCGGCAGGCTGCCGAGATGGAGGAGAAGCTGAAGTCCAACCGCTTTACGCTGCAGGATTTCTACGACCAGATGGTGCAGATGAAGTCCATGGGCTCTATGCAGGATATCCTTGCACAGCTGCCCGGTGCCGGCAGTCTTAAAAATGTGAATGTGGATGAAAAAGCCATGGCAAGAACCGAGGCTATTATCCTTTCCATGACACCCAAGGAACGGGAAAATCCCAACATCATCGCCGCATCCCGGAAAAAGCGCATTGCCGCAGGCGCCGGTGTGAAGGTGGAGGATGTTAACAGGCTGCTCAAGTCCTTTGAGCAGATGCGCGCCATGATTAAGCAGTTCTCCGGCCCCGGAGCAGGCAAGAAAATGAAGCGCATGAGAGGTTTGGGCGGCTTCGGCGGCTTCCCGGGCTTTTAAGGACGGTTAACTTAAAAATAAGTTTTAGGATTAACCTTATTTGGTTCGCTGTAAGCAAATTGCTTTGCGATATAGATTTACGAAAGAATTATTTTTGGAGGTGAAACCCATGGTTAAGATTAGACTGAGAAGAATGGGCGCTAAGAAGGCTCCTTACTACCGCATCGTTGTTGCTGATGCTCGCTCCCCCCGTGACGGTCGTTGCATCGAGGAGATCGGCACCTACAACCCTCTTCTGGAGTCCGGCAACATCACTGTCGACGCTGAGAAGGCTCAGGCTTGGATCAAGAACGGCGCTCAGCCCACTGATACCGTTCGTGGCCTGCTGAAGAAGGCTGGCGTGCTGTAAGAACCCCTAAGGAGTTTGCGCAATGAAGGAACTTTTGCTGTATATGGCAAAGAATCTGGTGGATAATCCCGACTCCGTCACCGTTACCGAAATCGATTCCGAGGACGGCAAGGTGCTGGAGCTGCGTGTCGCCGAAGGCGACATGGGCAAGGTGATTGGCCGCCAGGGTCGGATCGCCAAGGAGATCCGTACCATCGTAAAGACAGTTGCCCAGCGCACTGGCGAAAAGGTCACTGTCGATATTGTGGATTGATGGATTGTGCGTGGCTTCTTGCCACGCATTTTCCGTATCTTTACTGAAAAGGAGCAAAAATATGAAACTCCAATTTGTTGAAGCCGGTGAGATTGTTACAACCCACGGCGTTAGGGGCGAGGTTAAGGTACTGCCCTGGCTGGATAGTCCCGAAGATTTGTGTGAATTTGATCGCTGTAGAATTGACGGCGCGGAATATAAGATCCTCAGCTGCCGGGTGCAGAAAACCTGCAACCTGGTGGTACTGTCTGGGATCGACACTATGGAAAAGGCCCAGGCCATGCGTGGCAGGATCATCGAACTGTACCGGGAAGATGTTGACGACGAGGTCATCTTCGCAGCTGAGCTCATCGATGTGGAAGTCTACTGCAATGGCGAAAACATCGGTAAGATCGTCGATGTGCTGGACTATCCCGGCAACATGGTTTATGTTGTCAAAGGTGAACATGAGTACATGATCCCAGCGGTGAAGCAGTTCATTCTGAATACAGATATGGAAGCCAATCGTATGGATGTTGCCATTCTTGAGGGTATGAGAAGCGATGAGAATTGATATCATGACCTTGTTTCCGGAAACGCTTGGCGATGTATTGTCCGAGAGTATTCTGGGCCGTGCCCAGGAGCGGGGATTTATCCGCATTGAGACACACCAGATCCGGGATTATACTGCCAACAAGCAGAACCAGGTGGACGACTACCCCTACGGCGGTGGTCGTGGTGCTGTGATGACAGCAGATCCGCTGTACCGTTGCTGGGAAGCCATCTGCGAAGAGGCCGGCGGTCCGGTGCATACCATCTATTTGTCTCCCTGTGGAAAGACCTTTACGCAGGCCGATGCAATTCGTTTGAGCAAGCTGGATAATATCGTAATGGTCTGCGGCCATTACGAGGGCATTGACCAGCGGTTTATTGATGAATGCGTGGATGAGGAGATCAGTCTGGGCGATTTTGTTCTGACAGGCGGTGAGATCGCTGCCATGGCAGTGACGGATGCGGTGTGCCGTATGGTGCCCGGTGTTTTGGCAGACCCGGAATGTTTTGAAGACGAGAGTCACTTTAATGGCATGCTGGAATACCCCCAGTACACCCGCCCCGCGGTGTGGCATGGACGGGAGATTCCGGAGATCCTGACCTCCGGCAATCATGAAAAGGTTCGCCTGTGGCGGCGAAAGCAGTCCATTCTGCGGACCCGGGAAAGACGGCCGGATATGTATGAAAAGCTGGATCTAAGCTCCAAGCAGGATCAAAAATTGCTGAAGGAACTGGAAGAAGAATAAGAAAAGGGCATCTGCTTTTTGGCAGATGCCCAGTTTTTATGCTTTCTTTCGCTTGAAATGCCATGTGGTTACGATCCGAACCACGGTGGAGACCAGCAGTATGGCCACGGCCATCACACCGGCGATGGATGCGGTATGGATGCCTTGGTCAGCGAAGGCTTCCATTTGTCCCCGGACGGCATAATTCATGGTAAAATAGGCGCCGGCACCGGGAATCAAGGGGAAGATGGACACCACCAGATAGGAAATGGCAGGATACTTCCGAATCCGGGCCATGATCTCTGCGTACAGGGAAGATACCATGGTAGCAAAGAAATAAGCGGTCAGATCGTGGCCGGTCCACTGCTTGACCAGTAAGTAAACGATCCAGGTCAGCATACCGCCCAAAGCGCAGAGCAGACCACCGGGGCCGTGAATGTTGAACAGAATGAAGAAACCGATACAGCCGATAAAGCTGACAATGGCGTGTAACCAGATAGGCAAGTTGAAATCCGGTGTGGGGGTATAGCCGCCCCAAAGCTGTGCGGATACATTCCAGGCAGCGGCAGTGCCCAGTGCAATGGCCAGGGCGATCAGCAGCACCTGGACTACCCGGTTAATGCCGGAGTTGGTGTCGCCGTAGATGATGTCACGCATGGCATTGGTAAACAGCAAACCGGGAACCAGAATCATCAGTGCACCGATAACTGCTGCGTCAGGATTGGGAACAAGACCGATGCTACCAAGACCATAGGCAGGCAATGCCATCAAGAAGGCGGCGGCAATAATCCGGAAGAACTGGTTTGCACCCACCTTGTCCATCAATTTATTGATCAGACCTACCAAAATGCCGCAAACACCGGCGCACAGACCGTCCCTTACACCACCACCGAAGAGAAAGGCAAAGCCAAAACCGCCCAGAAAATTACCCAAAAGGTACATGGGCAGGGAATAGTACCGCCGTTGGGCTTTGGTTTCTTCCAGCCATTTTGCGGCGATTTCCGGTGCGGGCTTTTCCGCGCAGATTCTTCGACTCAAACCGGTGAATTTCTCCACTGCATCCAGGTCGTTGCCGTGGGTGCCGATGCGGCGCATTCGGGTCAGGGGTCGGCCCATCACGGGTTCAATGCTGATGTGCATACAGTTGGGAATGACGAAAACCTCGGCATCAATGTCGTAGGCTTTGAGAACACGGGAGATGCTTTCTTCCACCCGGAAGGTTTCCGCGCCGCACATGGCCAACTCATAACCTAAGTCCGTTGCCAGGTCTAAAAGTTTCGAATACTCCATGATTTATCCTCCAAAGGATATCTTCGCTGTTAAGTATATCACACCGCAGTAGAAAAACAAGATGCAAATTACAGCAACTCCCGGGGGAAGCAGACCTGCCCCAGATTGTGCGGACAGCACAATCTGGGGCGGGTCATTATCCTGCACCAGGGAGAGTTTTGTTTATGGTCCATTTTACTGGTTCAGTTCGCATCATAAGTGATGGATTACGTTACAACCGGACAGGGGAAATTAGTAGTTGTACACAAGCTCTAACTCGTGGGCGGTTGCCAGGAATGTGACACGCCAGGTGCTTTCATCTCTTCGGACAGAACGGATCAGGTACCATTCGGTATCAATACGGATGGCAGTTACCGTGCTGGAATAAGACGAGGTATCCTTTGAGCCTTTTTGCGTAACCTTCAGGATCAGTCTGTAGGCAGAATGGACCCGGTCAGCTGAAATACCGTATTCTTCTTCAAGGACATTCCGAATGCCGGTCAGTTCGTTTGCATTCACTTTTTCCGTGTCCAAAACACAGATATCCTTGTCCAAAAGCTTTCCAATGACACTGTCCTGGGACATCTGCTTCAAATAGTTTTCCTCCCGGAGCTTGGCCAGATCTTCTATATACTGATCCGCAGTTGTTTTGGTACGCTCAGCCATATAGTCCCAATATTCTTGAGGTGCGAGGGATCCTATCTTATCAAAGTCACCGTTCAGAACAGACTCGTATTTATCCACGGCGATGTGGGGGTTAAAGAAAAGCATATTGACCGCCACGGCAATGGCAATTACAGCCAACACAATGCCGGCAATGATAAGCAAGGATTTTTTGGAAAGCTTCTTCTTTGGGGATATTTCGGTAATTTCTTCGGTTACTTCCTGGGTGGGCACCTCAGCGACAGCTACAGCCTGGGGTGCTGGCTCTGCCTTGGGAACTTCCAAAACCGCACCGCAAAAGTCGCAGACCTGAACTTCGTCTTCCAAAAGAGCACCGCAATATTTACAGCAATGCATCATAGTTTGAAACCTCGCTTTCTATGGGGATCAGGGCCTATATAAATTATAACAGCGCGGAGGAGTCCTGTCAATATATACAAGTGTATTTCTATTAAGGACTATTCGGAATATAAAAAGGGCGCGTTTTGCAACGCGCCCACAGGATTTACTTTCTAACAAACAGCACACCCAGTGTACCGGGTCCGCAGTGGCAGGAAACGGTACAGCCAGCTGTGGTCTCATAGACCTTTTCAAAATGACCGTGTTCATCAATAGCGGCCCTTACCGCGGCCAGACAATCTTCATTCACCGGAGTGTAAGTCAAGAACAACTCGTTGCGGATGATATCCTCACGGTCAGCCAGACGGTCCTTGACATAGGACGCCAGGCACTTGGAATAGGTGCCGCGGTACTTCTTCACAACGCCCATCTTGCCGTTTTTAACTTCGATGCAGGGCTTCAATCCCAACAGGTTTGCACCCAGAGCTGCGACGCTGGAGCAACGGCCGCCCTTTACCATGTATTTGAGCTGATCCAGAACAAAGCTGGCTTCTACACGGGATGCATAGTCATTGAGCTTATCAGCGATCTCGTCCAGATCCTCACAAGTCTTAGCCAGCCGACAGGCCTCCAGTACGACATGGCCCTGGCCAGTGGAGAGATTCATGGAGTCGATGACACGGACATTGGGGTGTTCCTCAGCTGCCAGACAGGCATTCTGATAAGAAGAAGAGAAGCCGGAGCCCAGGCTGATGTGAATGATGCCGTCATAATCGTTGGCGTATTTTGCAAACAGCGCCTCGTACTCGCCCACATTGTAGGCAGTGGTGGAGCACAGATCGCCGCCGGCGGCAACATGGGCAAAAATGTCCGCAGGGACAATAGTGTCGCCGTCCAGGAAAGGTTCGCCATCCTTGATGATGGTCAGACGGGCAAGGGTAATATCCAGTTCTGCCAGCTGTGCGGGGGAAAGATCGCAGGTGCTGTCAGCAGTGATTTTGAAGTTCATAACAGGTCTCCTTGTTTGTAAAAATTGGAAATTTACAGGCGAATAATATCATAAAACTGCAAAACTGTCAAGAATGGGCATATTTTGCCGTTGCAATTTCCGCCAAAATGATGGATAATAAACATAGAAAGGATGATGCGCCTTGCAGATGAAATTTACAGTTACCGGTATGACCTGCGCTGCCTGCTCCGCCCGTGTGGAAAAGGTAACCCGACAGATTGCCGGCGTAGAGAAAGCAGAGGTAAATCTACTGGCAGGCACTATGGTTGTGGACGGTGCCGAAGATGTGGCTGCAGCCATTATCAAAGCAGTAACAGATGCTGGTTACGGTGCTACTTTAAATGGAAATCAAAATGTTCCTGCCAATGTAAATACCCAACAGGAAACTGCAGAAAAGGAAATGAAAATAAGGATCATCGGCTCTGCGATTTTCCTTGTGATCCTTATGTATTTTACCATGGGTCACATGGTTGGTTTGCCGGTGCCGGGGTGGTATCATGGGCCCGAAAATGCGGTGGTGGCCGCACTGCTGCAGTTTTTGCTGACGCTGCCGGCAGTGATACTGAATCGGGCATACTTCACGAAGGGGTTGAAATCCCTGTGGCATCGTAGTCCCAACATGGATTCGCTGATCGCAGTGGGTTCCGGCGCATCGCTGATCTACGGCGTGGCGGCGCTGTTTGTCATGTCGGCAGCAATGGGCCATGGAGATTGGGAAACGGTGAACCGCTACCGGGAGAATCTCTATTTTGAATCCGCCGCAATGATCCTTACGCTGATCACTTTGGGAAAATTCCTGGAAACACGAGCCAAGGGTAAGACCGGTGATGCCATTCGCAGCTTGATGGATCTGCGCCCGGAAACCGCCACGGTGCTCCGGGACGGACAGGAGGAAACAATTCCTGCCGATCAGGTGCGGGTAGGGGATATGGTAATTGTCCGCTCCGGTGGACGCATTCCCGTAGACGGCACAGTGGTGGAAGGCAGAGCCGCGGTGGATCAAAGTGCCCTCACCGGTGAAAGCATCCCTGTGGAAAAGAGCCCCGGCGACAGCGTTGCCGCGGCAACCATTAACACGGAAGGTTATCTCTGCTTCCGGGCGGAAAAGGTTGGGGAAGATACCACCTTGCAGCAGGTGATCCGCATGGTGGAAGAAGCCGGCGGCTCCAAAGCGCCCATTGCCCGGCTGGCAGACAAGATTGCCGGAATTTTCGTTCCGGTGGTCATGAGCATTGCAGCGGTGACCTTTGCCGGTTGGCTGATTGCCGGACATTCTTTGGAATACGCATTGACCGCAGCCATTTCTGTTTTGGTTATTTCCTGCCCCTGCGCGCTGGGTCTTGCAACGCCGGTTGCCATTATGGTTGGTACTGGGCGGGGCGCGAAGCTGGGCGTCCTGTTCAAAAACGGTGCGGCGCTGGAGCATCTGCACGATGTAGACACGGTGGTGTTGGATAAGACTGGCACGCTGACTACCGGAAAACCGGCTGTTACGGATATTCTACCCGGCAGCCTTGGGAAAGATGAATTACTAATCTTGGCTGCAACACTGGAAAAACCTTCCGAGCACCTGTTTGCCCGGGCGATTTTGGAAAAAGTGGGAGACAAAACACTTTCCGCAGTTACAGAGTTCGAGACTTTGCCCGGTCAGGGCGTGACTGGTGTTATCAACGGCAAACACTATTATGGCGGCAATCGCAGATTGATGGATGACCGCGGCGTAGCTGTGCCGGATTATGTCGAACTGAAAGCCCAGGGCAAGACGCCTTTGTATTTTGCGGACGAGGCCGGTAATTTCCTGGGGGTAATTGCTGCGGCGGATGTATTGAAATCCGATTCCTGGGATGCGATTATGTTGCTGCAAAAGCAAAAGCTCCAGGTGGTCATGCTCACAGGCGACAATGAAACCACAGCCAATGCCATTGCCGCTTCCGCAGGCATCACCCAGGTGATCGCCGATGTGTTACCCGGCGATAAAGCCAATGCGGTAAAGCAGCTTCAGGCCCAGGGGCGCAAGGTGGTCATGGTGGGTGATGGCATTAACGATGCCCCGGCGCTGGTAACTGCCGATGTGGGCATAGCCATCGGTGCCGGTACGGATATTGCCATGGAGTCTGCGGATGTGGTTCTTATGTCCGGTTCGCTCACTGGTGTGAGCAATGCGGTTGGTCTGAGCAAGGCAACCATTCGCATCATTCGGCAAAATTTGTTCTGGGCATTTTTCTATAATTGCTTGGGTATTCCTGTAGCGGCATTGGGACTACTTAATCCCATGATCGGTGCCGCGGCTATGAGCATGAGCTCTGTTTTCGTTGTAACCAATGCGCTGCGCCTGCGGCGATATCGCAGCATGGCACAGCCTTGTGTAACTAAAACCAGTAAGGAGGAAATCAAAATGGATACTGTGATCAAGGTAGAAGGCATGATGTGCCCCCATTGCAAGGCAATGGTGGAGAAGGTCTGCAAGGCTGTTCCCGGCACGGTGGATGCCGTTGTGGACCTGCAGGCAAAAAATGTTACCGTCACCGGTGACGCACACCTGGATGCACTGAAAAAGGCAATCACTGATGCTGGCTACGAAGTAGTGGGGTAAATAACATGCGTACCGATCATTATTACAATTCCTGTGGGGAAGGTAAGATTCACTATATCCGCTGGGCACCGGAAGGAACGCCCAAGGCGGTGGTGCAGATCCTCCACGGCATTGCCGAATATGCCCAGCGCTACGCGGACTTTGCCAATTACCTAACGGATTTGGGCTACCTCGTGGTGGCAGAGGATCACATGGGACATGGTAAGTCTATCAGCAAGGAGACAACCCAGGGCTATTTTGCCGGCGGTTGGTTCGCGGCTGTGGATGACAGCCACAAGCTGATGGAGATCATTCGGGAGGAGTATTCGGATATCCCGTATGTGCTGTTCGGCCATTCCATGGGTTCCTTTATGACCCGTACGTGGCTTTCCAAGTATCCCCAGGATAGTATTGCCGGTGCGGTGATCTGCGGTACCGGTTGGATGAGCCCAGCCGTGCTGCATGCCGGCAAGCTGATGGCGGAGTCTGTCTGCCGGAAGAAGGGCGATAGGGCGACGGATGAAAAACTACAGGCTTTGGCATTCAGCGGCTATAACAATCGGGTGGAGCATGTCAGAACGCCCTTTGATTGGCTCAGCCGGGATCACCACTGTGTGGATGCCTATGCCGCGGACCCTCTGTGTGGTTTTACAGCTACTGCAGGCTTGCTCCGGGATATGTTTGGCGGTATGCTGCACATTCAAAAGCAAAGCACGCTATCTGTGATGAACCGGCAGACTCCGGTGTTTTTCATTGCCGGCGGCGACGATCCTGTAGGCGGCTATGGTAAGGGTGTTCAGAAAACAGCTCAGGCATTTCGGAATGCGGGCATGGAGCAGGTAGACCTGCGGATTTATCCCTTGTGCCGTCATGAGATCCTGAATGAACTGAACCGCCGGGAAATTTGGGAAGATGTAGCCCAATGGCTAGAGAAGGTTACAGTTAAATAAGTCCGCTTTATTGGACAAATAATGGTTTAGAATACAGTCAGAAAGAAAAAGGAGTGACTGATATGTATTCTATTCGTAATGTCCACGGACACATTCAAGTATATGATCACAAAGGTAAATTCCTGTTCTCTGCCGACAGCGAACGGGAAGCACGAGAGGAGCTGGAGGGCTATGCGGAATCTGCGGCTTGATATCTGTTACGATGGTACACGGTATCGTGGCTGGCAGCGGTTGCCGGGGCAGGACAATACCATACAGGGCAAGCTGGAGCAGACCCTTTCCCGGATTTTAGGTGAGGAAATTGAGATTTCCGGCAGCGGCAGAACTGATGCCGGGGCGCATGCTCAGCACCAGGTGGCAAATTTTCATTGCCAAAGCAATCTGCCCTGTCAGCAGATCCTGTTGGAACTGCGGCGGTATTTGCCGGAGGATATCGGCATATACTCATGCCAGGAAGCATCGGAACGATTTCACGCAAGATTAAACTGCAAACAGAAGATTTACCGCTATCGCATTTGGAATTCGGACAAACCGGCAGTCTTTGACCGGAGATTTGTATACTGCTTGCCTCAGGATTTGGATATCTGCGCCATGCAGACAGCGGCTGGTTACTTTTTGGGAGAGCATGATTTCTCTGCCTTTTGCGCCAATAAGAAAATGAAAAAATCCACAGTGCGCCGCATTGATTCTCTTCAGATCACCAGAGAAGGGGAGAAACTGGTTTTCACTGTAACCGGCAACGGTTTTCTCTACAACATGGTACGGATTATGGTTGGTACATTGCTGGAAGTTGGCATGGGACAGAGAAAACCGGACAGTATCCCCCAATTATTTGGAGCGAAGCGGGAAGTGGCTGGGTATCTTGTGCCAGCCCAGGGCCTTTGCCTGATGGAGGTAAACTATTGAACATACAAATATTTGGAAAATCCAAATGCTTTGATACGAAGAAAGCGGAGCGTTGGTTTAAAGAAAGACGGGTCAAATTTCAATCTGTGGATCTGATTCGATTCGGCCTGTCAGGCAAGGAATTTGACAGTGTGCTTCGGGCAGTGGGCGGCATCGACAATCTCATCGATTGGGAAAATAAATCGGAAATTGTCACACAGCTTAAGTACACCGACGATGTCATTGCCAAGGAAGATAAGGTCTTCGACCACCCTGAGGTGATGAAAACACCAATCGTCCGCAACGGAAAACAGGCCACCTTGGGCTACTGCCCGGAGGTCTGGAGCAACTGGGAATAACACGAAAGCAGTTTCTTCTACGGAAGAAGCTGCTTTTTTGCGGAATTTATCATAAATCATCTTGCAAATCCAACAAAAAAGTGGTATCCTAGGAGGGCATTATGACCAAAATTCTGGAAGCGATCAATTCCTTTGTCTGGGGAATCCCTGCACTTGCGCTGATTCTCGGTGTGGGGCTATACCTGACACTGCGGACGGGCTTTATACAGCTGCGGTTGTTGCCGCGATCGATCCTGCTGTTTTTCTCCCGTTTACGGGGTGGAAAGAAGGAAGATGGCACGGTCACATCCTTCCAAGCCCTTTGCACAGCTTTGGCTGCTACAGTGGGTACAGGCAATCTTGCCGGTGTGGCCGGGGCAATCGCCATCGGCGGCCCGGGCGCGATCTTCTGGATGTGGATCTGCGGATTTATCGGCATGGCGACAAAGTATGCGGAAGCGACTTTGGCGGTCCACTGTCGCATTCGTGACGGCAAAGGTGAATTGGTCGGCGGACCTATGTATATGATCCGCAATGCCATGGGCAAACGATGGCATTGGCTGGCTGCCTGTTACAGCTTTTTCGGTGTTGTGGCCGCTTTTGGTGTAGGAAACGCCACCCAGATCAATGCGGTTGTGGGCGGCATTAACCAGGCAATTATCGCTTTTGGCGGTGCTGAGACCGATTTGGGTAATTTGCTTATGGGTATCGCTCTGGCGGTGTTGATTGGATCCATGCTGCTCGGTGGCATGAAACGCATTGGCGCGGTGGCTGAAAGATTAGTGCCCTTTGCGTCATTGGCATATATCTTGCTTGGCGTTTTTGTTATTGTTGCCCGATTCCAGTACGTAGATGATGCATTTGTTGCCATTTTTCAAGGCGCATTTACACCCCAAGCTGCCACCGGTGGTGCAGTGGGTTCCATCTTTTCCGTTCTTCGTATCGGGGTGTCCCGTGGCGTGTTTACCAACGAAGCCGGTATGGGTACGGCCTCCATTGCCCATGCTTCAGCCAAGGTCAATCATCCTGCAGAACAAGGGATGATGGGCATTATGGAGGTTTTTCTCGATACAATTGTCATCTGCACCATTACGGCGCTGGTGATTTTGGTCAGCGGCATTCCCGTACCTTATGGACAGGATATGGGTGTTACCTTGACCACCCAGGCATTTACCAATGTCTGCGGCGATTGGGCCAGCTTGTTCATCGCGCTGGCGCTATGTTGTTTTGCTATTGCAACAGTACTGGGCTGGGGGCTCTACGGAGTCCGATGCGCCCAATATCTGTTCGGTGACCATGTGTGGAAGCGGTTTGTGATGCTGCAATCTGTGGCCGTGATCCTGGGCGCTGTGCTGAAGACCGGCACGGTATGGCTCCTTTCCGAAACAGTCAATGGCCTGATGGCTATACCAAATTTGATTATTCTGGCGGTGTTGAGTCCTACGCTTGTCCGCCTCACGAAAGAATATAAACAAAGCCTGGCACACAAGCGTGCCAAGGGAGGTACATATGAAAATTTCTATTAACGCCAATCGCTGCGAGCCGTCTCCTATGCGGAAATTCCATCCGCTGGCGGTGCAGGCACAAAAAGCGGGTAAGAAGATCTACCATCTGAACATTGGTCAGCCGGATCTGCCCACCCCCAAGGCCTACCTGGAGGCGGTCCGGAATTTCGATCAGCAGACTCTGGCCTATGAGGCATCTCCCGGTGCACCCGAATTGATCGATGCTATCCGTAAATACTATGCCGATTTGGGCGTTTATCTGGCTCCCCGGGATGTATTGGTTACCACCGGTGGCAGTGAGGCTCTGCTTCTGACCTGCCTGAGCATCCTGGATCCTTACACTGAGGTTATCATTCCCGAGCCTTACTATCCCAACTACACCACCTTCGTCCATGCTGCCGGCGGCCGGATTCGTGCTCTGCACACCAGCCCCGAGGAAGGCTACCGCTATGCTTACCGCAAGCGGATCGAAAGTCTGATCACCAGCAATACCCGGGCGATTTTGATCACGAACCCCGGTAATCCCACAGGTGTCGTGCTGGATGAGCAGGAAATGCGGATGATCGCCGACATTGCAAAGAAGCACGATCTGTTCCTGATTTGCGACGAAGTGTACCGGGAATTCTGCTACGACGATAAGTTTGGCGTTCCTACCATGGCGCGCTACGATGACCTGGATGATAACTTGGTCATCATCGACTCCGTTTCCAAACGGTTCTCCGCTTGCGGTGCTCGTGTAGGCTGTGTGATCACTAAGAATAAGGAACTGCAGCAGGCATTGCTTAAGTTCTGCCAGTCCCGTCTGTCTGTTGCAACCATCGATCAGATCGGTGCTGCGGCCTTGTACAGTGTGGATAAGGGATTTTTCAAAGCATCCAAGGAAACCTATCGTCAGCGCAGAGATTTGGTCGTTTCCAGGTTGCGGCAGATCCCCGGTGTTCTGGTGGAAGAACCCATGGGTGCATTCTATGTCATGGCCAGACTGCCTGTGGATGATGCGGATAAATTCCAGCGCTGGCTGCTGGAAAGCTTTGATGACAACGGCGACACCGTCATGTTTGCCCCCGGCGCGCCATTCTATGAAACTCCCGGTAAGGGCATCAATGAGGTGCGTATCGCCTATGTCCGCAGCATTGAAGAGCTGAGCCGTGCCATGGACCTGCTGGCAAAGGGCATCGCCCGGTATCAAACTGAGGTAATGGAGGCATAATTTCGGTTGACAACTGGGGTGTGCCAATGGTAAAATATCTGTAATCGCTGTGAACGGAAAGAGTAGCGGCAAACAAACCTTCAGAGAGCATGTGCCATGGGTGGAAGCACAGGCAGGGGAGTGCCGGGAAAGTGCATCCGGGAGCGAACAATTCCATATCAAGTGATAAATGAGAGTGGAACCGCGTGTCTATTTTGACCGCCTCTTGTACCTTTGGTCAAGAGGCGGTATTTTGTTTTTTGGAGGATTTACTATGTATCTATACAATTCCCTTTCCCATAAGAAAGAACTGTTTGTACCCAATAATCCCGATGTGGTGAAGATGTATACCTGTGGCCCTACGGTGTATCACTATGCCCACATCGGTAACCTGCGCACCTATATCATGGAGGATGTGCTGGAGAAAGCTCTGCGTTACCAGGGCTACAATGTTAAGCGTGTTATGAATATCACCGATGTGGGTCACCTGGCTTCCGATGCTGATACCGGTGAGGATAAGATGCTCAAGGGCGCAAAGCGGGAAAACAAGTCCGTTATGGACATTGCCCGGTTCTATACCGATGCTTTCTTTGCCGATTGTGACAAGCTGAACATCAAACGCCCCGATGTGGTAGAACCTGCCACCAACTGCATCGATTCCTATATCGAGATGGTGCAGAAGCTTCTGGATACCGGCAAGGCTTACTTCGTGGGCGGTAATGTATACTTTGATACTTCCACCCTGGATAAGTACTACGTCTTCAACGACCACGATGAAGAGGACCTGGCTACCGGTGTCCGTGAGGGTGTAGAGGAAGATACCAATAAGAAGAATAAGAACGACTTTGTTCTGTGGTTTACCAAGTCGAAGTTTGAGGATCAGGCTCTGAAGTGGGATTCTCCCTGGGGCGTTGGTTATCCCGGCTGGCATATCGAGTGCTCCTGCATTTCCATGAAGCACCTGGGCGAGGATCTGGACATCCATGCCGGCGGTATCGACAATGCTTTCCCGCACCACACCAACGAGATCGCCCAGTCCGAAAGCTATCTGGGGCACAAGTGGTGCAACTACTGGTTCCATGTTCACCACCTGAATACCGATACCGGTAAAATGTCCAAGTCCAAGGGCGAGTTTCTGACCGTATCCCTGCTGGAAAGCAAGGGCTATGATCCCATGGCCTACCGTCTTTTCTGCCTGCAGAGCCACTACCGCCGCAATCTGGTATTCAGCTGGGAGAATCTGGACAATGCGGTGATCGCTTACAACAAGCTGATTGCCAAGATAGCAACCTTCACAAACGAAGGCGCTGTGGATGAAGCCGCCCTTGCAGAACTGAAGGAGAAGTTTTCCAATGCCCTCAACGGCGACCTGAACACCTCTTTGGCAGTTACCGCTGTGTATGATGTACTGAAGGCCAAGTGCAACGATGCGACTAAGCTGGCGGCCCTGGCTGATTTCGATACCGTTCTTTCTCTGAATTTGCTTGCAGCCGCCGAAGACCTGCGGAAAAAGCAGGCAGAAGAGGAGGCAGCCAATGCCGATCCCGAGATCGATGCATTGGTCGCTGCCCGCACAGAAGCCAAGAAAGCGAAAAACTGGGCAGAAGCTGACCGGATCCGTGATGAACTGAAAGCCCGTGGTATTGAGATTATCGACACCCCCCAGGGCGCTAAGTGGAGAAAAGTATGAAGCTGATGATCCTTGACGGTAACTCCGTCATCAATCGTGCGTTTTACGGCATTAAGCCCCTTACCAACCGGGAGGGGCTTTATACCAATGCCATTTTTGGCTTTTTGAACATCCTGGAGCGCATGGAAAAAGAGGAGCAGCCGGAAGCAGTTTGTGTTGCCTTTGACCTCCATGGTCCCACCTTCCGCCATTTGCAGTACGATGGCTATAAGGCAACCCGTCACGGCATGCCGGAAGAACTGGCACAGCAGATGCCGGTAATGAAGGATGTGCTCCGGGCTATGAATATCCCCATCTATGAATGTCAGGGCTGGGAAGCAGACGATGTGATCGGTACTGTGGGACGCATTTGCTCCAACAATGGCTGGGAGTGCGTGGTGGTTACCGGTGACCGGGACAGCCTGCAGCTGATTGACGAAAAGGTGCATGTCAAGTTAGTGATCTCTCGCCCTGGGCAGACCACCGCAACGCTATACACTGAGGAAGTATTCTGCAATGAATACGGCTTTGAGCCCAAGAAGATGGTGGACCTGAAGGCGCTGATGGGCGACTCCTCTGATAATATCCCCGGTGTTGCCGGTGTTGGTCCCAAGACCGCAACGGAGCTGCTGCTGAAGTTCGGCTCTTTGGATGGCATTTACGAGAATTTGGAGGATACTTCCATTCGTCCCAAGCTTCGTGACAAGCTGGAAAATGGCAAGGACAGCGCCTATATGTCCTATGATCTGGCCACAATCCGCTGTGAAGCGCCTATTGATTTTGAACCCAAGGATGCCCTGGTGCAGCCGTATAATCGCCCGGCACTGTATGAACTGTTCCAAAAATTGGAGTTTGTCAAGCTGATCGATAAGTACGGTCTGCGGGGCGCGGAGCTGGAACTGGCAAAAACCACACCCAAGAAGCAAGCTAAGGCACTGCCCCGGGTGGATGTGATGCCTGCGGATGTGGATACTTGTGCAGTATACTTGGCTGAGGATGGCAGCCTTGCTTTTAGCTGGGATGCCGGTGTATGTGTTCTGACTCCTATGGAGGTCCAGATGGGCGGCATCGACCTGGCGAATAAGAAACTGATCCTCCATGACTGCAAGACTGCTATGCACCGCTTTGACGATATGGGTCTGGCTTTCGGTAAGTGTGTTTTCGACACCGCATTGGCTGCCTATGACTTAAACCCCTCTCAGACCGATTACCCTGTGTCTAAGCTGGCCACCAATTACCTTGGCCTGTCCGTAGATGATGGGGATGCAGCAGCCTGCGCGGAAGCGGTATGGCTTCTGCGGACAGAGCTGGCGGAAGAGCTTAACAAGAATGGCATGACCGATCTGTACACCAGCATTGAGCTGCCCCTTTGCGACGTGCTGTACCGTATGGAAAAGGCCGGTGTGTCTATTGACCGTCAGCAGCTTGCCCAGTTCGGACAGATGCTGACTGAGCGGATCGATGCATGTGAAAAGCTGATTTACAGCTTCTCCGAAGAACCTTTTAATATCAATTCTACAAAGCAGTTGGGTGAATTGCTCTTTGATAAGCTGAATTTGCCCCCGGTGAAAAAGACTAAGACCGGCTATTCTACCAATGTAGAAGTATTGGAAAAGCTGAAGGACAAGCATCCCATCATTCCCGCGATCATGGATTACCGGATGCTGACAAAGCTGAAATCCACCTATGCTGAGGGCTTGATGAAGGTCATTTGTGAGGATGGCCGTATTCGAACCACATTCCAAAACCTGGTCACTGCCACCGGACGTCTGTCTTCCACCGAGCCCAATCTGCAGAATATTCCTGTCCGCACTGATTTGGGCGCGGAAATTCGGAAAATGTTCGTTCCCAAGGAAGGCTATGTGCTGGTGGATGCGGATTACAGCCAGATCGAACTGCGGGTGCTGGCCCACATTGCCGATGACCCGGTGATGCAGGAGGCTTTCAAGAGCGGTATGGATATCCACACGGTTACTGCCTCCCAGGTGTTTGGTGTTGCCCCTGAGGAGGTTACACCCCTCCAGCGCCGCCATGCCAAGGCAGTCAACTTTGGCATTGTTTACGGCATTTCGGAGTACTCTCTGTCGGAAGATATCGGTGTCAGTTTCTATGAGGCCAAGAACTATATTGACAGTTATCTCGATAAGTACCGCGGTGTCCGGGACTATATGAAGCAGGTGGTAGCGAATGCCCGTGAGCAGGGCCACACCCAAACTTTGTATGGTCGCAAGCGGTATATTCCCGAGCTGAAGGCGACCAATTTCAATATTCGCCAAGGCGCGGAGCGTATTGCACTGAACACTCCCATTCAAGGTACAGCAGCTGACCTCATCAAGCTGGCAATGATTCGGGTGGACCGGGCGTTGGCAGAGAAATTTCCTGAGGCGACCCTGCTGCTGCAGGTTCACGATGAGCTGATCGCAGAGTGCCCAGAACCCATCGCCCGGGAGGTTGCGGAACTGGTCAGCCGGGAGATGGAACAGGTGGCATCCCTGCGTGTGCCCCTGACCGCCGAAGCAAAAATCGGAAAGAGCTGGTTTGAAGCAAAATGAGAATCGTATTGATGGATGAAAGCCATGTGGCGGCTATTGCTGAATTGGAAAAGCTATGCTTTCATGATCCCTGGAGCGAAAAGAGCATCGCCACGGAACTCAGCAGCAAATTGTCCTTGTGGCTGGTGGCTATGGAGGATGATACGCTTGTGGGCTATGTGGGCTCGCAGAGCGTGTTGGGCGAATCGGACATGATGAACATCGCCGTCCACCCGGAACACCGCTGCAAGGGCATTGCAAAGGCTCTGGTGACAACTCTGGTGGCAGAATTGGCTGCAAGAGGTAATCACAGCCTGATGCTGGAGGTTCGGCCTTCCAATGCACCGGCCATTGCGCTGTATGAAAAGATGGGCTTCAGCCAAGTGGGGCGTCGTCCCAATTACTACCGCAATCCCAAAGAGGATGCGCTGATCCTGCGAAAGGAGTGGCATATTTGAATATTCTGGCAATTGAATCTTCCTGCGACGAGACCGCCGTTGCCATTGTCCGTGACGGCAGGGAAGTGCTGACCGATTGCATTGCATCCCAGGTGGAATTGCACCGGATCTACGGCGGCGTTGTGCCGGAGATCGCTTCCCGTAAGCATATCGAGGCCATCTATGGTTTAGCTGACCAGGCACTTCAGCGCACCGGACTTACCCGGAAAGACATCGATGCGGTTTCCGTAACCTATGCGCCTGGACTGATCGGTGCAGTGCTGGTGGGTGTGAACTTTGCCAAGGCTGCGGCATTGGCGATGAATAAACCTTTGATCCCTGTGCATCATATCCGTGGTCATATTGCTGCAAACTATATTGCCTATCCGGACCTGAAACCGCCCTTTCTGTGCTTGGTGGTTTCCGGCGGTCATACCATGATCGTCCATGTAAAGGACTATACGGATATGGATATTTTGGGCGGCACGCTGGATGATGCAGCAGGTGAGTGTTTTGATAAAGTGGCTCGGGTTTTAGGCATGCCCTATCCCGGTGGTGCGGCTTTGGACAAGGCTGCTGCATCCGGAGATGAAACGAAATATGAGCTTCCCCGGAGCAAACCCGGTGAGAACCCTTACAATATGAGCTTTTCAGGTCTTAAGACTGCGGCGCTGAACCTGATTCACCATGCTGAGCAGGTAGGAGAGGAATTGGATGTTCCCAGCCTGTGTGCGGCCTTTTCTGCGGCCGTATCGGACACTTTGGTGCCCCGCGTGGTAAAAGCGCTGCAGGAAACCGGTTTGCGTAAGATCGCCGTTGCCGGCGGTGTGGCGGCCAATTCCCGGATCCGCCGGGATATTCTGGCGGCTACGGAAAAGCTGGGTGCGGAAGTATATATGCCGCCGCTGTCGCTTTGCGGTGACAACGCAGCTATGATCGGTGCTCAGGCATTTTATGAATACCAGGCAGGCAATGTGGCAGATATGTCCCTGAATGCCTACGCGACCAAATCCATTTTGGGTGAAACAATTTAAGCAAAAATACAGGTGCGGAAAGCCACACCTGTATTTTTTCTGCTGGTTTATAAAAATACATACAAATTCTGTATAATCATCGACAGAACATCGTGTTGAAATTTAAATGTGTATGTAAAATGTTGTAAAAAGCACAAATTCACCATATATTGACGAATTTCGACATGGATAAATATAAAAACGGCTTGTGGAAAAACTTGTGGAAAGTGTGAATAACTTTTCATCATACATAAATATCTTGTGTTTATGTAAACGAAATGAATAAACGATATACATGAAAAATGGAACAAAACGAAGAAAAAGGAGGCGTGTTTACGCCTCCTTTTCGCTTATTCAACAGTCAAAACAACCTTGCCCACATTCTGACCTTTGTACAGAATGTCGTGGGCTGCTTCTGCGTCCTGAATGGGCAGAACTTTGTAGATGGTGGGCTTGACCTCACCGGTGGAAACTTTAGGCCAAACATCCCGGACAAGGCTTGCCAGGATCTGCGCTTTCATTTCGGGCGTGCGGGAACGCAGGGTGCTGCCGACAATGCGGACATTGCGGACGTAGATGTTTTTCAGATCAATCTGGGTGAACTGACCTGCCAATGCGGCAATCATGATCCAACGGGCACCATGGGTTAAATAGTGGATACACTTACCCATGATCTCACCGCCCAGGCAGTCGATGGCTACATCAACTCCGTGACCTGCGGCCAGCTCTTCTTTCAGCACCTCGGAGATATCTTCCTTGGTCGTTACAACCACCCGGTCTGCATTCAGGTGGGTAATGGAAGCAGCAATCTCGTCGGTCAGGACTGTGGTGATGACCCGAACGCCAAAAGCCTTGGCCATGGGAATGATCACGCTGGCAAGACCGGAAGCACCGGCATTCATCAGCAGGGTGTTGCCGGGCTTGATGTTACCCTCAATGAACAGGTTCAGGTAGGCAGTTGCAAAAGCCTCAGGGATAGCGGCTGCTTCCACTATGGAGCAGTTTTCGGGTACGGGCATCAGCATGTCGTATTTGACATTGGCGTACTGAGCATAGCCACCGCCGCCCAGCAGAGCGCAGACCTTATCGCCGACCTTCCAATTGGACTTCTCGGCGGCAACCGGGCCCACTTTTACGATGGTGCCGGCAATCTCCAGACCCATCCACTCGGGGCAGCCGGGAGGGGGCGGATAGTCGCCTTCACGCTGCATCAGGTCAGCCCGGTTCAGAGCAGCGGCTTCGATTTTTACCAGGCAATCTTCATCGCCTACAATGGGATCGGGGACATTGTCCCAACGCAGAGAACGGTCGTCATTTACAAGAATTGCTTTCATTGTGTTCATGTCCTTTCTATGATGATTCCGGTGTGAATTTGCGTATCGTGTGTGAGCAGAACCCGGTAACCGGGTCTGCAAAATCGGTCAATAAATGCCTTGCTGGCATCAGGATCGTGGGATGCTCCGGTGGGAATATTTTGCTCCAGACAGATTGGCAGGTAACATTCGTCACCACCGAAGATGTACTGCATATTGCCGACCTGCACTTTTGCAATGCAGGATCCGGAAGTGTGTCCGCCGATATGCAGGATCTGGATATGCTTTGCCACAACACAGCTTTCTTCAAAAATATGGACCCGCGCTGTGATGGGGATGTAGTGCGCTCCCTTAAGATATTCGTCGCTCTGAATGTGGATCCGCGCTTGGGGGAAGTGGTGCAACCCATCTATGTGGTCGTGGTGGGCGTGGGTGATGATCACGTCGGTTATTTGCTCCGGCAGAATGCCATAATCTGAAAGCGCTTTTGCCGGAGAAATAAAGTTTTTCATCTCAAATCCCGGCAGGCTGTCGCAGCCTGCATCGATCAAGATTCGACGGTGTTCGATTTCCACGACATACAGCAAAAAAGAGATGTCTAACTGCTTGTTGGAATTTCCACCAGCCAAAACCATGCTTTCCGGCAGCCTCGATTGGGCATATTCAATGGCGTGTATTCTCATAGTGCACAACCACAGCACTTAAGCAGTATTTGATAGACGGTCAACTCATAGTCATAGGTGTAGGGGTTCTCTGTCTCGCCGGAGACCATTTTGGCAAAGGCGGTCATCATGGCATTATAGCGGTCGTATGCCTTGCTGCGAGTGGTTTCGCCTTTGCTGAACCAACCGTTATCTTTATATTCGGTCACATCGGTGTAAAGATTCAGCCGATCTTTCTCACTCCAGACCATTTCCAGGGGCATCAAACGAACGCTACCCTTGCTGCCGTTGACCACTAACTGCCGACGGGAGAAACCACCCATTTCGGCTGCGCTGGTTTTAACAAAGGATACGCCATTTTTGTATTCCAATACAGCAAAACCCAAATCGTCGGAGGTGGTACCCTCAATGCCGGTGGCCTTATTGAAGGCAGTGACCTTTTCCGGAATGCCCTGCATTTGCAGAATCAAATCTACCAGGTGGCTGCCCAGGAAGAACATCATGCCGCCGGGAAAACGCTCCAACCATTGGCGTTTGGCCGTGCCGTGACAGCAGCCCATATGAGCCTCTACGCTGTTGATTTCACCCAGTTCACCGTTTTTGACCTGCTGCAGCAGCTTTTGAATGCATGGGTTGTAGCGGTACATATATCCCAGGTGAAGCACAATATTGTTCTCTTTGGCAGTACGAATCAGTTCTTCAAACTCGGCAGGCTCTATGCCGCCGGGTTTATCCATATGGATGTGCTTTCCGTGCTTGGCTGCCAGCAATGCATATTTACTCAGGTTGACCTCTTCCGTTTCCACAGCGACAGCGGTGATGGTGGGATCGTTCATAATTTCTTCGACGGTCA
This sequence comes from Oscillospiraceae bacterium, assembly GCA_017624715.1. Taxonomy (GTDB): domain Bacteria; phylum Bacillota; class Clostridia; order Oscillospirales; family Oscillospiraceae; genus Faecousia. The sequence continues at coordinate 85,446 of JAGAMN010000020.1, forward strand.
TTTCACGGTAACCGGCAAATGCGAGGTCGATGTACTTCTGAAAAGTAGGATTGTTCTTTTCACATTCCGGCAATGCGTAGCCGACAACTTCAAAATGATCCTTCAAGCCACACAGGGCAGGGAAGATCTCTTTCGCGTGGTCGTGGCCGATGCCGATCTGAGCGATTCTGATTTTGCCCATCTTATTCACCCCAGTTGTGTTGTACCACAGGGAAGAAGCGCTCTTTGCCCAGTCTTGCGTAGGTACTGGGAGCCTCTTCTGCCGGATGAATCTCGGCTACCATAGAAGCAAATTCTACTCTGCCGCTGGCGCAAAGCTGCAACAGCGCCCGGGTATCGTCTTGACGTGTCCACATGCCGGGATAGGTCTCGATCTTGGGTCGTGCGTTGGTATGAGCGCCGACTAAGGTGATGCCGGGGCCATGTACCTTTCGATAATAGTCGATGGTAAAATCGGAGTTGCGGGTGCAGCCCAGCAGGGCAACACGACCAAATTTTGCCATGCAATCGAGAATGCCGTCCAAGCCCTTGCCAATGCCAGTAACCTCGATACCCACGGCAGCACCGCCGTTTGTCAGGGCCTTGGCTTTTGCGGAAAATTCCGGGTCAAAGGGGTCCAATGCAAAGTCAGCACCGTTTTCAATAGCCCATTGCCGCTTGTCTGCCACAGGGTCCACCGCAATGATGGGCGTTGCACCGGCGGCTCGAAGGAGTTTGACAGCCATCATGCCCAGCACGCCTAAGCCCATGACAATGGCAGACTCGCCGATCTCCAGTTTGCACTTTCGGATGGCTGCCAAAGGGAATGTGGCAATGTGCCACAGGGCTGCTTCGCTGAAACTGATATAATCGGGAAGCTTGAACACATTCTTCTCCGGGGGACATACATAGTGCTGATGCCGCTGGTCGATGACGGCCACCCGGTCGCCGGGGGCAACAGAGGTAACGCCCTCTCCGACTTCCATTACGATGCCGGCACTGCTGTAACCGGGCCACCGGGGGAATTGGACAGGAGCACCAACGGAATTGGGATTGGGACTGATGTTGGCATCTCCGGTAAGAAGAGCGCGCTCGGTGCCGCTACTAATGCTGGAAATCACCGTTCTGACAAGTACATGGCCTGGCTCCACCCGTGGCATATCGCAGGTGATAAGCTCTGCAGTATTCGGTGCGGTAAATACAATGACTTGGTTATCCATACTGGCAACCCTCCTTTTTCTTTTATTATAATGGGTTGCATTGACTATAAAAATATGCTATTCTACAAGAAAAGGGGTAAAATCCTCTAAAACAATGAGGAGTACAATAATGAAAGAAACAAAATACTCCCAGAACTTCTGGTTTCGGCAAATCAGCGGCCAGCGTTACCGCTATACGGATGTGCGTCACGGTGCAGCAATGCATTTTCTAGTGTATATGAGGCAGGGAAGCGCCCGCTTCGTAGGCCGTGACCAAACAGTCAGGTTGCCTCAGGGGCAGTTTTTGTATATTCCCAAGGGTGAACCTTACCAGTCCTACTGGCAGGGACAGGATCAGATCCTCTTTGACTCCATTGGTTTTCAATGGTTTCCTGAAGAGGAAGGTGGCAGCTTTGCCATGCAGAGTATTGCCGCGGATGAAGCTATGTGTGCGTTGGCAGATGCAATTGCAGCAGACAGGCGGGTTTCCAGCAAATCCTTAGCAAACTTTTTTCAGCTGCTTAGCCATACTTTGCCCAAAATGTCACACAATGGTATCGGAGGTGATATTTTCCAAAGGGTGCAGTATTACTTGTATCAGTATCCGCAGGCCAATATGTTATCTGTTGCGGATCATTGCAATGTAAGCCAATCTGGACTGTACAGCATTTTTTCACGGTGCGGTTGGGGAACACCTAATGATCTGCGTCAGCGGATACGGGTGGAAAAAGCAATAGAGCTTCTTCAGACCACAGACCAAAGCGTTGAATGGATCAGTGAGAATTTGGGATTCAGCTCCACCTCCTATTTCCGCAAAATTTTAAAGAAACACACCGGTAAAACACCCTCAGCGATACGAAAAGTGGCCAGCCGGGTATAGGGAGGCAACTATGCTGTTGATTATCAAAAAAATGAAGGAGCTGGATTTCGGTCAGCTGATGGCCGTCTATGAAGAGGGCAACCGGGAAAATGGCAGAGAGTTTTGGCCCGATTTGCCGGAAGGGCAGCAGCTGCTTCGGACAGAACTGGACTTTTATCAATACCTTCGGGAGTCCTTTTTTCAAACAGAGGGAGCATTTTATGCCGTTTGGACGGAAAACGGTAAGTATGTCAGCGCTCTGCGGTTAGAACCTTACCAGGACGGTCTGCTGTTGGAGGCCCTGGAAACTGCCAGGGCTCATCGCCGAAAAGGATATGCGATGTCCTTGATCCGTGCGGTACAGGAACAGTTGGAGGACATGAGAATCTACGCTCATGTGCATAAGAAAAACACCGCTTCTCTTAGCACGCACGAACGTTGTGGCTTTCGTCGGATTTTGGAGCACGCGGTGTATATCGATGGCTCGGTCAGAACCAATACCTGCACATATTGTTATGAAAAAACGGCGCGCTGAATTTCAGCGCGCCATACACTTTTAAGCCAGGGGACTGGGGAAGTTGCAGATCAGCGAAACAATGGTGCAAATCAAGATAGAACCGAAGCCGGTGGTCAGCCACAAACTACGCTGTTTCAGCCATTCACCGATCAAAAACAGATAAACTAGGCATAAAACCGGTATTCCAATGGCAAAAATAGCCGTAATCACTTTAATCCAAATTACGCCGGCACCGGAAAACAGCAGGAAAATAATGAAGTCCACTGCGGTCAGAATCAACACAATGGTCATCAGCGTTTCCAGTTCCTTGAAGCTTCTTCTGGGTTCGGGCATATGTGCCACCTCCGTTTCTTTCTTTTATCTTTATAGCACATTTTGATGGACAAAGCAACCGTTTTCCGAAAAATGTCAAATTTTCGGGAAACACTTGCACATGGAGAGAAATGGTGCTATAATAAGCTAAATTATTATGGGTAAGTACCGTCAAGGAGCTGCTATGGGTCAACCGCAATACCGCCTGGAGGGCATCGTTCACACCCGGTCAGAGCAGATGGAGGATTTCGAAGGTCCGCTGGACGTCATCTTTCTGCTGCTGAGCAAAAATAAAATAGAGATTCAGGATGTGTCGATCACCGCGATTTTGGAGCAGTATCTGGCTTACCTGGAGGAAATGAAGCGACTGGATATGGAGATCGCCAGTGAGTTTATCACCATGGCCTCCCACCTGATGCTGATTAAGACGAAAATGCTGCTGTCTGCTGCGGAAGCTGCGGAAGCACAGAGCGAGTTGGACCTGCTGCGGCAATCGCTCATTGAGCGCCAGCGAAAGGAAGCCATCGAGCAGGTTCGTGTGGCTATTTCCTGGCTGGAACCCAGAAACGAAATCGGCCGCTGCCTGTTTACCAAAGAACCGGAGCCTCTGCGACGGGATCAGACCTATCGCTATCAGCATGACACGGCAGACCTGCTTCGCGCATTGGATGACATTGCGGAACGCAATCAGCGCCGGTTGCCGCCGCCCACTGTGAATTTCAAGGGTATTGTGGGTAAAGAGCCCTATCCTGTCACCCGGAAGACCGGTGAATTGCTCCGCCGGCTGATTCTGCGGGGTGTGGAGAAGCTGAAAAGCCTGTTCAAGGGTAATAAGAGCCGCTCGGAAATCGTTGCTACCTTTATTTCCGTTCTGGAAATGTGTAAGACCGGCACGGTCACCCTGGAAGGTGATGTAAGCGGTGAAAACCCGGATGTACGGTTGTTGGATAAAACGAAAGTTGAAACGGAGGAATGGACCTGATGGAACAAACTGAATTGCAAAGAGCCATCGAGGCCATCCTGTTTGCCGCCGGTGAGCGGATCGAGGTTTCCCGACTGGCTGCCACTCTGGAAACCGATGAAGATGCAATTATTGCGGCTGCTGATGCGATGGCTGATGAATGGGCGTTTCAACGTCGCGGCATTCGCATTTTGAAGTTGGAGAATGGCTACCAGATGGTATCCTCCGGCGAGATGGCTGAGTATGTGACGAAAGCCCTGGAAACAAGAAAACCTCCGAAGCTTTCTTCTTCTCAATTGGAAACGCTGACCATTATTGCTTACTATCAGCCTGCTACCAAAGCTATGGTTGAGCAGATTCGCGGTGTAGACAGCTCCTATTCCGTAGGCGCACTGCTGAACAAGAAACTGATCGAGGAGGCTGGCCGCCTCAATGTCCCCGGCAGACCCATTCAGTATCGTACCACACCGGATTTCCTGCGAACCTTTGGTATTTCTACTTTAGAGGAATTGCCGGAGATTGAAAAGGTCAGCTTTGGTGAGCCCGTAGCTGAAGAAGAACCCGCTGCGGCGGAGGAGGGCTAATGGGCTGGCTGATCGCCCTGGGTATTATCGTGCTGCTTGCGATCATGCCCTTGGGAGTCAGTGTCCGCTACAATGCCGACGGACCCTACGTGGGATTGATTCTTGGCTTTTATAAGCTGCAGATCATCCCGAAGGCAAAGAAAACGGACAAAAAAGAAAAGCCGAAAAAGAAAGCGCAATCCAAGCAGACAACACCCCAGGCACAGACTCCGGCATCGTCGGAAAAGGGCGGCAGCATTACGGATTTTCTTCCGCTGCTGCGACTTGTCTTTGATCTGCTGATCGATTTCAGGAGAAAGCTCCGGGTTCGGACGCTGGAAATGAAAGTGACTTTGGCAGGCGGCGATCCCTGTGACTTGGCTGTGAATTACGGACGGGCATGGGCGGCACTGGGCAACCTGGAGCCCCAGCTTGACCGGTTCTTCATCATTCAAAAGAAAGATATGCAGGTGCAATGTGATTTCGAGGCGGATAAAACGGTGATCGCAGCCCGCTTGGATCTGACCATCACATTGGGAAGGCTACTGCGCCTTCTGACCTGTTATGGCTTCCGGGGAATCCGGGAATACCTGAAAATTATGAAATTAAGAAAAGGCGGTGCAGTAAAATGAGCCAGAATCTTCCCAATATGCTGGAAAATACCATTGCAAAAATCAGACAGATGGTGGATGTCAATTCCGTCATCGGTGAGCCCATCACAGCCGGTGGTGTCACAATCATTCCCATTTCCAAGGTCAGCGTTGGCTTTGGCGGTGGCGGCTCTGACTATGCGGCTAAAAACGGCACAAAGGCTGAGTATCCCTTTGGCGGCGGTGTAGGCGGCGGCGTGAAGGTTACCCCTGTGGCATTTTTGATTATCAAGGAAGGCTCCGTGCGTATGTTGCCTGTGGCCACGCCTGCCAATACGACAGCTGACCGTCTTGTGGAGCAGGTGCCGGATCTTTTGGATAAAGTTTCCGCATTTATCGAATCCAAAACCAAAAAAGACGGCGAATAATGATTTTTCCTCGGGAAATACTATTCCCGGGTGAGAAATATGAAGAAAATGATCCTGCGGACGGCGGCTGCACTTTTGGTCGCCGTCCTGTTTTTACCGTGCCGGGTACATGCTGTTTCGGCACAGAAAGCCATCGTTATGGATGCCCAGACGGGCCGGGTATACTTTGAGAAAGACCCGGACAGCCGCAGCTTGATCGCCAGCACCACCAAGATCATGACAGCGTTGGTGGTGTGCCGACAGTGTAATGTTTTAGACCGTGTGCAGATTCCAAAGGAAGCCGTTGGAATTGAAGGCTCGTCTATGTACCTTCGCGAAGGGGAGGTAGTGACGGTTCAGGAACTGCTGTACGGTTTGATGCTCCACAGCGGCAACGATGCTGCGGTGGCATTGGCGATTTACTGCGGCGGCACTGTGGAAGGCTTTGTGGGGCTAATGAATGACCAGGCGCAACGACTGGGACTCAAGAATACCCACTTTGAAAATCCTCATGGCTTGGACAGCCCCGAGCATTATTCCACAGCCCGGGATCTTGCTATTTTGGCAGCCTATGCAATGGAAGATCCGATATTTGCAAAGACAGTTTCCACCAAGACAGTCCGTGCCGGGCAGCGGAGCTTGCAAAATCATAATAAACTGCTGTGGCGGCTGGAAGGCGCAGACGGTGTTAAAACTGGCTTTACCAAGGCGGCAGGGCGTATTTTAGTATCCAGCGCCGTACGAAACGGACGACGGGTTGTCTGTGTGACCATCAATGACGGCAACGACTGGGTAGATCATGCAACATTGCTCGAAAATGCCTTTTCCCGATACACCCTACGACAGATCATTTCTGAGGGCGATTTTATCGGTACTGTGGAAGTTGCCGGTGGTCAGGCCCAAAGGGTGCAGCTTTTGGCCGATGCGGATTTTTCCTATCCATTGGCTGAGGGCGAAGTACCGGAGGTTGTTTTATCCGGACCGGGCTTTGCCTATGCACCGGTGGTTCAGGGGAAACGGGCGGGCACGGCCTATATTTGCATCGGTGACAGCTGTATCGGCAAAATCGATGTGGTCTACGGACAGACTGTTGAACAGGAAGAAGAAAAGAAGATACCTTTTTGGAAACGCTTACTTGGAGGCGGATTATGACGCAGCGCATACAGAAAATCTTGTCCGCCCGGGGCGTAGCATCCCGGAGATCGGCGGAAGAAATGATCACCGCAGGCCGGGTCACTGTCAATGGCAGGGTTGCCATGCTTGGCGAAAGTGCTGACCCGGATATTGACCGAATCCTGGTAGATGGCAAAGAATTGCCGTCCACACCGGGTTCGGTGTACATTATGCTTCACAAACCCCGTGGATATGTAACAACCCTGTCCGATGAAAAGGGGAGAAAGACCGTGGCAGATTTGGTGAAAGATTGCGGTCAGCGTGTCTATCCTGTGGGAAGGTTGGATTATGACTCTGAGGGGTTGCTGCTGCTTACCAATGACGGCGAATTTGCCAATGCCATGATGCACCCAAAGCACAGGGTGGAAAAGACCTACGCGGTGTGGGTCAGTGGTTACCGTGAAGAAGCGACGGCGCTGCTCAAGCAGCCCATCGAGTTGGACGGCTACAAGATCCGTCCGCCCAAAGTGCAGCTCATACGTTCTGAGGGGAACAAGGCCCTGTACCATGTGACGATTGGGGAGGGCCGCAATCGGCAGGTGCGCAGGATGTGCGCCCACGCAGGCATGGAAGTTGTGCGTTTAAAGCGGATTCGGGAAGGCAAGCTGGAACTGGGCAACTTACCTCTGGGGAAATGGCGCTACTTAACAGAGCGAGAAATAGCAGAGCTATAATGGCTCTGCTATTTTTGCAATTTTTCTTTCATCATCTTGCAAATGCATCGGATTTCTGTTATAATATCCCAAATAAATGAAAGAAAACAACCATGAGGTGAGCAAAATGGAGAAAGATGTCCTGTCGTTGGTGGAATCTTTGTTACCGACCTTTTCCAAGGGTCAAAAGCGCATCGCTCAATACTTAACTGAATCATACGAAAAAGCCGCCTTTATGACGGCCAACCGTCTTGCCCAAAATGTAGGCGTATCCGAGTCGACCGTAGTGCGCTTTGCCGTGGAGCTGGGCTTTGATGGCTATCCCAGCATGCAAAAGGCTATGCAGGAAATGGTGGTCAATCGACTGACTTCTGTCCAGCGGATCGAGGTGGCCCATGACCGGATTGGCGAAAAGGATGTGCTGTCCATGGTGCTGCACTCTGATATGGAAAAGCTCCGAAAGACCGGTGAAACTGTGGACCGGGCAGAGTTCCAGGCAGCGGTGGATACTCTGCTAAACGCCCGGCGGATCTATATTCTGGGTGTTCGCTCCGTTGCGCCTCTGGCAAATTTTCTGGGTTATTACTTAAACTATATGTTTGACAATGTGCAGATCGTTACTGCTTCCGGATCCAGCGCTATGTTCGAAAAGATTGTGGGTATAGGCAAAGAGGACGCTGTGGTGGCTTTCAGCTTCCCCCGGTATTCCACATCCACAGCCAAGGGTGCCCAGTATTGCCGCAGCACCGGCGCAACCGTCATCGGCATCACCGACAGCCGCTTGTCGCCCTTGGGACAGAACTGTGACAATGTGCTGGTGACCAAGAGTGATATGGTGTCTTTGGTGGATTCTTTGGTTGCACCCATGAGCGTGATCAATGCGCTGATCGTTGCTTTGGCATCCAAGCGGCAGGAAGCGCTTTCCGAAACCTTTGATAAGCTGGAGCGGATTTGGGAAGAATACAATGTCTATGAAAAGCGGGGAGAAAACGGATGAATTATGATGGTATCGTCATCGGCGGCGGCCCTTCAGGAATATTTGCGGCCATTACAGCGGCAAAAGGCGGCAGCAAGGTTTTGCTTCTGGAGCGCAATGACCGGCTGGGCAAAAAGCTGCTGATCACCGGCAAGGGCCGGTGCAATGTGACCAACGATTGCACCGAGCAGGAGGTTTTGCAGAATGTGCCCCGGAACGGGCGGTTTCTCTACAGCGCCCTGGCGGCCTGCCCACCAAAAATGGTGATGGACTTTTTTGAAAATAACGGCTGTCCTTTGAAAACCGAGCGGGGCAACCGGGTATTCCCGGTGTCCGATAAGGCAATTTCTATCCTGGATTGCCTGCAAAAGGAAATGCGTCGGTTGGGCGTGACTGTGCGCAATGAGCGTGTCCGAAAGATTTTGACAGAGGACGGCAAGGTCACTGGAGTTCAGACGGAAAAAGGCTGCATCAGTGCAAATTGGGTCATCCTGGCCACGGGCGGCTTGAGCTATCCCACTACAGGCTCTACCGGCGATGGCTACGCCATGGCTCAGGCCTTGGGACACACCGTTACCGCCACGGAAGGGTCACTGGTGCCTCTGGAAACGGCAGGGGAGGACTGCCCCAAGATGCAGGGCTTAAGCCTGCGGAATGTGGCTGTGAAGCTGCTAAATGAAAAGGGGAAGGTGCTTTTTAAGGACTTTGGCGAATTGCTCTTTACCCATTTCGGCGTGTCTGGCCCTACGGTGCTTAGTGCCAGCGCTCATTTAAAAGGTGTAAATTGCAAACTGGTGATTGACCTGAAGCCTGCGCTGGAGGAAGAAAAGCTGGATGCCCGGATCTTGCGGGATCTTTCCATGTACCAAAACCGCTCCATGGAAAATGCACTAACAGATCTGCTGCCCCGGAGTATGATTCCGGTGGTGCTGGATCGGATCGGCGTTGACCCCAATTTGCAGGCCAACGGCCTGACCAAGCAAAAGCGCCGGGAGCTGGTGCAGTGCCTGAAGAATTTTACCCTGGAGATCACCGGGAAGCGGCCGGTGGCAGAAGCGATCATTACCTCCGGCGGTATCAAGATCTCCGAGATCGATCCCAAGACCATGCAGTCCAAGCTGGTGAGCGGGCTGTATTTTGCCGGAGAGATCATCGATTGCGATGCCTACACCGGCGGATTCAATCTGCAGATCGCCTGGGCCACGGCTTACGCCGCAGGTCTAGCGGTGAATATGGAATAAAATCTGCGCTCCGGCTTTTGAGCCGGAGCGCAATTTTGATAAGCATTGTTAATTTGCAGTGTCAGTAAATGTAATCTGAGTTTCTTTTCTGGCAATCCCTGCACAGATTATGTAAAGCACGAAACTAGCCAGAGATAAGGTGAACAATATTGCCGGGAAAACGATCATATCCAATACGATTACACTTGGAATTCCAACTTGACGGTAACCCATTCGTAATGTATGGCAATTTGCCCAAGCTGCGCAGATAAATGCAAGGGTGGCAAAACCGGATACATAATAGCTTTTTCCAGAAGAAAACGAATGCCACGCCGCCTGCGCGCAACTAACCAGGAACAGAATGAAGTAAACGGTAGGAAAGATAAAATATGAAAAATCCGCACCGTGATAACTTTCAAATGTTAGGCCAACCCTAAAACTGGCATAAGCCAGAGAAATACTAAACATAATAGCGTAGATAGAAGCAATGCAGGTTAATAACGATTTTTTCATATTAAAATCATCTCCTTTAAAGTGTAATAAAAAGCGCATAAGCTGTGCCTTTTCCGGTGCAGCTTATGCGCTTATTATGCTCGTTTTATTTCTTTCAGAGCGGTGCCCCACAGTTGCGCGCAAAAAGCCCCACCGGAACGTTGCGTTTACCATGGCTATCACCTCCTTGTGTGTAATTTCAACATAGCATGATATCTTTTTCTTGTCAACAGAAACAACCGCCGATTACGTAAACAAACTGTAAACAATTTGCTTTGATGCGTTTGGCATCAAAGAAAAATCCCATTGACAAACCGGCCAAGCTGTACTAAAATAAACGAACAGTAATGCCTTTTAAGACATATATTGGAGGAGCAAATTATGTACGAAAAACTCGTTTCTTACGCTGCCAAGCAGCTGGAGCTGGATGCTTCCGAGATCACTCCCGACAGCACCTTTGAGAGCCTGGGTATCGATTCCCTGGACATCGTCGAGATGATCATGGATCTGGAAGCCGAGCTGGGTGTTGAGCTGGATATGGAAAATCAGAACATCACCACTTTCCGTGAACTGGCTGATTTCATCGATTCCAAGATCAACTAAGTTAACCAAATAGCCTTGTTAGGCCAGACCGGCTTATAACAAGGTCGCACTAGTCGGGGAGATAGCGGTGCCCTGTTGCCTGCAATCCGCTACAGCAGGGATGAATTCCCACACCCGGGCTTGTCTGAGTACCGTCTGGCCTGCGTAAGCGGCGTTGAAGGATTGGTCCTGCGCAACGTTCTCCCGTGAACCATGTCAGGTGGGGAACCAAGCAGCATTAAGCGGATCTGAGCGTGTGCCGCGGGGTTGCCGTTCCCGAGCTGGCTGCGTAGATACCGGGTATTCAGCAGGTTCAAATGTGGGTGTGCGATCTTGTTATGAGCCGGTCATTTTATAAGTTGCGAAAGGAGGAAGCATATGTCTGCATATCAAGCATTATATCGTAAGTATCGTCCGCAGACCTTTGATGATGTGTCCGGTCAGATGGCAGTTACGCAAACGCTCAAGACCCAAATCGTCAGCGGTAAAATGAGCCACGCCTACCTGTTTACCGGCTCTCGGGGAACGGGTAAGACCAGCTGCGCCAAGATTTTGGCCAAGGCGGTCAACTGCCTGAATCCCAAGGATGGCAACCCCTGTAACTGCTGCGAGGCTTGCCGTGCCATTGATTCCGGCGCCTGCATGGATGTGCTGGAAATCGATGCTGCCTCCAACAATGGCGTAGATAATGTCCGTGATCTTCGTGATGACGCGGTTTATACGCCCTCTCAGGTGAAGATGCGTGTGTACATCATTGACGAGGTGCATATGCTCTCCATCTCCGCCTTCAATGCGCTGCTCAAGATCATTGAAGAGCCCCCGGAACACCTTCTGTTTATCCTTGCCACAACCGAGCTGCACAAAGTGCCGGCCACCATTCTGTCCCGGTGCCAGCGGTTTTCGTTCCGTCGGATCAGCCAGGAAGACATTGTGGAGCGGCTGCAGTATGTGGCCTACCAGGAGAAGATCGACTTAGACGACGGCGCAGCCCGGGTAATCGCCCGTATGGCGGACGGTGGCATGCGTGACGCGCTGAGTCTTTTGGATCAATGCGCTTCTGCAACAAACGGAGAATTGTCTTCTGAACGGGTCTATGCCTGCCTCGGTATTGCCGGTGAACAAAAGGCCGGCCAGCTGATGGGCTATGTAGCCGATCATGATGCATCCCGAGCCCTGGCGCTGTTTAATCGACTGTACGCAGAAGGCAAGGATTTAGGCGCACTTTTGGATGAGCTGGCTTGTCTGACCCGGGATCTGCTGATTTTGAAAACCGCCCCGGACAGCGGAATCACCATGCTTTCCGGTGTGGCTACCGATACGGAAACCTCCCGTCTGGTAGCAAAGTTTTCTGCCGGTGAACTGATTCGTAATATGACGCTGCTGGAAGATACTATGGCCGGCTTTACCCGCAATGCCAGCCGTCGCTTGGATGCGGAGCTTTGCATTTTGACCATGTGCCAGCCAAAGCTGCAGTTGGATGCCCAAGGCATTAATGCCCGGCTGACACGGCTGGAAGAGCGCCTGGACAGCGGCGATTTTGCAGCACCTGCCAAGATCGTAGCATCGGTACAAGCAGAACCGGAGATCGAAATGCCGCCCATGCCAACGGACGAGGATGCGCCGCCCCCTAAGGGTGAGCCTGTGCCCCAAATGAAGCCCCAGCAGGATAATACACCTGCCGGTTTTTGGACAGACCTGGCAGCTGCTGTGCGCCAGGAATTAAAACCGCCTTTGAGCGGCTTCTTCAATGCAATGCCCAATCCCATGATCCAATGCCAGCTGATGGGCGATCGGGTTATTTTGCGTTGCAACAAATTTATCCTTGGCGAATTGGATAAGCCGGAGATCCTGGCTTTGATCGGCAGAAAAGCCTCTGTCATTCTTGGCAGAACTGTTATGGTCAAGGCGGTGGATGAAGCGGAAAAACCTTCCGCAAACGCCCAGATGGAGCGTTTGATGCGCTTCGGACGGGAGCATAGTGATATTGTAAATATTAAGGAATAAGGAGAATTTCCATGGCTAAGAATAATTTCCGGGGTATGCCCGGCGGTATGAATCAGGCTGCTATGATGAAGCAGGCCCAGAAAATGCAGCAGGAGTTGATCCGCATGCAGCAGGAGCAGGAGACCAAGACCTACACAGCCAGCGCAGGCGGCGGCATGGTTACTGCAACTGTAAACGGCAAGCATGAGCTGTTGGATCTGCAGATCAAGCCCGAGGCAGTAGATCCCGATGATGTGGAGATGCTCCAGGATATGATTATCGCTGCTGTCAATGAGGCAATGCGCACCGCTGACACCGAAGCTGCCAATAATATGTCCAGGCTTACCGGTGGTATGAATCTGGGTGGGTTGTTCTAATGCAGTACTTTCCCGCAGCATTACAAGACCTGGCAGATCAGTTTGCCAGACTCCCGGGTATCGGTGGTAAAACCGCTCAGCGACTGGCCTTTCATGTGCTGAGCCTGCCCACCGACGAGGCCCAAAGCTTTGCCGATGCTATTATGGAGGCAAAGCGGACAGTGCATACCTGTCCCGTGTGTCAAAATCTGACGGATCGGGAAGTTTGTCCGATCTGTGACGATGACTTGCGCGATAAGCGTGTTATCTGTGTGGTTGCAGAGCCCCGGGATGTGATCGCTATGGAGCGCAGCCGTGAGTTTAACGGCGTTTACCATGTGCTTCACGGCGTGATCTCTCCGCTGAATCATGTAACCCAGGATGATATCAAGATCCGGGAGCTACTGATGCGTGTAGGCTCCGGTGAGGTCCGGGAGGTCATTATGGCTACCAACCCCGATACGGAAGGCGAAGCCACCGCTATGTACATTTCCCGACTGCTTCGGCCTATGGAGGTCAAGGTGACAAGGCTTGCCTACGGTGTGCCCGTGGGCGGCCAACTGGAATATACCGACGAAGTGACCATTTCCCGTGCCCTGGAAGGCAGACAAGAGATTTGATAAAAAAGAAAACCGGCTGCATTTGCAGCCGGTTTTTGTATCAGATTGTGGGTACAGGAGTGGGTCTGTCGGGATCAAAGACTTCGCTGACATCAAACAGGTCAGAGAGCTTTTCAGGGTAGTGGTACATCCGATAGCCGTCGATATTTCTGCGTCCACCGCGGAAGTAGTTCTCACCAATCTGAATCCAGGCGACCTTGGAGTCAACATTGAAGAAGTAACGGTAACCGTCTTCGTACAGAGCCTTGAACTTTTCATTGCTCATGGTGTACTTGCTGGGGCCGTTGATGTCGGAGCCGTGGGGATAAAGGATAATGTCCGTTTCACCGACGATGTATTCGCAGGTGTCTTCCCATTTTTGGGAATCGGCTTCCACACGGGAAGCGGTCAGATTACCGTAAGCGGGGTGGCCGTAGGAGTGGCTTACCAGCAGCCAACCGTGAGCCTTCAGACATTCGGCAACTTTCTTCGCTTCTTCTACTTCTTTTTCCCAGGCTTCCTGGCCGATGGTTTCGGCATAGGAAGGCTTAGTGCGGTAGCCCAGCACACCTTCGTAACCGGTTACACCCAGCATGGCTCTTGCGCCGTGGTAAGAGAAGTCAGGATGCTCCTGGATGAACTTTTCCAGCAGGGGAACCAGATCATAATTACCGTAATGGATATTGCCCTGGGCGTCCATATATTCGCAGGTGGGGAAGCCGTCCTCACCGATGACGATTTTGCTGGCGAAGCCGTCACCCTTGGTGTCGGCAAAAATGGGAATCTTATCCTTGCCGTCTCCGGTGCCGATCATATAGCTGTAGTAGTTCACATCGTCCTGGCTTAGCAGGAAAGGCTTTTTGCCGGCAGGCAGGCGAATGTTGCCGTAGGTGAAAATGGTCTTGCCGGAGGCATCGGTGGTCTCATAGGCGATGTCATAGGGAGAAACCAGCACATAACCGCGCTCATACATTTCTTCCATGATCTTGTTGAACTCGGAAATAGTGGCCATGTACAGGTTATAGCCCTTGGAATCGCTGTCTCCATCAAAGGCACGCTTAGTGTCAACAATCAGAGAGTGGAAGAAAATGTGGGTAATACTATCCATGTCGGTAAAGGACACCAACTGGCTGTCCAGGGTGGTGTATTCACTGATTTTATCGGTAACTTCTTTGAATTTCTCATAGCCGGGGTAGGCTTGCAGCATTTCGATAGCCTTGGTGTAATTGTAACCGCCGGCAATAAAATCCGCTTCTTTCATTAAAGCAATCAGCTCATCGGACATCACAGGACCGGAAGGCGTGGTGGGAGTGGAAGGGGTGGAGCCGTCGGTACTGCCGGTGCCGTCTGTGGGTGTGGATTCCATCTGAATCGGCTCAGAAGGCGTGCCGTTTAGGTTATTGGAAACGGTTTGGATTGTTGTAATCACTACTGTAACACAGACAACTGCCAGCACAACGAGGCAAATAGAAGGGAAGTAGCGGGACATAAACCGCTCGAATTTCGTGGGCTTACGCCGGTTCTTGTTGGAGTGCTCGTACATTCCGGGCATATCATATCCTCCTTTGAGAGTAACATTTCGTGTATCTATTATATATCTTCGACAAAATGATTGCAATAGTGATTTCTTCTAACAAAAAATATTATTTTTTGAAAGCAGTGGACAATTTGCAAGGCTTTGTGGTATACTTTTATCCAGAAAAAATCGGGAGGAATGAATGTACGATGAATAAAACCGTCATTCGCATCCTGGTGATCGTCCTTTGCGGCATTATGCTGCTGGGTATTTTGGCTATGCCTCTTTCTATGCTGGCAGCCGAGCCGATGTATTTTGGGCGGACCACATTGGATGACAGTGAAAAATATGTTTACGATCAGCTCCTTGCAGGTGTTGCCAACTGCAAAGAAACAATTGACTTGGATAAAAATCGGAATGTGACACCCCAGCAGCTCAGTGCAGCCAGTCTTGCAATGCTTAGTGATTACCCGGAGTATTTTTGGTATTGCGGCGACTATACCTATACCCAGGTCAATCAAAGCTATATTTCCCAGGTTCAGCCTGCCTATACTCTGGGTGGTAAGGCTGTAACGGGCAACAGTTCGGAACTGACCTCCGCCCGGGCGGCGCTGGCGAATAAGATCAACGATATCCTTTCCAAGATGACCGCAGAAAACGAGTATGATAAGGTCCTGTACCTGCATGACTACCTGCTGGGTGCTGTGGAATATGCTGCCGGAAACGACGATCAGACCGCCTACGGCGCGCTGATCGGGGGCAAGGCCGTCTGTGCCGGCTATACCCGGGCATTCCAGATGCTGTTAAACACTGCCGGCATCATGTGCTGGAAGGTAGATGGAACAGCTGTCAATGCCAAGGGCGAGCAGGAGCGTCACTCCTGGAATGTGGTTTGGTTGGATGGAAAGTGCTACTATTTTGATCCCACTTGGAACGATCAGGGTACATACAAAAGCCACGCCTATTTTGGTTTGAGCCTTGAGCAAATGAGCAAGGATCATGTGGCTGATGCTGCATATGCATCTGTATTACCCCAGTGCGGACATGAGGATAAGGGCTACCACACGGTCAAATCCGGTGTCGGTACCGGTGTCGGTATTTTGACCGACAATGCTACCGCAGAGGAGATCGCCCAGTATTTTGCAATTACGCAAAATGCAGCAGGTAAGGACATGCTGACCTGCAGCCTGTGGTATACAGGAGCGGAATACTTAAACTGGATCAACAGCAATCTGGGATACCTTGCCTATGTTTTGAATCTGGAAGGGGAGTACACCTGTGATGGTGTATATCTGGGCAATGAGTACTGCATTACATTCACCGGAACAGTAAAACAAGCCCAGCAAGAGACGATGCCTCAATTGCCTGGCCAGGATCACACGCTCGGTGGTGAGTTCACCGAATTACTGGTCATACTTGCAGTTGTTGCGTTGGGAATCGTGGCACTGATCGTTGTACTGGCAATCGCCCTTCGGAAAAAGAAATAGAATTCAGCAGCACCCATCCGGGTGCTGCTGATACTTTATATAGATGTGACCAGTTGCGCGATAAATTCCGGATTTGTGCCGCAACAACCGCCTAACAAGGTGGCACCGTTTTCCAGGCATTGCCGCTGGATATCCACAAATTCTGTAGCATGCATGTTGTAATGAACAACACCATCGTTGCCAATGACAGGAATACCTGCATTGGGCTTACAAATCAGCGGTCCTTTTACAAACCGGCGTAATTTGCTGACAAGATATGGGGTCATGGTGTCTGCGGCTACGCAGTTGAAGCCCACCGCGGCAGCGCCTGCTTGCTCCAATTCCCGGAGGATGGGACCAACCTCTGCGCCTGAGAACAGAGCACCGTCCGGGGTCATTACAAAGCTGTACATAACAGCACCGGCCTGCTCCAACTCTGCAGCGGTAAGAATCGCTTCTGCCTCCTGGGGGTACATCAAGGTTTCCGCAACCAACAGATCTGCACCGCCGTCCATTAGTCCCCGGATTTGGCGACGGTAGTTTTCTACCAATAGGTCGAATTTATCGGGATCATAGCTGTCTGTGAAGGCTGCCAAGGTGGTCAAATCACCGGCAATCAGACACTTCGGCGCGGCTTTTCTGCTTAAAGCCACCAGTTGTGCATTCACAGCTTCAGTTTGTCCGGCCAATCCCACACGTTCCAATGCGATGGGCTGGGCCTGGAAGGTGGGGGCGTAGAGAATTTGGCATCCGGCCTTGGCATACTGCTGCTGCAGCTGTATCAGCGCATCGGGATGCTCCAGCACCCAGCTTTCTGTGCAGCAGCCCTTGGGCATGCCGGCGTTTTGCAGATTGGAACCGGTAGCACCATCCAAATACCGCAATCCGTCCGCTATTTTGTTGTGCAGTTGTTCTTTGGTAAGCATAGGCTTTCTCCTTGCACGATATGCCGATATTATATGACAAAGAATAAAACTTTGCAACAGTCATTGACGAAAGAATAAACATTTGGTAAAATGGTGAAAATCACAAAAAAGGAGAAAATGCCATGAAAAAGTCTGTTTTAAGAGAATATGCCCGGCTGATCGTCCGCTGCGGCCTGAACGTCCAAAAGGGTCAGGAAGTTATGGTTTATGCCGGTCTGGATCAGCCCGAATTTGTTGCTCTGGTTGTTGAGGAAGCCTATAAGGCAAAGGCCAAGAAGGTCATCGTGGAGTGGAACTACGATCCGCTGACCAAGCTCCACGCCCGTTATCAGTCCGTTACCACTATGGGTACCGTCCCTGAGTGGCAGAAAGCCCGGCAGCAGCATTTCTGCGATGTTCTGCCTGCAAGAGTGCATCTGGTTTCCGAAGATCCGGATGGCCTGAAGGGTGTGAATGTTGCGAAGATGGCGAAGGCTCGCAAGATGTCCTATCCCATTCTGAAGCCCTATATCGATGATCGTGACGGCAAGCAGCAGTGGTGCATCGCCGCTGTGCCCGGCAAGGCCTGGGCCAAGAAGGTGTTCCCTGGCTTGCGTGCCAGCGTTGCTATGGAAAAGCTGTGGGAGGCCATTCTGTCCACTTCCCGTGTCAATGATGACCCCGTTAAAGCATGGGAGGAGCACAATGCAGATCTGAAGCAGCGTTGCGAGTATCTGAACAGCCTGGGCATTGAATCCCTGCACTATACCGCTGACAATGGCACAGACCTGACTGTTGGCATGATTCCTGAAGCTATTTTCTGCGGCGGCGGTGAGGTTTCCCGCCAGGGCATCTTCTTTAACCCCAATATTCCCACGGAGGAGTGCTTTATCTCCCCCATGAAGGGCAAGGCTGAAGGTATCGTTTACTCCACCAAGCCGCTGTCCTACCAGGGTCAGCTGATCGACAATTTCTATATCCGCTTTGAAAACGGTAAGGCTGTGGAAGCTAAGGCAGAGAAGGGTGAGGAGCTGCTGAACACCATGCTGACCATGGACGAGGGCGCCGGTTACCTGGGCGAGTGCGCTCTAGTACCTCAGGCTAGTCCCATTGCAGAAAGCGGTCTGCTGTTCTATGAAACCCTGTTTGATGAAAATGCCGCCTGCCATCTGGCAGTAGGTGCAGGCTTTGCCGACACCATCCGCGACCATCACAGCAAGACTCTGCAGGAGTGCCAGGATCTGGGCATCAACGATTCCATGATCCATGTGGACTTCATGATCGGCTGCGATACGATGAACATCGATGCCCACTGTGCTGACGGCAAGATCGTTCCCATTTTCCGCAATGGCAACTGGGCGTTCTAAGAGAATAAAAATATCAGGACTTTTTTGAAAAAACTGAAAAAAAGGCTTGCATTCTGTGATTGAGTATGCTACAATAGCCGAGCGATTGAAATTGCTTAGGGTTACTATGCCCTTTTACATGAGAAGAAAGAGGTGAACGAAATGAGAGAAGGCATCCATCCCAACTACGAACAGACTACCATCCGCTGTGCTTGTGGCAACGTCTTTACGACTGGTTCCACCAAGAAGGACATCCGTGTTGAAATCTGCTCCAAGTGCCACCCTTTCTATACCGGCAAGCAGAAGCTGGTTGACACCGGTGGACGCGTTGATCGGTTCAACAAGAGATTTGGTATCAAGTAAGAGCAAAGTCCGCACTACGGTAGCGTAGTGCGGACTTTTTCATTATTAAAGTTGCCAGCACTGCGTAATTTGTGTTATACTAAGAAAAAGATATTTCGGAGGAACTATGGAATCGAATTTTGAACAACAGATCCAGGAACGGGCAGTGCTGGTTGGCTTGAATGCGGACTGCTTCCGTAAGGAGCAGACAGCTACCGATGAGACCCTGGAGGAATTGGAAGCACTTTTGGAAACTGCCGGTGGTTTCTGTACCGGTAAGGTGCTGCAAAACCGGCATACACCCGATGCGCACAGCTTTATCGGCGAGGGTAAGGCTTTGGAAGTAAAAATGCTTGTAGAGGCTACTGCATCGACCATGGTAGTCTTTGATAACGAGCTTTCCCCGGGAAATATCCGGGCTTTGGAGGAAATCATTGGGGTAACGGTGCTTGACCGCAGCGCACTGATTTTGGACATTTTCGCCCAGCGGGCAAAGACCAAGGAAGGCCGCCTGCAAGTGGAACTGGCCCAGTATCAGTATCTGCTGCCCCGGCTTTCCGGCATGGGTAAGAGCCTGTCCCGGCAGGGTGGTGGCATCGGCACAAGAGGCCCCGGTGAAACCAAGCTGGAATCTGACCGCCGACACATCCGGGAACGGATTGCCCGGCTGCAGCATGAGCTGGAGCAGGTGCGGCAGGTGCGAAGTGTCCAGCGAGAGCGCCGGATGAAAAACTCCGTGCCGGTGGTGGCTATTGTTGGCTATACCAATGCTGGCAAATCGACCTTGCTGAATCAGCTGACCGGTGCAGGAATCCCTGCGAATAACCGGCTTTTTGACACCCTGGACACCACCTCCCGGCAGCTGACTGTTTCCGACAATTTGGATGTGGTGCTGACCGACACTGTCGGATTTATTGCAAAGCTGCCCCATCATCTGGTGGATGCTTTTCGGGCCACCCTGGAAGAACTGGAGTACGCGGATCTTCTGCTCCATGTCATCGACTCTGCGGATGAAAACAGGGAAGAGCATATCGAGGTCGTTGAGCGCCTGATTTCCCAACTGGCCAAGCCCGGCACCAAGGTGTTGCGCTGCTATAATAAGGCCGATCTGGTGGAGAAGACGGATATCCCTGTCGGGGAAGATGTGGTTGCTGTTTCCGCTGCCACCGGTGCAGGTATGGATGAACTTCTAAACGCCATTGAGCGCACTCTGGGCCACAGCCGTCACCATGTGATCGTCACCCTGCCTTATTCTATGGGCGGCATGGTGGAGACACTCCATTCCGGCGCTCAGGTGCTGAATGTGGACTATACCGCTGAGGGCATCGTGGTGGATACCATCGTTGACCCCATTCTCTACGGAAGGATCCGGGAATATATCACAAAGGAGTGCTGACGGTTGGACGAATACTTGGTTCCCACCGGTTTTGGGCAAGATGAATTTACAGAGAAAAAATCCCGATTCATTGGCCGTGTTTGGCTGGTAGAAACGGAAGAGGAAGCGCTGGCAAAAATCCAGGAAATGAAAAAGCAGCACTATGATGCTACCCACAACTGCTGGGCCTATATCATTAAGGATGGCGCTGTGCGGTTTTCTGATGACGGCGAGCCCGGCGGCACTGCCGGTATGCCCATGCTGCAGGTGCTGCAGCGGGAAGGCCTATACAATGTTGTCTGTGTGGTGACCCGGTACTTCGGGGGAATTTTGCTGGGTGCCGGCGGCTTGGTTCGTGCCTACACCAAGGGCGCAAAGATCGCCGTAGACGCGGCCGGAAAATCCATGAAGCGGGTGTGGACGGTGCTGTATGTCCCTTGCCCGTATACTTACTACGAACGTGTCAAGCTGGAGGTTGCAGCCTTTGGCGGCATCATCCGCAATACGGAATTCGGCTCTGAGGTAGATCTGGAGATCTTGATGCCGGAAGCCCAGGCACAGCCGTTTTTGGACCGGCTGACGGATATGAGCGCCGCCAATATTGAGGGCATGGAAACCGGAAAAGAGTACAGGGCTTTCCCTGTGGAATAAGGAAGGTAATGACTATGACAGTACGGGAAGAGCTGGAATTACAGGAGCATCGCCGCTTGAACCCTTTGGCAGCCTTTGCTGACAAGAGCCAGGGCCGTCCCTTTGGTGATAAAGAACGGGAAGAAGATGTGCGGACCTGTTATCAGCGGGATACGGACCGCATCGTTCACAGTAAGGCGTTTCGCCGCCTGATGCACAAGACCCAGGTGTTTTTGCGGCCGGAGGGTGACCATTACCGCACCCGCATGACCCATACCATTGAGGTGTCCCGGATCGCAAGAACCATCACTCGGGCCTTGGCGCTGAATGAGGATTTGACCGAGGCCATTGCCCTGGGTCATGATCTGGGACATACACCCTTTGGCCATGCCGGCGAGGGCGCGCTTTCTGAGTGCATCGGCAAGCCTTTCCATCATAACGAGCAGAGCCTCCGGGTGGTGGATGTGTTGGAAAATGACGGTGCCGGACTGAATTTGACCTACGAGGTTCGTATGGGCATTTTGGGTCATACCGGTGATCGTATTCCGGAAACCCTGGAGGGCCAGGTGGTTCGTCGGGCAGATCAAATGGCCTATGTGAACCACGATATTGACGATGCCATCCGTGCAGGCATCCTTACCAACGACGATATTCCGGGCAGCATCGCAGATGTTCTGGGACACACCCACGGACAACGGATCGATGCGCTGGTGTGTGACATTATTATGACTTCCCGGGAAGCGGGTAGCATCTGCCTGTCGCCGGCGATTGATCAGGCGCTGAAGGATCTGCGCAGCTTTATGTTTGACAGGGTTTACCGCAATCCAGTGGCAAAAGGGGAGGAGCAAAAGGCAAAGGATATGCTCTGCCGTCTGTTTGATTACTATTACCGCAACCCACTGCAGCTGCCTGCCGATTTCCAGCCGCAAATGTCCTTTGACGGTTTGGAGCGCACCGTCTGCGACTACATCGCCGGCATGACGGATAACTATGCTGTGGATAAATTTACACAAATTTTTGTTCCTGCGGGTTGGCAAATCCGCGGTTGATGTGTTATAATAGATAGGTTAAGGAAAGGAGGGACGGACAATGGCATTTCCGCCGTCATTTATTGATGAACTGGTACAGCGCAATCCCATTGAAGACGTGGTTGGTCAGTATGTGAACCTGAAGCGTTCTGGCGCCAATATGTTTGGCCTGTGTCCGTTCCATGGCGAAAAGACCGCCTCCTTTTCTGTTTCACCCGATAAGGGTATTTACTATTGCTTCGGCTGCCATAAGGGCGGCGGTGTTATTAACTTCCAGATGGAAGTGGAGGGTATGAGCTACCCCGATGCTGTCCGGGCTTTGGCTAAGCGGGCCGGTATGACTGTGCCGGAGGATGAGGAATACCAGAGCCGCTATAAGCAGCAGGAGCGCCTGTGGGCCCTGCACAAGGAAGCTGCCCGGTATTTTCATAGCCAGCTGTATGCGCCCATTGGACAGGCGGCGCTGCAGTATGCTTTGGGTCGCGGCATGTCCAAATCGATTCTGACTACCTTTGGTGTTGGCTATGCCCCGGAAAGCTGGGACGGTCTTGTCAAAGCCATGCGTGCCAAGGGCTATACCGACCAGGAGCTGAAAGATTCCGGCTTGGTTACTGTGTCTCAGAAAAACGGCAATCTATTTGACCGTTTCCGTGACCGGCTGATGTTCCCTATTATTGATGTCCGGGGTAATGTGATCGCCTTCGGCGGCCGTACATTGAAGAATGACAAGGACACGGCAAAATACTTAAACTCACCGGAAAGTATGATTTTCAACAAGCGGAAAAATCTGTTTGGTCTGAATTTAGCAAAGAAATCCAAAGAAAATGCGTTGATTTTGGTGGAAGGCAATATCGATGTGGTTGCCCTGCACCAGTACGGCTTTGACAATGCAGTGGCCTCCCTGGGCACCAGCCTGACCGACGAGCAGGCGGCGCTGATCACCCGGTATGCCGAGCAGGTCATTTTGATCTACGATGGCGACCAGGCCGGTCAGAATGCCACCAAGCGGGCCATTCCGATTTTGGAAAAGGCCGGTCTGCAAGTGAAAGTTCTGCAGCTTCGGGATGCAAAAGACCCCGATGAATTTTTGAAGAAATTCGGTGCGGACAAGTTTAAGCTCCTGTTGGAGGAGTCCTCCAACAGGGTAGAGTACCAGCTCAATGCTATCCGCAGAAAGTATGATATCGGCATTGACGATCAGCGGGTCAAGTATCTGCAGGAATCTGCCGATTTGATCAGCACTTTGCCCAGCGCAGTTCAACGGGAAGTCTATGCCGGTCGCGTGGCTGAAACCGCCAAGATCAGCATGGAAACCATGTCCATGGAGATCAAGCGTGCCATCAAGCGCCGCCAGGCCATGGACAAGAAAAAGCAGGAGGCCATCGACCTGGCTCCGGCCAAGGCTTTGCAGCCAAAGAGCCGCACCATTCGCTACGACAATATGAAATCCGCCATGGCGGAGGAGTGCGTCATTGCGCTGGCCTTACGGGATCCTGCTTTGCTGGATCTGGCGGATGATCTGGAGCCGGAGACCTTCTCTGCTCCTTTGCTCAGCAATATCTACGGCCAGCTGCGCCGCCGCCATAAGATGGGTCTGGAAGTTTCACTGGCTGTGCTGGAGGAGCTGACATCTGATGAAGCATCCCATGCCGCGTCCATTACCCAGCGGCAGGAAGGCCCTGTCAGCGAGCAGGCATTCTTAGATTGTATCCGTACCATCCGTGCTGAGCACCAGGCCTCCAGGATCACCTCAGAGGATGATCTGCTGGCTTACCAAAACAAGTTAAAGAAAAGTAAGGGAATGAAAGCATGACATCAGATGTTACTGCTGTGGATTCTGCGCTCCCGGTCAGCACCGGGGAAGAGGATGTCCGCCAATATCTGCATGAAATACGCCAGTATCCCCGTCTGACGCCCCAGGAGGAGCGCTTGCTTGCCCAGCGCTGCGCCGAAGGTGATGCGGATGCCATCCGCCAGATGGTCAATTCCAATCTGCGGCTGGTGGTGTCTGTTGCCAAGGAGTATGCCGGCCGGGGCGTGCCCCTGCTGGATCTGATCCAGGAGGGCAGTATTGGCCTGCTGGCAGCGGCAAAAAAGTTTGATTATACCCTTGAGTTTCGTTTTTCTACATACGCCACCAAATGGATTCGCCAGGGCATTACACGATGCCTGGCTGATCACGGACTGATCCGCGTACCTGCCCATACGGCAGAGCGGATTCGCAAGGTCAATGCTGCAAGGGAAGCTTTGCTTCGGGAGACAGGAATGGAGCCCACCTACAGTCAGATTGGGGCGTATTGCGATATCCCTGTGCAGAAGGTACAGCAGCTGTTGCAGCTGAATCCGCAAACCTTTTCTCTGGATGCGCCCATTGGCTCTGAAGAAGAGGGAAGCCTTGCGGTGCTGCTGGAGGATATCCAGTCTCCTCAGCCCTATGAGGAACTGGTCCGGGAGGAATTGAATCACACCATGGACATCTTACTGTCCATGCTGACGGAACGCCAGCAGCAGATTTTACGGCTGCATTTTGGTATGGAAGACGGGGTGTGCCATTCTTTGGAGGAAATTGGCAAGATGTTGGAGATCTCCAAGGAACGAGCCCGGCAGATCGAACGCAGGGCAATGGAAAAACTGCAAACATTAGGTGCCAGTATGGGGCTGGAGGATTTTTTGGAATGAGAAATGTAGATCCGCTGATCGAAGTGGACTTTGAAGATTCGGTATTTATTACCTTGCTGAAAAATTTAAAGCCGGGTCAGAAACTCACCGCCGCTGCGGTGCTGACCGCTTTGGATGAAGACGGTGATACGGAAAGCTTTGAAGAAACGGACTTTTTGGTAGTGCCGTTGGATATCTCCGACCTGCCCAAGGCGACGCTTACCGGTGAATTGGGCACACGGCTGCGTCTTGAGCAGCAGCTGGCTGGGGAAGGAAAGCTACTGACCGGACTGGAGGAAAACGATCCTCTTCGGCTGTACCTGGAGGAGATTGCGGCGATCCCTGTCTGCGGCGATATCACGCTTTTGTCCCGGGATCTGTTTGATGCCAATCTGGCTGAACGGGAAGCGCCGGAACTGTGGCAAAAGCTGCTGAATCTGAGCCTGAGCCGCATTGTGGAGATCGCCTGCGAGTATACCGGCTACGGTGTACAGCTGTTGGATCTGATCCAGGAGGGAAGTATGGGCCTGTGGCAGTACTTACCTCGTCTATGCGGTGAAGATTTTGAAGCTATGCGGGATCATTGTGTCCGCTATGTGATGAAAAAGCTGCTGATCCTGCAGGCATATGCCAACGGTGTGGGTCAGAAGATGCGCCAGGCTATGGAGGACTACCGCAGTGTGGACGAGCGGTTGCTTACAGAATTGGGCAGAAATCCTACCCTGGAGGAGATCGCTGAAGCGCTCCATATGGATGCGGAGTCCGCCGGCAGCGTCAAGGAGATGATCGAAGCTGCCCGTCTGGTACACAGAGCCAAGGCAGAGCCACAGCCGGATCCCCAGGAAGAGGAGCAAGCGGTTGAGGATACTGCTTATTTCCAGATGCGCCAGCGGATATCGGAACTTCTGTCGTCTTTGGATGAAACCGATGTGCAGCTGCTGACTCTGCGGTTTGGCTTGGAGGGCGGCCTGCCCATGAGCCCTGAGGAAGTGGGTAAACGACTGCATTTGACAGCGCCGGAAGTGGTGGCACGGGAAGCTGCTGCCCTGGCGAAGCTGAGAAAAGAAGGATAAACAAAGGAAGGACATTTTTATGGCAAAGACATATTCTATCGCCATTGACGGCCCTGCCGGTGCAGGCAAAAGCACCATTGCCAAGCGTTTGGCAAAGGAACTGGGCTACTACTATGTGGATACCGGTGCGATCTACCGTACCGTGGCATACTTTTTGGATCTTTTGGGTGTCAGCCCCAAGGATGTGGACGGTGTGGAGCGCTACATCGACGAGCTGACCATCAACATTGAATATGATGAAGACGGCCTGCAGCACATGATTATGAACGGCATGGATGTCACCAATGATATCCGTACCCAGGATATTTCCCAGAAGGCAAGCTTAGTTTCTGCCTACGGCGTGGTCCGGGGCGTTCTGCTGGATATGCAGCGGGATGTAGCCAAGGCCCACAATGTGATCATGGACGGCCGGGATATCGGTACTGTGGTTCTGCCCGAGGCCAATGTCAAGATCTTTTTGACGGCCTCTGCCGAAGTCCGCGCCCAGCGCCGGACCGATGAGCTGCTGGCTAAGGGGCAGAAGGCCAATTACGCTCAGATTCTCAAGGAGATTCAGCAGCGTGATTACCAGGATACCCACCGGGAATTGGCACCGCTGAAGATGGCAAAGGATTCCATCAAGGTCGATACCTCTGAATTGGACATTGACGGTGTTGTCGATGCTATTCGTAAGATCGTCATGGAGAAAATTCCGGTATGATCACGGTAGCGAAAAGTGCAGGCTTCTGTTTCGGCGTTTCCCGGGCGGTGGAGACCGTGGAGAAGGCTGCTGCAGCAGATAGCCATGTGGTGACTTTGGGACCTATTATCCACAACCGCCATGTGGTGGAAAAGTTTGATCGGATGGGTGTGTCGGTGATCAATTCGCCGGAGGAAGCACAGGCGGATATGACTGTCGTGATCCGCTCCCACGGTGTGTCCCGAGCAGTACAGGAGACACTGCAAGAAATAGGCGTAAAGATTATTGATGCCACCTGCCCCTTTGTCAAGCGGATCCACGGCATCGTGGAGAAGGCGGAGACGGAGGGGAGACTCCCGGTGATCATCGGTACTCGCGCCCATCCGGAGGTGGAAGGCATCGCCGGTTGGTGCAGCCATTGCAAGATCTTTGAAACCCCGGAAGAACTGGATAATTGGGCGAAATCCGGTGAAATTGACCCCGATTCGCCAATTTGCATGGTTTGTCAAACAACTTCCACGGAATCTTTGTGGAAAAATAGTGTCCAAATTGCAAAAAAACAGTTTACTAATGTAAAAATTTTTGATACAATATGTAAAGCTACTGAATTTCGGCAGACAGAGGCGGCTCAGCTAAGCGCCCAAAGTCAGGCTATGGTGGTGGTTGGAGATGCCAAAAGCTCCAATACCGGCCGGCTTGTTACCATCTGCCGTGAGCACTGCCCGAAGGTCGTCCTGGTGGATAATGCTACCGAATTGGACGCGGAATTCTTTGCGGACGTGCATGAGGTCGGAATCACTGCCGGTGCATCAACTCCGGCGTGGATAATAAAGGAGGTCAATAAGACTATGAGCGAAATTATCAATGCTGATGCTGTGCAGGAGGAAACCTTCGAGGCACTCCTGGAGCAGTCCATCAAGACTTTAAATACAGGAGATAAGGTTATCGGAACCGTTACCGGTATTGGCAACACCGAAGTCCAGGTCGATCTGGGCACCAAGCATGCCGGCTACATTCCTTACGACGAAGTTAGCGCCGATCCTTCTGTGAAGCCTGAGGACATTCTCCATGTGGGCGACGAGATCGAGGTTTTCGTTGTACGCGTCAACGACCAGGAAGGCACTGTTCAGCTGTCCAAGAAGAAGCTGGACGGCATGAAGATCTGGGACGAGATGGCTACTTATGTGGAAGAGAAGACCAACGTTGAAGGCGTCATTACCGAGGAGAACAAGGGCGGCCTGGTTGCTACCATCAAGGGCATCCGTGTGTTCATCCCTGCTTCCCAGTCCGGCGTTGCCAAGGGCGGCGACCTGTCCGGTATGGTGGGCAAGACCGTCACCCTGAAGGTGACCGAGGTTAACCGTGCTCGCCGTCGTGTGATCGGCTCCATCCGCGCTGCCAGCTCCGAGGACCGCAAGGCCGCTCAGGAGAAGGTTTGGGCTGAGATCGAGGAAGGCAAGAAGTACCACGGCACCGTTAAGTCCCTGACTTCTTACGGCGCATTTGTGGACATCGGCGGTGTGGACGGCATGGTTCACGTTTCCGAGCTGAGCTGGAACCGCATCAAGACTCCCGCTGATGTTGTGAGCGTTGGCGACGAGATCGATGTTTATGTCATCTCCTTCGATGCTGAGAAGCGCAAGATCTCTCTGGGCTACAAGACCGCTGAGATGAACCCCTGGAACCAGTTCATGACCAAATACAATGTTGGTGATGTTGTGGATGCCAAGATCGTGAAGCTGATGACCTTCGGCGCTTTCGCAGAGATCCTGCCCGGCGTTGACGGCCTGATCCACATCTCCCAGATCGCTGACAAGCGCATCGGCAAGCCTGAGGATGTCCTGTCCGAAGGCCAGACTGTTCAGGTCAAGATCATCGATGTTGATGCCGAGAACAAGCGCATCTCCCTGTCCATCCGTGCTTTGATCGAGCCCGTGGCCGAGGAAGCTGTCGAGGCTGAAGAAGTCGTTGAGGCTGAGTAAAAACGAATTGATACCGGGGCTGGCAAGTGCCGGCCTCGGTATTTCTCTAAATACGCAAACTTGAGGTGTAAATTATGAAGGCGATTGTAACTGTTGTTGGTAAAGACCGTGTTGGCATTATTGCCGGTGTGTGCATCAAGCTGGCGGAGTACAATGTCAATGTCCTGGATATCAGCCAGACGGTCATGCAGGGCTATTTTACCATGATGATGGCTGTGGATGTCTCCGGTTGTACACTGCCCCTGGCAGAGCTGTGCAAGGCTATGGAGCAGGTAGGCAATGAGATGAGCCTGTCCATCAAGGTTCAGCGTGAAGACATTTTCGAAGCCATGCATCGGATCTGAGGTAGATTATGCTGAATCAAAAGGATATTTTACAAACACTCGATATGATCGATAAGCGGCATTTGGATATCCGTACCATCACCATGGGCATCAGCCTGCTGGATTGCTGTGATGCGGATCTGTCCCTCTGCTGCCAGAAGATCTACAACAAAATTACCCGCTGCGCCAAGGACCTGGTGAAGGTGGGCGAGGAAATCGAACGGGAATTCGGTATCCCAATCGTCAATAAGCGTATTTCCGTAACCCCCATCGCATTGGTAGCCGGTACTTGTGTGGCCGATTCTTATGTGGAGATTGCCAAGACCCTGGATGCCGCGGCTAAGACTTGCGGTGTCAACTTTATTGGCGGTTTTTCTGCCCTGGTGCAGAAAGGCTGCACCGCTGCCGATTGGAAGCTGATTCGCTCCATTCCTGAGGCCATGGCTTGCACTGAGCGTGTCTGCTCCAGTGTCAATGTGGGTTCTACCAAAGCCGGCATTAATATGGATGCCGTTGCCGAAATGGGCAGAATCATTAAGAAAACAGCTGAAATTACTTCGGATAACGATGGCTTGGGTTGCGCAAAATTGGTTGTATTTGCCAATGCTGTGGAAGACAATCCCTTTATGGCCGGTGCGTTCCACGGCGTCGGTGAGCCGGAGTGCGTGCTGAATGTGGGTGTTTCCGGTCCCGGTGTTGTGTACCATGCGCTGCAGAGCGTCAAAGGTCAGCCCTTTGATGTGGTGGCTGAAACCATCAAAAAGACTGCTTTCCAGGTTACTCGTATGGGTCAGATCGTGGGTGTGGAAGCTTCCAAGCGCTTGGGCGTGCCCTTTGGTATCGTGGACTTGAGCCTGGCACCTACGCCTGCAGTGGGCGACAGCGTTGCCCGGATATTGGAGGAAATGGGACTGGAGGTTTGTGGTACCCACGGTACCACTGCTGCTCTGGCGCTGCTGAATGATGCCGTTAAAAAGGGTGGCGTGATGGCATCCAACCATGTGGGCGGCCTGTCCGGTGCATTTATCCCTGTGTCCGAGGATGAGGGTATGATTGCAGCTGCCGAAAGCGGCACGCTGACCCTTTCCAAGCTGGAAGCCATGACCTGTGTTTGCTCCGTGGGTCTGGATATGATCGCGGTGCCCGGTGATACTTCCGCAGAAACCATCTCCGCCATCATTGCGGACGAGGCTGCTATCGGCATGATCAACACCAAGACCACCGCCGTCCGTATCATTCCCGCACCCAATAAGGTAGTTGGTGACCGGGTAGAAATGGGTGGTTTGCTGGGTAGTGCGCCCGTCATGCCTGTTCACAGCGAGTCCAGTGCGGCTTTTGTTGCCCGCGGCGGACGGATTCCTGCCCCAATTCAAAGTCTGAAGAACTGATATGAAAAAGCTGATTTTGCTTTTGAGCGTGGTGCTGGTTGCGCTGGTTGTGGTGGCGCTTTTGCTACCGCCGATCAGCAATCCCCAGGAGAATGCTCTGCCTACCACAGAGCCTTCAGAAAACTCTGTGCCCACAGAATCGAATCCCACAGACCCCACAGAACCGACTGTGCCGACCTTACAGCAAAATCCTTTTACCCCAAGCGATTTTGCCTTGCAGGATGACTATATGGCCTGTCTGACTGCAGCCTATCAATTGGGCATTGATGTTTCGAAATATCAGCAAAATGTGGATTGGAAAAAGGTGGCCGACAGCGGAATCACTTTTGTGATGATCCGCATCGGCGGCAGGGGATACGGTCAAGCCGGAAATCTCTACGCTGACGAACTGGCCCAGAGCCACTACGAAGGCGCAAAAGCCGCCGGATTAAAGGTGGGTGCATACTTCTTCTCCCAGGCGATCACCCGGTCGGAAGCCAGAGAAGAGGCTCAGTACGCCATGGAGCTTACCGCGGATTGGCAGCTGGATATGCCTATCGTCTTCGACTGGGAATATGTCAGCGACACCGCCCGGACGGCCAACACGGATGCGGAAACGGTGACTGCCTGTGCTGCAGCCTTCTGCGATACGATCCTGGCAGCGAATAAGCAAGCGATGATTTATGTCCGTCCGGAGCTGGAAAAGCTGAATCTGGAGCAGCTGGCAGTCTATGACCATTGGGTGGCCTGGTACAGCAATACCATGGATTATCCCAATGAATTTGCTATGTGGCAGTATACCAAGACCGGAAAAGTCCCCGGCATCTCCGGCAATGTGGATATCAATCTGTATTTCATCCAATAAAAAATCGGTGCGTATTAACGCACCGATTTTTACTATTTCGCAGAAAGCTCCACGCTGTGCCGCAGAATGGTAAAGGGCGGCACTTGCTTTGGCAGGGGAATGTAAAATTTGGATTGGGGAGTGCGGGGTTCAGCCAAGGGATTACCCTCAGCATCTGTCATGTTTTCTGCAGTGATGGCAAAGGGGCGCATATCCGGTCCCACCACTTCCAATCCCTCACCTTCAGAGAACTTGTTGCGCAAGCTGCAGAGGGCGAGGCCATTTTCATCGCAGCTTTCCACAATGGCACAAACCTGCCACTCCCGAATATACCGGGAATTCTCCGTGTATTGTCCCGGTTCACCATAATAAAAACCGGTGGAGTAGATCCGGTGGGATACATGATCTACTTCATTGCGCCAAACGGGATCGATAGGCTTTCCGGCTGCAATATCGTCAATGCAATGACGGTAAGCACCGGTGACGATGGCAGCGTAGTAAGCAGATTTAGCTCTGCCTTCGATCTTGATGCAATTCACACCGGCGTCCATCAGATCATCCAAATGGTCGATCATGCACATATCCCGGGAATTAAGAATGTAGGTGCCCTTTTCGTCCTCATAAACAGGGAAGTATTCTCCGGGACGCTTTTCCTCCATCAGCGCGTACTGATAGCGGCAGGGCTGGGCGCAGGCACCGCGGTTGGAGTCCCGACCGGTCATATAGTTGCTCAGTAGGCAACGGCCGGAGTAGCTGACGCACATAGCGCCGTGGCCGAAGGTTTCGATCTCCAGTTCCTTGGGGGTGTTCTGCCGGATGGTGCGGATTTCTTCCAGATTCAGCTCCCGGGCCAAAACCACCCGGGAAGCGCCCAGATCATACCATGCCTTGGCGCATTCATAGTTGGCAATGGATTGCTGGGTGGAGATATGCCGCTGGCACTTTGGAGCATATTTGCCGGCCAGAGTAAAAGCGCCCATATCTGCAACGATCAGCGCATCCACGCCAGCATCCTGCAGCTGCTCCAGGTAAGCAGGCAGTTGTGCGATCTCCTCATTTCGGGGCATGGTGTTCACGGTGACATGGACCTTCACACCGTGGTCATGGGCATATTTGACTGCAATAGGCAGTTCCTCCGGGGTAAAGTTTCCGGCAAACGAGCGCATGCCGAAGCTGGTGCCGGCCAGATATACGGAATCTGCTCCGTAAAGAACGGACATTTTCAGCCGTTCCATATCCCCTGCAGGGCTCAGTAATTCCAGTTTTGCCATGTTATTTCCTCAGGGCTTCAACCTTATCCTGATGCTCCTTGTAGGTTGCGGAGAATAGGTGCTCACCGATGGAGGGATCCAGGACAAAGTAATGATAGTTGGTATCAGCGGGACTCAAGGAAGCCATGATAGCGGACAGACCGGGGTTTGCAATGGGACCGGCAGGCAGGCCCTTGACAACGTAGGTGTTATAGGGACTGTCCAGCTTGTAATCGTCAGCGGTCAAGTCCTGCTTTCCGCCGTGGGCATAGACCACCGTGGCGTCAGAGTTCAGGAAGGGAAAGCTGTTGGGGTTGGCAAGACGGTTGTAGAAAACCGACGCGATTTCGTAGTTTTCGCCACTGTGGGCACTTTCTTTCTGCACGATGGAGGCCATGGTGACTACATCATACATGGTCAGCTTGTGCTCCTCAATATAGCTCTGACCATAGCCGTTTTTGCGCAGCTTAGCGGCCATTTTTTCGTTCAGAGTATCAATGTGCGCCCGCAGTTCCTCGTCAAACTGATTACCAAAACGGGACAGAAGTTTATCAAAAATACGTTGGGGAGTATCATTGGTGTAGAATTCGTAGATGTCGGGGAACAGGAAGCCTTCCAGGCAGTATTTGGTGCCTCTGGGCATACCTTCCAGGAAGTCGTAGCTAGCAAACTCGCTGGTGGAAGCGTAATTCTCCAAAGTTTCAACAGAGCATACACCCTTGCTTTCCAGCAAAGCATAGATCTGAGCACAGGTATAACCTTCGGGAATTTTAACCTTGACGGTTTCCCGGTAGGAAGAAGAGGCACTCATACCGTTTACCAGTGCGTGGTAGTCATACTGCGTGTTCAGCGTGTATGTGCCGGCAGAAATCTTTTGGTCGGCCTTGGCCAAGGCAGCATAGAGCTTGAACAATTCCTTGTACTGAATCAGGCCGGCATCGTATAGCTTGTCTGTTACAGAGTCCACAGTGTCATCTTCTGTAATGGTGATGGCGATCTCTTGGCTCTCTCTGCCAAAGGCCAGTACATCCGCTGCGCAGACCCACAGAAGGCGACCCAGGGAAATGCCGATGGTAATTGCCAGCACCAGCCAAATGGCGGTAGAAATAATATGGGGTAAGCCGAACAGACCGTAGCCTTTCTTTGCCTTGGGACGCACCTTTCGAACCGGACGGTTCGGATCAACGGGCTCTTCCTCAATCAGTTCCTCAGACCCTTCCTCAAGCTGCTCAGCAGGCTGCTCATCATCTTCCAGAAAGCGCATATCGCTGTCGTCAGAATAAGCATCGCTGTATTCGTCGACCAGAGTGGGAATGGGAATCTCTGCGTCGGCATAGATGTCCTCCTGGAAAGTCTCGGCCAGTGCTTCCCGCATGATTTCTTCCAGCTCCCGGTCGGAGATGTTGCTCATATCATGGGCGGCCATGGCAGCCTCATCCACACCCAGCTCTGCCTTTTCTTCAACAGCGCCCAAAAGCTCATCCAGCCATGCGTTGTCGTCAGGCAAGTTGGTATTCTTTTCGTTTTCCATAGTGATCCTCCAATCAGCGGATTACGATCTGCTTTGCAATGCTCTCGGCAATTTCCTTGCCCTTCAGCGCCTCAATCAGCATCAAACCAAAGGGAATGGCGCAGCCGGCGGAAGTGCCTGTGATCAGTTTGCCATCACGGACACAGGGCGCATTTTCTGCCATAATGGCGTTACCCATGCCACTTTCGCAGGCGGGGTAGCAGGTGACGAGCTTACCGTCGGTAATGCCCAGGTCGGCAAGAACCGTGGGGCCGGCGCAAATGGCAGCAACAAATTTTCCGTTACTCCAGGCAAAACGTACTGCGTCCAATGCTTCCGGGCAGTTGCGGATGGATGCTACACCACCCAAGCCACCGGGCAGGACGATCATATCCAGATCGGTCAGATCCATTTGCCCCACGCCAATATCGGTTTCCACGCCGATGCCGTGGCCGCCGTATACAGTTTTTCCGTTCAGACCAACGGTCATAACCGGAATTCCGGCCCGGCGCAAAAGATCCAGGGGCGCGATGGCCTCAGTCTCTTCAAAACCGGTTCCCAGTAAGATATAAACCATAATTAATCCTCCAGACAGGCCCGGACCTGTGCGTAGATCTCTTCGTGAATATCTTCAATGCTACGCATCTGGCCGTCTTTAACACAATCGATGATCGTCCAGTTGTAGAACTTTGCGGCCGCCCGACCGGTTTCCCGGCAGGTTGCTAAGTAATCCATATCCTGTTCATGAATATCAGCCTTGGTGTTAGTGGAAGCCTCCCGGTGACGCATCAGCTTCTCGGTAAAGGCAGTGGGCACATCCAGATAGATGGTCAGGTCGGGGCGGGGAAGACCCAATTTATCATATTCAAACTCATACAGCCAACGCAAAAATTCGCCCTGCTTTTCCTTGGGTTCTTTGGAAGTCTGATGGACTGCGTTGGAAGTGGTGTAGCGGTCAGATACGATGATGCCGCCCTGCTCAAACCATTCGCCCCAATCCTTTTTGTAGGATGCATAGCGATCCACCGCATAGAAAGCAGAGGCTGCATAGGCGTTTACATCGGAAGGATTGGTGCCAAATTCGCCACCTAAATACATACGGATCAGGGCAGAACTGGGCTCAGAATATTGGGGGAATACCAGAGTCTTAAATTCTGTACCTTCGTTGCGCAGACGCTCGGTCAGCGCCTTGAACTGTGTGGACTTACCGGAGCCGTCAGTGCCTTCGATTACAATCAGTTTACCCATGCTTTATCTCCTTCCGGGCATAGCCATACTATGATATCATATAGTACCACAAAATTTCCCGTTTGTCCACAGTTGAAGTAAATTTCCTGCAAGCCTTCAAACACCTGTGTCATCCCGAGCGAAGCCGAGGGATCCGTCTCCTTTGTTGACGGGGAACGGATTTCTCGACTCCGGGCAGGACCCTCCGCTCGGAATGACAGTAATTAATGGGCGACTGTTATCTGCAAATACAGTTGCAAATTTCCTCAAAAGCTGATAGAATAGTCAAAACTAAACACCACAAAGGACGAGAAAAATGAACGAAACCATTACTTTTGCTGATTTGGGCTTGAGTGAAGCCATGCTCAAGGCTCTGGAGAAGAAGGGCTACGGCTACCCCACCACCATCCAGCAGCAGGCGATCCCGGAATTTATGCAGTGGAAGGATGTCATTGCCAAGGCTCCCACCGGCACCGGTAAGACCTTTGCTTTTGGCATTCCCATGATTGAGCATGTGGATCCTGATTGTTCCGATGTCCAGGGACTGATCTTAGCTCCCACCAGAGAACTGGCCATTCAGATCTGCGACGAGCTCCGTGGCTTGCTGACCTACTATAACGGCATCCGTGTTGCGGTGCTCTACGGCGGTGCCGGTATCGGTGGACAGATCAGGCAGCTGGAGAAGAAACCCCAGATCGTTGTGGCTACCCCAGGCAGATTGATGGATCACTATAACCGCAAGACCATCCGCCTGGACAAGATCCAGACTGTCGTGCTGGACGAAGCCGACCGGATGCTGGATATGGGCTTTTTCAAGGATGTGACCCGGATCATAGAGAAGGTGAAGAACCGGAAAAACCTGGGTCTGTTCTCTGCAACCATATCACAGGAGGTTATGACCGTTTCCTGGATGTACCAGCGTGACGAGGTGGAGATCACCGTTGAACCCCGGCAGGAAGACCGGCCGGACATCGATCAATTTAGTATTACTGTTACACCCTTGGAAAAGGCGGAAACCACTCTGCGCCTGATCCGCACCCAAGGTTTTGAGCGGGTGATGATTTTCTGCAACACCAAGCATATGTGTCAGCGGCTGTGTGACGATTTCCAACG
This sequence comes from Oscillospiraceae bacterium, assembly GCA_017624715.1. Taxonomy (GTDB): domain Bacteria; phylum Bacillota; class Clostridia; order Oscillospirales; family Oscillospiraceae; genus Faecousia. Next base: position 121,501 of record JAGAMN010000020.1, read on the forward strand.
GGCTGGTATGGATTGCGAATGCATCCACGGCGATATTCGCCAAAGCCAGCGTGAGAAGACCATGCAGCGCTACCGTGACGGCAAATTGGCTATTTTGATCGCTACTGATGTTGCTTCCCGTGGCATCGATGTGGACGACGTGGATTGTGTCATCAACTACGATGTTCCTGAGGAGAACGAATACTACGTACACCGCATCGGCCGTACCGGCAGAGCAAAACGCAAGGGTGTGGCATATTCTATCATAGGCAACTTCCCGGAAAAGGCAAAGTTGGATGAGATTGCGAAATTCTCCGCATACAGCATTAAGGCCATGATTCTAAGCCCGGAAGGGGAACTGACGGAAGAACCGGTGAAAGCACCTGTTCCTCCCAAGAGGCGGTTTAAGTGAGAGCAGCGGAGCAGGGATTCCTGCTGCTTACTTGCCCCTTGGGTGCCCCGGAGCGAGGCATGTTGACTACCGCCCAATTCCGCACTCTTGCCAAACGGGCGGTACAAATGCAAGTCCCTCTGGAAGACCGTGATATAACCAAAGAGGACATTATGTCCTTGGGCTACGGTGCGGCTTTTGCGAATCGGGTCGTAGAACTACTTTCCCAGGAAGACCTGCTGGAGCATTATCTGCGTCGCAGTAGCCGTGCAGGCTGCCAATGTCTTAGCCGCTTGCATGAAGAGTATCCCTTAAAACTGCGCAAAGCTTTGGATCTTGACAGTCCCGGAAGTTTGTGGGCAAAAGGGGATGTTTCCTTACTGAAGCAACCGACGATCGCATTGGTAGGAAGTCGGGATATTCGGGAAGAAAATGCAGCGTTTGCCCGACAGGTAGGGATAGAAGCCGCCCGTCAGGGTTATGTGCTGGTCTCCGGAAATGCCAGGGGTTCTGACCGCATCGCCCAAAATGCCTGCATGGAGGCAGGCGGAAAGGTGATCAGCGTGCTGGCCGATGAACTGGAGAAGTATCCTACGCAGGAAAATCTGCTGTACCTGAGTGAGGATGGTTTTGATTTGCCGTTTACTGCCCAAAGAGCATTGAGCCGCAACCGGGTGATTCATGCGCTGGCAGGAAAAACCTTTGTTGCCCAGGTTGCGGATGGCTATGGCGGGACTTGGGATGGCACAGTGAAGAACCTCCGGTTCTGTTGGAGCAATGTCTTTTGTTTCCAGGATGGCACATCCGGCGTGAAGAACTTGATACAAATGGGCGCAACACCAATATTAGAGAGCCAATTATGTGATATATCTATATTAAAACCGGATAATTTCAACTTTTTTGACCAATAAGAAAAAAGTGCTTATTGGTCAAAAAATTTTCGCAAAAGAGTTGAAATTGATACAAAAATAGTGTAAAATGGAAAAAGTAAATTAATTAGTAGGAGGACTATTCCATGTGCGGAATTGTTGGTTATGCTGGCTATCGCCAAGCAGCCCCTATTTTGATTGAAGGTCTGTCTAAGCTGGAGTATCGCGGCTATGACAGCGCCGGTATTTGTGTTCATACGCAGGATGCATTTCATGTTGCCAAGAGCAAGGGTCGTCTGCAGATCCTCAGCGACAAGACCGACGGCGGCAATGCTGTTCAGGGTGTAGTGGGCATCGGTCATACCCGCTGGGCAACCCACGGTGCACCTTCTGATATCAATAGCCACCCCCACCTGTCGGAATCCGGTAAAATTGCCATTGTCCACAACGGCATCATTGAAAATGAATCCCGCCTTCGTGAAGAGCTGGAGGCAAAGGGAATTACTTTCCGTTCCGAGACCGATACGGAAGTTGTAGCAACCATGATCGGCATCCAATACGATCAGTCCGGTGATTTGGTAGATGCGGTTCGTCAAACCATTGCTCGACTGGAAGGCAGCTATGCCCTGGGCATTCTGTGCGTTGACGATCCCGACCGCATCGTAGCTGTGAAGAAGAACTCTCCTCTGATCTTCGGCTTTGGCGAAGGGGAGAACTACATCGCATCCGATGTTCCCGCTATTTTAAAGCACACCCAGACCGTTGCTTACCTGAACGACGGTGAAATGGTTGTGTTTGATTCCCAAAATGTTTCTTTCTTTGACGCCGACGGCAATCCCATTGAAAAGGCCAAAGAAACCATTACCTGGAGCATCTCCGCGGCAGAACGCGGCGGTTATGACCACTTCATGCTCAAGGAGATCTTCGAGCAGCCCAAGGCTTTGCGGGATACCATCGGCCCCCGACTGAAGGACGGCAAGGTGTACCTGGACGGCATTGACCTGTCTGAGGAATACCTGAAGAGCTTAAATAAGATCACCTTTGTAGCCTGCGGCTCTGCTTACTATGCCGCCGGTGTCGCCAAGTATATTATAGAAAAGTACTGTCGCATCACCACTGAGATCATGATGGCATCTGAGTTCCGCTACTGTGATCCTGTGTTGGACGAAAAGTCCCTGGTTATCGCCATCAGCCAGTCCGGCGAAACTGCCGACACCCTGGAGGCAGTCCGTGAGGCAAAGCGTCGCGGTGCCAGAACCTTGGGTATTATCAATGTAGTTGGCTCTGCCATTGCCAAGGCTGCTGATCAGACCATCTACACCTGCGCCGGTCCGGAGATCGCTGTTGCGACTACCAAGGGCTTTACCACCCAGCTGGCAGTTGTGTACCTGCTGACCATGCACATGGCAAAGACCCTGGGTAAGGTGGACGATACAACCTACGCTGCTTGGGTCACCGCTTTGGAGAAGCTGCCGGATCAGGCGGCTGAACTGCTGACGGAAGCGCGGGTTGAGGAAGTTAAGAATTACGCCAAGCGGCTGACCAAGCACAACAATGCTTTCTATATCGGTCGTAATTTGGACGGCGCTACCTGCCTGGAGGGCAGCCTGAAGCTGAAGGAAGTTGCCTATATCCACAGCGAATGCTATCCTGCCGGTGAATTGAAGCACGGCCCCCTGTCCTTGATTGAGGAGGGCTACATGGTCGTTGCCCTGGCAACCATCCGGGAGCTGTTCGACAAGACCATCGCCAATGTTCGTGAGGTTCGCGCCCGTGGCGCCGACGTACTGTGCGTAACTTTGGAAGAGCTGGCTGATGAGGCTGCAAAGCAGGCACAGAGCGTGATTGCTGTGCCTTCTACCGATCCCATGATTCAGCCCAGCCTGAACATCATCCCTCTGCAACTGCTGGGTTATTACATCGCTGTTAATCGCGGCTGCGATGTTGATAAGCCTCGGAACCTTGCAAAGTCTGTCACCGTTGAATAAATCAACAGCCCTGCGAAGCATGTGCTCGCAGGGCTGTGTTCATGCAGTTACGGCGGTGCGCTTTTTGTGATATAAATGGAATGGGAGAAAGATCAAAAAGGAACCGAGACATACAACAGGGATATATAGCAGCGTACTAACATACCAGCCTGCTGCCTCGGATATTTGTTTAAAAACGATCAAAGAGGAATTGCTCGGACCGACAAAAAACATATTTACACTGCCTCCGGAAACCTCACGAAGCGCCAGATTGATGCAGAAGGCAATCACGCAAAGTGCCACAAAGGTGTATGATGCTGAGCGGTAATCTTCCATTTGCTTGCCACCCCGGTTGGAAATTGCCAGATATAGTCCGATAAAAACGAGGCTCATGTGCCAAATAAAGGCGTGAAGCGTCAGCGTCCAGTATTCGTGGACAATGCCTGACGGCTCAACAAAAGCCATGAATCCGCCCAACAGATTGTAGAGCATCATAAAATTGTACATAGCTTGTTGCACCTTTCCCGGTTTAAGCAGAGGCGCAATGATGCAAAGATACATGGGTACGCTGCACATTTGGAAGGGGAATATCCACCACTGGTAATGCTCGTCGCCGATGTAATAGTAATAAAACAACTGCTTGTATACCTCACATACGAGCAAAAATACGCCGCAGCTGATCAACAGGATCCGATTGCCGCGATCGCCGATCTTTCGAAGCATTCGGGCAGCCAGTATGGAAACTGCCAGTCCTACAAATGTAAAAACCAGATGAAATGCGCCGTAAGCCGGGGGCTTTTCCATGGACCATGCTGTCCAAGCGAAAAAGTTGCGCAGTGCGGTATTGAGCTCGTGCATGGCATTACCTCTTCTATGAATTTTTTAATAGAATACCATATTCGACACATTTTTACAATAGCCATATAGAAATTTATCCTTGCTTCCATCTTGCGCTGCTGTAAATAAAGAGGTATACTACATTTAAAACTAAAACTGGAGTCAGATACCTATGACCTACGAAATGATTCTAAAGGATCCTGCCATCAATACCTATATCACCCATGCAGATGCAACGCTGGAGGTGCTGGGCTATACCGAGCACAGCTTTGCGCATGTGACAAGGGTAGCACAAACAGCAGGTCGTCTTCTGGAGACACTGCATTATCCCCAGCGCACTGTGGAGCTGGCCAAAATTGCCGGATATATGCATGATATCGGCAATGTGGTAAACCGATCCGAGCATAGCCAGAGCGGTGCGGTGATGGCATTCCGCCTGCTAGACAGAATGGGCTTTGATCCTGAAGAAATTGCTGTCATCGTCAGTGCAATTGGAAACCATGATGAGGGTACAGGTGTTCCTGTAAGTGCCGTGGCTGCGGCCTTGATTCTGGCAGACAAGTCCGATGTCCGGCGCAGCCGGGTGCGCAGCAAACGGACAGAGACCTTTGACATTCATGATCGGGTCAATTATTCCGTTACCGAAGCGCAGCTGTATGTAAATGAAGACCAAACGCAGGTCACTCTGTCGCTTACAGTCGATACCCAGTTCAGCCCGGTGATGGATTATTTTGAGATTTTTATGAGACGGATGAATCTGTGCCGTCAGGCGGCCAAGGCTCTTGGTCTGGAATTTAAGTTGGTAATCAACCGACAGAACATGCTGTAAAGGAGAATAACATGATTCACGAAACTATCCACCTGAAAGACCATTTTCCGTTCCTTGCCGAAAATGGCTGTGATCCGACCCTGACTGTTTATGTGCAGGACATGAATCCGGAGATCAATCGTAAGGACAAGCTCTTGCCGGCAATTCTGGTCTGTCCCGGTGGAGGTTACCGCTACGTCAGTGCCCGTGAGGCAGAGCCTATGGCAATGAAATTTATGCCCTGGGGCTTCCATGTTTTTGTGCTGACCTACTCCGTTGCACCCAATCATTTCCCCACCCAGATACGCCAGACTGCTGCTGCCATGGAGCTGATCCATGCCAATGCGGATGCATGGGGTGTAGATAAAAACCGCATTGCCATCATGGGTTTCTCCGCCGGTGGACACCTGGCATGCCATTACAGCAATTGCTACGATGATCCGGCTGTTCGTGAAGTTTTCCCTAACAGTAAGCCTGTTAACGCCTGCGTGCTGACCTATCCCGTCATTACCGCTGATCCCAGATACTATCACGGCGACAGCATTAGATGTGTCTCCGGACATAGCGAGCCTACCGCTGAAGATACGGAATATTTCTCCCTGAATAACACAGTGACTCCCCGTACTCCACCTACCTTCCTTTGGCATACAGCAGCGGACGAATTGGTACCCGTAATGAACAGTTTGCTCTACGCGCAGGCTCTGGCCGAAAACAAGGTGCCGTTTGCTATGCGCATCTATCCCAACGGTGCTCATGGCCTTGCGACTGCTGATGATCAGACCTGCACAAGCTTAGAGTATCCTGCTTCCGAAGCCAATGCGTGGATCACTGACGCTGCAAAATGGCTGAAAAACACGATTTGACATTGATTTATCCCATTTTTTACAGTTTCGTCACATTATTCCTATAAGATGGTGCTATACTGAGTGTGGAAATCAAGAAAAATAAAGGCAGGCGAATGCAATGAAGTTAAGGGAATATTTTGCACAGCTGAAGATCGATCTGAAGCCCATGACATTTGCGCAGAAGGTTGACCATATTTGGTCGTACAACAAGGAATTGATCCTGATTACGGCCGGTGTTCTGACGCTTGTGATCGGTTTGCTGGTGGCATTCATTACGAAGCCCGATGTTGTATTCTGTGGTTATTTGGTCAATGCGGAGCTGAATGAAGAGGGCACCGCCTATTTGACCTCAGATTACGGCCAAGTGGTGGGTGTGACCGGAAAGCAGGAAGTGCAGTTATTGACCGGATTCTTCAATCCGAATCTCACCAGTGCCGGCGAGGCAAACGAAGCTACCTGGGCACAGTTGGCTGCCCTTTGCCAGGAGCAAGCGCTGGATTATGTCATGGCCGACGAAATGACGATCAAAGCCCTGACACTTACCGAAATGACCATGGATCTTCGCACGTTTTTTACAGAAGAGGAGTTTTCTCAGCTTCAGGATAAGATCCTCTATGTGGAATTGGAGGACGGGACGAAGTTCCCCTGCGCAGTGAAGATCAATGATACCAAATTCTACAACGATTGCGTTTCCTACTATCGTGATCTGTACATCTGCTTCATCAGTAATACACCGAACGTAGAGCGCTGCCACGAATTTTGGGATTATCTGAATAACTGGAAGTAAGTATTAGACCGCCCGGTACTCCGGGCGGTTGCCTTTTTGTTTTAAATTGACCATTTTATGAATTGACATTACCGGAAAAAAGAAATATGATGAATACAAGATTTGGAAGAAAGGTGTTGTGAGCATGGCCACAGAGAAAGCCTTGGCTTCGGCAAAGGCGGCATATGATATCGAATCTGCGTGTATCGCAGAAATGAAAGAATTTTTCGACAGCGACGCATTTTCCAAGGCAGTCGACTTGCTTTGCGCTGCGCCCAGAATCGGTGCTGCAGGCTGCGGCCATTCCGGCATTGCCTGTCAGCATTTTGCCCACTTGATGTGTTGCGTGGAGCGCCCAGCCAGATTCATCAGCCCGGCGGAAGCAGTCCACGGGGCAACGGGATTTTTGCAAAAAGGCGACGTGATGGTCTTTGCTTCCCGGGGCGGTAAGACCGAAGAGCTGCTGCCCATTTTGGACATTTGTAAAGCCAAAGGTGTGTCTGTGATCACTGTAACCGAAAATCTGGAATCTCCCTTGGCAAAGGGCGCGGGTGTGGTACTAAAGCAGTACGTAAACCGGGAAACCGATAAGTGGAATGCTCAGGGCACTACCAGTATGACATCCTTGTGTGTCATCTTCCATGCCCTACAGGCTGCAATCATTGAACAGACCGGCTATCAGGCAGAGCAATTTGCCTTAATTCATCCCGGCGGCGCAGTTGGTAAGCGCCTCAACGACGATAAGTAAGGAGAAATACTATGGCAATTTTATCCCCCTCTATTTTGTCCTGCGACTATATGAACATGCAGCGGGATTTTGAAATGTGCAAAAACGTTGGATGCAAATGGCTCCATGTGGATATAATGGACGGTCACTTTGTTCCCAACATCACCTTCGGCTATTCTCTGGTCCAGGCTATGCGCCCCATCACCGACTTGGTTTTGGATGTGCACTTGATGATTGATACGCCCATTAAGTATGCCGAGGCCTTCTGCAAGGCCGGTGCTGACTATCTGACAATACACGTGGAGTCCGATACGCCGGAAAACATCCACAAGACCCTGGATTTGATCCGTAGCCTGGGTGTCAAACCTGGCATCGTGGTCAAGCCCAAGACTCCGGCAGAAGCCATCGCCCCTTACCTGGAAAAGTGTGATCTGGTGCTTGTGATGACGGTTGAGCCGGGCTTTGGCGGTCAGAAGTTTATGGCGGATATGATGCCCAAGCTGAAGCAGCTGCGTCAGATGCTGGATAAGGTCAACCCTTCCTGCCACTTAGAAGTGGATGGTGGTGTTGATACCGTCACTTCGGAAATTTGCAAGGAAAACGGTGCGGATGTATTGGTAGCCGGTTCTGCCTTCTTCCGAAGCGAGGATAAGGCTGCCTTTGTCAAGGCGCTGGAAGCATAATGGCACGGATCAAACTGACCCTGTCTGCCAATGCCGGCGGTGCGCTCCAATTCGGTGGGCACCGCCTGCTAATCGATGCGTTCCATAATCGGAAAGTATCGGGTTTTTCGACCTTGGACGAAAAACAACAAGCGGCGATATGGACGCATCCGGATTTTGTAAATCCGGAACTGATCTGCGTGACCCATTGCCACCAAGATCACTATTCCAAAACCATGGTGGATGCGGCTATGAATCGCTGGCTGAAGGCAAAATGCTTGCTGCCGCAACAGATGCATCTGACAGATGGGGATATGCAGATTCAGTATTTGCCCCTGATCCACGAGGGTGTGGAGTTTGAAAACACGCCCCATTATGGTGTTTTCATCACATGGCAGGGAAAAAATATTTTGATTTCCGGAGATTGCCGTATTGCAGGTGAAGATTTGCTCCATGCAATGCATGGAAAACAAATTGACCTGGCGATCCTGAATTTCCCGTGGCTGACCCTTAGAAAGGGAAGGCGGTGTCTGGAAAATCTTCTGAAACCCGGAAAATGCATCTTCTGGCATCTGCCTTTTACAGAGGATGACATAAACGGTTACCGCCGATCCGCAGAAGCAGCCTTGAATCAATATCCGGGTATGCTTCTATACAACCCTTTCCAAACCATTGAAGTAGATATCTAAAAAAGCGGAAGGCATTGCCTTCCGCTTAATTGCTGCTGAGTATCAGCTCTGTCAGTTCTTTTCCGGTGATGGCACCCAGGCAATCAGCTACAGGCAGCTGCTTCAAAGTATCTGCCAGGCAATCTTCCTTACAAGGACAGCCAATCAATCCCTTTTCCAAAATATCCACCGGCTGTACTGCCAGAAAATCTCCGTAGAGCTTGATGCCTGCGATTTTGCCACCAGCTACAGAAAGATTCACTTCGAGCATTCCGCCGGGGAAGCGGCGCTTGTTGCGCAGCGCATAAGCAGGGGATTTTCCGTAGTTCCATTCCCAGGTGTCATATTTTTCTGCCTTTCGTTTTTGCACTTCCAGGATTTCCTGCTCCGTTAGGGAAGAGAAAACCAAAGAATCCGCCAGGCTTTTCTCCAAATATCGCCAGAATGCCTGGATATCCATATCCTTAGTCAGATTTGCCCGGATATTGCCCACCCGACTGCGAACGGATTTTACACCCTTGGATTCAAATTTGGAAGGGTCCGGTGTCAGCGCACCGGCGATCATGGAGAAATCCGAATCAAAAAGCAATGTGCCGTGATGCAGAATCCGGCCATTTTTAATCTGCTGGGCAGTGCCGGAAACCTTTTGACCGGCGACGAGAATATCGTTCCGTCCCGATGCGCAGGCATCCAGCCCTAAACCTTCCAGAGCCTTTACTACGGGCCCTGTAAAGCCCTTGCGGTCACCGGTGTCGTCGGTGATGAAGGAATAATTCAAATTACCCAAATCGTGGTACACCGCGCCGCCGCCGGTATTTCTCCGGATCACCCGGATACCATTGGCAGATATAAATGTACTGTCGATCTCCTGGGCCGTGTTTTGATTGCGTCCTACAATCACCGCATTGTCATTCTGCCAAAGGATCAGAATGTTGCCCTCGGTGCGGTTTGTCAGCACATATTCTTCAAAGGCCAAGTTATATGCAGGGTCTGTCGAACCAGTTTGCAAATAGATGGTATGGTCCACAAATCGCACCTCCCTTTTTTGGTTATAATACCATATTTTCAGTCAGAAGGCAAGAAAAAGACAAAATGATAAATTTTGCACTATGGAAATTTGAAAAAGTATGCTATAATAAGCTTGTAATCTCATTACGAAGAAAGGATGTTCGTAAATGAATCATAAGATATTCAAATATGATCCCAATCTGAAAGCCTTTGAAGCAGACTTTGACCTGCGCAAGGCAAATTATGAGAAAAAGAAAGCTGAGCTTCTGCAAAATGCTCCCTCCTTGGCAGCCTTTGCCAACGGCCACCTGTACTTTGGCTTCCACAAGACCGAGGACGGTTGGTTCTATCGGGAGTGGGCGCCTGCAGCAGAAGCCATGTACCTGACCGGTGATTTCTGCGGCTGGGATCGCCATGCGTATCCTATGACTAAGGGTGATAACGGTGTTTTTGAGCTGTTTCTGCCCGGCAAGGATACTTTGAAAGACGGTCAGAAGATCATGACTGTTGTTGTCCATAACGGCCAGGAGCTGGATCGTATCCCGCTGTATGCAAACTATGTCAGCCAGGATCCTTATACTACCGCCTGGACTGCTGAGATCAGCGCTCCCGAGGAGTTTATTTGGACCGACGCAGGCTTCGTTCCCGAAAAGAAACTGTTTATCTATGAATGCCATATCGGCATGGCCCAGGAAGCGGGCAAGATTGGCTCTTACTGGGAATTCATGACCTATACTTTGCCCCGGATCAAGGACCTGGGCTACAATACTTTGCAGATCATGGCCATCATGCAGCATCCTTACTATGCTTCCTTCGGCTACCAGGTCAGTAATCTATTTGCCGCTTCTTCCTGGTTCGGCAAGCCTAATGACCTGAAAGCCCTAGTCAATGCCGCCCACGAGATGGGCATCACAGTACTGCTGGATGTTGTTCACTCTCACGCCTCTAAAAACACCCGGGAGGGTATTAACGAGTTCGACGGCACAACATACCAGTTCTTCCATGAAGGCCCTAAGGGCGACCACAGCGCCTGGGGCACCAAGTGCTTCAACTATGGTAAGAACGAAGTGCTGCACTACTTGCTTTCCAATTTGAAATACTGGATGGACGAGTATCATTTCGACGGCTTCCGGTTTGACGGCGTTACCTCCATGCTGTACCTGGATCACGGTTTGGGTACTGCCTTTACAGGCAATGAGCAGTATTTCTCCATGAATACGGACACCGAAGCGGTGACTTACCTGCAGCTGGCCAATGAAATGGTCCGTCAGGTCAATCCCAATGCCATTACCATCGCTGAGGATACCTCCGCCATTCCCGGCCTGTGCCTGCCCATTGAAGACGGCGGCATCGGCTTTGACTACCGTCTTGCCATGGGCGAACCGGATATGTGGATCCGCCTGTTGAAGGAAACTCCGGACGAATGGTGGGATTTGAACAATATCTACTATGAACTGGCCATCCGCCGCCCCCATGAAAAGGTTATCGGCTACTGCGAATCTCATGACCAGGCATTGGTGGGAGATAAGACCATTATGTTCCGACTGTGCGACAGCGAGATGTACACCTCCATGCACGTCAACCGCATGAGTATGGTAGTTGATCGAGGCATGGCACTGCATAAGCTGCTGCGGCTGCTGACCATGAGTCTGGGTGGCGAGGGCTACCTGACCTTCATGGGCAACGAATTCGGCCATCCCGAGTGGATCGACTTTCCCAGAGAGGGCAACGGATGGAGCTTCCATTACTGCCGCCGTCAGTGGAGCTTGGCGGACAATCCGGAGCTGAAATACCAGTACCTGCTGGCCTTTGAAAAGGCCATGGTAGAAATGGCGAAGAAGAACAGAGTTATCGGCGGTGCGGACAAGCAGCTGTCCCTGCACAATACGGATAAGACACTGATCTACAAAAAAGGCGGCGCTTACTTTGCCTTCAATTTCCATCCCTATCAATCCTATGACGGTCGTTTCATCGAGGTGGATGAAGAAGGGGAGTACAAGGTCATTCTTTCTTCCGATGACTACTGCTTCGGCGGTCAGGGTCGCATCTGGCACCAGACCTATAAAGCAGAGAAGCAAGAAGACGGTAAGATTGGCTTCAAGATTTACCTTCCCAGCCGCACCGCTGTGGTGTTCAAGAAGCTTCCCAAGAGAAAGTAAATTGAAAGAGCGTGCCACCCGGCACGCTCTTTTCATTTTAGAAAATGATATATACTTGAATCTAATGAATTAACCTCAAGGAATGAATTTCTCCCATAGACCAACGTGCTGAACCGGATGCATCTGTTATTCTTGACAAGTGACAAATGTATATATCACCATCATTATCCAGAATCCAATAACACATATAGTTATCTCCACTGTAGCTCCATGCTGCTTTGATCTGTTCCCGAAATACTGCCCGATAGTCACCGCTTGGCATATCCCATTCACGGTCAAAATAGTTGTCGAAGTTATCTTCTGTAATCTCAATAGGAAGTAGAGATCCTATTACGACTTCTCTGCTACCGCGGTGGTCAATGATCGTTCCATCCTTTGTAATTTCGTAGGCAGGTATTTTGGGATTTGGATGCCCTGTGTCCATTGCTTTGTGTATCGTGCTGAAATGCCCATAAGTATGTCCAAAGACAGCCTCTTCGCACTGTTTTGCAATCACATAATACTGATTGCTGGCTGCTATCACAACGATGACAATGATAACGAGTAATACCGCAGAAAGAATAATCCAAACCTTCTTGTCCATATCCAGTTACCCCCCCTTTTAAAAGTATAAATACGTACAGGCGTGGTGAGTCACCGGCCTGTGCGCTATCTTACTTTCACTTTCTGGTATGCTTTCAGAAAATGGAGAGGGCAAGGCGGTGGGAAGAAAAGTAGATCTTCACAGCGCATCACCCCTTTGATTTGATGATTTCAATATAGCACGATAATAAATGATAGTCAATGCAATTCATACAAAGTTTACATTACGGCTCACTAGGTAGATCTCCGGTTGCCGGATTGTCAAGCAGTTTTCCATCTTTACCGAAACGGGAACCATGACAGGGGCAATCCCAGGAATGCTCTTGGGGATTCCACTTCAGCGCACAGCCCAGGTGGGGACACCGGGGCGCGGTGGGCGTCAGCAAATTCTTCGTTGCAGATATGCCATTGACCAGCAACTGCTTGCGCAAGATCGAACGGGAGGGAGAAAAAATATTTTCATAAGGGTCAGGATTACCCTCCAACAGATCACACAGCACCGTAGCCGCAACCATAGAACCGGTCATGCCCCACTTGTTAAACCCGGTAGCTACAAACAGTTTTGGCGTTTGTTTGCTGTACTGGCCGATATATGGTAAATGATCCAATGAAATGCAGTCTTGCGTTGCCCATTGAGCGGCGACCTTCGCACCCGGATAATACTGCCCGGCAGCGTTCTCCAGGGACTTCCAACCAGTTGTGGGTTTGCCGGTCTTGTGAGAGTTGCCACCCAAAAGCAGATAATCCCCAAAGCTGCGGAAGGACAAGCCTTTGTTATCCGCATCACGGTACATACCATCCAGCTTATGCGCTCCTTCCAGCGCAACCACATATGAGCGCTGCTGATACATCTTCAAAAAGTAGCAGCCATGCTTATTGATGAGGGGAAAATGAGTAGCCATGACAATGCACTTGGCGTGGATCTTTCCTCTGTTCGTAATTGCATCTGATCCGTCGAATTCTAAGAACCGGGTGTTTTCCTTGATGTTTAAACCCTTTGCGATAGCGCCTGCAAACATCAGCGGGTGAAATTGCGCCTGCCGGCGAAACCGAATCGCGCCCTGCACAGGAAAGGGCAGTTGGGTATCCTTGGTTTGCGCAAAAGGAATCCCCAGCCGTTGCAAAGTCTGCATTTCCTTATCAAAAGTCTTTGACGGAGCTTTGGTGTACACATAGGCGCTTTGCTCCAGAAAATCACAGGGAATGTCTTTGCAAAGCTGCCGAAACTGACCAATCGCATCCTGGTTTGCCTGGTAGTATACCTTGGCGGTATCATCGTCGAACATTTTGGCCAGCTTGTCGTATACAAGACCGTGCTGGGATGTGATCTTCGCTGTGGTGTTTCGTGTCACACCATGACAGATACGATCGGCTTCGATCAGCAGATTGTCCACACCACCCTGGGTCAGCTTATGGGCAATGAGCAGCCCGGCCATACCGCCACCCACGATCAAAACATCAGTTTTTGCATCACCTTGAAGTGATTCAAATTCAGGCAATTTTACATCGTTTGCCCATACAGATTCCAGCATAATTCATCACCTGCTATAGCTTGCCCCATAGAAAGAAAAACATCCGGAGGTTTGTTCTTCCGGATGTTACTTTATCGTGTGCATGCTGCCAATTTCTTGGCATTTTCTTTTTTGTACATCTCTTCTGTTGCAAAAGCCAGCTTGGTGACCACGTTTTCCTGGGTGGGATAGCAGTAGGAGCAATCATTTTCCGTAGAAATGTCAATACAATCAAAGGGTTTGCAGTGGCAGTAATCGTACTCGATGTGCAGACTGTTCAGACCTGCCGGCACACGCTGAACCCGATAGGATTTGCAGCGATATTCGCCTTCCGGAACAAAGCCTTCTTACCATGATTACAATGCCTCTCTATGATTTCCGGGGGTTATTATTCAGGAAACTTCGCAAAATGGCAAGTAAACATTTTATTCGACAAAATACCGGGAACTGCTTTCACAGTCCCCGGTCAATATGAAGTTTAGAAGATGTCGCCGCCTTCGAAATACTCGCCGGAAATGTACCACTTGCTGCCGATCTTTACCATGTTGATGTAATCCTCGGCTACTTCGCCATCCATCTCCATCCGCAGCAAAACGGAACATTCATTTCTGACAGGATTGAAATCAAACTCAATGATTTCAAAATCTATGTAGCTGCTGTCAAGAACCATACCAAAGGCTGCGCCCATCATTTCTTCGGTAAAGATGCCGTCAAGACCAAATTGACCACCGATGAAATCCATCATGCCAAGTGCCAGCTTGTATTCTGCGCTGATAGCAGGGGGGAAGGAGTCAAGCATGGCACTGAGCTCACGTTCATTGAAGGAAGTTTCAAAATTGTCAAGACAGTGATAGATGCCGTTCTCATCTTCGTCCCAGTATGCGTTGCCGAAGAGGAAATCGGTAAATGTATCGCCGTAGTCATTCAGCGGAATGAAGAAAGCGCAGCAGCCCAAAATCACGGCCGTGATCAGAAGACCAATCAGCACCTTGGCAATGGTGCTAAGACCCGTGGCAGCTACCACGGCGGTATTTGTAGCAGCCACAGCCGCATTACTGGCCATGACACCGGCGTTACTGGCGGCTACGGCAGTATTGCTTGCGACCACGCCGGCATTGCTTGCCACGACACCGGTGTTACTGGTGACCACAGCGGCATTGCTGGATACCACAGCTGCCTGGCCAGGGGTGGGGGCGGGAATTACAGGTGCAGCAGGACGGACTACCGGTTGCTGAACAGGGGGCTGATATACAGGCTGCTGAGCAGGATGTTGAATGGGTTGCTGGGGAGCTTGTTGAGTAGGTTGCTGTGCAGGTTGCTGTACGGCCTGGGGTGTGCCGCATTCGTGGCAGAACCGGGCACCGTCAGGAAGCTGTTTGCCGCAATTTGTGCAGAACATAGTAAAACCTCGTCTTTCTCGTGAGATTATGAACTAGCTATAAATCATTATAATACGCGGGAAAATGTTTGTCAATCAGTATATGCCAGTGTAGTAAAGCAGGCATCCGCGAATGCGAATGCCTGCTTTACTAGTATGTATACGCAGATATTACACAACTGTGTTCTGTACCTTCTTGGCCTTTTTCTTATCGACGATCATCCAAATAGCACCGACAATGCAACCGAGGACAGCCAGGGGAATCAGAGTGTGGGCGATACCCCAATCATAAACGCTCATATTCAGAGCGCCGCTCTCTTTGATACCGGTGTCGAAAATCACAGAAATTCCGTATGCCAGTACGCTGGGGATGATTACGAGGACGGGCTTCTTAAGGTATGCAAACAAAGCGGCGACAAAGCCCAAAATTGCGATTGCATAAACAAGGACCGGGATAACCTCAAGTCCGCTGCCGCTGGGTGCAAGGTCGGCCATAGCTTCAGCAACACCGGCAAACTCTACCAAAGAAACTTCCTTAAGATCCTTTGCGGTGATATCGGAACCGGGAAATGCAACTTCACTACCGTATTCGTCTAACATTTCCGCATATTCCTTGTTAGCGGCCATATAGGGCAGGAAGATGGAAAGCAGGAGTACCAAAGCAGCGATCAATGCAACGAGGTTGGGGATGGGGAATTTCTTTGTCAGCTTGGCAACGGGGGATGCAGGGGCTGCGCTCTGGGGTACGGGTTGTGCAGCGGGGGCAGGGGCAGCCTGAGGGGCGCCACACTGGTCACAGAAAGCACTGCCGTCGGCGATCTGTTTTCCACAGTTTACACAGAACATAATGAATCCTCTTCTTTCTTATTTATGTAGGTAATGCCAAACAGATTATAACTCACACAAGAACATTTGTCAACCTTTGGCGGACACATTCCTCGCTGCGCGCAATGCGATCAGCACTTGGGAAGGGAGATAGAAGAACCAGGATAGGTGGAAAGGCATGAAAATGATCCGATACAGCAGTGAATTGGGGTCAATGGCTAAATAACCGCCACAGGCCACCTGCAACCCGATCACCGTATCGCAGAGCAGAAAAAGTACAAAGCCGATGCTCAGCAGCTTTTCAATACGGAACATCGTGAATGATACAATCAAATTCATGATCAGATTCGCGTAGTAGTACATGGAAACCGCCGCCAGAGGATCCAGCTTGTCACCCAGCACGATCCATGCAATGCCCTCTGCCAGTACGATCAAAGCAATACGGCCGATCAACAGTGCACGATTCCGGCTACGAAGCTGCAAGAATATAGCGTACATGGTTTGCGCGCCCATGAAGAACACCATACCCCAAAGCTGCTGTTGGGGATTCGCTACCACGAGAAAATAATCCGCACCCAATGTAAAGGCTAAGCCGGCCACAATCAGCATAGTTGTCTTCTTGAAGTTCAGCAGGGCAAAAACAAAACAAAGCACAATGGCAAGATACTCGCAGGTTACCAGCGTTTGACCGCCGGTTGTTAAAATGAACCCATATAAAACTGCCTCCAGGACTAGAAACACGCCAGTGCAAATGGGTTTCAATTTATTACTTAGCATTAGGGAACTCCTTATTTTTGATTGTAGAGCAGATGAGAACAGGCTTCTACAGTATCTGCAAAGAGGTGATCTTTCAATTCCTCTGCCTTGACCCATTTGCAGTTCTCAATTTCTCCCTGTCGGGGTAACGGCGTACCTTCCACTTGTCCCAGGAAGAAGACGACCTGCTTTCTGGCAATGGCGGATATGGGATATTCAATGGTGGCAGTTTTCGCCACATCCAATTCGGCGGTTAAGCCTGTTTCTTCAAATAGCTCCCGGAGGGCGGTTTCCGTCTCTGTCTCACAGGCTTCCATGTGACCTTTGGGCAGACTCCAGCATTGTGAGAAATGCTCGTAAACCAGCAGATACTCCTTTTCACCGTTTACCAGACGATAGGGAAGTACGCCGCAGGATTTTCGGAACAGGGAGTCCACGGTGGTATCGAAGAATTGTTCCTGAAAGTGTACAGCCTCAGCGATCTGCCCCTGATGAAACACCATTCCATTAGGCGCCACCACCAGTTTGTCCTCCACATCGTTTCTGCGACGAATCGCACCTACCACGCGACCGTCAAATTCTGTGAGCGGTTCGGCAATTCCCAATATGTATGCGTCCTGTTCCTCGCCATCTCCGGCAATGAGACCGGGGATGTATCCGTAGTTGATGGGATAGACAATGTCGCCGTGCCGGTATCCGATAGGGCGATCAATAACCACATGAACCGACTTGCCCAGCATCTCGTGAAGGATATACTCTCGTTTGTTCATGGTATTTCCTCCGATCAACCAAACACTTCAATGGCCGCAACGGTACGGAATTTCTCCGGCTCAATGATGTCCCTGCCGTACACATCCAAAAACCGCTCACAATAGCGGTCAGTTTTCAGATTAAACTGAAGCGACCACATTCCCCAAAACAAGTCCACATGTCTGTCACCGATGCCCGCGGTGTCCAGGTCGATAAAACTGCTGAACTGCCAGTTGTTGAGCATAATGTTGGGCAGACAGTAATCACCGTGGAGCAGGGTATCCGATGCAAGTGATGCACCATTTTTCTCAATTTCCGCCCAGGCTTCCTCCGGAGTTGCATAGCCCCAGTTGTCGGGGAACAGATCAATGTCGTAGTGCTGATGCCTGTAATTTTCCCGGGCGGTGGCAAGATAATCTTCAGTCCGGTTCACAGGACAGCCGGTAATGTCTACCTCGTGCAGCTGCCGCAGAAGCGTAGCAGTCAGGTCGCACAGCCGCTTCGGGTCTGCTAGATACAGTGGATCGATGCAATCTTCACCCAAAGCCCGCCGCGTCAGCATCCAGTCAAACTCGCCGCTCTCGTATGCCAGCACCTCAGGTGCAAGCCCCTTGCAGTGAAAATAGTCTGTCATAGCTGCCTCTTTTTCCAGCGAACCCTTGGGTGCTTTTTTCAGATAAAAGCCAGCACCCTTGTCCAGAAAGTAGACCTGAGCTACCTTGGAACAGCTGCTGTCATAGACCGTCGCACCGTCCAGAAAAGGGCGCAATTGGGCCGGAATATCCCAATTATTCAGTTGGATCAGCTTTCGTTCCATAGCAGATCTCCTTAACTGTGATATGGCAAGAATATCACATTCTCTAAAGAAAGTCAAAAATAAAGCCAAAATCCGTAAAGGATTTTGGCTTTATTTGGAGCTAGTGACCTGACTCGAACAGGCGACCTTCTCATTACGAGTGAGATGCACTACCGACTGTGCTACACTAGCATTCGCCCAGTCATTATATCGGCTTTGGGGCGGAATGTCAACAGCTTTTTGAACTTATCAGCGGATGAAGTTGGTTCGTTCCTTGGGCTCGTAAGCCGGGGAGGGCACGCCTGCGGCCTTGCCTGCCTCGATACAACGAAGCACATAGGTCATGTTCTCTGCCATGGTGCGCATTGTCTGCAAGCCTTCAGCATCCTGCAGGACTTCCTCGGGGGTGTTGCCGTGGACCTGGTTCCAGTATTGGCTGGTGATGACGATCATGTTGGTCATCATAAAGTGCATATTCATCTGCTGGAATGCGGCGCTGGCGCCACCGCGACGGCAGGAAACAACCGCGGAAACGGGTTTGCCGGCCATCTTGGGGGCGGCGGTGTAGAACAGACGGTTCATCAGGGCCAGGATCTGACCGCTGGGACCACCATAGTAAACCGGCGTACCAAAAACAAAGCCGTCATAGCTGTCGATGTTTTCAATGATTCGGTTCACAAGATCATCAAAGATGCACTTGCCGGTTTTGCGGCAACCGCCGCAGGCAGTGCATCCGGCAACAGGCTGTGCGCCCACCCAGACGATTTCGGTTTCGATGCCCCGGTCATTCAGAGCTTTTGCGGCCTCTGTAAGGGCGGTGTAGGTGCAGCCGTGCTGACGGGGACTGCCGTTGATGAGAAGAACTTTCATGTAGATCCCTCCATATTATGTTTTTCTTATTGTATCCTCTGCCACAGCCCCTGTCAAGAAAAGCCGGAAGAATTGAGACGGAAAAACAATGTGATATTTTGTAAAATTAGCTCTTGACAAAGCTGTGCAAGTGTTGTATTATATCCAGGCTGACCGAAAGGAAAGCCGCATGGAGAAGTCGCGTAGCTGGCCGAGCGCGCACGATTGGAAATCGTGTATACCCCAAAAGGGTATCGAGGGTTCAAATCCCTCCTTCTCCGCCAAACAAAAAGACACACCGAAAGGTGTGTCTTTTTTGTTTGGCATGGTATTCAGAAGGAGGGATTTGAAGGGCGGCTCTTGGTAACATGCCGGTGGCATGTTGCAACCGCCCGGCTTTTCCGCAGAAAAGCAAATCCTGATTATTACGATGAAAAGACTACCAAAGGGGCGACCCGAAAGGAGTGTCTTTTTTGTTTGGCATGGTCTTCAGGAGGAATCCGTTGACAACACATTCTTCTTATGTCATAATTAATATAGATGCAACGATCCTATCGTTCATCTTAATGAAATTTGAGGAGGAATGGCGATGCAAGCGCGTGTTCAACATCCTGTTTATGGAGAAATTATCTATAATGAAAACGTATGGACAGGCAAGAAGGAATTGAGCATAAACGGAAACTTTCTCCCGCCTGTTTCGAAGAAAACATTTGTTTTTAATGGTCAAAATGCGGATATTGAGGGCAGTTATCTCGGCGGCGCAAAACTATTGATCAACAATGAAATCATTGAAATCGCACCCAAACCCAAGTGGTATGAAATTTTCCTTTCGGTTCTTCCGTTTGTGTTTTTGTTGGTTTGGGGCAACAATGCCTCCCTGTGTGCGATTTTTCCAGTAGTGGGCGGTGCAATTGGTGGTGCATTGGGCGGCCTCGGTGTGGTGTTTTCTTTGTTGTACATGAAGAAAGCAAATTCCCTGATAAACAAGGTGCTTGTTGGCATTGGCGCATTTGTGGCGACGGTTCTGGCTGCCTTCGTCGTGGCGCTACTGATCATGGGGACCCTCTAAAGAGAGAATACTTACACCATGCACAGAAAGTAGAGATTCGTACATGAAAGAAAAATGGCTACGGGCAGGTAAAATCACCTTGATCGTATTGAGTGTGCTGCTGTTACTTTTCCTAATTGGGTTTGGTCGGCATTTGCTTTTTACTCCTCAGGTGGAGAAAATGACACTGACTGCCTGGGATGGCGATGACGTTCAGACCGTCGCGCTGACAGATGCCGAAATCTTCGGATTTACTGCGATCTATAATCTCTCCAGATATGCAGGCGAGGTAACGGCAGAAGGTTGCAGCGTCATATTCGTTATTCGGATTTATTGCAATAATGGAGATTATATTCGGATCGAAGATCATCAGGGTTCCCGTATGAAGGTATCTGGTATTGATGTGCCTGGCTTTCCGCTACATGGCTCACAAAGCTTTTGGGTAGACAATCCATTGTTGCTGGGATACATTAAAAAGTTGGTGAATGCCCACGGCCTGGAGTGGGAAACCTGGGATACTTGCGAACATGGTTGTTGAAACACCTGCATTTGAAAGGGGATATGCATTGTGATTAATGCCATCAACGATAGTGCCAATATTCAAAAAGCAAAGGCAATCCTCAAGCGGTATCGTCTGTTGAGTCTGCTGATAGGCTGGGGTATACCGATGGCTTTTTTGGTCATTTACTTTGCAAACCGCCGGTTTGATGTGTTCATTATTGGCATGATCATCTCGGCTTTCGCAATGCGCGTTTGGGGTCGAAAACTCCACCGTAAAATGATTATGGGAGCGCTACTTGATGACCGGAATACTCCGCTGTTTTATCAGCTGATGTATCAGGGAAAGGCGTTTAATGAGTCCGGCATTCCGCAGATCCAAGCGGAATACAGTGTGGGCAATTTTGGCAACGTGATCCCTGCTTGCAGGAAAAAGCTGGCAGATGCAAAATGCTTCAAGAAATATAAGTATGCATATCTCAGTCTTCTTGCGCACTGCTATTTCGTTGTAGGGGATGACGGAAAATTAAAGGAGATCTGTGATTGGTATTCCCAGTGTCTTGCGGTTGATAAAAAGAAAGTAAAAGCACCGAACCAACTTACAATTTTTGATTATTTCAATGCTTACTTAAACCGTGATACGGATACCTGCGTGCGTTATCTGTCCAGAAACGCGATCAATGCGTTTATGCAGACGGAATTGGATTTTGAAAGAGCGAGACTATTGCTCCTAAAAGGAGAGAATGAGGCTGCCAAGACACTGTTTGCGCAAATTGCAGCATCGGCGCCAATGACGAACTATGGTCTGCTTTCCAAGCAAGCTGTGGCAACCATGGATGCCGGGGAACCCTATGGTGCTGCCTTTGCAGATTTTACTGAGAATGCGGATTATGCGGTAATGCCACCTTCAAAAGCTGCCACCGTATCAAAGGTCGTGCGTATTGCATGCTTTACCTTTAGCGCGTTATGCATCATTGCGCTTATCGTTGTGAATCTCCTTCCCGGTATTCGGGAATCTGATTATCGGAAGGAACTGCAGAGCATCATTTCCAGTGATTATGGCCAGGTCGAGATCATAGAAATGTTTAACCTTGAGAAGGGCGACGAGGTTGTAGATTCCATGTTTATCGCAATGAGCGAAGAAAACATCATTGTCGGCTGCACTTACTGGTATGAAAACGATGATACCATGTATTACGATGTCCAGGTGGAAAAAAAGATTTCCAGTTTTAAAAATCGACCCTACGAAAGCTGTTATTTTATCTGCAAAACATCTCCCTATTCCGGAAAGGGCTTTTTCTGTAACGATTCGTCCTATATTCCCAAAGATGCCTATTATACGGTTTCCTTCCGATTGGACGGCAAGACCTATTACTTTGTGATTGATGAAGTTAGCGTTTCAGATTGGTTTGAAATCAGCTGTCCATAGTGTTTATGCCAAAGAAAGGAGTAGGATAATGAAGACAAAACGAATTTTGACAATAAGCATTCTTGCCCTGTTCCTGCTCTCCGTCCTTTCCGGCTGCATCATTATCCCCCGGTATAAGCATTTCATCATCGACGCAAAGACGGTGAAGTCCATCCAAATCTACGATTTGCGAAGGGTAGAAATATCCTACGGTGAGTATGTACAGACAGAAGCACCGGCTTATATCATACCGAACGATGAAAAAGTCCCATTCCTGGAAGACCTATCCAACATACGTTTTTCTGATGCAATAATAATTACCGTTGCTGCTGTCGATCCCAGTTTCTTTATGGAATGGACTGCACGGATCAATTATAACGACGGCACATTTGAGCTGATTTCCTGTGCCGGCTATGGAGAAATCTATGACGAAAATGGCGAGGCTGTCAGCGGGCATCACTATGGTTGCGAAGATGACGAATGGATGGATTTCCTGGCCAAATATGTGCCGGAAGATATATTGAAAGAAACGCAGCAGGACTGATTCTACGCCATGTTCAACAACCACCCATCCATCCGGATGAGTGGTTGTTTTTAGGCTGCAAATATCTGTTTCTGAATCAAAGCATTAACATCTAATTAAGAAAATCTTAAAGTGACTTTTTGCGGAATTATGCTATAATCAACGGGAAAATAGAGAAAATAGGAGGTATTCCTGTGGAATTTCTCAGGTCCATATTCCGTACGCTGGATGCGGCTATGGAAGTCCCGACGCTGTTCGGCTGGTTTCACATTATGTGGCTGGTGCTGAGCATAGGTGGAGCCATCGTGTTAAGCCTGTGGCATCGCAAGCACCCGGCGGACCGGCAGCGTAAAGTTCTGTTGATTACTACATTGATCGTTATCGCATTGGAAATCTATAAGCAGCTGAATTACAGCATCCATTATGAAGATGGCCTGTCCTGGAGCTACCAATGGTACGCATTCCCCATGCAGTTCTGCTCCACACCCATGTATGTGGGCCTGCTGGCTGCGCTGACCAAAAAGGGCAAGATCCATGAATCTGCATGTGCTTATATGGTAACATTTTCCCTGTTTGCAGGGGCAGCGGTTATGATCTACCCTGGTGACGTTTTTATCGACACCATCGGCATCAACATTCAGACCATGGTATGTCACGGCAGCATGATCTTCCTGGCGATTTACTTGATGGCCACCGGCTATGTGAAGATGGGCTTTAAGACGGTTCTGAAAGCCGTGCCTGTGTTCGCGTTCTTCCTGCTCCTGGCTATGGGCCTTAACGAGTGGGCCTTCCAATCCGGGCTGCTGGAAAATCACAGCTTCAATATGTTCTACATCAGCCCCTACCAACCGGGCCATTTGCCGATCTATGGTGATGTGCAGGCAGTTGTACCTTATCCCTGGAGCCTGGTGATCTACATCATTGGCTTCGCAGCTGCAGCTTATGTGATGCAGCTGCTGTCAATGCTGGTTCGCCTGATTGCCTGCAAGGTTTCCAAAAAAACGACTGTTGAACAAACTGTATAATAAAGAAATCCTCCGGCTCAGCCGGAGGATTTTTCGTTATCCGTATTGTTTTCCAGTTCCTGGATCATGGGGGAGTGGGTGTAATAAATACGGGCATAGCCGATAAAGGATGCCAGCAGCACACCACAGTCTGCAATTGTAATAATCTGAATGGTCTTGGCGTCCAGCTGGGGGAAGAGGACCATCACGATCAAGCTTACAAATAGAACTGCTGTGCTGATCTTGCCTGCCAGCAGTGCGCCGGAGAGGATCTTACCACGCCGCAGGATCATAAGACCCGCAATCAGCTGGAAGCTTTCCTTCACAACGAACAGGGTGACCAAGATCCACAGCACAGGATTCCGAATGGCCAGACACAGTATCAGTGTAAACTGTGTAGCCTTATCAGCCAGGGGATCCAGAATCTTGCCCAATGTAGAGATCATATTAAAGTGCCTGGCGATCTTTCCGTCGATGGCGTCGGTCAGACAGGAAACGGCCAAGATACCGCCGGCGATATAGTAATCCGTCATGTCCTGTGCGTTCAGGTAGATCACAATGTAAACCGGGATCAGTACCAAACGGAACAGGCTGAGCAGATTGGGTATGGTCAATATATCTTTTTTCCAATCTTTGATGATCATGCTTTTTCCTCCATGCCGCGCTTCTGCGCGCATCATAATCTATTATAGGCAATTTTTAGGAAGAATCAAGCATTTTCTGTGAATAAATTGAAAATTAGTTTTTCGAATCCTGCCGCAATACCAGGGAAGCTGCACCGGGGTAATGAAGTGCCAGTCTTTGCCAGGTAATTCTGTCCAATTCACCGGTTTCCGGCAGATCATTCAAACGCTGGAAAGAGGATAGCGACTGCCCTGTGGGCATATCGAGAGTGCCGTTCAGGGAGGGCGGTGTAATGCTGCCGTAGACTTGAGAGAGTACCGTCAAAATGCCCTGTGCCAGGTATAAATTCGGGTGCACCTGCCCAGCAACAATAACTTCATTGGGCTCAAAAATCACTGCAATGGGCTCTGCTTCTCCCACTACGACCAGTGCCGGTTCGTAGGCAGCGACAATTGCTTCCCAGGTATCCTGATCTGCAACACCTGTTGCGGGTAATCCCCGGCTTCTCTGGAATGCTGATACTGCAGCGGTAGTTTGTGTACCGTAAATTCCGTCGGGGATCACACTGGGTAGATTGCTCTCATTTTGTGCGATGACCCGGAGCATGGTTTGCAAGCTTCTGACAGGCTGCCCAACAAAGGATTCCAGCGGTCTCATCGAATCACCTCCTGGCGAACAGCGTCCTGGTTACCCATGCGCAAGTCTGAGCCGGGGAATTGTGTCATGGTTGTTGTGCGGTTATACCGACTGCGGTTTGTATTGTTTGCTGCAAAAGCAGGCACAGCTCCGGCATCCGGGAATCGCTCGCCATCACGCAAGCTTGTATTCTCAATACCCGAGTATTGGTCATAGATCTCATCCCAGGTGGCTGTATCCACATTGCCGGTCTGTGGCAAACCGAAAAACCTTTGGGCGGCCAACACGGCTTCCCGGGTGGCAGGTCCGAATATGCCGTCCACTTCCACTCTGGGGATGTCATTGATATAAGCGGACAATACTGAAAGCATATACTGCAAGAACCGGATGCTGTTGCCGGTATCGCCTTCGTAGTAGGAATTTGGGTATTCCCAACTGATGGAGTAAAATTGCTGGCCCTGGCTGCGCAGTTCCGACAGATTGGTCACAGCGGTATATAACCGCACCAAAGCATACCAGGTGGCCGGCCCGACGATTCCATCGGGGTTTAAATCAAAAATTTCCTGAAATGCCCGTACAGATGCTTCGGTTCGACTGCCAAAGATGCCATCGACAACGGGAATTTTGGGAATTGCCGGGTAGTTTTGTGCGATTCGGTTCAGTTCCACCTGGATAATAACCACATTTGGCCCGGTGCTGCCTCTGCGCAGCGGTGTACCGGGATAGGAGGATGTAATGCCCCGGATGGGCGCATTGCTGACGATCTCTACATTACCATAGTAGTTTCGCAAAATTTGCGTTGAAGTTCGCCCCTGCTGCGCCAGATTCTGGCTACCCCATTGGCTTAAACCCTCACAAGTAACTGTAGTGCCGTTGCAGAACTTCGCTGCCAGAGGCTCGACAAATCCGGGACGGCGCAGGTAATCATTAAAAAGCTCATCCACAAGACGGGAAACATTGCTGAAATAGCTGCGTCCGTTGACGAAGAACTGATCGTATGCAGTGCTGCTGGTTATATCAAAATCATAACCGCGGCTTCGATAAAATTCCGTATAAACCCGGTTTAGTGCAAAAGAAACAATCGCAAGGATATTTGCCCGTAAGGCACTTTCTTCCCAGGTGGGATAGATCTCGCTGGAAGCGACGTTTTTCACATAGTCAATAAATGGTACAGTCACATTAGCAGCTTGTGAAGATGGCGGCCCCAGGTGCACGGTGATGTTTTGCGGTACAAAAGGAATGACAGTTGGCATATCTACCTCCTAGAGCTGCTGAGGCGGTGTGTTGAAAAGCTCATATTTGCTCCATTGGCTGGGGAGCTCCGATAGCGGAATCATTTCCAGTTCCTGGTATGTCACCGTATCGGCGAAGATTTGTATATTCTCTGCGGTGATTTGCTCGTAGCCCTGCAGCCGTGCGTGAAGTGTCACAGAGGCAAACGGAATCTGACCCGGGTCCGGGGTTTGGCTGATGTCAAAGTCCGGTGCCGGTATGGAAATGGGAGCGATCCGTCCGCTTCGGTCAGTTAATGCCATGGCAATTGCAGTGCCGTCCGGCGCGGTGACGGTGATGGCCACATCCTTAAGTGGGATCTGGGCAAAACTGGAATAGGCGTGTACTTGTAAGTAACCTGTTGCGCTCAGAGTAATACCTCCTTTCGGCTTGTCAAAACAGTATATGATGCAACTCCTGCAATGGTGCAAAAACCTTCCCCCGAGGGGGAAGGTTTTTACAAAAAGGGCTCCATCTGTCGGATGTTATCGTTTTCTTTCTCCAGCAGTTTGTTGGAAAGCTCCTCAATCCGAGCGTCCCGGTTGGAATACTGATGCAGGTTTTTCAGACTCATGATCACGCCTTTGGTGTTACCCTGGATCATCATGCCTGCGATTTTGGAATCTTTTCGGCCGCCCATAAGTTTCATCCGTGTCATCATTTCAGACATTGCCCGGATGCCAGGATTCAGTTCCGGCAGAACCCAGCCACGCATATTGGCGATGTTGTGTGCTTCGCGTTCGATTTTGTCATATTCCCGCAGCTGTGAGTCCAATGCCTGTTGGAGTTCCGGATTTTCTGCCTGCTTCTGCACACAGCGGATACCGATCTGTCCCATCTGTGTTGTTTTCAGAAGGGAAGAAAGAATTTCCTTGTTTGTTTTCATAATTATCACCCTCTTGCAGTTTTTGCGATTTCCCATAGGGTATCCGTGCCAAAAAATGTCACAGCATCATAAAATGCTTTGTGAAAGGAGGAATTCTATGTGTGCCATTGCTGGTATGATTGATTTGCAGGCGGATGATCGCCTGATGCATTCTATGCTGGAAACCATGCGCCGCCGAGGACCGGACAGCACCGGTTGGTATCAACACAAGGGTTGCACGCTGCTTCATGCCCGATTGGTGGTCATTGACCCGGCTGGAGGATGCCAGCCTATGACGCTGCATTGGGGCGAAGAATGCTATACGATTGTATATAACGGAGAGCTTTATAATACACCGGAGCTTCGTCTGGAACTGTTGTCCCTGGGACATCACTTCGATGGCCATTCTGATACGGAAGTCCTGCTCCACGGCTATGCCCAGTGGGGGCAGGCGGTATTGGAAAGATGTAATGGCATTTATGCTTTCGCTGTTTGGGAAGAAAAGGCTTCCCGACTGTTTTTGGCAAGAGACCGGATGGGGGTCAAGCCGCTATTTTATACGGAGCATGACGGTGGCTTGATTTTTGCATCCGAAATAAAGACGATCTTGCGTTACCCTACAGTTCGTCCTCAGTTGGATGAACAAGGCGCTGCGGAGATTTTGCTGCTGGGCCCGGGAAGAACACCGGGTTGCGGTGTGTTCCGGGGC
Source organism: Oscillospiraceae bacterium (assembly GCA_017624715.1). Lineage (GTDB taxonomy): Bacteria > Bacillota > Clostridia > Oscillospirales > Oscillospiraceae > Faecousia. The sequence continues at coordinate 149,221 of JAGAMN010000020.1, forward strand.
ATTAAAGAATTGAAGCCCGGTTGGTGCGGCTATTACGAAAAAGGCCACCTTTGCTTACAGGAATACTGGCGCTTGCGGGACAGGGAGCACTCAGAAACCTTTGCAGAAACGGCAGAACATGTGCGTCAATTGGTTCTGGATGCCATCCATCGGCAGATGGTTTCGGATGTGCCTGTTGGTACGTTTCTGTCCGGTGGCCTGGATTCCAGCCTGATTACCGCAGTCTGCGCCAACGAAATGGCTGGGCAGGGAAAACCTCTGTCCACATTCTCTGTGGATTATGTGGACAATGACAAATACTTTGTCCCCAATGCATTCCAACCCAATTCTGACGGCTACTATATCCGTCTAATGCAAGATGCCCTGCAAACGGAGCACCATTGGTGTATGCTTACCTCGGAGGATCTTGCGGAAGCCTTGGAAGAATCCACCTATGCCCGGGATTTACCCGGCATGGCGGATGTGGACTTTTCCTTGCTGGTCTTCTGCAAACGGATCCGCGAACATGTTACGGTTGCTCTGTCCGGAGAGTGCGCCGATGAAATATTCGGTGGCTATCCCTGGTATCGTGACCCAAAGATCCGGGATACTGACGGTTTTCCTTGGGCGCAGAATACCGCGCAACGCTGCGCAATGCTTTCACCGGAATTGTCCGCAAAAATCGACGGAGCAGACTATGTGCGACAACGTTATCTGGATACTTGTCGGAAAAGCGATATCCTGCCGGGTACATCGCCTTTGGAACGGCGGATGAAAGAAATGGTAAATTTGAATCAACAATGGTTTATGCAGACCCTCCTGGACCGCAAGGACCGCATGAGTATGTACTCCGGTCTTGAAGTCCGTGTGCCATTCTGCGACCACCGTATAGCGGAATACCTATACGGCGTTCCCTGGGAGTTCAAGGACTGGCAGGGAAGGGAAAAAGGGTTGCTTCGCTGTGCCATGGAAGGATGGCTTCCTGAGGAAGTTATGTGGCGCAAGAAGAGCCCATACCCAAAGACCTTTGATCCTGCGTACCTCGCAATTATGTCCAAAGGATTGGAGCGTTTGCTTTCTGATGCGAATGCCCCCCTGTTTTCATTGATTTCCCGGCAAGCTGCCTGTGACATCATGGCGCGAGAAAGTCCTTGGCCCTGGTACGGTCAACTCATGCGAAAGCCCCAAACCATCGCATATCTTTTACAGATCGATCATTGGTTGAGAGATTATCAAATACAGATCTGTTTTTAGTAAAAATTGAGCATTTTGCCCACATGAAATTTACTTTATATCGTGATATAATGGTGTTAATCAACCGAAAGTCATGATTAAAGGAGCGAGCAGAATGCATAACATTGGAGACCATGTGGTTTATGGCATTAACGGTGTTTGTCTTGTATTGGAGAAGCAAAGCCAACTGCGAAACGGGCAACCTGTGGAATATCTTGTACTGGAACCGACAGAGCAACCTGGTGCACGCTATTTTGTGCCAACGGGAAATGCCCTCGCGATGAGTAAGCTTCGCCCGATTATGACTAAGGAGGAGTTGCTGGCGCTGCTTTCGTCCGACCTTTTGAAGCAAGATGTGTGGATTCCCGATGAGAACCAACGTAAGCAGGCTTATCGGGAACTGATCAACGGTGGTGACAGAGCAGCGCTGATTCAGATGATCTGTGCATTGCAGCGCCATAAGCAGGTTCAGTTTGAAGCAGGGAGGAAGTTTCATCAATCCGATGAAAACTTTCTCCGTGATGCGCAAAAGCTCATCAGCGCCGAGTTTTCGCAAATCCTCGGCATCCCTGCCCAAAAGGTGGGTGAGTATATCCTGTCTGCGATCCCTAAAGAATAAGTGGCCCGGCAGCATCGCTGCCGGGTTCTTTGTATAACCTATACAAGAGCGCTGCGCGTGGACAAATGTATTTTTGGCGTTGACAAAAGATTGATTTGCCTGTATAATTGTATACAATAATTCAAGTACACATGAAAGGGGTCCTTTCTATGCTGGAGATATCCTCCAAAACCAATCTGCTGGAACAAAAATCCTACAAGTATTCCCTTCAGGATGTGGCTGAGCCCAACCTGCAACGGGATCTATACTCCTACGGCAGCGTGCCTAAGGTGGCCTTTAACCACCGGCGGGTGCCTATGAATATGCCGGAGGAGATTTGGATCACCGATACTTCACTTCGTGACGGACAGCAATCCGTTGAGCCTTACAGCGTGGATCAGATCGTCAATATCTATAAGCTGCTTTCTAAGCTGGGCGGCCCTTATGGCATTATTCGTCAGACGGAATTCTTCGTTTACAGCAAGAAAGACCGCCAGGCTTTGGAAAAGTGCATGGAACTGGACCTGAAATTCCCAGAGATTACCAGTTGGATCCGTGCCAGCAGGGAAGACTTTAAGCTGGTCAAAGATCTGGGTATCAAGGAAACCGGTATCCTGGTCAGTTGCAGCGATTATCATATCTTCAAAAAGATGAAGATGACCCGGTCTCAGGTGTTGGAGCACTACCTGGCCGCGGTTAAGGATGCCTTTGATGCCGGTGTCATTCCCCGTTGCCATCTGGAAGACATCACCCGTGCCGATTTCTATGGTTTTGTTGTTCCTTTCGTAAATGAACTTCAGAAGCTGAGTAGGGAAGCAGGTATACCGGTGAAGATCCGTGCCTGTGACACCATGGGCTATGGTGTTCCCTACACAGAAGCCGCCATGCCTCGGTCTGTTGCCGGTATTATCTACGGCCTGCAGCACTACTCCGATGTGCCCAGCGAATGCCTGGAGTGGCATGGACATAACGATTTTTACAAGGGTGTAGCCAATGCATCCACTGCCTGGCTTTACGGCGCTTGTGCTGTCAACTGCTCCTTGCTGGGCATCGGTGAGCGTACCGGCAATGTGCCTCTGGAAGCAATGGTCTTTGAGTACGCATCCCTTCGCGGTTCTCTGGACGGTATGGATCCCACAGTAATCACCGAGATCGCGGATTATTTCCGCAATGAGCTTGAGTACGACATCCCGCCCATGACCCCGTTTGTTGGCCGCAGCTTCAATGCAACCCGTGCCGGTATTCATGCCGACGGCCTGCTGAAGGATGAAGAGATCTACACGATCTTCGATACCGGTAAGCTTCTGAATCGCCCGGCAGTGGTGGAGATCAGCAAAACTTCCGGCTTGGCCGGCATAGCCTACTGGATCAATCAGAACTTCCGCCTGAAAGGCGATGAGCAAATTGATAAACACGATCCGGTTGTGCAAACCATGAAGTCCTGGATCGATGCAGAGTATGAGGACGGCCGACAGACCGTTATGACCGATAAAGAACTGGATGCCATGCTGGAGCGGCTTGCTCCCGGCAGATTCCGGAAAGTGTAAGGAGGCAGCGCTATGACAGATTTTAAATCCGTTTCTTTGGCTGACCAAGTATTTGAAAAACTGGAAAATGATATCATTACCGGTATATATCCTCGTGGTGAGATTTTAACGGAGCTGAAGCTGGTGGAGCAATTGGGCGTTAGCCGCACACCCATCCGGGAAGCCCTGCGCCGCTTGGAGCAGGAACGGCTGATTGCTGATTCCGGCAAGGGCAGCATTGTGCTGGGCATCACAGAAGAAGATCTACTGGATATTATGAATATCCGTCAGCGGATCGAGGGCTTGGTTGCCTATTACGCCGCGCTGAATATGGACGAGGATGGCCGTCAAAAGCTGACCCATATCGTTGACTTGCAGGAGTTTTATCATGCCAAGGGTGATGCCGATCGCTTACAGCAGGTGGACGATCAGTTTCACGACATGATCTGCCAGCTAAGTGGCAGAACAGTACTGATGGACACCCTAATTCCCTTGCACAGAAAGACCCGGCGCTTCCGCAGAATCTCCATGCAGGATGCTGCACGCACCGCTAAGACCAAGGTTGAGCACCGGGCAATGTATGATGCGCTGATGGCCGGCGATGCGGATAAGGCTATGGAGTTGACCACCCAGCACATCGCAAATGCCAAGGAACACATGATCAGGGGGCTGAAGCAAAATGGGTAAAACAATTGCACAAAAAATCATTGCTGCCCATTTGGTAAGCGGTGATATGACACCTGGCTCTGAGGTCGCATTGCGCATCGACCAGACCCTGACCCAGGACGCCACCGGCACTATGGCCTATCTGGAATTTGAAACCATGGGCATTGCCCGGGTGAAAACGGAGTTTTCCATTGCTTATGTGGATCACAATACGTTGCAATGCGGCTTTGAGAATGCCGATGATCACCGCTATTTGCAGACTGTAGCAGCCAAGCACGGTGTTCATTTCTCCAGACCCGGTAACGGCATTTGCCATCAGGTTCACCTGGAGCGCTTCGGCAAGCCCGGTAAGACGCTGATTGGCTCTGATAGCCATACGCCCACCGGCGGTGGTCTGGGTATGCTGTCGTTTGGCGCAGGCGGTATGGATGTGGCTGTTGCCATTGGCGGCGGTGCTTACTACATCACCATGCCCAAGATGTTCAAAGTCAATCTGACTGGCAAGCTGCGCCCCTTTGTTACCGCCAAGGATGTGAGCCTGGAATTGCTGCGAATTTTGTCTGTGAAAGGCGGCGTGGGTGCTATCATCGAATGGGGCGGGCCCGGTATTGCGACCCTGACGGTTCCCGAGCGTGCAACCATTACTAATATGGGTACTGAGTTGGGCGCTACCACTTCCATCTTCCCCTCGGACGAAGTGACACGCATGTTCCTTGCAGCCCAGGGAAGAGAGGAAGACTACATACCGCTGGAAAGCGATGCGGATGCTGTTTACGATCGAATCATTGATATCGACCTGTCCACCTTAAAGCCTATGATCGCCTGTCCTCACAGCCCGGATAATGTGGTGGCTGTGGATACCTTGAATGGCGTAAAAGTCGACCAGGTTTGTATCGGTTCTTGTACCAATTCCTCTCTGTTGGATATGCTGAAGGTGGCAGCCATGCTCAAGGGCAAGATCATCGCACCCGGTGTTAGCCTGTCCATTTCTCCCGGTTCCCGGCAGGTGCTGACCATGCTGGCCCAGTGTGGTGCACTGACAGACATTCTGGCCAGCGGTGCAAGACTTTTGGAGTGTGCCTGCGGGCCTTGCATCGGCATGGGATTTTCACCCAGTTCCGGTGGTGTATCCCTGCGCACCTTTAACCGGAACTTCCTTGGACGCAGCGGTACCAAGGATGGCCAGGTCTACCTGGTGTCCCCGGAAACCGCTGCAGCTTCCGCATTGACCGGTTACATCACCGATCCCATGACCCTGGAGCCCATTCCGGCCATCAAGCTGCCGGATAGCTTCTGCATTGATGATTCTGCTGTGCTGCCTCCGGCAGAGGACGGCTCTTCCGTGGAAGTCCTCCGCGGACCCAACATCAAGGAATTCCCCAAATCCAAACCTTTCTCTCAGAACCTGATTGCCGAGGCTGTACTGAAGGTAGGCGACAATATCACTACCGACCATATCATGCCTGCCGGTGCCAAGATCCTGCCGTACCGTTCCAATATTCCCCACCTGTCCAAGTTCTGTTTCGAGGTCTGTGATCCTACCTTCCCGGAACGGGCTAAAGCGGCGGGGGATGGCATTATCATCGGCGGCAGTAACTATGGCCAGGGTTCGTCCCGTGAGCACGCGGCTCTTGTACCCATGTACCTGGGTATCCGCTGTGTTATTGCAAAGAGCTTCGCGCGAATCCATGCGGCGAATCTGATCAATGCGGGTATTCTGCCTCTTACCTTTGCGGACCCAGCGGATTACGATGCGCTGGAACAGGGGAGCAAATTGGAGCTTGCTGACCTTGCCACCGGCATGGCAGCAGGCAAGATCGCCGTAACCTGCAACGGCAAAATCTTCTATGCAAATTGTGATTTGACAGAACGCCAGCAGAAGATTCTGCTCTGTGGCGGCCTGCTGAACTACACCAAGGAGGGTGGACTATGAGTCAGCTTGATCAAGCTTGTGAGAGCTTTCGAATTTTGATGGAGCAACAGCTTCTGCGAATTGAAAATATGTCCGCTGAAAAGGTGGATTTCACCACAAAGAAGACCGTCACCATCGGCCTTGTTGACGGTGACGGTATCGGCCCGATCATAATGTCTCAAGCAGTCAAAGTGTTGGAAAAGCTCCTGGCTGATGAAATCGCCGCCGGTTCTGTTGTTCTAAAACGGATTGAGGGTCTGACCATCGAAAACCGACTGGAAAAGAACCAGCCTGTCCCTACCGATGTACTGGAGCAGATCAAAACCTGCGATGTTCTCTTGAAAGGTCCCACAACCACTCCCATGGGCGGTAAGATGGAGAGCGCCAATGTGACCCTTCGCCGTGAGCTGGATCTTTACGCCAATGTCCGTCCCGTTGCCATTCCAGAGGAGGACATCGACTGGATGTTCTACCGGGAAAACACCGAAGGCGAATATGTCTTGGGCAGCCGGGGCGTGGAACTTCCCGGAATGGCAGTGGACTTCAAGGTGACTACCGATGCCGGTACCCGGCGGATCGCCCGGGCAGCTTTTGACTATGCCCGGCAGAACGGTAAAACCCGGGTTTCCATCGTCACAAAAGCCAATATCATGAAAAAGACCGACGGTAAATTTACCGCCATCTGCCATGAGGTGGCCGCGGATTACCCGGAAATCTCCGTGGATGATTGGTACATCGACATCATGACAGCTAACCTGGTCAACCCTGCTATTCGCAATCAGTTCCAGGTCATGGTGATGCCCAACCTCTATGGCGATATCATCACCGATGAGGCTGCCCAGATCCAGGGCGGTGTGGGTACCGCCGGCAGCGCCAATATCGGCGACCGTTATGCTATGTTTGAAGCCATCCACGGGTCTGCTCCCCGTATGATCGAAGATGGCCTGGGGGATTATGCCAATCCGTCCTCAATTCTTAAAGCGGAGGCTATGCTCCTGCGACACATTTGCCGCAGTGATACAGCAGAAAAGCTGGAAAATGCTCTGGTAAGTTGCAAGACGGTTGTCACTGGCGACCGTAACGGTGCAACTTGCGCTCAGTTTGCCGAGGAAATTATGAGACTTCTGTAATAACAATGCGCGCTGCAAACGCAGCGCGCATTTTCTATTTAGCGTTAAAGTGTGCTTTCCCGGGAAATGATCCGGTATCCCAAAATAGGGGAGGGGTCGTAATTTTCATCACGCAGGCATTTGAGCAATTCTCTGCAGGCCACTTTACCCAATTCTGCAGCATCAAACCGCAGGGCGGAAATGCCGATGGGGCTGGAGTTAAGTTTCTCGCTGTCAAACAGTGAAGCGATCTGCACATCCTCCGGGATTTTTTTGCCTGCCTGCATCAAGGCTGTCAGGGTGAACATGCAGATTTCATCGTCCATGCACAGGAATTTGCGCACGCCCAGCTGCAGCAGTTCCCGAACGGCAGCGGTACAATCGGCAGGCTTGCCTAAACCGGAGCGCATATAGATACATTCTTCCGGATATTTCAGGGTTGCAACAGCCTGATTAAAACCAGCACAACGGCTTTGGTTGACGATATAGCGCATATCATTGCCCAAAAGTCCCACTTTTTCCTGCTTGCCCTGGAGGAAAGAAAGGGTAAATGCATTACAGCCGCCAATTTGATCGTGGTCAGCTTCCACAGTTGCCCAGCCTCGGGCTTGCGGTGGTAAAGAACCAATGGTGGAGAAGGGGATATCCCGCTCCTTCAGCATATCTACAAGTCCGTCATTTTCGACTGTACGGGACAGAATTACACCGTCTACCTTCCGGTTGTCCAGGGTCCGCCGGAGAGATTCGGGAAATTCCTCGGTTGACAAGCAAATGACAATGTTGTAATCCCATGCAAAAGCCTCTTCACAGATGGCATTCATTGTGTGCCGGTAAAAAGGAATATTCAGTTGCATGAAGGATTTAGGAAGAACAAGAGCCAAATTATAGGTTTTATTCTCAGCCAAACCTCTGGCGGCAGGGCTGGGGCGGTAATTGCAGGCTTCAATGTATTGCATGACCTTGTTGCGGGTACTCTCGCCGATGCGGCCTTTGCCGGAGATAGCACGGGATATGGTAGTTTTGGATACACCCAGATCCCTTGCAATATCATCAATGGTTATGTTGCGTTTTTGTGTCATATTGTAAAACTCCTACTGGAAATATGTCGAAGGATATGCTATAATAGGAAAAACACTGCGCAACCATTGCGCAACAACATTGTAACAAACTGCGCAACTAAAGTCAACGATTAAGGTGGTAAATTTATGAGCAGAGCTGATGAGATCTATCGCGCTACGTGTCTGGATATCCTAAACAACGGCTTTTCCGATGAGGGTTTGGATGTTCGTCCCAGATGGGCTGACGGTACACCTGCCCATACCATCAAGAAATTCGGTGTGGTCAACCGCTATAATCTGGCAGAAGAGTTTCCAATCATGACTCTGCGCCGGACTTACTGGAAGAGTGCGGTAGACGAATTGCTTTGGATTTGGCAGAAGAAATCCAACCGCATCGCTGACCTGGGCAGCCATGTCTGGGATGAATGGGCAGGGGAAGACGGTACCATCGGCAAAGCCTACGGTTACCAGCTGGGATTGAAGCATCAGTACAAGGAGGGCGAATTTGATCAGGTCGACCGGGTGCTGTACGATTTGAAACACAATCCCGCGTCCCGCCGCATCCTCACCAGCATCTATAATTTCGAAGACCTGCACGAGATGAACCTGTATCCCTGCGCCTACTCTATGACCTTCAATGTTTCCGGAAATACCCTTAACGCCATTTTGAACCAGCGTTCTCAGGATATGCTGACAGCGAATAACTGGAATGTCTGCCAGTATGCGGTGCTGGTACATATGATGGCTCAGGTTTCCGGACTGCAAGTGGGTGAACTTGTCCATGTGATTGCCGATTGCCACATTTACGATCGACATATCCCGGCTGTTAAGGCTATGCTGGAACGGGATGGTTTTGATGCACCCAAGTTCTCTATGGATACATCTATCACCGATTTTTATGCTTTCACCAAAGATTCCTTCAAGATGGAAAACTATCAATTCCATCCCTTTGATTTTGAGATTCCTATGGCGATCTGATCCATTACGGATACCCCTGCGCCCTTGGTAGGTGGTATTCTTATATATCAAGTAAAATCAGCTCCGGCATTGCCGGAGCTGATTTTTTACCGAGTCATTCGATGCTCTCTGGGTGTATGTCCTACAAGTTCCCGGAACACATGATTAAAGGTGCGGATATTTTGAAATCCGCTTTTTAGCGCGATTTGCGTGATGGGCATTTCGGTGCTTTCCAGCAGGCTGATCGCTTCGTCTACCCGATATTGGTTGACCAGCTGGCGGAAGTGTATGCCGTATTCGTCGGTCAACAATCTTGACAGATAATGGTAATCGTATCCAAATTCCTGGGCCAGCTGCTTCAAGGTGATATCTTCCATGTAGTTTTCGCTGACCCAGTTCAGCATTTGTCCGACATGAAAATCTGATTTATCCGATCGGGGCAGCAATGTTACTTGATTCAGATACTCATTGCATATGGCATACAGGCATGCTTTTTTGATAAATATCGAGGCATCCTCTTGTGGCATGTATTGAGCGGCCATATCCCAAACCGTTTTCTCCGGTGTAAAGCCCGAATGATCGCCTTGTTTTCCGCGGACTGCTGATGCAAATTTGGGAATATAGTCGTCAGAGAAAACGAAGACAATGTCTTTGGAATCTTTCGGATTAAAAAAAGTGTGTATCTGATTGGAAAGCACCAATGCCATGCTTCCTGCAGGAATGATTTCTGTGATGCCATTTACTGTCAGTTGCAACTGACCCTCTATAACCATATGGAGCTCCGGGTTTTTATGAAAATGGAGCTTAAACCGCTGATCTGCATTGTGCTGTGGGTAAACACAGATATTAAAACGGTAGTTTCCTTGAGAATTATCCAGTTGATACTTTAACATAGCAACCTCGAAAGTTAATTTTTTGCCAATATTTTATAATAAATTACTGGCATTGTCAATTGGTAGCCTTCTATAATTTAGGTAGATATCCGAACAAATGCAGAACTTTGGAGAGGATGTAATGCGTTATGGGCGCCATTTTTTCTGTTGAAGAATTTTCCACATTCGATGGCCCGGGGATACGAATGACGGTATTCATGAAAGGGTGTCCATTACGCTGTATGTGGTGCCACAATCCGGAGGGGCAGAGCTTCCATAGTCAGTATGTCCGCTCCCAAAACGGTTGCTTGCACTGTGGCGCCTGCCTGGCGGCAGGTGGTGGGATACTGACCGCTGACAGCATCTCCGTTTGTCCCCAAAACTTGATTCGGCTTTGCGGAACGGAGATAAGCCCTGAAGCTATGATCCAGGAAATAGAAGGCAAGCTTTGGATGCTGAATGCGTCCGGCGGTGGCGTAACATTTTCAGGAGGAGAGCCTTTGGCACAACCGGATTTTCTGATGTCATGCCTGGATATGCTGGAGGGCAAGACTCACCGGGCAATTCAAACCTCCGGTTTTGCGTCGAAGGAGATATTTGCTGAGGCGCTGAAGCGATGCGAATATGTGCTGTACGATTTGAAGCTGATGGATTCGGAGCTTCATAAGAAATATACCGGTGTGGATAACCGCTGCATCCTGGAAAATTACCGAACGTTGGCAACCAGCGGGAAACCTTTTATTACGCGGATTCCTTTGATACCCTGCGTTAATGATACATTGGACAACATTACCCAAACAGCACAGTTTATGAGTCAACTGGGAGTAACGAAGGTTGAGTTGTTGCCATACAACAAAGCTGCCGGTGCAAAATATAAAATGCTGGGCAGGGAATATATAACCGATTTCGACCCATCCGTACCGCCGCAAAGCCATACGGAAGTGTTTGAACATTACGGGATAGGAGTGAAAATTCTATGACCGAGCGCGTACAAAGAATGAAGAGGCTGCTGCTTGACCGGGAATACCGAAAGGAACGCAGCGAAGAAATCCTGGATTTTTCAGGGGATATTGATGCGCAAACAGATTACGGCATATTTACTGCCTATATGCAAAAAACGCTGGAAAATGAAAAGCCGCTATTCTATGGTGACGACATCTTCGGCTTCAATCGCAGCTACGCACATTCTGCCATTTGCGAAGATAACGGTCAGCCCTGCTTTCCGTCCCATATTCCCTGTAACAACACGCCGGATTACAGCCTTTTGATGAAACCGGGTCTGGACAGGGTAATGACTGAGCTGCGCCAAAAGCCGAAAAATGACTTTTATGATGCCCTTATCAAGGTCCTGGAGTTGACCCTTGCATTTTGTGACCGATATCGGCAAGCCGCTTTGGAATCCGGCAATCAGAAGCTATATGATGCACTTTCTAATGTGCCCCGCAATAGCCCCACTAGCTTCTATGAAGCATGCCTGTTTCAAAAGATTATCATCTTTATCCTAAGAGTTACCAAGCACGAGCATATTACCTACGGACGGTTTGACCAGTATATGTATCCCTACTTCAAGGCGGACCTTGACCGTGGTGTTTCCCAAGAGGAACTGTTTGAGACGCTTGAACTATATTTTCTGTCTATAAACCTGGATACAGATACCTATATCGGTATGCAGGCAGGCGACAACGGTCAGAGTATGGTTTTAGGTGGCTTTGACGCTGCAGGAAACAGCGTGTTTAACGAACTGTCCCGGATGTGCATGGAGGCCTCACTGGAATTGGAAGTCATCGACCCAAAGATTAACCTTCGGGTAAGCAAGCGCACACCGGATGAGCATTATCGATTGGGCGCACAGCTTACCAAAAAAGGCTTGGGTTTTCCACAATACTGCAACGACGATGTGGTCGTTCCGGGCTTGATCAAGTTGGGTTATGCACCGGAAGATGCCATTGATTACACGGTTGCAGCCTGTTGGGAATTCATTATCCCCGGTAAAGGCCTAGAGGCGCCCAATGTTACAGCAATGAATTTCCCATTGGTGGTCCGTGAGGTGATAGACCGGCATCTGATGGACAGCCCGGATTTTGCTACGCTGATGAAGCATGTAGAGCAGGGGATCATTGACAAGATCGAATTTCTTCGGGCCCGGTACAACAGTCTGGAAAAACTGCGCCAGCATAGGTGGTATCGATGCTCGCCGATCATGAGCCTGATGACCCAGGGCTGTATGGAATCTGGAAAAGACTTTGCCCGGTTTGGCTCCCATTACTATAACCTGGGCTGTCATGGCGCCGGAATTTCTACTGCGGCGGATTCCCTGGCGGCGGTGAAAAAGATGATCTACGATGATCAAAGCATAGACAAAACCACGCTGCTTACTGCGCTGAAAAACAATTTCGAAGGCTTTGCGCCCTTGCGAAATCAGCTGTTGGCATGCCCCAAAATGGGCAGTGATGACGACTATGTAGATGCTATTGCCGGTCAGATCATGGACTACTTTGCAAAGAACTTGAACGGAAAACCAAACAATATAGGCGGTATTTGGCGTGCCGGTACAGGCAGCGCTATGGAATATGTCCGATTTGGAAAAGTGACCCCAGCCACGCCGGATGGCCGGATGAATGGGGAACCCTTAGCATGCAGCTTTTCACCCACACTTCAGGCAAAGCCAAAGGGACCGCTTTCTACCATCCGTTCCTTCACAAAGTTTGATCTGTCGAACATTATCAACGGTGGTCCGCTGACCATGGAGCTTCATAGCAATGTATTTCGCAATACTGACGGCGAAGAAAAGGTTGCATCACTGGTCAAACTCTTTGTGTTGTCCGGCGGCCATCAGCTCCAGCTGAATACGCTAAACCGTCAGCAGTTGCTGGATGCACAGGAACATCCGGAAAAGTATCCCAATCTGGTGGTTCGGGTTTGGGGCTGGAGCGGTTATTTCCGGGAACTGGACCCTGAATATCAGAACCATATTCTCCAAAGAACGCAATTTATGGTATAAAAAAGCACCCCACTTGGGGTAATGTCATTTAGTTAAGATATTCTGTCATTCCCTCGCCAGTGTATACACTGGCGAGGGAGTCCCCAAGATAGAAGGAGATTGCGAACCAGTGACACCGGTCACTGGTTCGCAATGACGCAATCTTAATGACATTGCCGTTTGGGGTGCTTTTAATATCATGCCTTACCCAAAGGGGTAGGCACTATTTTTTGTGTACGATCAGCATTACGGTTGATGATAACAAAATCGCAAAGTCTATGATGTATGCGTAGAACATTGGCGAACCGACAGAATCTAACAGGAATTGACCCATGCTCAGGTAAGGTAAATTAGAATCACCCATAACAGTAGCAGCAAATGACCCGGTGGCATTGACCAGTGCCCAGATGGCGAATGTGAAGATGATTAACAAAATCAGCGCGGTCAATGAGATACCAAATCCCCATTTCCATATTGTGCGGTTCATAAGTTTTCCTCCAAAAGCGGAATCAATTATAAAGTCAATTTCATTTTGTACTGTGCCAGATTTACCGCATCGTTGCATTGCGGTACGATTTCCTCACCGCATATCTCGAATCCAAATTGCCGGTAGAATGCAATTGCACGGGTGTTGCTTTGATTAACATTCAATAATAGATAGCGTTTTCTGGCTGCCTTTGCTTTTTCAATGAGCCACGAAAGTCCTTTCGTACCATAACCTTGACCGAGATGTTCGGCTTTGATGACCAAAATACCGATTTCAAGATAATCTTGTTCCTCATCTATGAACGATAACCAACCGATTGGCTCGTTGTTAGTCTCAATAATATGGTGGTGGATAGCGCTTTGCTGAATAAAGCGGTTGACTCTTTTTTGCCACTCGACGGGATCAGTCTCTGAATCAAAGAAGATGTCGTAATAGTCTTGATTGTCTTTGAAAATGGAACACAAAAAGGTACCATCATCGAACCGCAAAGGACGGATTTTAATTATGTCAGTGTTCTTCATTCCATTTTCTCCAAGGTGTGCATTCGCACACTTCGTCAATTTTACTACAAATATATCATGCCTTTCAGAATTTCGCAAGCGGGAACCCCGACACTTCATTGCCGATGATTTTCAGTAATTATAGTAGAAAAACGGGAAACAGTGTGCTATAATCATCAAAAGCTTATTTGATGAGAGGTAACCTATGGAATTGATCGTAGCCGTATATGATGACTGGGGCATCGGCAAGGATGGCACCCAGCCGATCGCTTTGAGTGCCGACCGTAAATTCTTCCGGGAAACCACCCGTGGCTGCATGGTCATCGTGGGTCGTCGCACAATCGCGGATTTTCCCGGTCAGAAGCCCTTGCCCGGCAGAGTAAATGTGGCGCTGACCCGTACCGCCCAGGAGATCCCTGGCTTCACGGTCTGCACAAGTCCTGCTGAAGCAGTAGAACTTGCCAAAACCACTGACCGTGCAATGGTCATCGGCGGCGGCAGCATTTATAAGCAAATGCTACCTGTGTGTGATACCGCCTATGTGACGAAAGTCCATTGCACTCCGGAATCCGATACGTATTTTCCTAACCTGGATGCGGATGAAAACTGGTACTTGTCCGAAACTATCCGATCCGGCGAGGAAAACGGCATCCGCTACGACATCTGCTTATACAAGAAAAAAGGAACGGCATAAGCCGTTCCTTTTTTGTCATTCGTCCTTTAGATGCTTCTGGTAATACACATAGGAATATACTGTCGGCACAAGTACAGCCACCAGCATGACACCAATCAAAATCCAAAAGATTCCCAGAAATGCGGTAGCCAGTATTACAACGCCGCAGAGCATCCAGGTCCAACCGCCAACACGGTGAGTGGCATTCCAATTGCCCTCGTCATTCAGCGTCCAGGGCAGTTTGATGCCCATGGTATAGCTTTGTCGGCACTTGGGCAGATAATTGCCAACCACAATAAACAGGATACCCACCAGCATGCTAATAATCATAGGCACATTCAGCATATCGTAGCCCAAAGCAAAGCTATAGACGATGCTGTTCAGAAGCAGGCTCAGAACAGGGCAAATCCATAGCACCAGCCGGAACATCTGAGGCGCATAATTCTTATGCTTGGGATCAATGGTGGAAGCAAAAACACAAAGCAGGTGAATGCCACACAGAAGGGCAGGGAAGAAGAATACAGCAAAAGGCTTACTGCTCCAACTATCCACCTCGCCATTGATGCCCCAGTGGCTGGGAATCTGCTCCGGCAGCCGATCCCAGAGGATCACACCGGCCAAAATCGGCAACAAGCAAATAATGGCGGTAATAATAATCAAAGCTTTATACTTCTTCAACATGGTCGTTATCTCCTTTCAAATCTTTGATCCACAGCATAATTTCCTCCAAAACAGAGGCATTCAATTCATAATAGATGTATTTTCCTTCCCGGGTATCCCGAATCAGGTCGGCTTCCTTTAAAACAGACAGATGTCGGGAAATGGATGCGCCGGTCACATCAAACTGCTCCACAATTTCTCCGGCGGAAAGTCTGCCGCTTTTCAGCAGATTCAGAATCTTCCGACGAATGGGATCAGCCAGTGCCCGGAGTGTATTTTGCAGACCCATATGCTTCACTCCTTGTTTAACATTTAACCTAAAGGTTAATCATAATATATCACCGGGTTTTTTATTTGTCAATAGGGAAGTGTTAAAAAGTGGAGGTACTTTTTGTACCTCCACTTTGCTTATTCTTTTGCCCAGCCGGCTGCACAGGCTACGGCCTTCTGCCAGCCCTTTAAACGCAGCTTGCGATCATCCTCTGTGATCTGCGGCGTAAAGCTGCGATCCACCGTCCAATTATTTCGAATTTCGTCAATGCTCTCCCAATAACCGACTGCCAAACCAGCCAAGTAAGCAGCACCCATTGCTGTGGTTTCTACGCAGCGGGGTCTTAAAACTTCGCCGCCGCAGATATCTGCCTGGGTTTGCATCAGATAGTTATTGGCTGACGCACCGCCGTCGACCCGCAGGGAAGCAAGGCCAATGCCGGCGTCCGATTCCATAGCCGCTAATACATCACTTACCTGATAGCCGATAGAATCCAATGTGGCCCGTATGATGTGATACTTGTTCACTCCTCGGGTCAGTCCCAATACACAGCCTCTTGCGTAGGCATCCCAATACGGCGCACCCAGTCCTGCAAAGGCTGGTACAACATAGCAACCGTTGGTGTCCGGTACTTTCGTGGCCATATATTCAGAGTCCGATGCGGACTCGATAAATCGTAGTTCGTCCCGGAGCCATTGCGTGGCCGCACCGGCAACGAATATCGATCCTTCCAGCGCATAGGTTACCTTGCCGTTCAAGCCCCAGCCGATGGTTGTCACCAATCCGTTTTTGGAATAGATGGGTGTATCGCCTGTGTTCATCAGCAAGAAGGCACCGGTGCCATAGGTGCATTTGGAGCTGCCCGGCTCGAAGCAGGTCTGCCCAAACAGGGCCGATTGTTGATCTCCGGCAGCACCGGCAATGGGGACGGGTGCGCCAAAGAATTCCGGCTCTGTAAGGCCGTATACATGGCTCGATTCCATAACCTGCGGCAGCATACTTTCCGGAATATCCAACAGCTTCAGCAGTTCACGATCCCACTGCAAGGTGTTGATGTTAAACAGCATCGTGCGCGATGCGTTGGAATAATCCGTCACATGCACCTTGCCGCCGGTAAGCTTCCAAATGAGCCATGTCTCAACGGTTCCGAAAAGTAGCTCACCGCGATCTGCCTGCTCTCTTGCTCCAGGGACATTTTCCAAAATCCAGCGAATCTTCGTGCCCGAGAAATAAGGATCCAGAACCAAACCGGTCTTGTTCCGAATCACATCAGTCAGGCCTTGGCTGCGTAATTCATCGCAATAATCCGCTGTTCGCCGACATTGCCACACGATGGCGTTGTATATCGGTCTGCCGGTCAGCCTGTTCCAAACGATCGTGGTCTCCCGCTGATTGGTAATGCCAATGGCGGCAATATCTACGGCATTGGCACCTGCGTTCTGCAGAGCCTGCCGGGCCACTTCCAGCTGGGTGGCAAATATCTCATCTGCGTCATGCTCCACCCAACCTGGTCGGGGAAAATGCTGGGTAAATTCCTTTTGGGCCACTGCCCGAATGCCGCCATCCCGATCAAACAAAATGCAGCGGTTGCTGGTAGTACCGGAGTCCAATGCCATAATGAGTTTTGCCACAATAACACGCCCTTTCTGATTCTATATATATTATTGTAGCACAACGTTGCGTAAAATCAACCCTCCAGCAAGATCGGTTGCAGCTGCCGACCTTCCATAGCGGCATTTACTGCCTGCGGAATTTTAGAAAAGTCGGAGATCATGCTGGTTGGTTTCTTGGTCGCGTCATCCTGACCGAAAGGCACGAAA
Source organism: Oscillospiraceae bacterium (assembly GCA_017624715.1). Taxonomy (GTDB): domain Bacteria; phylum Bacillota; class Clostridia; order Oscillospirales; family Oscillospiraceae; genus Faecousia. The sequence goes on from JAGAMN010000020.1 coordinate 166,522, forward strand.
TAAATATGCCTTCTTGCCAGTAGCTTACCAATGTTTTCTGCAGCAACTGCCAAGGCATCGTTGGTAGATACCGCCAACACCACCGGTCTTCCGTTCCGCAAATGACTCTTAACCGCCATGGTCACCGATGTGTCTGCGATCCCATGGGCCAGCTTCGCTAATGTGTTTCCTGTGCAAGGAGCCACCACAAGTACATCCAGCATCTTTTTTGGACCAATGGGCTCGACCTGGGCCAAAGTATACAGTGGATCTTTGCAGCATATCTCAGCGGCCTTGCGAATGTGCTCCCGGGCTGTGCCAAAGCGGGTGTCCGTCCCGTATGCTGCAGGGGAGAAGATGGGTGTCAGATGATGCTCTGTAGCTAACTGCTCCATTATCGGGAATACTTGTGAAAACGTACAGAACGAGCCGCATAATGCAAATCCGATCTCCATGGCTAGCACTCCCTTCCTAAAATCAATCGGATCACGCTGCTTGCAATGAGCCTGCCGGAACTTTTCGGCGCATATTTTCCCGGCAGACCGGCAGCGTTTAGAATGTTCTGTCCTTCAATGCCCGGTTTGGACGCCAATTCAATAAGCAGACAATCCTTCCGGCAGTGGACTGTCTGCCCGGCGCAGAGTATCGGCTGCGGCACAGTGTTAAAAATCACCTGGTAACGCAGCAGACCATGGTGTAGCTTGTAAATATCCTCTGCTCCGTAGCTCAACCCTTGAAGTATAGCGATGTCTGATGGTTTTCGTGCCGCGACAGTTACATCGGCACCCATATCTCTCAGAAGTTGCGCCAGGCACTTTCCAATGCGCCCCCAGCCCAATATCAAAACCGGACAGCCACGCCACACCACATTCATTTTTTGCCTGGCAACGGATACTGCGCAATCTGCCGTAATTGCAGCATTTTCAGCGAGATAACGATCATCCTGCAAAAGATCTATTATACGATAGTCTTCCAGCTGTTCTTTTGGCAGATTTCCTCCGATAATCGTAACGGTCTTTGGTAGCCGGTCCAGTACGTCGTATAGACTTCCGCCGCCAAGCAAATTGCCGGTTTTGTTGAAACTTGGTACCGAAAGCAGCAGGTGGGTGACACTGGCATTTGGTGCATCCGCAACTGTTACACCAAGCTTTCCCAATCTTTCGACAGCGTTTTGCAAAGCTGGGTTATCTCCGTGGGCATAAAATGTAATACCATTCATGAAAAATCACCCTTTCGCCCCACATTATGCCGTTGACAATGCAGTTGTGCTTGATTTTTGCTCCCAATTGCGTATAATAATAGTAAGAGGTGAGAATATGCAAAGACTTGGTTTTATCCACGATATGATGGATGTAAAGGTTTTAATCCTTTATGTATCCGCCCGATCCAATTACCCCCTTTCTATGCAGGAAACGTATGAGCTGTGCTACCAGGACGATTGCTTGAGCTATTTTGATGTTTGCACTGCGATTCCTGAAATGGTTAAATCCGGCCACCTGACCACTGCAGAGGAGGAAGATAAGTACATCATTACGGAGAAGGGAAGACAGACCCTTTCTCTGACGGAAGATTCCATTGCCTACACCGTCCGCCAACGTGCTGAAAATGCCGTTGCCCGGTTTAATCGGCAGATTCGCCGTTCCAGCTTTGTAAAAACCCAAATCATCCCCCGTGAGAGTGGAGATTTCTCTGTGGTTATGTGCCTGGACGATGAAGTGGGCAATCTGATGACTCTGGAGTTGTTGGCTCCCGACCAGCGCCAGGCCCTGCGCCTTTCCAGACAGTTTGAGCAGAAGGCGGAAGACGTGTATAATATCACCATGATGAGCCTATTAGATAATGAGGATGATCCAATTTTAGGCTAATTCCCCCTTGTCGAAAAGCCAAAATCATGATATAATATAATTGACCCGGAGAACCGGGGAAATACGAAAGGAGCTGTCGCATATGAAGTTTCAGTTTAGTGAGAAGAAGATCAAACTGCCCGGTAATGTCCACGCCTACGCCGAGAAGAAGGTCATGAAGCTGGCACGCTATTTCGAGGAGGATGCGGAAGCACTTATCGTATTTTCTGTTGAGAAAAACCGGAACAATGTGGAACTGACCGTCCACGGCGCTGACCACTGGTTCCGGGCGCATGAAAGCACTTCCGATATGTTCGCTTCCATCGATGCTGCCGTTGGCACCATCGAAGGCCAGATCCGCAAGAATAAGACCCGACTGGCCCGCCGTCTGCGCCAGGATGCTTTCACCAGAACCGTTGAGGAGACATCCTTTGTAGTTGAAGAACCCGAGGATGATTTGAGCATCGTCCGCGTCAAGCAGTTCTACTTCAAACCTATGACCAGGGAAGAAGCTGTGCTGCAGATGAACCTGCTGGAGCATAATTTCTTCGCATTCCGGGATGAAGATAACGGCGGTAAGTTTGCGGTGGTCTACCGTAGAAACGATGGCGGTTTCGGACTGATCGAAGATACCGAATAATTGAAAGAATGATACTTGGGAGTCTCTGTAAAGAGGCTCCCAAAATTTTTGCAAAAAACCTGTATTTTCTGCTTGACAAAGCACAACTGTTTTGCTAATATATGCCAGGTCCATTTGTTGGGCTGCGAAAAAAGCATAATGCAAAAGAAATTTGAAAAGAATTGAAAAAAGTTCTTGACAAGTGAAAGGTGCTATGCTAGAATAAGCAAGCTAACCGCCTGGCGGTTGGGTCTGTACCTTGTAAATTGAATAATGTGAGACAAACTAGACACCTTGGACAATTATAAATGGAATTGTTTAAGCG
>JAGAMN010000021.1 GCA_017624715.1 Oscillospiraceae bacterium
GAGGTAGCTACTAATGAAGGAACTTCTGCTTATCAGCCGCGCTGTCCGGGGTGATCGCGATGCTCTGGAACAACTCGTTCGGCTGTATTACGAGAAAATATACAACTACATATTTTTACGGGTCTGTGACCGCACCCTTGCCGAAGATCTGACTCAAGATGTGTTCGTGAAGCTGACAAAAAATATTCATTCCTACGTTCCCACGGCATCCTTTTCAGCGTATCTGTACCGAATCGCCCACAATAGGGTGGTGGACTATTATCGGACGGCTAAGCCAAGCGAGGAAATCCCGGAAACCAAGGCCGCACCGGATAAACTTGCTTCCGTGGATGCGAAGCTGGATGTGTACGCAGTACTCTCCGCTCTGCCGCCAGAACAACGGGAGTGCATCATCCTGTATTACCTGCAGGAGCTGACCTACAGGGAAATTTCTCAGATCCTGGACATTCCGATCCCTACCGCCAAATCCCGTGTTCAAAGGGGTCTCGCAGCCTGTAAGAAAATGATGGAGGAAAAGACATGAACGAAAAAGAAGTCATCGCTTTCCTGAAAGAAACAAAACAAACTCCTTCCCCCGATGCGGTGGATCGGTGCATCAATTCTCTGCCCGATATCCAAAAACCGAACCGTCTGTTGCCGCTGGTCAGGCTTCAGCTCAGGTCCATGCCTGCGAGCGTATATATTTGGGCTCTTACCGCAGTGGCTTTTCAAATCTTTCTTGCAGTAAGTCTGTCTCCTATGGATGCACTGATGGCTACGGGTATTTCCAGTGCCATTGTGGCACTGCTGTTTGGGTGGCATCTCATGCTCTCCCGTGCAGGCAGTATGATCGAGATTGAGAAATGCTGCAAATACAGCTACGGTCAAATCATGCTGGCCCGCATTCTGTGCTTGAGCAGTCTGACACTGGCTGCATTGCTGGCTGCTGTGATACCCAGTGCGGGATTCAGCCATATGGGTATCACTTTTATGCTTGCGGCGACTCTGCCCACGCTCATCGGTGCCCTGATGGCTTTGCTGTGGGCAAATCACATAGGCAATTCCGACTTCGCCCAGCTGACCATGTACCTGGTTGCCACACTGATCACCAGTCTGATGCTTGAATGGATCGTAGAAGCGGGTATCCTCTTGATCTGCGCCATTCAGCTAATCACCCTGACCGCCCTCGTTTTACAAACCAAAAACCTGACGAACAGGAGAATCGACTATGAAGCTTACCATTACTGATTTGACTAAGAAATTCGGCCATAAAACTGCCGTTAACCATGTGGATCTGGAACTGACACCGGGTATCATCGGTCTGTTGGGTCCTAACGGTGCCGGCAAAACCACCATGATCCGCCTGCTGTGCGACTTGATACAGCCGGATTCTGGTGCCGTCCTACTGGATGGCGAAAATATCCGATTCATGGGCGAAGATTACCGGGATATCCTTGGCTACCTACCCCAGAAGGTGGGGTACTACCCCTGGTTCACTGCCGAAAAATACCTCATGTACATCGCTGCACTCAAGGGCCTGTCCACCGAAGAAGCCGCCGCCAAGACAAAAGATCTTCTGGAGCAGGTGGGACTTTACAGTGAGCGGAAGAAGCGACTGGGCGCCTTCTCCGGCGGTATGCTGCAGCGTGTAGGCATTGCCCAAGCTCTGCTGAACGATCCAAAGATTCTCATTCTGGACGAACCCACTGCTGGCCTCGACCCCCAGGAACGGATCCGTTTCCGCACCATGATCGCAGGATTGGCTCGGGATCGGTTGGTAATTCTGTCCACCCATATTGTTACTGACGTGGAGCATATCGCTACTCAGGTGGTCATGCTGCGTTCCGGTAAGGTGGTGGCCCACGATACCATTGGACACATCCGGAACACCCTGACAGGCAAGGTCTGTACCTTGACCGTATCCGCGGAGGAAGCGGAACAATACCGTCAGACCCATCTGGTGGCCAATATGCAGCCTGTGGGGGAGAAAATCATGCTGCGGCTGGTCTGCCCCAACGGCTTCCCGGACGGAGCCGTTCCTGTGGAACCGGATCTGGAGGATGCGTACCTTGCCTACTGTGGCCGGGAGGATGTATGCTGAAAGCAGAATTACAAAAAACATGGTCAAGGCCGTTGATTATCGTGGCATTCCTGTTGGCTTGTCTGGCTCAGGTCATCTATGTTTCCATGAACTACGACTCCGGAACCAAAGAGCTATCAGATGCCTACAATACCTTTGGTGGACAGATGGATGATGCCTGGAGAGATTCCATCTATGCCCAGTATGAGCAGCTTTGGGAAATACCCCCGGAGTCTGCAGAGGATATCTGGGATACTACTTTGGAACAGCGGGCGATTCTGACCGCATACGACTACACCTTCTTCACAGAAATGCTGGACAGCTACGTGGATGCGCTGGATGATACCTATGGTGAAACCGCCGTGGAAGCCTATGCCGAGCTGCGGGCGGCCTCCGAAAACGGCGAGCTGGTGTTTGGTGTTTCACCTGCTGGTGAATCCATGGCAAATCAGTATATGGTTACCTGGGGCTTTCTGATTTTTATGATCCTTCTGTGCGTTGATCAGTTCTCCGGGGAAAAAGAAATTGGAATGGTTCCCACGCAGAGCGTCACAAAGCAAGGACGGCGGAAACTGTTTCAAACGAAGCTACTGGTCTGCCAGGTCAGTGCATTTGCTGTATGGATGGTGTCCAATCTGGTCTATGCCGTGACGCTCACCATTTACTATGGATGGGGCAATCTCCATAGCGTTATTCAGGATTTCAGCTATAACGCCTGTCCCTACAACTGGAACACAGGCGAATACCTTGCGGTAACACTGCTCCTTGGTCTGCTTGCCAGCCAGCTGACCGCTATGGTTATTTTCCTGTTGGCACGGATCGGCAAAACCACCCAGCGTTCTTTTTCACTCATGGGCGGTATTCTGGTTCTCCCGCTTCTGCTGGCATTTCTGACTGATAATACCTGGCTGGCTTTGTGGCTGCCATGTCTGATGAGCAATCAGTGGCTGTGGAGTGGTTTACGGTTTCTTTCAATTGGCAGCACTTACATCCCGCTGTGGGCCATTGCCGGAGTGGAACTGATACTGATTGCGGTCATTATTAGCCTCCTGCTGCACCGATTTTTGAGAACCGCCGAAACTGATATAGATACTTGAGGAGACCTGAAATGAAATATGAATTTGAAAAACTGCTGCGCCAGCGTAAGCTCCTGATCATCGTGGCCATTGCGCTGATTGCCGTTTATATATCCCTTGCCTTCAGTGGCTCCTACGATACCTTCACTGGTTTCAGTGTGGACTACTTCTGGGAGGATGAGGAATACCGCGAGTTTCGGATGTCTCAGGAAACTGAACTGGTTGACGAAGCATGGATCGAGAATATGCACGCAGAATATAAGGCTTTCGTAGACGAGAATATGATGTCCCCGGAAGAAATCGCAGAGCACATCTCCGCAAAAAAAGCAGAGGGCTTCCAGATTGACTGCACCGCCGA
>JAGAMN010000004.1 GCA_017624715.1 Oscillospiraceae bacterium
ACCGTTGAGAACGGCAAGCTCTACATGCTGCAGACCCGTAACGGCAAGCGTACCGCTCCCGCTGCTCTGAAGATCGCCTGCGACCTGGTGGACGAAGGCATGATCAACGAGAAGCAGGCTGTTGCTATGATCGAGCCCAGAACTCTGGACACCCTGCTGCATCCCCAGTTCGACGCTAAGGCCCTGAAGGAGTCCGCTCCCATCGGTCGCGCTCTGGCCGCTTCCCCCGGCGCTGCTGCCGGCAAGATCGTCTTCACCGCTGAGGATGCCAAGGAATGGGCAGCCCGTGGCGAGAAGGTGGTCCTGGTCCGTCTGGAGACCTCTCCTGAGGATATCGAAGGCATGATGGCCGCACAGGGCATCCTGACCGTCCGTGGCGGTATGACCTCTCACGCTGCCGTTGTCGCTCGCGGCATGGGCACTTGCTGTGTTTCCGGCTGCACCGACATCAAGATGGATGAGGAGAATAAGGTGTTCACCCTGGCCGGCAAGACCTTCCACGAAGGCGATGAGCTGTCCCTGGACGGCTCCACCGGTTGCATCTACGACGGCCTGATCCCCACCAAGGATGCTGAGATCGCCGGCGAGTTCGGCCGCATCATGGCTTGGGCTGACGAGTACCGTACCCTGAAGGTCCGCACCAACGCCGACTCCCCCCGTGACGCCATCAAGGCTCGTAGCCTGGGCGCTGAGGGTATTGGCCTGTGCCGTACCGAGCACATGTTCTTCGAGGAAGGCCGTATTGCTTCCTTCCGTGAGATGATCTGCTCCGACACCGTCGAAGAGCGTGAAGCTGCTCTGGCTAAGATCATGCCCATGCAGCAGGCTGACTTCGAGGGCCTGTACGAGGCTATGGAAGGCAACCCCGTTTGCATCCGCTTCCTGGATCCCCCGCTGCATGAGTTCGTCCCCACCACCGAGGAAGACATCGCCGCTCTGGCTGCTTCTCAGGGCAAGACCGTTGAGGACATCAAGAACATCATCGCTTCTCTGCACGAGTTCAACCCCATGATGGGTCACCGTGGCTGCCGTCTGAGCGTCACCTACCCCGAAATCGCTGCTATGCAGACCAAGGCTGTCATCCGTGCAGCTCTGGCTGTTAAGGGCCGTCATCCCGAGTGGAACATCGTTCCCGAGATCATGATCCCCCTGGTCGGCGATGTCAAGGAGCTGAAGTTCGTTAAGAACGTTGTGGTCAAGACCGCTGACGCTGAGATCGCCGCTGCCGGCATCGAGCTGCACTACGAGGTCGGTACCATGATCGAGATCCCCCGCGCCTGCCTGACCGCTGACGAGATCGCTAAGGAAGCTGAGTTCTTCTGCTTCGGTACCAACGACCTGACCCAGATGACCTTCGGCTTCAGCCGCGACGACGCCGGCAAGTTCCTGGATGCTTACTACGCTTCCAAGATCTACGAGAGCGATCCCTTTGCCAAGCTGGATCAGACCGGTGTTGGCATGCTGATGGAGATGGCTGTCTCCAAGGGCAAGGCTTCCGGCAGAAGTTTGCACTACGGCATCTGCGGCGAGCACGGCGGCGACCCTGTCTCCGTTGAGTTCTGCCACAAGATCGGCCTGGACTACGTGTCCTGCAGCCCCTTCCGTGTGCCCATCGCCCGCCTGGCCGCTGCTCAGGCCGCCATCAAGGATGGCAGGAACTAAGTAATTACCGGCTCTTCGGAAGCTTCACTGTGACCGCCCAGGACGCGAAAGAGTACTTGTACTCCTTCTCCAAAACCCGCCGCGTGCACCGCTTCCAAAGTTTCAAGGTAAATCTCTATATCTAAGCACAACTCCCCAACTGCTTCACCGCAGTTGGGGAGTTTTTGTCTTTGGAAAATGAACTATGGTATAGCTCACTGTGGCCTATCAATAAGTATAACAGTTAAGTATTATTTACTGAAGAAAGAATAAGTATGTCGCACGCACGCGCGCGAGAGAACACATTAATTGCAGTTGGCAAACGCTCTTTTTGAGCTACCCATTTCCGCCAATACAGATTGCTCTTGATCACGGCAGAAATCAAGCAATTACCAGCCGCCCAGAGGCTTTACAGCGACCATTGAGGAAAAAGAAGAGTACTCATCAAAGCTTGCCGCCCAAGACGCTCTCAAAGCCTTCAGGCAAATCTCTATATCTAAGCACTACTCCCAAACTGCTTCACCGCAGTTGGGGAGTTTGTTGTTTATTCGTCGGCAGTTTTTTGTTTCTTAAATTAAAATCAGGGCACACAGCGAAGCGAAAAAAGCAAAAACTTCACTATGTGCCCAGGTGCGAGATATTTTTGATTTATAGGCAATCAAGCATAGAGATTGTAGAGGCGCAGCACCTCTTCTGCAGTCTTAACACCATCGGAGGCGCTGACAGCATTGAGGGACGCTGCGGCGGTGCAGGCGCCCATTTTCAGGGCTTCCGGCATTGTCCAGCCCATTTCTGCAGCATACAGAACACCGGCACAGAAGGCGTCTCCGGCGCCCACGGTTCCCTTGATCCAACCATCGGGCAATTTAAGGCTTGGAACGGCGTAGTATTCGCCCTTTTTGTCGATACCACAGCCAATCTCCGGACAATGGATCACAGCCCAATCTGCAACGCCCAATTCCTTCAGTTTGTTCAGCGCGGCAGGCATATTTTCCAAATGCAATGTGCCATCGGCAGAGCGCAGAACCACACCGGTGGTCTGCTGCGCCTCCAGCTCATTGATGATGCAATAATTTGTGTATTTCAGCGCCGGGGTTACCAATCTGGCAAACCGGTCGCCGGTTTCAGACACCACATCGATGGAGGTCTTAATGCCCTTTTTCTGGACATTGTGCAGCAGCCGAGCCATCTTGGTGCCGTACTCGTCGTCCTCTGCATCCAAGGCCGGCAACAGCAGAATATAGCCGATATGGAAAATATCCACATCCAACGCATCCAGATCAATATGCTCTTCACAGTAATAGGCATTGGCACCGGCATGCTGGAAGAAGGTACGTTCCTTGGTCTGATTGTTACTCATAACCATGGTAAAGGATGTGCGTCCATCTCGTTTGACCATACTTATGTCAATATTGGGATATTTACCCATTTCCTGCAGGACAAATTCGCCCTCCGCATCGTAACCGGCAAAGCCGGAGGCATACAGCGGCAGGCTGGGATCTAACCGGGCAAGATTAGTGATGGTATTGCAGACTGATCCACCGGTAGAATTTTGAATGCCCTCGGTGATATGGGTCAGTTCATTCTGCTTCGGCCAGGTTTCGATTGGGTATGTAATGTCCACAATCATATTGCCTGCGCAGCAAATGCCTTTCCTCATAGGAACACTCCTTCTTTTCTGTTTTTTATCAACTCCACAATAACCAATGGCACACGGTGGAGATGACACCCCATATGACTCCACCGTGTGCCCCGGGAGGAGGAACGTAGCTTATTAATTTGTCAACGCTAATCCTACATTTTCTCACAGTGATTGCATAACCATCTCATATTCCGGAACGCTGGAAATGCCACCGGCGCGTGTGGTGGACAAGCCTGCTGCAGTGCAGGCAAAACGCACCACTTCTTCCAACTCCGCCTTGTTCAATTCCTCAGGAGATTTACCTATTTGCAACAGTTTCCAAACTGCACTGCCGCCAAAAATATCTCCGGCTCCGGTTGTGTCGATCACTTTAATATTCTTTAAGCCAGGAATATGTCCGCAGGCATTTGCGTTTTGGAAGTAACAGCCATCTGCACCACAGGTGACAAACACCAGCTTTACACCATAATTGCTGAGTATATGGGCAGCGCCGGCTTCTACACCCAGGCCAAAGAGGAATTCCACCTCTTCATCGCTGATTTTGACCACATCCGCCTGGGAAAGGCCCCACAGAAGCTGTTCCTTAGCCATATCCAGATCCTTCCAGAGGGGTTTTCTCAGGTTGGGATCGTAGGTGATCAGTTTGCCCTTGGATTTGGCATAAGCCACAGCCTTATATGTGGCACTGCGGGCCGGCTCATCAGTCAGCGACAAGGTGCCAAAATGGAACACTTTGGCCTCGTCTATCAAAGGCAGTGAGAGCTCCTCAAAGGCGATGCAAGTATCGGCGCCGGGCTTGCGGGCAAAAGAAAACTCCCGGTCGCCCGTTTCGTCCAGTGTCACAAACGCCAGAGTCGTAAAAACATCATCCGTTGCGATCAGGCCGGTGGTTTCAATTCCGGCACTCTGCAATGTGGCTGTCAGCAGCTTGCCAAAGGCATCTGTTCCCACCTTGCCCAACAATGCGGTTTTCGCACCGAACTTGCTGAGTGCTGCCAGAAAATTGGCCGGTGCGCCGCCGGGATGAGCAGCCATAGTGGGATAGCCGTCGCTATCCACACTCTGGCAGGTAAAGTCAATGAGCAGTTCGCCCAAAGCCACAACATCCATCATTTTGCCTCCGGATATTCGTTGCAGAGCAGACGGTAGGGAGCTTCATCCTCTTCAATGGCAGGGAATCTGCCCACGGGAGGATTGAAGCGGTTATCGGTATTGTCATCATTGCACTGGCTCACTTCGCCCAGCAGGACAGCTCCGCTGCCCTCTTCCACGGCAAAATCGTGGTACATAAACTGCTGGATGTGAATGCTCTCACCAGGAGTCAAGCGAACCTGCGTGCCGGCAGGGACGGTAAAAGTGCGACCATCCATATGGACAGTTACATCGGACTCATAGTCGATGGACTCGTCAGGGTGGCTGTTGTAAACACGGATCAGCACGTTTCCGCCACCACGATTGATGATATCCTCAGTCTTATACCAGTGGAAATGGTTGCAAGCAGTCTGGCCCTCTTTGAGGTACAGCAGCTTTTCTGCGTACACCTTGGGGTATTTATCTGCCATAGCACGGTTGCCGTTGCGGATGGTGATCAGGCTGAAACCAACCTTATCGAAATCGCCCAGACCGAAGTCGGTAATATCCCAGCCCAACATGCAGTCACGGACTTCATCATATTCATGACCGATATTCTGCCACTGCTCCGGAGTAAAATGGCAGAAAGGCGGCAGGTAGCAATGATACTTTTCGCACATTGCCTCTAATTCTCTCAACGCATTGTTAATTTCAGAACGCTTCATAAGTACCTCCCCTAGATTCAGAAATAGATCTTGTAGTTTTGGATCTCAAATGCGCCCAGGCACAAGGGGATGCTGTTGCCTTCCATAACCGGAGCTATATCATGCTCCAGCATATTGCAGGGCACAACAGCCTTCACCGGACGATGAATCTGCAAAGTGCACTCCGCACGGGTGCCTCTGCATTCGTGCAAGCGAATCACCAGGCAATCTTCATCTTCTGCCTTCTTAATGGCGTCAATCTGCACATTGGGACTGGAGACGGTAAACAGCGCAGCACCGTGGACACTCTTGCCGGGAACAACAGCCGCAGGCAGGTTGAGACGATTTGCCTCCTCGATGGTACCGCCGGCAGCGACGGGGCCCTGATGCGGATATAAGCTGTAGGTGAAGGTATGCTCACCCATATCCGCCTCAGCATCCGGATCCTTGGAGCTCTTCAGCAGGCTGATGCGCATTACATTATCTTTGATGCTGTGGCCGTATTTGCAGTTGTTCAGCAAACTGACGCCATAGCCGGTCTCGGAGAAATCGGCCCACTTATGGGCGCACACTTCAAACCGAGCCCAATCCCAGCTGGTGTTCCAATGGGTGGGACGCTCCACATAGCCAAACTGGATATCATAGGATACCTTGACGCTGCGGATATCAGTAAAGAAAGCGGTTTTCAGCAGCTTATGATCTTCGTGCCAATCCACCCAGGTTTCAAAGTCGATGCGCTTATTGTAGCGGTAGCAGATCATATCCTGGACGATTCTGGACTTGCCGTAGGAATAGGTAAACTGAATAACGACACGCAAATCACCACACTCCACCAGCTTAGCAGGGGCATTTGCGGTAATGCGTTCCATTTTCTCCACGTGATAGATGTCAATTTCCCAAGCGTCAAACATCATCGGCTTGTCTTCGTAGATCTCCAGCACGTTACCCAGTTGACCAGCACGCAATACCTGGCGACCGGCAGACTTATCATACACCTGGGTCAGCTGGCCGTTTTCGTTCCAATTCAAACTGTAATAGGGAGTTTCCAGGGCGTTTTCACCCAGCTGACACCAAGCATCCTGGGGCTTGGGTTGGTCTGGAACAAAGCGGATCTCCACACCGGCGAAGGGCTGAGTCTGCACCAGCACCAAAGTGCCATTGGGATTGGTTTGGCTGGGCAGGCGGTTTCCATTGCTGTCCACAAAGTAGCCGCTGCGCTTTTCCGGCACAGTAACCATTTCTTCACCGGGGAAGCTGTTGGTGGAATAGATCGTGTAGGTATCTAAGCATTCCTGTTGCAAAGAAGCCAGCACCTCCTGCTCCACACCATCCAGGGTCTGAATCACTTTGCCGTAATTGATGCGGCTGTCTTCGTAAACCTCGTGGATGGAAGAACCGGGGATAATATCGTGGAATTGATGTAACAAGATGCACTCCCAGCTGTCGTGCAGACGCTGCTGGGCATATTCGCCACCCAAAACATAGGCAACAGAACTGAGCCATTCCAGCTGCAGCATTCTGCGCTCCAGATAGCGGTTAGTCTTCTTGTTATAAGCCTGGGTGGTATAAGTACCGCGGTGATACTCCAGATACAGCTCGCCATCCCAAGTGTGAACATAGCGATCCGTATTTTCTACGGCGCTGTGCATTTTCTTGAAGAAGTCCCCTGCTCTGGACGCTACCACATTGGGGCAGCCGGGAATCTGATCCATGGCACGACGCATTTCCAGCATATCCCGGTTGACACCGCCGCCGCCGTCACCATAGCCGTAGGACATCAGGGTGTCGTGGGTCAGTTCCTTATTCTTGAACTGCTGCCAACCGATAATGGCCGTTTTGGGATCCATAATGCCGTTGTAGGTAGAGAACCGGTCACCGGGTTTGAAATTCACATAAGGTGTATCGATAAAATAGGTGAGAATTTCGCTGCCATCCATACCGCGCCAGAAGAACAGATCGTTGGGAATGGTGTTATACTGATTCCAACTGATCTTGGTGGTCATAAAAGTCTTGATTTCGCACTGTCTCAAAATCTGCGGCAGCGCCCAACTGTAACCGAAAACGTCCGGTAGCCACAGATATTCGCACTTTTTCCCAAATTCTTTTTCCACAAAACGAGTGCCGTGCAGCAGCTGGCGCACCAAAGATTCACCGGAACTGAGGTTGCAATCTGCCTCAACCCACATACCGCCGTCTGCTTCCCATTTGCCTTCGGCAACCTTGTTGCGGATCTTTTCAAACAGCTCGGGGCAATCCTGCTGAATGAATTTATATAACTGGGGTTGTGTTTGCAGGAAAACGTACTCATCATAGCGCTCCATCAGCCGTAGTACTGTGGAAAACGAACGCTGTGCTTTTTCACGGGTGTGCTTCAATCTCCACAACCATGCCACATCAATGTGGGTATGCCCCACCGCATGAAGTGTTACGTCCGTATGCTTCTCCATACGAGACAGGCCTTCCATCAGCATATGATGGGCGGCCTCCACGGAAGGATAGAAGATTTCATCTTCTTCCCAGCGGATCAGTGCCAGTGCTCGATCAAAAGCGGCCATCAGCGGCTCATAGGCGGAGTCATTTTTATCCAGATACTGCAACGTTTCCGTAATGGCTCTGCCGAAATAATACAGTTCATCCGTCTTCTTGTGCAGCAGCGCGAACTCTGCCTGCCTGCACAGATGACTGAAGTCCCGGCGCTGTGCGCCACCCTCCAGGCCAGTCCACAGCAGGAAGGTCAGTTCTACCTCCGCACCTTCCAGACCGTCAAAGAAAACTTCCTTGTGGTTGCTGTCCACGCCCTGATAGGGATGTCCGTTCACATACAACAACGACTCAAAGCCGCTGTTATGTCCGTCGCCGGTTTCGCCAAAATCGAACAAGCCGACAACATCCATACCTTCCTTGCTCTGGGGTACCAAAATCTTTTTCTGCAGCCACAGATAACGATCTCTTCCCTCGAAGCGATTGCCTATGCCAAACATCGGGCCATCAATATGCTGAGGTATGCAACGATGCCACTCATCCGGCGTTGCAGCATCCTCCATAGAAACAAATGGTGCAATTGTACTACGGTTGCAATAACGACGCTGACCCAGTTCCACTACTCTGTTTTTAAACTTTTCAACTGTAAAAAACATATTTATCTCTCCTTTATCAGCAATCAACTAACAACTTCGCAAAAACTCATTTGCAGATTTGACGATTTTCAAATACACAAATCAATCCTTGCCAGCCCCAAAATATCAGCAGGCTTACCGATTCATAGGGGATTCCCCCACCGGATCCAAAGATCCGGTGGGGGTACGCAGATTAGTTGGAAGAACGCTTCTTGATGGTCAAAACTGCCAGAGCAGTAACGCTCATCAGAGCTGCGAATACCGGAACGATTACGAAGCCGTCACCGGTTGCAGGGGGCTCTTCAGTGCCGGGATTGGAAGAACCGCCAACACGGGTCACAGTTGCGGTAGCATTCTGTGTGAAGCCCATGGTAACATTCAGATCACTGAAGGACTTGGTGTTATCGTAGATAACCAGCTTAGTTTCACCATTGTTGGTGATACGAATGTTGTTGTAATAAACGGTGTAAACACCATTGTCGTACTGTGCATAAGCACCGGCATCGGGGTGAGCAGCCAGCTGGATCTTGTCGATGGTCTTACCTGCCATCTTGTCACCGATCTGCATGCTGCGATGATACTCCTTGCCGTAAGCCTTGGCGCGCAGATCACCCATGGGGTGGCAGTTAGCGCCATCAGTGTCCATAACGCCGAAATCACGCATCCAGCTGCTGTCATTCAGTCCAGCCTCTACGTGGCCGAAACCATGCAGAGAGTCTTCCATATAGACATCATACTCCAGGATATCGCCAGCCTGAACCACATAGGTGGGGTTAGCGATGGTCACGAAGCAGTAAGAAAGCGTGTCGGTAGCAGCCTTCTGAATGTCCACATCCAGTTGCAGCCAACCGGTCAGGTCGGGGGGCGTCACTTCGCCACCCTGCTCGCCGTCGCCACTGCCATCCAAAGGAACAGAAGTGAGGGTAGCAGTGATGTTCTGCGCGTTGCCATTGCTGATCTGCAGGTTTGCATAGTCGGAATGCTTTTCGTAGATAGCCTTCTTGACTTCGCCATTGTTGGTGATACGAATGTTGCCGTACCAAACAGCGTAAGTACCGTTTTCATACTGCTCATAAGCACTGGCATCCGGATGTGCAGCCAGCTGCAGCTTCTCGATGGTGCGACCAGCAGCGCTGTCACCAATCAGCATGCTGCGATGATAAATTACGCCAGCGGCTTTGTCGCGCAGGTCGCCCATAGGGTGGCAGTTAGCGCCGTCGGTGTCCATAACGCCACAGTCGCGGAGCCAACCGCCGTTATCCAGTGCAGCGTCCATGTGGCCAATACCATGCAGGGGATTTTCCATCATCACATCATACTCCAGAACGTCGCCGGGCTGAATAACATAATTCAGATCAGCAATGTTCAGGAAGTAGAAGGACAAGGTGTCGTTTGCGCCCTTTTCGATCTTCATTTCCAACCGCAGACCAGCCGCCAGACCGTCTGCACGAACTTCTACAGGGGAAATGCCTACAGAGACTACCAACAGAAGTGCCAGAACCAGGAATAATGAGATAAACTGTTTCATTTTTTGTTCCTCCATTTTTAATATATTGATGCCCTTCTCCGTAAGGGCAGGATTCACATAAGAACGGGTCGTTTGCTTATTTCTCCAAATCAACCAAGGACAGCTGTCCGGTAATATCTCTGGAGTTGCGCAGGGAGATGTTCAACTTTGCATAGTCAGCAGCATCGGCAAAGATCAGTACCTTCACTTCACCGTTGTTGGTGATGCGGATATTGTCGTACCATACCAGATATGTGCCATTCTCATAGAACTCATAGGCATTGGCGTCCGGGTGAGCCGCTAGCATAATGGTCTCGATGGTACGGCCGGAAAGCTTGTCGCCGATACGCATGGTTCTGTGGTAGACCTGACCATAGGCTTCTGTGCGCAGGTCGCCCTGAGGATGACAGTTCTTGCCATCAGTGTCGATAACCGCAAAGTCGCGCAGCCACAGATCCTTGCCCAGGCAAGCATCCACGTGGCCCATGCCATGCATCTCACTGCCCAGCATGACATCGTATTCCAGAACGTCACCGGGCTGGATCACATAATTGATATCCAGAATATTCAGGAAGAAGAAGGTAATGCTGGTAGAAGGATCTCTGTTTATATTCAGTTCCAGCTGCAGAACGCCGCCGGTCTGCTCAGCCTCCTTCTGGTATTCATCGGGCATATACATGTAGTCATAACGCTTGACATAGCCCTTGAAGGTACGCATTTTCTTAGTCAGGGAATCAAACAGATCGTTGGGTTCACCATAGATGCCAAACAGGAAACTGCAGTTGGTAAAATCAATACCAGCCATATTGGTGTCGGTAATGTTGTCGAAGATCATATCCAGCTGGGCATTCAGACCAGCGTGGGCAGCATTTTCACCAAACACGGGGATGTACTCCAGGGACTTGGCGTACATATACTTGCGAACATAATTCACACCGCCGATGCTATCACAGCCGGTGTATTGCAGATAACAGCCGTACTTGGCAGCCAGATCCACCATACCCAGATTGTCAGCGCCCATCATAATGGCATTGTTGACAGTACCGGTTGCTACGCACTCTTCAAACTGTGCTTCGGTAAAATATGTACCGGGCAGGTAAATGATCAGAGGAATATCCTCCAAGCCCATTTCCTTCAGAACCTTCTGATAGATCACGATCTGCTTTTCGATGGCATCACGCTTGGTCAGAATGTACCAGTTCAGTGTATCTCTCCAGTAGGTGCCTTTTGCTTCGCCGGGCTTGGGAACAGCCACTTCCGCAAAGGAGCTATACTTGGTGCCCCATGCCGCATTAGCTGCAGCGATAGTACCGTACTGTGCTTCCATCTTTACGCGGAAGTCTGCTACGGCATTGTCTGCGTAGCACCACATTGTGGTTTCCGATCTGCCCTGCGTCCAGTCAGCGGGATAGATGGTCTCGCCGGCTGCGCCGCTATCGACAATGATGCCGTCTACAATGCTCAGGCAGTCGATTTCCTGCAGATGTTCCAGATGGGCCCGCAGTGCCTTTTCGGTATGCTCTTCCAAGCCTTCGTACCAATAGCTGATGCAGTTGGCATTGGAAGAAATGCCCAGGTTGTCAACAAAACGGCTGCCGGGATCGCTGTAAATATACTCAGGATTCGCCATCATTGTGGTGGGAATCATTTTTACCGTCATGCCATGTGCTTTTGCTGCAAGGTATTTATTTTTTTCATTTTCTGCTAGAGTCCACTGATCGGAAGCGGTTGTGCTCCAACCGCCGCCCAAACGAACAGACAGGAAGCCAGCTTCCACATAATAGTCAAAGCGCTTGTCGACCAGATTCTTGGTGTTGGGGGCGCCATTATCAGTGATGCACAAAGATAATCTCTTCAATTGATCTTCCTCCACTGGTGCCTGCGGCACAGAGCCGTCAGACGGTTTTGTCGGTTCAGGGATTTCTGTCTGGTCACAACCTGCGAAAATCGGTAAGACCATCAGAATTGCAAGAAGCAACGCCAGTACTTTTTTCATAATAATCGCTATCCTTTCTTGTTTTATGTTGCTAAGATCAACCTTTGACAGAGCCAACCAGTGCGCCCTTGACAAAGTACTTCTGGATGAAGGGGTAAATGATCAGCATGGGGAGAGAAGCGATAAAAATGATGGAATATTTCATTGCTTCTGCCATGTACGCCTTTCGGGTGATATACAGCAGTTGCTCGGCTGACATACCGCTGGTGTCCAATGCGCCGATACTGAGTTGGTTATTGATCAGTATGTCACGCAGCACCAACTGCAGTGGATAGTAGTCTGCCTCCGAAAGATAGATAGCAGCCGTAAAATAATCATTCCATCTGCCGATAGCATAGTAAAGTGCAATAACCGCAATGATAGGCTTCGCCAACGGCAATGCAATTCGGAAGAATTGCTGTAGCTGGTTTGCGCCATCCAATTCCGATGCTTCGTAAAGCACATCGGGAATATTAATCTGGAAGTAGGTGCGAGCAATAACCATATTGGACACGGAAAATGCGCCCAAAATAATAATGGTATACCACTTATTGACCAGGTTCAGGTTCCGTACCAGCAAATAGGTCGGCAACAAGCCGCCGGAGAAGAACATAGTAAAGGCGAAAAAGATAGAAAAGCCATCCCGGAAGCGCATTTTCTTCTTGCTCAAGGCATAGGCAGCCGGGATCGTCATCACCAGGCTCAGCAAAGTACCCAGCACAGTGTAGATGATCGTATTACGATAGCCCACCCAAATTTGATCTTGTTTGAACACTTCCTTGTATCCATCTAAGGTAAAGCCCTTGGGCCAGAAAGTAACCTGACCGGTTGCCACATCGACAGGTTCCGACACCGAGGCGATCACTGTAAAATACATAGGATACAGCATAATCACGCAAATCAACAGCAATATCAACGTGTTGACGATGGTCACTATCCGGTCGGAAGAGAAAAACTTGTTCTTTTTCATTTTGTCACCCCATCCCGTTACCAAATGCTGATCTCGCTGGTCTTTTTTGCAATGGTATTCACGATAGCCAAAATGATGACGTTGACGATATTGTTAAACAAACCGATGGCGGTTGCGTAACTGAACTGTCCGCTTTGAATACCGATTTTATAAGTGTATGTAGAAATTACCTGGGATGCCGACAAGTTCAGGGAATTTTGCAACAGCAGGATTTTCTCGTGAGAAGCGGAAAGAATACCGCCACAAGAGAATATCAGCATAATGATGATCGTCGGCATAATGGAGGGTAGATAGATGTGCCAGATGATCTGCAGTCTGGAAGCACCGTCGATACGAGCTGCCTCCACCAGTTCCGTAGGCACATTGGACAGTGCCGCCACATAGATAATGGCACCAAAACCCATAATCTGCCAGGTATTACTCAAGACATAAATATCGTCAAAGAATTCCGGTCTTGTCAGGAAGTCGATTCGCTGACCGCCCAAAAATTCGATGATGGTGTTGACAAAGCCCTTGTTTTCGTCAAAGAACAGCAGGATCATCGAACACACCACAACCGTAGACAGGAAATAAGGCATATAGCTGATCATCTGCACTGCTTTCTTAAACTTAACGCTGCGGACTTCGTTGAGCATCAATGCAAAAATGATGGACACAGGGAACATAGATAAGCCGTAAATGCCCAATCGCAGGGTGTTTTCCATATACAGCTTAAAGTTGGGGAAGTTGAAGAAGCGGATAAAATGCTTCATGCCAACCCACTTACTCCCCCAGATGCCGGCTTTTGCGGTATAGTCACGAAATGCGATCTGAACGCCGTACATCGGTATGTAGGAGAAAATAAATACATAGATAACCGCTGGCAGGAGCAGAAGCCACAGCCGCCAATCCCGCAGGTAGAACCCAAGTCCCTTTTTACTTTTAGGCCTCAGGGGACTATCGGGCTGTACCGCAGCTTCCTTATTCTTTTCCTTCATGAAAATTCACCTCTTATGCAAGGGGTTATTGCTGTGCAGCGTAAATTTCCTTATAGATGTCCAGCAATCTCTGAATACCCATGGATTCCAGTTCAGATTTGAACTTTGCCAGTTCGGTGTCGTTGATCTCACGGCGACCCAGAATAAACTTTGCCACTTCTTCCTGAACGTAGGGTTCAATGACTGTTCTCAGGTCGGTCAATTCGATCATCGTATCAGCATCCACATAGTAGATTGTGGGGAATGTTGTCGCTGCATAAGGAACCACGTTTTGCTGTGTTGTCAATCGGGCGTGACCTTCCGCATCTTCGCTAGAGTAAATCATGCCGGTATAATATCCACCTTCAATGGATTCTGCGTGTTTTTTGTAAGCAGGCTCATCCTCAACAGCGCCCCACTGAGGATAGAAACCGATCAGTTCCTGATAAATGTAAGTCCAGACATCCAGATTCTGCATTCTCTTATCGTCGTTGACCATATCCTGCTTTTCGTTATCCCAACGGTTAAAGGCATAACCCAGATCCCATTCGGTATCGATCTGTGCACCCAGCCACAGTGCGCGGCAGTCGTCAGTGGTGTAGTTGTACCACATATCGGCGATACGCATGCACAGCTCAGGATATTCGGTGTCGGCAGAAATGACGAAACCGCCATTAGCCCGGACGCGGTTGGGTGTAGTAGTAACTGCGGTGGAGGACCACTGGCTGGTCAGGGGCTGCGCTGCAGTCCAGGCCTTGTAGTTCTTGTAACCGGTGGCGTGAACCTCGTCGTGGTACATACCCACAGCGCCGTTCTGCAACTGTGCGATCTGCTCGGTATCATTGGTAGTAAACAGGTTCTTCGGAACAATACCATCCACATAGAACTGATGCATCAGCTTCAAAAATTCCTGATAAACGTCCAGATCGTAGGCAGGAATCACGACCTCGCCATTGCGCATAGCAGGATCGATACCATAGTTATTATTGGTTACATAGCCCAAAGCATTTAGCAGGAAGTAAGCATTGGAGTTGCTGCACTGACCCATACCGCCGGCGAAGGGATAGATATTCTGGCTACCCAGACCGCTCAGGTTGGCTTCCTTCATCTTGTACATAACATCAACGAACTCATCCAAGGTAGCAGGCATATCCACGCCCAACGCATCCAGCCATTCCTGATTAATGTAAGTAGCATTGTACAACGCAGGATCGTCGTAGAAGATCCAGGGCAGGGAGTAAACGTGGCCATCAGGCAGCGTACAGGTAGAAGCAACGTCTCTTTGCTGCATATATTTATAGAGGTTAGGAGTCAGGATCTCGTTGATATAGTGATCACACTCCAGCAGCAGGCCCTGCTCCATACCATACTGATATATCTCATCATTGGTAAACTGCATGGAAATCATAATATCAGGCAGATCACCGGAGCTCATCAGCAGGCTCTTACGGTCACCCAAAGCGGTATCCAGCACGTTGAAAACCTCAAATTCAACATTATATTTTTCTCTCAAGTACTGGCATATCCACAGATCCTCCCAGTTGCCGCCGGTAGCAGTGGTGGCAATGGCCACTCGCAGCTTGATAGTGCCAGCGTATTCATCCTTAATAACCGGGTAAGCGCTTTCCAGATTGAGATACTCAGGATAATCTTCAATGTTGACCGGATACTTGCGGTCAGGCCCATCTTCCCCACCGAAGCAAGCTGTCAAACTCAAAATAAGAACCACAGACAGCAATAGTGCAATTGCTTTTTTCATATCATTTCCTCCTTCAGCAAATTCCCAATTGTGCAAACGTTTGCACAACTATATTTTATCACTATTGAGGCAAAAACACAATGCATTATTTTTACCAAAATTATCCAAACAACATTGTGCAACTTGTATCAAGGTTCTTCCAGTAATTGGGGTTTACAAATCCGAAAAATCGTTGTAGGATAATACTGTTAGGCTATGAATTGAGGGATTTGCATATGCAAAACAGATATATTGACATTATTGAGATTGCGAAAATTGCCAACGTTCACCCTTCCACTGTATCGCGTGCCCTGAACAACAATTCCAGGATCAGTGAGAAGACCCGCAACCTTATTCAGCAAATTGCTTTGGAATATGGTTATGTTCCAGACTCTGCTGCCAGAGGTTTATCTCAGCGCAAAAGTATGATTATTGGTGTAATTGTTTCGGATATTTCCAACTCTTTCTACGCGCATATCATTTCTGCTATTGAAAACGCTATGAACGCTCAAGATTATGATGTCATCGTCAGCTCTTCCCATTTTGACGCAGACGCGGAAGCCAGATGCATCCGCACTATGATATCCCGTCGTGTTGACGCACTGGTGATCTGCAACCCGACGCCTTCCTCGATTCCCTTATTGGAATCCGTCCGCGACCGTTTCCCCATCATCCTCTGTGACTCCGTGCGCCCCTGCAGTTCCTTCGACCGTATTTATGTAGACGAATCTTTTGGCATATCTTGCGCTGTTTCGCACTTGGTTGCGCAGGGCCACACCAAAATCGGTACTATTTCCGATATTTCTGATGCCCCTCGGATCCATGTGTTTCAGGAAAAACTGAGGGAGCACGGAATTGAGGTGCCCCCTGAATACCATCTTCTTTCCGATGATTTCGATTATCCAAGCGGCTATCGTTCAGTATACCAACTTTACGAACAAGGCTGTCTTCCCACAGCGCTGTTTTGCATTCGCGACAACGTTGCGATCGGCGCGTTGCGAGCCGCCTATGAGCTGAATCTTTCTATCCCCGATCAACTAAGCATCATCGGCTATGACGACGGTCAAATTGCTGAGTACGCTTTCAGCCCCCTTACCACAATTCATCAGCCCGTTGAGCAAATCGCAGCTAATGTAGTTCAGTGCATTTTGGATCGGTTACAAAACGCCGACCTCCCCCCAAAGGAGATCTGCTTGATTCCTGAATTTATCGTCCGTCAAAGTGCTTAATTTTTTCACTTCCGCCAAGGAGATCTTATTATGTCTTTCTTCCGTCTGGACGGCCCCGTTTTTCAGTTTTTGGAGCGGGTCGCCAACCTGATTATTCTGAATCTGCTGTTTCTTCTATGTTGCATCCCCATCGTCACCATTGGCCCGGCACTGACTGCGCTGCACTATGTGTCTATGAAGTTAATGTTGAAGGAAGAAAGCAGCATCATCCGTGACTTTTTCCATGCCTTCCGGCTGAATTTCCGGCAGAGTCTCCTGCTGTCCCTGATTTTTGTGGGCATTGTCGCAATTCTGGGTGTAGACATCTATCTGCTGCTCTTCTCCGCCGCCATTCCGGAAGGCACTGTGTCCATCTTTTTTGTGGCCACCGGCGTTCTAGCAGGTTTGTTTTTTATGGTTTTCAGCTATGTATTCCCCATTCTTGCACGCTTCCACGTTACGATTCCGGGTTGTCTCAAAGCTGCGGCGGTGATGGCTTTTTCCCATTTTTTTACCACCATCTGCATTTTGGGTGTCAGTCTGGTTCCGCTGTTCATTCTCTATCTCCCCGTAATCCAAATTTTGTATTTCGTTATACCGCTTTTCACTATCATTGGATTTGCACTTTTGTTCTTTGCTCAGTCTTGGTTTTTGCTACGGACATTCCAGCACTATACCCCAGAAGAAGAGTAGCACCTACTTCCCTATGCATCCAGGAAAATATCAAAAAAGAGACGGCTGCCATAAAGCACCGTCTCTTTTTTGCTTAATTGATATATATTCTTCCCGTCGCTTGTGCGCAGGACAGCTTCAGCAAAACGTGTTATTTATTGGACGGATTCCTTGGTATGCTGTTTTCAAAACAGATGACAAGGAGGACTCTATCAATGGAAAATAATATGTTGCTCGAGCAGGATGCGCCCATCACTATGGAGGCTTTGCAGGCGTATTTTCGTGCC
This sequence comes from Oscillospiraceae bacterium, assembly GCA_017624715.1. Classification (GTDB taxonomy): domain Bacteria; phylum Bacillota; class Clostridia; order Oscillospirales; family Oscillospiraceae; genus Faecousia. The sequence goes on from JAGAMN010000004.1 coordinate 17,488, forward strand.
AATGATTTCAGCACTATGGTATCCCGCTACAATCCGAGCACAGCATCCTCCGAAGAGAACAGCTTGTACTTAAAGCTCAAAGCGCAGTTTCTGGCAGCGTGGAATCAGCAGATGGGCCAGTTGACAAAAACAAAATCTCTGCGTAATTTCTCTCCGGATGCGCCGATCCGCTGCCTTGAGGAATCGGAAGAGAAGATGGTAGCCGGTACTGTAATGGAAATTCTGCGCAAAGAGGTTTTAGCTGAACAGCTGATCGACCAGGTCTTCGTCAGCATGCAAGAACCAATGACTGCAGAGTTTGGGAAATATGCAAGATCGTGTGGCAAAACCATTTTAGAACTGACGGAAGAAGAATTCCAGCAGGCGGTAGATGCTTTCGCAGATGAATTCCTCTGCCGGATGATGAAGCTTCTGCTGCTGGTACAGAATGTACCGGAACTTACCGAGTTTCTTTCCCGGAATGGTGCACACGAGGATTTCGATGAGGATGTGTACAGAAATCACGACAAGATCGATTTCCATCGCCGATGGGATCACCTGCGCTCAAAAGTCGGTGAGATGCTGTCTCTGACTCCGGCAATGTTGGAAGAACTTCCCTCCTCGGTTGCAACCATTGCCACCGATTCTGTTGATATGAATTTCCCTGTCGCAGAGACCAATGACGAGCTGTATTTGCAACTGCTGAACGCCTTTATTGCCAGTCTAAAAAACGAAACAGATCGGCAAATCATATCCCTGCGTGCCGATGGCAAAACCCAACAAGAGATTGCTGCGGCACTGGGTTTTGCCGATCACTCCGCCATCTCCAAACGACTGAATCGGCTGAAACAAGACTTCTATGCCTTTATGGATTCCAGAAAATGCGTATAATTTCTGGTTGTAAATACGCAATTGTTGCGTAAATTATTTTCCTCAATTACGCAAAAACGCTCTCAGAAGCAAACGCTTCTGAGGGCGTTTTATTTTTCCAAAAAACTTTTATCAATTCCCGGCACATTTTGCGTTCCTTCTGTCGGGGATAGGTACGGGCCGTCTATCGCCGCACCTGATTCACGTCGTTTCGACGTGGCAAGCATCGCGCCCGGCTAGCCGCCGAACGCAGAACAATCGGGCAGAAGCCCAAACCCACTTTTATGAAAGGAGCTGATGATTATCAAAAACAAAAGAATTACCCTCCGTGTATCGGAAAGCCACTGGCAGAAGCTACACAACAAATCAGAAGCCGCAGGTATGACGCTGACGGATTATCTC
>JAGAMN010000022.1 GCA_017624715.1 Oscillospiraceae bacterium
CAAGTACTTGCTTTACGATTTCTAGTTTCTCTTCTTTACTGCGCAGTGTATATTTTCTCGACATAATAACACCCCCAATTCCATAATAGCATAAAAATAATGGTAGGCACTTTCGTGTCTACCATTATTTTATCACTTCAACTTAGGTGCTGCGGTTTGCTATCTATTGTACTTAGTTTGCTTTTCTGGTGATTGCCCAAATGCCCCAGCCAACGCTGCAGGCAATAAACCAGTTAATTGGATAAATCGCAAAGATGACATATAGGAATCCACCCCATGGGCCGAAAGGCGCCACCTCAGTATACAAGGCAACGAAGGAAATAACCAGCAGAATCATCGGGGAGTGTACCACCGCCCTCAAAGAGGGAGGCAAGGTTTCTCCCAGGGGATTGCCGCGGCGGCAAAGCCGCCTCGCAATGACAAGTAACTCCGGCAGGTGGAAAACCCCTGCCGGAGTTTGATTATACATCCAGGTAGCCGCAGAGGACCTTAAGGGTATTGTACACGCCGTCAATGTGGCTGCGCTCGTAGCCGTGGCTGGCATAGACACCGGCACCGATCAGGCCGTGGCGGATATCTACACCGCTGCGCAGGGTGGCCTCCACATCGGAGCCATAGTAGGGATACACATCCACCGCATAATCCGCTTCCATCTTCTTGGCAGCTTCGATCAGCTTGCCCACCACCTCATAGCTGTAAGGGCCGCCGGAGTCCTTTGCGCAGATGGAGACCTGTTTTTCGGTACAGCTCAGGCCTGCGCCCACGCAGCCCATATCCACGGAAATGGCTTCGGTAATACCGGCAGGCACGGATGCACTGCCGCCGTGGCCCACCTCTTCGTAAACAGTCACATGGACCCATGTGCGGCGCTTGGGAGTGATGGCATTATCAGCCAAATATTTGGCAAAGCCAAGCAGGATGCCAACGCTCAGCTTATCATCCAGGAAGCGGCTCTTCAGGTAACCGGACGCGGTGCGGCGGGTACGGGGCTCGAAGCAGACAATATCGCCCACTTCAATACCCAGAGCACGGGTATCTGCAGCAGAGCTTACATCCTCATCCAGCACCACTTCCATGGTATCGAAGCTGCGCTTGGCGCTGCTGTAATCTCCGTTGACATGGACGGAAGCATTGCACAGCTGGAAGGTGCCGTCCAGCACCTTGCCGGTGCGGGTATAGACCCAGACATTTTCCGCTTCGCCGTTATTGGGGTTCATGCCACCCAAAGCAGTCAGCCGCAGGCGGCCATTGCCCTTAACTTCGGCCACCATACCGCCCAAAGTATCGGCATGGGCTTCCAGCAGCAAGCCGTCGTTTTCATCCTCTCCGCCCAAGTCCACCAACACGCCGCCTTTGGCGGTAATGCTTGCGATAAAGCCCAGCTTTTCAAAATTCTCCTTGACCCAGGCTGCCGCCCGGGCAGTATAGCCGGAGGGAGAGTCGATGCTCAGCAAAGTTTCGGTTTTCTCCCAGGCAAATTCTGCGTAACGCTTTTCGATCATAGAAGTGTCCTCCTTGCTTTTTCTTGATTATAGCATATCGGAAGAAAGAAAACAAGCCATCCAAACGGACGGCTTGTTGGTCGTTTATTGAACTGTATAGTTGAGCCACACATACATTTCCGACACGCCACGGTTGGCAAAGGCGTAATACGGAATGAAGGTCAATTCCTTATCCTGGCGGACATTTTGGAATCTGCGGTAAAGTCCTGCGCCGGGGACTTTATACAGCCCCTTGGTTTTAAGGATCGGGATGCCAAATTCCGCACTTTCCGCCACCGCCACCGGCTGGGTCGGATCCAGCAGAACATTGCGTAGCTGGTTGCCGTTGTCCACGCCTTCCAGGCAGTAGACCACCGGACCACGCATCAGCGCCAGCTTGTTGGCAATTTCCGGGACATAGGCATCGGCCTCCATAAACTCCACCGGCATGGCAAAGGAAATCAGGAGCTCTCCATCTGCCGGAACAGTTACATAGGCATAGCCTCTGTCCATCGTATAGGGCTGAGACACAGTAAATTCGCGGCACCAGCCGGGAATCCGCAAAGCAACGGTTTTGTAACCTTCCACCGTGAGCTTGACCTCGCCCTTGGCGGGATACTCGGTTTGGCATGTCACGCCGGGAGCCTGGGATTGGGCATACTGGTGGACATAGAGGGTATCCCCCTGGGTGCTGTACAGCAAGTCGCTCATGCTGGCGATCACCCGGAAAATGTTGGGCGGGCAGCAGGAGCAGCTGAACACCTTGACCCGTTGGGTCAGGGGGCGCTTGATCTTCAGGCTGGTTGCCGTATTGGTCTGATTAAAGTCCGGCTCCAGCTCCAGAGGATTGACATAGAAGAAGGATTCTCCATCCAGGGACACACCGGACAAGGCTCCGTTATACAGTACCCGCTCGATGGCATCGGCATAGCGGCTGTCTGCACGAATCCGAAGAAGTCTGCGGGCAAAGAAGATCATGGAAAGCGCAGCGCAGGTCTCGGCATATGCCGTATCGCTGGGCAGATCCCGATCCACAGTAAATGCCTCGCCGGCAAAAGCTGAACCCAAGCCGCCGGTGATATACATCCGGCGATCCACCGCATTTTGGAAAATGGCTTCCGCAGCTTCCAAATAGTCAGCGTCGTCATTCAGAAGTGCCAGGTCAGCCATACCGCAGGCAATGTACATTGCCCGGACAGCGTGGCCCTCCGCGGTACGTTGCTGCACCAGGGGCATATGGCTCTGATCGTAGCACCGCTTCGTCCAATCATTGACGGTGGTATCTTTGCCGTTATTGCCCCGTTGATCCAGGAAGAACTTGGCCAAATCAAAATACCGCTTCTCCCCAGTGGTCTGGGAAAGCCGCACCAGGGCCAGCTCGATCTCAGGGTGGCCACCGGTAACAAAGGGTGCGCTGCCATCGATCTTGAACACTTTTTCGATCAGATCGGCATATCGGCATACCGCCTTGAGGAAACGATCCTCGCCGGTGGCTTCATAGTAGGCACAGGCAGCCTCCATCAAATGGCCGGCGCAGTACAGCTCGTGGCGGTCACGGTTGGTAAGACGGGGCTCTTCGGTTTTTACAGTGAAATAGCTGTTCATATAGCCGTCCGGCCACTGGTTTTCCAGCAGGTCGTCGATGGCTTTTTCCACCAAAACCTGAAGCTGGGGATTCGGTTTTTTACCCAGGAGATAGGCAGCACCCTCCAGCCATTTGGCAATATCGGAATCCCAGAAAAAGTGTGCTTGCCACTCGGTTGTTTCTGTCCATTGACATTTGAGAAGTTCAAATCGGTGGGTATCAGAAAAACGGTCATATACCGCCCTGGCCGTTACTGCTTCATTGATATCCTGGCGATGTTTCCAAAAGCCGCCAGTAATGCTGCAATCCTTATAACTGATTTCATAAAGCATATACTTTCCCTCCTTTTTTATAATGTTATCACAGCAAATAATCCGAAACAAGCAAATAGTTGTCTTTTTGTAGTCAAGCTTTAAGATAGAAAACAAGCCGCCCATTTAGGCGGCTTGTTTAGCATGTTAAAATAGAACTCCCTGGGATCTTAGGGTTTCCTGCAATACGGAAACATCCAAAGAGGCAAAATCCGTTCCGGACTTCAGGGCGATGGCTGCGGCGGTGCCGGCAGCCTGTCCGGTCAATGCACAAACAGGGATCACTCGGGCAACCTCCCAGCCTTCACCGTCGGCAGAGACTACACGGCCCGCTGTGATGAGATTACCCACCTGCCGGTTATACAGGCATCGGTAGGGCATATGGAACACCGGTCCGCGATTACGAAAATCACCAAAGGTGCCGATGCTGTCCTCGCAACTGTCCTGCTCGCCCACAAATGTAGTTTCGCCGATCATGCACCGGATCTTCCGATACTGGGGCATGGTGGGAATGGCGGTCAGCTCCCGGTCATTCTTAGGCTGATCCTTGATGTAGTCAAAGACGGCCTGCTTGCCCCAGGCGATAAATGCGTTTTCCGAATCGGAATCATACCGGTCAAGCAGCGGTTGATCTGCAGGATGTCCCTGTCCAGAGGCAACTGCACCACGCATGATCCATTTGCGAAATACCGTTTCGTCCTGGGATGCGGTATCCTCTCTGGTAAACCCATGGGCAACATAGGTCAGGTAATTGGTTCCCAGCCGGGTGGGCAATCCAGCGCCGACACAGACAGAAGCATCACCGGTGGCATCCACGACAAATTGGCAGCCGTAGAACTCTTTTCCGGAGACCGTTTCCGCTACGATACCGGCTACTTTGCCGTTTTCCATGATGGGATAGGTGGCCATAGTATCAAACCGAATGGTCACACCGCTTTCTTTCACCCAAGCATCCAAGGCCAATGCAAATACCGTAGGGGAATACTTGGTGGCAAATCGGTCGTAACGGCAACGGTTGCGGCCTTCCCCACCCCATTGGGCTGGCAGGTTTTCCATGCCGTAACAGATGGAAAGGCGCAGCAATTCTTCACCGATACCGCCGACCACTTGTTTGCCGTTGCCGTCGCACAGGGGCTCGTACCAGTTGATGAGGCCAACCGTGGCCAGGCCGCCCAGGTTGATCTGCTTTTCCAGCAGCAACGTCTTTGTGCCATTTCTAGCAGCAGCTACGGCAGCAGCAACACCGCCAATGCCGCCACCAACCACGACAACATCATATTCACCTTTGAATGTGACTTCTCTTGTGTCGCAGTAATTCATGGCAAACTTACACTTCCTTGCTCTTGGTGGCGATTTCCATGAGGCACTTGGCAATGAACTCGTCGGGGGTCATAGCGCCCAGGTCCTCACCCTTGCGGGTACGGACAGAGACAGTGCCGTTTTCCATGTCCCGGTCACCAATGACCAGCATATAGGGGATCTTCTGCAGCTGTGCCTCCCGAATCTTGTAACCCAGCTTTTCGCTGCGGCAGTCGGTCTCAGCGTGGATGTTCAGCGCATTCAGCTTTTCAGCCAGCTCCTTACTATACTCATGGGCGCGGTCGGTGATGGGCAGGACCTTGACCTGCGTGGGCATCATCCACAGAGGCAGTGCGCCGGCGTAACGCTCGATGAGGTAGGCCAGGGTGCGCTCGTAGCAGCCCAGGCTGGTACGGTGGATGATATAGGGGGTCTTCTTCTGGCCGTCGGCATCCACATATTCCATGCCGAACTTCTGTGCCAGCAGCATATCGATCTGAATGGTGACGATGGTATCTTCCTTGCCAAAGACGTTCTTGTACTGGATATCCAGCTTGGGGCCGTAGAAAGCGGCTTCGTCGATACCGATTTCGTACTCCACACCCAGGTTGTCCAGAATCTCCTTCATGACGGACTGGGCGTGCTCCCACTGCTCGGGCGTACCCTCGTACTTGATACCGGCCCGGGCGGGATCCCACTGGCTGAAGCGGAAGGTGCAGTTTTCCAGCATGCCGACGGTATCCAAGCAATACTTTGCCAGCTCCAGACAGCCCTTGAACTCCTCTTCCAGCTGATCAGGACGCAGCACAAGGTGGCCCTCGGAAATGGTGAACTGGCGGACGCGGATCAGGCCGTGCATCTCACCGCTGTCCTCGTTACGGAACAGGGTGGAAGTTTCACCCAAGCGCATAGGCAGGTCACGGTAGGATCTTGCACGGTTCAGGTAGACCTGGTACTGGAAGGGGCAGGTCATGGGACGCAGAGCGAAGCACTCTTTCTCCTCATCGTGAGGATCGCCCAGAACGAACATGCCGTCCAGGTAGTGATCCCAGTGGCCGGAAATGCGGTACAAATCCCGTTTTGCCATCAGAGGGGTCTTGGTCAGCAGGTAGCCTCGCTTCTGCTCCTCGTCTTCCACCCAGCGCTGCAGGGTCTGGATAACTCTTGCACCCTTGGGCAGCAGAATGGGCAGGCCCTGGCCAATCTCTTCGACAGTGGTGAAGAACTCCAGCTCGCGGCCCAGCTTATTGTGGTCGCGCTTCAGGGCTTCTTCCTGAGCCAGCAGGTAAGCATCCAGCTCGTCCTTGCTGGGGAAGCCGATGCCGTAGATACGCTGCAGCATCTTGCGGTTACTATCGCCGCGCCAGTAAGCGCCACAGGCCTTGGTCAGCTTGAAGCCATTGTGACGGACACGGCCGGTATGATCCAGGTGGGGACCGGCGCACAGGTCGGTAAACTCACCCTGAGTGTAGAAAGAAATGACGGCGTCTGCAGGCAGGTCTTCGATGAGTTCCTTTTTGTAGGGCTCGTTGTGGGCTTCAGCCCAGGCGATAGCCTCTGCTCTGGGCAGCTCGCTGCGCTCCAGGCGGATGCGCTCCTTGCAGATCTTCTTCATCTCCCCTTCGATCTGCGCCAGATGGTCGGGCGTAAAGGAGAAGGGAGCATCAAAGTCGTAGTACCAGCCCTCATCGATAGCGGGGCCGATGGCCAGCTGAACTTCCGGCCACAGGCGCTTGACAGCCTGGGCCATGATGTGGCTGCAGGTATGCCAGAAGGTCTTGCGGTACTCCGGATTTTCAAAGGTGTACAGGTTTTCGTTTTCCATTTTGGTTTTCCTCCTTTTCTTGGGGAAGGTAAAAAAATCCCACCCCTGACAAAATCAGGGGTGGGATACAAGCTTTGTATTCCACGGTTCCACCCTGGTTGCTTTGCAAGCAAAGCCGCTCATTGACGCTTTAACGGGCGCACCCGGCAGACCATTTCCGGTCAGCGGCTCAGAAGTGGTATCCTCTTCGGCAGGGGTACAGATGCCTTGCACCAAAAGTGGCATCCTCTCTGGGAATCTTACCGGGAAGGGCGTGTCTTCATCACAGCCTTTGTATGGAGAGAATTTAGCACAAATTCAGAGAAATGTCAATGCTTTGTGGAGGAAAAAGGCCAGAATTTGCCTTTTGTGAGAAAAATTTTTGCGGTTTTACATTTGATTATGTTATGTAAACATCGCTGTAGAATTCCACTACATATTGTGGTGAATCGGTATATAAATGTGTATATTTTGAATAAAAGTTGACATAATTTCATTTACATAATTTTGTAAAAAGTTGTCGTTTTTTAGCTTTTTGAAGAAAATGCTTGACTTTTTGCACAATAATGTTATAATACCCCAGCGCGCTTATGCGTATAAATATTTTGTATTCAAGGATCGCCGTTTAATATGCGGCAGAATCCTGACCAATATTTCCTTGAAAGGAGGACATCCCATGCTGGAATGCAATCGTTCCATGAGAAAGAAATTTATGCTGATGACCCGAGTCTTCGCAGTACTGTTGCCCGTCATTCTTCTGACTGTGCTTCTGTCTCAAACCGTTATGGCGCTCAATACATATGTGATCAGCGACGGCGATCGTGTTACGATCCACACAACCTATGCAACCGATCCGGCAGAAGTGCTCTCCGAGGCTGGTTTTGAACTGAATCCCGACGATTTTTATACCACCCAAATCAGTTCCGGCAAATCGGAGATTACCATTCAGCGGCTGCAGACCGTGACCATCTACTTAGGACAGACACAGGTGAAGATGCAAACCTACGGTGAGACCGTGGCTTCCATCCTGAACCGTGCCGGCATTACCCTGACCGACGATGATGCGGTTTCCGTACAGCCCAACACCAACACCCGTGACGGAATGACGATTACCGTTTCCCGTACACAGTATGTTGTGGAAACCTATGATATCGAGGTTCCCTACGAAACGCTGTACTGCTATGCACCCAATCTTCCCGAGGGTCAGCAGGTGGTGCTGACCAAGGGTGTTAACGGCATTGCCGAGCGCACCGCCAATGTTATGTACATCAACGGCACCGAGATCAGCCGTACTCCCCTGTCCGACAAGGTTACCCTAGAGCCCGTGAAGGAGGTTATCGCCATCGGCAGCAAGGCCGGTGCTGACATCCAGGAAATGCCGGAAACTTCTCTAGGTATGCCCATTATCGGTGACGGCGTGATTATCACCCCCCAGGGTGAGGTTCTGAACTACTCCAATGCCGGTGTATTCACAGCCACCGCCTACCATAATACAGACCCCGGCTGCACCATTTATACCTACATTGGCACCCTGTGCCGCGTGGGCGCAATCGCAGTTGATCCTAAGGTCATTCCCCTGGGCACCAAGATGTACATCGTTTCCAACGACGGCAGATATATCTACGGCGAAGCTGTGGCAGAGGATACCGGCGGTTCCATTAAGGGTAACCGTATCGATCTGTACTTCGATAGCGTTCCTGAATGTATTCAGTTCGGCATCCGTGACTGCACGGTTTATTTCCTTAACTGATTTTTCAATTGCAAAACCGCCTTTCTTCTGCTATGATGGTAGGAGAAAGGCGGATTTTTTATGATCAATGTATGTGATATTCAAGTAATGAAGCCCCTGCTTGCTGAGCACGGCTTCCACTTTTCTAAAGCAAAGGGCCAGAATTTCCTCATTGCCTCCTGGGTACCGGAATCCATTGCGGAGCAGGCCGGTGTAGATGAAACCGCAGGTGTGTTGGAAATTGGTCCAGGTATTGGCCCTCTGACCCAACAGCTGTGCCTGCGTGCCAAGAAGGTCTGCGCTGTGGAAGTGGATAATCGGCTGGAGCCTATTTTGAAGCAGACCGTAGGAGAATTTGAGAATTTGGAGATTCTGTGGGGCGATGTGCTGAAGCAGGATGTGCCGAAGCTGGTGGCGGAGAAATTCGGCGCTTTGCGGCCTATGGCCTGTGCCAACCTGCCCTACTACATCACCTCCCCCATTCTCTCCGCCCTGTTGGAGGCGGATTGCTTTGACTCTGTTACGGTTATGGTGCAAAAAGAAGTAGCGCAGCGGATTGCTGCAGCACCGGCTAGTCCGGATTACAGCGCATTTACCGTGTTCTGTCAGTATTATGCTGAACCGGAGCTGCTGTTTGATGTGCCGCCTCACTGCTTTATGCCGCAGCCCAAGGTGACTTCCGCTGTGATCCGTTTAAAAATTCGCAAAGAACGAAACTGGGATATTGATGACCCTGCGATCTTTTTCCGGTTGGTGAAGGCAAGCTTTGCCATGCGGCGCAAGAAGCTGAGCAACGGTCTGGCATCCGGTTTCCCGGACTTGGGTAAAACCGGTGCAGCCGAAGTGATCCAGGCTGCCGGATTTGATGAGAACGTCCGGGGCGAGACGCTGTCCATTCCGGAATTTGCGCGGATCGCCAACGAGATCGCAAGACGAAGATAAGAAGAACCGGGGCAAATGCCCCGGTTCTTTCCACAAAACCACAAGTTTTGTCATTCTGAGCAAAGTAGCCGCAGGCTACGAAGTCGAAGAATCCGTATTCTTGTTTATGGGGAACGGATCCCTCGACTACGCTCGGGATGACAGCAAATTACAGTTTTACCATCACCGGCAGACGAATGATCATTTCGTTTTCCGTTACGGCACAATCCATGGCCAAAACCGTTACGCCATTGGCTGCGGCTTCCCGAAGTGCCGCACCGAAGGCAGGGTCGGTGGTATCATTGGAGTGCAGGTATTTTACATCGGACATCTGGATCACAAAGAGCACATACGCACCATAGCCCTCCCGGGCAGCGGCGGTCAGCCCACGCAGATGCTTGACTCCCCGCTCCGTAGGAGCATCGGGGAAGGCGCAGATGCCGTCATCTTCCAGCGTTACACCCTTGACTTCCAGGAAGCATCGGTGGCCGTCCTTAGTGAAGGAAAAGTCAAACCGGGAGTCACCATGGACGGTTTCTGCCTTCAGGTCTTCAATAGGCCCAAGACCGCCGCTGCGAAGCCACTCCCCGGCAGCAATATTGGGGGCTTGGGAATCCATATTGATCAACCGCTCCCCTTTATGCACGGCAATCAGGTCGTACTGGGTTTTGCGGTTGGAGTTGCTGCTTTTCTGACACCACACAAGGGCACCGGGCGTGAGTAATTCCCGGCAGCGGCCGGTGTTTTTCACATGACAGACTGCTTCTGCTCCGTCGATTTCAACATGGGCAATGAAGCGGTTTGGCCGGAAGCGAAAGATCCCGGGAACCATATTTTCGTAACGCATAGGCTCACCTCTTAGATTTATGGTAGCAGATTTTTTAGATTTCGCAAGAGGGAGAATTTTTTTGTTGACAATCGGGATTTTTGTGATATAATCTTACCTGTTCCGATATGGAGGCATAGCTCAGCTGGTTAGAGCGCATGCTTCACACGCATGAGGTCACAGGTTCGAGTCCTGTTGTCTCCACCAAACAAAAAACCCATCCGAAAGGATGGGTTTTTTGTTTGGTGAAAATAAGACACAGGACTAGAACCCATCTAAATGCAATAGTCCAGTGGACTGTTGCGGCCACCAGTTCAAAAACTGGTGGCAACATTAGTTTTTGCCCCAAAGGGGCAAAAATGCAAATCGAGTCCTTTTGTCTCCGGACACCACATCCGACCTCGCTGTCGCTCGGCCACCTTCTCCTCAAGGAGAAGGCCTGTCGGGCAATTCGTGAATCGCTCCTACAAAATGATTATCGCCCGGGCGATTGTGTTATTTTGTAAATTATCCAATTCCAGCACATTTTCCCATTGCAAAATTGTTCATTTTGTTGTATGATATACCCTGTAAAATAATGAACATACAGGAGGACACCAATTTGAGAACCATTTTGAACATTAACCAAAAGTGGAGTTTTACCAAACAAACCTCTGAAATCCCCTCTGCCATCGACAGTAGCTGGGAGCCGGTCAACCTGCCCCACAGCTGGAATGCCATCGATGGCCAGGACGGCGGTAACGACTACCACCGCGGTACTTGCCACTATGCAAAACTGATCGAAAAGAAAGATCTTCCCGCTGCTGATCGCTACTACCTGGAGATCAAGGGTGCAAACTCTTCTGCAGATGTGTATGTGGACGGCAGGCACCTTGCCCATCACGACGGCGGCTACTCCACCTGGCGTGTGGATCTGACCAACAGTCTGGCTGACAGCAGCCTGCTGGTCATCGCCGTGGACAACAGTGCTAACGAAACTGTCTACCCCCAGATGGCTGACTTCACCTTCTACGGCGGTCTGTACCGGGATGTGAACATCATCGCCGTTTCTGAATCCCACTTTGATCTGGACTACTACGGTGCCCCCGGCATCAAGGTCACTCCCGCTATCAACGGCAACAACGCTAATGTGGATGTGGAAGTTTTTGTTACCAATGGCAAGCCGGGTCAGACCATCCGCTACACTATCTACGATGCCCAGGAAAACGCTCTGCAGACTGTCGAAGCCAGCGATACCAAGGCAAATTTCACCATTGAAAATGTCCACCTGTGGCATGGCCGCAAGGATCCTTACCTGTACTGCTGCGAGGCTGAACTGCTGCAGGACGGCGAAGTGATCGACAATGTCTGCACCCGTTTTGGCTGCCGAAGCTTTGAGATTGATCCCAATAAGGGCTTTATTCTCAACGGCGAAGCGTATCCTCTGCGTGGCGTTTCCCGTCACCAGGACCGCTGGGGTGTCGGTAATGCACTACTGCCCGAGCATCACGAGGAAGACATTGATTTCATCATGGAAATGGGCGCTACCACCATCCGCCTCGCCCACTATCAGCATGATCAGTATTTCTACGATCTGTGCGACGAGAAGGGTCTTGTGATCTGGGCGGAGATCCCCTACATTTCCAAGCACATGCCCACCGGTCGTGAGAACACCATCAACCAGATGAAGGAACTGGTGGCACAGAACTATAACCACCCCTCCATCGTGGTCTGGGGTCTTTCCAACGAGATCTCCATCGGCGGCAGCAGCCCCGATCTTCTGGAGAATCACAACATCCTAAACGATCTGTGCCACGAAATGGATCCCACCCGTCTGACCACCATTGCAGCCGTTTCCATGTGCAAGATGGACGATCCCTATCTGTTGATTCCCGATGTGGTGTCCTACAACCACTACTTCGGCTGGTACGGCGGCGACACCAGCATGAACGGACCCTGGTTTGATAAGTTCCACGCCATGCACCCCAATATTCCCATTGGTATCTCCGAGTATGGCTGCGAGGCTTTGAATTGGCACAACTCCGATCCCCGTCAGGGCGACTACACCGAGGAATACCAGGCCTACTACCACGAGGAACTGATTAAGCAGATCCACGAGCGTCCCTATCTGTGGGCCACCCATGTGTGGAATATGTTTGACTTCGGCGCAGATGCCCGTGCAGAGGGCGGCGAAAACGGCCAGAACCACAAGGGCCTGATGACCTTTGACCGGAAGTACAAGAAGGACTCCTTCTATGCTTACAAGGCATGGCTGAACCCCGAGCCCATGGTGCATCTGTGCGGCAAGCGCTACATTGACCGAGTAGAAGATGTGACCAGAGTTACCGTTTACTCCAACCAGCCGACTGTTGAGTTGTTTGCCAACGGTGTTTCTCTGGGCGTGCAGCAAAACAACGGCCTGCCGTTCTTCTACTTTGAAGTACCCAATGTGGGCAAGACCGAACTGAAGGCTGTGGCTGGCGACTGCACCGACGAAAGTGTCATTAATAAGGTCGAGGAGTTCAACGAAGCTTACCGCCTGGTGGAAGAAGGCGCGATTCTTAACTGGTTTGATATCGTGGAGAAGCCGGGCCGTCTGTCCCTGAATGCCAAGATGAGTGATGTGATCTCCACTTTCCGTGGCAAGCTGCTCTTTGCCAAGCTGATGGGTAAAATGCTCGGTGGCAAGAAGAAAGGCGAGAAGGCCAAGCCCATGGGCTTTGAAGTAACTCCCGAGATGATGAGCATGATGGGCGGCTTCACCGTTCTGCGTCTTCTGACGATGGCAGGCGGCATGATGGATGCTAAGTTCACCAAAGAAGACCTCCTGGCTCTGAACAAGAAACTGAGCAAGATCAAAATGCCCAAGAAAAAGTAAATTCACGCAAAATGCCGCCCGGTTGACACCGGGCGGTTTTTGTTGTAAAATGGAGGTTGTAAATATTCTGATGAACGGAGCCGTTTACCATGAAGAGAAAGATTTGTCTGGTTCTGGCCGCCATCGCCTTGTTTACCGCTATTGCCACCTGCACCGGCTGCACTAAGGAGTCCGATGCATTGATCGGCACCTGGGCCGGTGAGGTCAACTACGCGAACTACTTTAATCAAGGTCTGCAAAGTATCGCCGGTGAAGAGCTGGCAGAATACTGGTCCGTGGAGAATTTCCCCATTACGCTGATCCTGACCTTCCGGGAAGATGGAACATACAGCATGACTGTGGATCAGGAAAAGCTGAACGAAACCATTGAGGGACTGAAGAAGAAACTGGCACGGGGTCTGCGGGACTTTATGCAGGACCTGATCGATGCATCTGAGTCCACCATGACTGTGGACGAATTTATGGCCAGCATGGATATCTCCGTGGATGGCATGATCCAGAAGGCTGTAGGCCCGGAAATCGTGGAAGCCCTGGTCAACGAATGCACCTACGAGGGTAACTTCTCCGTGAAGGACGGCAAGCTTTACACCTCCGCTGCTCTGGCGTACAATGTGGACGAATCCATGTACGAAACCTATGAGGTGACCAAAAATACGCTGACATTTATGTCCGTTGTGGGCGGTGACGGCAATTCTCTGCTGAATGAATCGCTGTATCCGTTCACCTTAATAAGAACCAACTAAATATAAATGACCACCGATTCGATAAATCGGTGGTCATTTTTTACTTTTTACAACCGGTGCAGCCGCCACCGCAATTGCCTGCGGAGCAGGCACAGCTATCGGGGCAGCCGATGCACTTCTTGCCGCTCTTTTTGGATTTGTGAATGGCGAAGATCGCCAGTCCGGCGATGACTGCCACAAGGGCAATGATGACAAAATCAACCCAGTTCATATCTACTGCCTCCTTGCACTGCCGGGGTTTTCTTACCGCCACGGATGCACAGAGCTGTCAGCACTGCCGCAAAAGCCAGGACGAACAGGCCACCGCCGATGGCAGCAGGTACGTTCAATGCTTCACCTGAGAACAGAGTGCCCAGCGTAAAGACTAGGTAGCCTACAGAGTAACCGGTGCCCAGCTGCAGGCCAATGCCACCCCAGAACCACTTTTTCTCGGTGATTTCTGCATTCATGGCACCCAAAGCCGCAAAGCAAGGGGGCGAGAACAAATTGAACATCAGATACGCCAGGGCTGCAGCCTTGGTCAGGCCAAAGACAGCGGCAACTTCTGCGCTGGCGCCGCCGGCCATTTCCAGGGATTCGGTGTCGATCAGATTGGAGATGCCATAGCACACGGCCAAAGTGCCAACTACATTTTCCTTTGCAATAAAGCCGGTAACTGCCGCCGCGGCCATCTGCCAGGCGGTAATGCCAATAATAGGCACCAGGAGCACCGCCACAGGATTGGCAATGGTTGCCAGGATGGAGGTATGGGCCATGCCCTCCTCCACCAGCTGGAACTGCCAGTTGAAGGACTGCATGATGTAAATGACGGTGTTGCACAGCAGGATGATCGTGCCGGCCTTCACAATGTAGGCCCAACCCCGACTGAGCATGGAAATGGTTGCACGCTGGAAGCTGGGCAGCTTATACTCCGGCAGCTCCATAATGAAGAAGGATTTGCTTTTCGCACCAGCGATGCGATTGACCAACAAGGCACCCAGCAGGATCAGTACAATGCCCGCAAAATACATCAGCGTGCCCACCCAGGAGGCATCGTCAAAGAACGCACCGGCAAACAGGGCAATGACCGGCAGCTTTGCGCCGCAAGGCATGAATGGGGTCAGCATAGCGGTGGCATTGCGCTCCCGCTGGTTGCGGATGGTGCGAGCCGCCATGACACCGGGAATGGCACAACCGGTGCCCACCACAAAAGGAATGACGGATTTACCGGACAGGCCTACTTTTTTGAAGATAGGATCCAAAACCACAGTAGCCCGGGCCATATAGCCGCAATCTTCCAAAAGGGCAATGAGGAAATACATGACCATGACCAGAGGCAGGAAGCCCACCACAGCGCTGACACCGCCGATGACGCCCTCGGTAAGCAAGGCGGCCAGGAACACATTGGCGTTGGCATTTTCCAACAGGCCAGCCACCCATTCCTTGAACATATCGATCAAGGTGACCAGACCGGGAATGACGGTGCCGTTTTCAAATTCATAGCCCTCAGCGATCCAGGGGCCAAGCCAGGCCTGGGATATCTGGAATACCAGGAACATGACAATGGCGAAGATGGGCAAGCCAACCAAAGGATGCGTCAGGACTGCGTCGATCTTATCCTGGACGTTGTGATCCGCGGTACGGATCTTACGGGCTTCCACAGCCTTAACAATGGCATTGACGAATGCGAAACGCTTGCGGTCGGCAGCCTCCACTTCCTTTTTGTTGGTCAGGTTCACGATGCCGGGATCATAAGGCGCGGTTTGCCCCTTCCCTGCTACAGCAATGGCGGTTTTTACCAACTCTGCCAAGCCTTCGTGGCCGAAGGAAGTGGAGATCGTCTGAATCACCGGACAACCCAGCTTCAGCGCTAGGGTATTGGCATCAATGGTTGTTTTTTTCTTTTTATTAACATCAGATTTATTTAGCGCCACCACGACGGGTATGCCCAACTCCAACAGCTGGGTTGTAAAAAACAGGCTGCGGCTCAGGTTTGTGGCATCCACGATGTTGATGATCACATCAGGGTTTTCCTTTTGAATATAGGTACTGGTGACGCTTTCCTCCGCCGTAAAGGGGGACATTGAGTAAGCGCCGGGCAGGTCTACCGCTACAAGTTCCGCGTCTCCTGCATAGCTTTTCTTAATGGTGGCCTCTTTCAGGTCCACAGTAACACCGGCCCAGTTGCCCACATGCTCGTTGCGGCCGGTCAAAGCATTATACATCGTCGTTTTGCCGGAGTTAGGATTGCCGGCAAATGCAATTTTGATCATTCAGATTCCTCCTCACTCACAACAGTTAGCCGCCGCTAACCGCCCCATTAAAAACAGTGGCTGCCGTGTTGATCCGATCCGGTCAGACCCGGATGGCAGCAGCCAGCTGGTTATCGATGGTATATCTTCCGTCCTTGATGGCGACGGTGATGCTGCCTTTGCGCCGGGAAACCACCGTAATGGGTTCGCCGGTATAGCAGCCCAAAGAGAACAGAAAGGCATTCAGCTCTTCATCATCTGTATTGATTTGCTGAATGATATATTCCCTGCCCTCAGGAGCAGTAATGAGATCCATAGCCATCACCCGGTTCTATAATTTCGAGTTAGCCACCGCTAACCGAATAAATAATAACACCCTTGGAAGGATTTGTCAAGGGTTGAGAGAAATATTTTTTCGCCAGAACGCAGCCTCAGCCAGCAGTTTTGCAATCAATTCCTGCTTTGCCTGGGTATAACTGCCCCTGTCTTGTGCAAACTTCACCGCCAAACTACACTTCAAGTCATCATAGCTCCGGGCTTTTTCGGGGAAAGCGTTCAAGTAGGCACGAAAATTGACGTAATCCTGCCAGGGGGTGCTGTTCCAAAGCACCACATGTATATGGTGTGTACGGATATTCTTTTCAAAATCTCCCATCACAAACAGCATCTGTCCCTCCACATCCTGCTTGCGATAAATGATCCCGTGTTTCTCCAAAGACGGGATATGGGGCATTACCGCATTCAAAGAGGTCACACCCACGGCGATGTCGATAATCGGCTTGGCATGAATGCCTACAATTGCTGTACTTCCGACATGCTGAATGTCAATAGCCGCATCAGAGAGAACTCCCTTCAGTAGACCAATTGCACGAGCTGCATCCCCGTGCCAGCTATTCTGATGTTCTGACAATGCAACTGTACCACGCTTTAATCCGAGCATATAACCACCTCCGATGTAGTGGAGATATTATATGACACACCGCACAGAAATTCAACAAAAAAACATTTGTCTGCAACACCGTTGTAAAGGCCATTCACGAATCGCCTATGGGAGGATCAAGACCCTCCCCTACAAACTACCGATTAGGTTTCAAACCATACCGATAAGGTGAAAAACCGGATTTTATCCGATAAAGTTGCTATGATGGTGGCAAACCAAGAACCGGGAGGAACGTTATGGAAGCCATCAAAACCGTTGATCTGACGAAGAAATACAAGGATGTGGTTGCCGTTGATCGGCTGAATCTGCAAATTGCGCAGGGGGAATTATTCTCATTGCTGGGTGTGAACGGCGCAGGAAAAACCACCGCTATCAAAATGCTCTCCTGCCTTACCTGTCCCACCTGTGGCGATGCCTTTGTGGGTGGACACAGCGTCGTCCACGCCCCAATGGCTGTCAAGGGCATCATCGGTGTATCGCCCCAGGAAACAGCCATTGCCCCCAATTTGTCCGTTAAGGAGAATCTGGAACTCCTATGTGGCATCCACGGTTTTTCCAAAAAACGGACCCAAGATAAGCTCCTGATACTTTCAGAGCAGTTTGGGCTGCAAAGTATTCTTTCCCGGAAAGCCGGCAGGCTTTCCGGCGGTTGGCAGCGTCGGGTCAGCATCGCCATGGCATTGATTGGTGAACCGAAGGTGCTCTTTCTGGACGAACCAACCCTGGGGCTGGATGTGCTGGCGCGAAGTGAATTGTGGGATGTGATCCGCAGTCTGAAGGGTAAGGTTACCATTATTTTGACCACCCACTATATGGAAGAAGCGGAAGCTCTGTCCGACCGCATCGGTATCATGCAAAACGGCAGGCTTTTGGTGGTGGGAACTGCGCAGGAGCTCATGGACATGACCGGTACGGACAGATTTGAAAACGCCTTTATTGCCATTGTGAAGGAGGCAGAACAATGAAAATGTTGACCTTTGCCAAGCGGTGCGCCAAGGAAATCTTGCGCGATCCGCTGAATTTGATGTTTGGATTGGGCTTTCCCATCGTCATTCTTTTGCTGCTCAGCGCTATTCAGGCAAATGTGCCTGCGGAATTATTTGTCATCCACCAGTTGGCACCGGGTATTGGTGTATTTGGGCTTTCTTTTATGACGCTATTTTCAGCCACCCTGATTGCCAGGGACAGAGAAAGTGCGTTTTTACAAAGGCTGTATACCACACCCCTGATCCCTGCAGATTTTATCGTAGGCTATATGCTGCCCATTCTGCCCATTGCCATGGCACAAAGTGCCGTAAGCTATTTGGTAGCTGTGCTGTTGGGGCTGAAAGTGACTGTGAACATCGTATTCGCTGTTTTGATGATCTGTCCTATTGCAGTTTTCTACATTGCCCTGGGGCTGCTGTGCGGAAGCATCTGCAATGTCAAGCAGGTTGGCGGCATCTGTGGTGCGCTGCTGACAAACCTGTCGGCTTGGCTTTCCGGGGTGTGGTTTGACCTGGAGCTGGTGGGCGGTGTATTTGGCAAAATTGCGAATCTGCTTCCCTTCGTCCACGCTGTGGAACTGGAGAGGGCGGTCATCCGTGGGGATTTCGCGGATGCTCTGCCCCACATGCTTGTGGTTTTGGGGTATGGAGTCGTCACCCTAGTGGGTGCGGTGCTGTTTTTCCTAAGACAAATGCAGAGACAATAACCGTATATATTCTCGGCTGTAAATCGAATTAACAGATTTTTTCAAATTTCTCAAAAAAGTGCTTGACAAATGATCGCCTCTTGGTTATAATCTGTCTTGCGCTTGGACGATTAGCTCAGCTGGCTAGAGCATCCGCTTGACGTGCGGAAGGTCATAGGTTCGAGTCCTATATCGTCCACCAAAAAGAAAAGACCACCCAGACGGGTGGTCTTTTCTTTTTGGTATGGTATTCAGATATAGGACTCGAAGAGGGCGGCGACGGCGTAGCCGACGCAACCAAGTGTCCGGTGGACACTTGGTTAGCCCGGGGAAGAGTCCTATGGAAAGCCGGTTGCAGGTTGCGGCCTGTAAACGGCTTTTCATCCTTTTTTTGAATCATAATGTAAATCAAGTCCTGTTTCCTCTTCTGACGAGCAATTCTCGCCCCTACATAGAAAAATATAGGGAAAACCACAGAAAAACCTTGAAAATATACTTGACTTTTCCTCTTGACAATGCTAAAATATCACAGCCGCATTGAAAAGGCTTAAGTTGGAGATGTATGGTCCAACGCCTCTAGAGCGAGACTACACAATATAAAGTAGGTGAAAACAAACATGAAGGCAATTATCGTTACCGGCGGTAAGCAGTACACCGTCTCCGAGGGCGACGTCATCTTCGTTGAGAAGCTGGGCGTTGAGGCTGAGGAAAACGTCAAGTTCGACGAGGTTCTGGCTGTCCTGGACGGCGAGAACACCAAGATCGGCACCCCCGTTGTTGAGGGCGCCTGCGTCGAGGCTAAGGTCGTTAAGAACGGCAAGGGCAAGAAGATCCACGTCCTGCGCTACAAGGCAAAGAAGGGCGAGAAAAAGAAGATCGGTCACCGTCAGCCCTACACCAAGGTGGAAATCACCAAGATCGCTCTGTAATTGAAACTATGACAAGATGCGAATTTTTTACGGAAGATGACAGAATCACCGGATTCTCCGTCTCCGGTCACAGCGGCTATGCTGAGGCTGGCTCCGACATCGTCTGTGCCGCCATCTCCGCTGTTGTTTCTATGGCCGAAGCCACCATCAATGATGTGTGCGGCGCAAAGGCCAAAGTTCGGGTCAAGGAAGAGGATGCTCGCATCACCCTTACCCTCCCCGCTTCCTGCGATGAGGAAGAAAGCATCCAGGCAATCTTAGCCGGTATGCTGCTGACTCTGTGCAGCCTGCGGGACGATTATCCTGATTATATCGAAGTTTTGGAGGTGTAACACCCATGCTGAAAATTGGTATTCAGTTCTTCGCTCACCACAAGGGCGGCGGTTCCACCAAGAACGGCCGTGACTCCGAGTCCAAGCGTCTGGGCGTGAAGCGCGCTGACGGTCAGTTCGTTCTGGCCGGCAACATTCTGGTTCGCCAGAGAGGCACTCACATCCACCCCGGTGTCAATGTTGGCATTGGCAAGGACGACACCCTGTTTGCTCTGGTTGACGGTACCGTCAGATTCGAGCGCAAGGGCAAGGACCGCCGGCAGTGCTCCGTGTACGCCGAGCAGTAATAGCGTATTAAGAACGAAGGACTGTTGCAAACTACTCTTGCGACAGTCCTTTTTCTTAAGCTGACAATTGATGATGGAAAGGTGAAAAAACATTTTCAATTTTCCATTTTCAATTTTCAACTTGATCACAAGGAGGATCATTATGTTTGTAGATAAAGTTCGAATTACCGTATGCGGTGGTCGGGGCGGCGATGGTGCTGTGGCCTTCCACCGGGAAAAATATGTGGCATCCGGCGGCCCGGACGGCGGTGACGGCGGTCACGGCGGCAGCGTCATCCTGCGGGTCAACGACAATCTCTCTACCCTGCTGGATTTCCGATACAAACGGAAGTACACTGCCGAGGCCGGTGTCAACGGCATGGGCAGAAAAATGGCCGGCAAGCGTGGCGAGCCGCTAATTATTCAGGTCCCCCGGGGCACAGTTGTCCGGGATGCTGAGACCAATCAGATCATCGTGGATATGTCCACCGGTGAGGATTACATCATCGCCAAGGGCGGTCGCGGTGGCTGGGGTAATGCCCATTACGCCACCCCCACCCGTCAGGTTCCTCGGTTTGCCAAGGCCGGTTTGAAGGGTGAAGAGCGGGACATCATTTTGGAGCTGAAGCTGCTGGCTGATGTGGGTCTGGTTGGCTTCCCCAACGTGGGCAAGTCCACCCTTTTATCCGTCACCTCCAACGCCCGTCCCAAAATCGCCAACTACCACTTCACTACCCTGTTCCCCAATCTGGGCGTGATTTACGTGGATGAGGGTGTGTCCTTCGTCATGGCAGACATCCCCGGTATTATCGAGGGTGCTGCAGAGGGCGCTGGCCTGGGTCACGATTTCCTGCGGCATATCGACCGCTGCCGTCTGCTAGTGCATGTGATCGACGTTTCCGGCAGTGAGGGCAGAGATCCGGTGGAGGATTTTGATGCTATCTGTGCCGAGCTGGGCAATTACAGCGTGGATCTGGGCGACCGCCCCATGATCGTAGCTGCCAACAAGGTTGATCTGCTGATGCCGGAATCCGACAATCTGCAACGCTTAAGAGAGCATGTGGAGGCCGCCGGCTGTGAGCTGTATGAGATCTCCGCAGGTACTACCCAGGGCACAAAAACGCTGATGCGTGTGGTTGCGGAAAAGCTGCGCACCCTACCCCCGGTGACCATTTACGAGCCGGAGTATGTAGAGGTGATCGAAGAGCCCACCGATCCTTCCGCCTTTGAAATTGAACATTACGGCAGCACCTGGCTGATTACCGGCCGGTGGCTGGAGCGTTTGGTGCAGAACATTAATTTCGACGATTATGAGTCCCGGAACTACTTTGATCTGCAGCTGCGCAAGTGCGGTCTGTTCAAGCGATTGGAAGAACTGGGTATTGAAGACGGCGATACCGTGGATATTTACGATCTGGAATTTGAATATCAGAGATAAAATTGAAGGAGCGTTGCAAACCTGCAACGCTCCTATTTTTATTTAGTAAGAAGCCTCCCAGCGGCTGACAATGCAAACCTTTAAGTCTGCTTCCCAGGAATTGGGCACAACATAAACCTTCATATCCGCTTCCCAGCTGTCTACCACGGCTACTTTCATATCTGCATCCCAACCGTTGGTAATGTATACCTTTTTATCGGCTTCCCAAGCGTTGTTCACCATGCAAACTTTCATATTTCTGTCTCCTCAACTTTAGTAACACGCTTAGTGATATGTATTACAGCTTCATGGCAGAGAAGCCAATTCCTGCAGGCGCAGTCTCTACCTTATAGACCACATCGCAGACATCGGCACCGGAAAGACGAAGCTTAATGGTCAGCATCTCCAAATAGCCGACCTTTGCGCTGACTTCCCACTCCTGGCCATTGTCGGAGGTGATAATCACAGTGTGGGGACCGGCTGTGGTTTTATATACGTTGGGGCCGCTAAAGATCCGGTGCTTCGGTCCGTTGTTTACCGAAAAATACGTTTTTCCATTTTCGATTTGGGGATCTGCAATCAGGGAAAGATAAGCCTTGTCAAACATTTTGCGTCCTCCTAATGTATTGTATTATGAATGTAACATTCATTGTATATAGTATACTTCGACAAAATGTTTCTGTCAAGCAATCATTTGTCACCGTGTTAAAGATGAAAATGTTTGCATTTTTCAACTTTTTTGATATAATAAAGGGGTCACAGCATGTGACCTCTCTATTCTTCCCTTTTCAGGAGGTTCCTCCATGATTCAGGACTTGAATCAGATCAACTTTCAGCCTTACGGAAATATTGTTCCCAGCCGGGAAAAGGATGAAAACATTGGGAATATGACCCAAAATTTCGGGGTAAAATCCGAAGAGGGCACGGTTAGCGTCTATCGGACAACCTGTCCCGTGCAGATGCAGATTGGCAGCGGAAAGAGCGTGCTTTCCGTTTCCCTGGACGGCGAAAATTTCCGACATTTTTATTTTGACAAGCCCATTTGTATCAAATCCGATGTATATTTTTGCTTTTATCCTTTTAAAGGCGACGCAGTGATCCATGCGGCCTCTGCCCAGCCGGCCATCCCCATTGGAAATCGGCCCAGTGACAGTCTGCGGATGGATCAGCAGCTGCGCATTGAAGGCATATATACCTTCTTTTATCAGGAGCGGGAACAGGGCTTCGTATTTCCCGGTGAGGAGCATCCCATGCCGGAGCTGACTTATGTGGATCAGGGCGAGCTGCACAGCGTTACCGACGGCCAAGATATCCTCTTAAAAGCCGGTGATATTGCCATCTTTGGGCCCAACCAATGGCATATGCACTACGCGGACATGGGCGTTGCCCCCCGGTATGTGACCATCAGCTTTGATATGGAGGGTGCGGACATTGCTCCCCTGCTAAATCGCAAATTTACAGCGCCCCAGCAGGCGATTGCGCTGATTCAGCAGATGCTGCAGGAACAGGAACGAATGGATGAATACTCCACTGACATGATCATTGCCCAGCTGACAACCCTGATGCTGCTTCTGCTGCGGCAGGCCGGCTCCCCTGCCGGCAAGCTGCGATCTTCCAATGCGGTACATTCGGAAAATGAGATTATTCGCAGGGCGCAGCAGTACATCGGTAGCCATGTCCGGGAGAAACTGTCTGTGCCGGTACTGGCCCAAAAAGTGGGTGTCAGCCCCAGCTATTTGACAGCGCTGTTCCACAAAAACCTGCAAATCTCCCCCGGTGAGTACATCCGGCGGATCAAGCTTCAGGAAAGCAAACAGATGATTCGGGAGAATTCTATGAATTTCACCGAGATTGCCCAGGCACTGCAGTATTCTACAGTGCATCATTTCTCCCGGCAGTTTAAGGAGAAATTCGGTCTAACCCCCTCGGAATATGCCAAGTCCGTTCGTTAATTTTGATTTAGAAAGCGTGTAAAGGCTATGGATTTTAAGGTTTTATGTGTCGGCGATGTGGTAGGCAACCCGGGTATGGATCGGGTACGCCGCAGTCTGCGGTATCTCAAGCGGAAAACAAATGCGGATTTTGTCATCGTCAACGGTGAGAATGCGGCCGTTGTGGGCATTACCCCGGATCAGGCAGAGGACATCTTTGATGCCGGTGCAGATGTAATCACTCTGGGCAATCACAGCTTTCAGAAGCGAGAGATCGTGCCTTACCTGGAAGACAACAGCAGAGTCCTGCGGCCTGCAAATTACGCCCCACAGACCCCGGGAAATGGTGTCGGCATCTATGACACCAAGGCCGGTGCTGTGGCGGTTGTGGATCTGATCGGTCGGTGTAATATGGACTACGGCCCGGATAATCCGTTTTTGCAGATAGAAAAGATTCTGAAGGACATTTCTGCCAAGATCGTTCTTGTCGAGATTCATGCGGAGGCTACCTCAGAAAAGCTGGCTATGGGCTATATGCTGGACGGACGGGTCAGTGCCGTGTGGGGCACCCACACCCATGTACCCACCGCCGATACCCGGATTTTGCCCCAGGGTACGGGCTATGTGACGGATCTTGGCATGACCGGCCCCCGGGACAGTGTTTTGGGTATTCGACCGGATCTTTCCATTGCGAAATTCCGTGGGGATCTGCCTCAGCGGTATCAATGGGCCAACGGACCGACGAAAATGGAGGCCGTCCTCTTTACGATTGACACAGCCACGGGGCTGTGCAAGCAAGCAGAAAGGGTGGATTTAATCGATGAAGATTCTGCACAGCGCTGACTGGCATTTGGATTCTCCTCTGGTAGGAAGAAGCGAAGAACACTCCCAATACCTGCGCCGGGAACTGCTGATGATCCCGGAGCGGATCGCGGCTATGTGTCGCAGCGAGGGTTGCGATCTGCTGCTGTTGGCAGGCGATCTATTTGACGGCAGTTATACCCAGGAGAGTTTTCATGCCGTAAGCAAAGCTCTGGGTGAGCTGGATATCCCGGTATACATTGCCCCGGGAAATCATGATTTTTGTGTACCGAGCAGCCCTTATTTGGCGGAGATTTGGCCGGAAAATGTACATATTTTCAAGAGCCAGGCAATCGAAGAAATCGACATCCCGGAGCAAGACTGCAAGCTCTATGGCGCAGGTTTTACTGCCATGGACTGCCCCGGATTGCTGAAGAATTTCCGAGCAGAGGGTTTGCAGCGGTGGCACATCGGTTTGCTTCACGGCGATCCCATGCAGGCCTCCTCCCCCTACTGCCCCATCACCAGCCAGCAGGTTCGGGAAAGCGGACTTTCCTATCTGGCTCTGGGGCACATTCATAAGGGCGGCAGTTTCCGCGCCGGGGACACCCTCTGCGCATGGCCCGGCTGCCCTATGGGACGGGGCTATGACGAGCCGGGCATTAAGGGTGCGCTGTTGGTGACTTTGGACGAGGGTGTAACTGCCCAATTCTTGCCCATGAATACCCCCCGTTTTTTTGACGAAACTTTGGATGCCGGCGAAGACCCGACAGAGGCCATTGCCAACCTGCTGCCCCCTGTGGAAACCCAAGATGCTTACCGGGTGACATTTACGGGTTATGCAGCTCCTATTGACCTTGCTGCAATTGCTGCCCAGTATCCCCACATCCCCTATTTGGATCTGCGGGATCGGACAATGCCGGAGGTGGATCTGTGGAGCAGTATTGACGAAGATTCCCTGGAGGGTATGTTCTTCAAGGCGCTCCACAACGGACTGGACACCGACAGCGAAAAATTGCAGCGGCAGCTGAAGCTGGCCGCGAAAATTTCCCGGCAGATTCTGGACGGACAGGAGGTGGTTCTGCCGTGAAGATCTATTCCATGACCGCTACTTTCGGTAAGCTGGAGCATCAGACGCTGACTTTGAAACCGGGTCTGAACATCATTGAAGCCCCCAATGAATGGGGTAAATCCACCTGGTGCGCATTTTTGGTGAACATGCTTTACGGTTTGGACACCCGAGCGAAATCCACCAAGACTTCCCTGGCGGACAAGGATCGCTATGCTCCCTGGTCCGGCGCGCCTATGTCCGGGCGGATTGATTTGAACTGGAACGGACGGGACATTACCATTCAGCGGCAGACGAAGGGTCGGCTGGTGTTTGGTGAGTTTTCCGCCTATGAAACGGACACCGGTCTTCCTGTGGAAGAATTGAACAGCACGAACTGCGGCCAAATGCTGCTGGGTGTGGAGCGCAGCGTATTTACCCGGGCGGGCTTTTTAAAGCTGACCGATCTGCCGGTAACTCAGGACGATGCCCTGCGCCGCAGACTGAACAGCCTGGTGACCACCGGTGACGAAAGCGGTGCTGGGGACAAGCTGGCCAGCACCCTGCGAGATTTGAAAAATAAGTGCCGCTACAACAAAACCGGTCTGCTGCCTCAGGCGGAAACGGAGAAAATGCGGCTGGAAAATCAGCTCAGTGAGCTTATTAGCCTGCAGCAGGAAATTGTACGGTTGAAGCAGCAGTACAGCGAAAAGGAAGTATTCCTTGCAGACCTGCAAAATCACAAAGCCGCACTGCAGCATGCCGCCGCAGAGGACGATGCACAAAAGGTGACCGATGCGGAGCAGGCGCTGGCGAATGCCACGGCGGATTATGATGCCCTTTCCCAGGTTTGCGACGGTCTGCCGGAACTGGAGACGGCGCGAAAGGCTCTGCAGGAGGGCAAGGATTTACAGCAGATGCAGTTGCAGCTGCAAACGGAAAATCAGCAAATGCCTTCCATTCCGGATTCCCCTGCTGCTCCTACCTGTTTCCGGGAACTGACGCCCCAAGAGGCGGTTGCCCGGGCAAGAGAGGATCGGGAGGAATATATCGCCTTGCAGGCAAGCCGGGTAAAGATGAACCGTAAGCTGTGGATTGGTTATGTGCTTGCTGCGATTGTCAGCTTGGCGCTGGGTTTGGCAGGTCTACTGTGGCAGCCGGTGATGTACATGGTTTCCGGTGCGGTACTGATTGCAGCGGTTATTGGTTTGCTGATTTTCACAAGCCATAAGAACAAGATCTATGTGACCAGAACATCAGCCATTTTTGAAAGATACCCCGGTATGGGTGTTGATAAATGGATCGCAGAAGCGGAGAAATATCTGCAGGATCAAGAAAATTATCTCAAGACCGCAGAGTCTGTCAAGGCGCTGCGCAAGGATCTGGATGAACGCATTCGGGTTCTGGAGGAAAGGATCGCAGCCTATTCCAACGGCGAGGCGCTGAATGTATGCGTGGATCGGTGGAGTCAGATCGTTGCCAACCGGAATGCATTGGCCATTGCCGAGAAGGAATTGCAGCAGGCACAGCGCCACGCAGCTGCTCTGCGCTCAATGCTGAAGCCTGTGGCAAAGCCCGAAAGAGAGGATACGCTTACCTATTCCGACAGTCAGACAGACGCTCTGCTGGCATCCATCGCCTTTGATTTGAAACAGTTGCACTTGAAACTGGGTCAGTACGAAGGCCGGGCGGAGTCTTTGGGTCAGGAATCGGTGATTCGCACTCAGCTGAAGGCCGTTTCCCGGCGGATCGGGCAGCTGGAGGATACTTACACCGCTTTGGAATTGGCGCTGACAGCGTTGAACGCTGCTACCACGGAACTGCAACGGCGATTTGCGCCCCGGATTTCCAAGCGGGCCCAGGAGCTATTTGGTCAACTCACCGGGCAGCGGTATGACCGACTGGCGCTTAGCTCCGATTTAAGCCTGAATGCCGGCGCCCAGGAAGAGGACACCCTCCGCCCTGCCCAAGTCCGCAGCGACGGTACGGTGGATCAACTGTATTTGGCTCTGCGGTTGGCTGTTGCCGAGGAGCTGACCCCCGATGCACCCCTGGTGCTGGATGATGCCCTGGTGCGTTTTGATGACACCCGCCTGGCAGCAGCTATGGATATTCTGCGGACAATTGGAGAAACTAAGCAAGTGATCTTGTTTACCTGTCAGAGCAGAGAAAGTAGGCTGTAATGTCCGGATGCGGTAATTGCTGCGGCAGCTGCGGAAGCTGCGGTGAAATGATCCTCTCCCCCGGTGAGGTGGATATGCTCCGGAAATTGGGGCAGATTCCCTTCCTGCCGGCGGTGCGGCGCAGAGACGATCCCACACCCTATTATTTGGAGGACGATGACTATTCTGTAGAGGAATATAGCTTAATTCTCCAATGTTTGGAAAAGCGGCAGCTCATCAGTCTGGACTTTGGCAAGCCCCTTTCCGGGACTTACCGGAATGCGGAAGCCCACCATCTGCGGGGCAGTTTTGCCCTGACAGCAAGAGGTCAACAGGTTTTGGAGCTGATTGAAATCCACGGTATATAACCAAGCGCAATATTTTGACCCGGTAGAGAAGTTCTCTACCGGGTCTTATCGTAGGGCGGTGGCTTGACCCACCATGACAAAACGCAACGGCAGCACCATCAAGGCACTGCCGTTAACGATTGGAGAACTTCTTTTTGCTCATTCTTCCGCTTCTGCCCAATGGATATTTACATCTTCATTGAGGCCTTCTGCCCATTTCTCATTCCAATCTGCACTGGGAGCGGACACTCCAAAATAAATATCGGTGATGTTGGTATCATAGAACACCCAAGCACCCATCTTTTCAATAGAAGCAGGAATTGTAATGGTTTTAAGACTTGTACAGTTCTCGAAAACTGAACCAGTAATTTCCTTTATCTGATTACCAAGCGTAACACTTGCCAGAGAGGTACAGCCTTTAAACGCAGCTGAATAGATATACTCAGTAGCATCGCTAATTACAACTGTTTTCAGCTTTGTGCAACCTTCAAATGCGCTTACACCTATGGTAACAACGCTTTCTCCAACATTTATGCTCGTAAGAGATATTTGATTTTCAAAGGCATCATCAGAAATAAGCGTAACGGTATCGGGAATAATCACAGAAGTAAGCATGTACTCGCTCTTGAACGCGCCATATCCAATCTCAACTACAGGAAGTCCATTATAATTCGAGGGGATCACAATGTCGCCACCCTTGTATCCGGGACCAACTCTGTCAACCGCGTACCCCTCCTTGTCGTATGTAAGTTTAAAAACAAGGTCATATTCAAAGCTGCAAACATCACATATGCCGTTTTCATCTGCGTCACTATGTTCTACAAGGGCTAATGGCGAAGGGCAGCCACAAGTGTACCTTATGAAGTGACCTATATCGTATTGACCATACTCGTAAGTGTGTTCATGAGCATTGTGTGGAGAATTCGTCGATTGACAAGCACAAAGAATTGCTCCGCACATAAGAACGAAGGTGAAGATTGCAAGTACCTTTTTCATAGCCATTGAACCTCCTTGTTCTTTGAATATATTCTCCCTAAATATTATTTATCGAACTGACGGTAACAGCATATCACAATTCCCATAGAAAATCAAGAATTCGGATGTTCCCGGTAACGCTTGTAGTATAAGAACGAAACTTGCGACATAATGGCCATCCAGGAGTGATGCCCCATAAAAATAGTAGGACGGGAGCAAGCCCCCGCCCTACTTTTTTCATTTAGTTTTCAACGACAACGGTGCCGTCTTCTTTGATGGTGATGGACATGCCGTCCTTGACGTAGTTCAGGAACTCGTCACCCAGGCTGTCCACAACGGGCATATTCACGCCCTCCAGCCACACAGATGCCAGAATAGAGCCGGCGGCAGCAAGAGAGTCGATGGGATTGGAAAACAGCATGCAGGCAGGCTGACGGCCCATGGCGCAGGCGCAGTACAGCACCAGGCCGCCGGTGGTAGAGCCGATGGTCTGAGGCAGGCACAGAGCCTTGCCCAGCATTTCCTTGCCGTAAAGATCCGGGTTATTCTGGTCACCGCAGGTAGCCTTCTTGTCGCCAAACTGCAGAGCCTTCTGGAAGGAGGCCAGGGTATTCAGTCCGCCGTGAGAAACCAGCGCAGGAGCGGTCACGGTGCCGGGAGCAACGATGCGTCCTTTAAATTCTTTCATCATCAGTTACCTCCCTTTGTGATTTTTTCCAGGATCTGGGCTTCGGTGTAGTAACGGGCGGTTGTGTAGGTGCGCAGCTTATTGGAGCAAGTGATCACGGGCATTTTGCCAGCCAGGGGGTTATTCATGTACATCAGCGGGCAAATGTAGCTCAGGATCACGCCGGTGGCCTTCAGCCGCTCAGCATATTCGGTCTGCTCAAAGGCCTTCTTCACCGCAGGAGCGGTGGTGAAGACCGTGGGGATCTGCACCTTCTTGTTACCGCTGGCCTTCAGGCCCTCCTCCACAGCTTCGGTCCAATTGATCAGCTGCTGCAGGCTCATGTGGGGGCAGCCCACGAAGCACAGTTTGGGCTTTGCATCGGGATTCTTCCAAATAACAGGGTAGTTATCCTGCACGCGCTGCAGCTCTGCATCGTCGATGACATAGACCTGGGCATTTTCCAGCACCAGGCTTTCGCCCAGTTCCTGAGCCTCGGGGGTCAGGCCGGCAATGTGGTACAGACCCACAGCACCGTTGCTGGCGGTGGCAGCGCCGAAGTCCTTCAGGTAGGCGCAATTATCGTCGTTGAGTTCCGTGCCCAGCCACTTTTCCATGCCGGTGATATAAGGAACATCCTCCATGACCTTCATGCCAATGGCAGAGCCAAGGAGCTGCGCCTCGGGCTTCTTGGTGGTTTCCACCTTGATGATCCAGCTTGCCTTACGGCCTTCATCGGTCAGCAGTCCGAAGTGAGGCACGAAGCCGGCAATAGAGCCCATGATGTCCATGATGCCGGAGTTGCGGTTGCAGCGGGCGCCCAGGACGGAGTTGGCATAGACAACAGCGGAGGATTCTGCCCAGCTGAGCACATCGCCCTTCTTGGGCTTGTTGCCAACCTGGTCCAAATAGCAGGCACAGGTAAAGGCATCCTCGTTCATCAGGCCCAACTCGTTCAGCTGCTTCTCATAGGAGTCTTGCTTGGCATACATAGCCACGTTAAAAATGATATTCTGCAGGAAATTGGCAGGGACATTCTTATCCAGCGGACGGGGGTCTACGGAGAATTTCTGCCCGGACACCGCACCGGCATCGATGAGCTGCTGCATTAAGTCAAATACAGGGGTCATCATCTTCAGGCCGAAGGAGGTGACCAGATGATTATACTCGGAGGTCACGGGTACCATCTTGTCAGCACCGAAGGTCTCGCCGTACATCACCAGGGTCTTCATGACCTTGGCCATAGTCTCGCCTTTGGAGCCGTTCAAAATGGCTTGTTGTTCATCTGTTAAAAACATATTCTTATTCCTTTCCGTCAAATTTGGATGCCCAGGTATTTATCTTCTGTCAAAGACAGCATTTCCTGGACAGCCTTGCTCAGCATATCCATCTCCTGGAATTTGCCATTGAGTTGGAGACATTTTTCTTCCAGCGGCATAGCTTCGTTGCTGACGACCTCCCACATGGCAGCCTTGGACTGAATGGTATGCTGGGCAAAGAGGATCTTATTCTCGCAGCGGTCAAGCGCATCTGCGTTGTCATGGATGAGCGCGTCGCCTTCGATCTGCAGGCTGATTTCGGCAGTAGAAGCTACGCTGACGGTGACCCACAAGGTATTGGTTTGGGCATCAAGGGCAGTTTCAGCTGCAATAGCCTTGCCGTTTACCAAGGCGGTGACGGCAACACTCTTGTGGAAGCCCCGCAGGCCGATGCGCCAATTCCGCTTTTCGGGAATCAGGCTCAGATCGCCGGTAGCAGGCGCAATGGTCAGCTTGGGAGTCTTGCCCCAATCCAGGATGATTGCGGTACGGGCAACCGCGCCGTTCTTGTAATCCAGCATTTCACCGGAGTCCTCGGTCAGCACAAAGCGGTTGCTTGCCCCGGGGAACACCAGCAGCTTCATATCCACCGTGCTGCCCAGGTGGTTATCGTGGGGTGTAAGCTTAGCCATAGGCACGATACCGCCAGCTTTGGCAAAGACAGGAATGGTTTTGCGGTCGCGGCAGACGGTGAGCTTTCTTCCCTTGCCGCCGGCATAGTGCATACCGGTGAAGAAGTCGAACCAGCTTCCAGCAGGCAGCCACATCTCGGTGGCCGCTAGCAGAGCTCTGGGGTCTTCCTTTTTGGTGATGGGCGCTACCATCAGCTCGCTGCCGAAGAAGAACTGATTGGGCACTTCATAGGCAGCGTTTACCTTGGGATAGTGATAGTACATCGGCTGTACCAGAGGTTCTAAGTCCTCATGGTTGCGGTAGTTCATGGTGTAGATATAGGGAAATAGCTGGTGACGCAGGCGCAGCCAGTCGCTGATGACCTTGCTGCTCAGCATATCGTAATTCCAGGGCTCCTTGTGAACAAAGGGCTCACAGCTGCTGTGGAGTCGGTTGATGGGAGAAAATACACCCAGCTGCACCCAACGGACAAACAGCTCGTCATCCCGCACGCCCAGCATATGGCCGCCGATATCGTGGCTCCACCAGCTGTAACCGATGTTAGAAGCGGTGGCGGTGAAGTAAGGCTGAAACTGCAGACTCTCCCAGGTGATAGTGGTATCGCCGGAGAAGCCCACGGGATAGCGATGGCTGCCGGGGCCTGCATACCGGGAAAAGAACATGGGCCGCTTGCCGCTGCGCTCAATGTCCTGAATGTGCAAGTGGTTCAGCATCCACAGGGGGTCCATCCGCTCACGGGGGTCTAAATACTCGCCGGGCTTATTGGCTTCGTGGATCCAGTGGTAGTCAGTGCCCTGCTGCCAGTCCATCCACCAGAAGTCCACACCATCGCGTTCGTATGGGTGGTGGAGAATGTCGAAATAGGTTTCCATATGGTGCTGGGATAGCAGATCCAGCGGCACTCGCTGCTTGGT
Source organism: Oscillospiraceae bacterium (assembly GCA_017624715.1). GTDB lineage: Bacteria > Bacillota > Clostridia > Oscillospirales > Oscillospiraceae > Faecousia. The sequence continues at coordinate 32,141 of JAGAMN010000022.1, forward strand.
TGCAGGGTCGATGCCGTTGGCTCGGGCCATTTCCTCGTACATGTCCTCATGGCGGCAGGTGCCGTGAGCCGGATGTAGATTCAGAGCGGTCTTAAGGTTACGGTCTTTCAAGCCCTTCAGGAAGGCCTTGTAATCCGGGAACAGTTCCTTATTCCAGCTGTAACCGGTCCAGCCCTTGGCGAATCGGGGGTCGGGCTCTTTCTGATCCTCAGGAATCTTGACCACATGCCAATCCATATCGACGACACCGACGCTAAACGGCAGGTCCTCTTCCACAAAACGATCCATCAAATCCAGATATTCCTGCTGGGTGTAGGCATAGTAGCGGCTCCACCAGTTGCCCAGTGCATAGGCAGGCAGCAGCGGAGGTGCGCCGGTGAGCTTATAAAGAGCCTTGACAGCACCCAAGTAGTCATATCCGAAGCCGAAGAAATACAGGTCCTGGGTATTTTCGCCGCGAACACCGATCCAGCCGTCCTCTTCATTGAGGAGCAGTGCGTTGCTGTCGTCCAGCACGGAGAAGCCCCAACGGGAGCAGACACCAGTATCCAGGGGGCAACTGCCGGTGACCCGGTCCAGGGTACGGGCAGTACCGCCCAGGTCCTCCACAGCATCACCGTAATTCCAGGTAGAAGCAGGCTCAGAAAGCAGCTTAACAGACAAGGTTTCAGCGCTGAAAGGAACGCCGTCCTTGCAGGTCAGCAGCAGGTGTGCGGTCTTGACGGTAACGGTGCCATCCTTGATCTCCCAGGTGAAATCGCAGGGTGCGAAATCACGGAAGAAGGCCATCTGACTGGCGCGATCCTCAAATACGCCATTAGGGGCATACTCCATACGGATCAGCCGGGAATCCAGTACAGTAAACCGACAGGTTTTGCCGGAGACAATGCTCTGCGGATAGGCACGGGGCCGCATCTCACAACGGAAACGCTTGTTTTTTTCCATAGGAGTCTCCTCTTACAGCTTCATGCACACATCCCAGGCTTGCCAGATAACAGTACGCAGATTGCCCACCTTGCAGGCATCGCCGATAACATGGACATGCTTAGCCTTTTCAGCCAGGGGAGCAGGTCTGTAACCGGTGGACAGAATCACATTGTCGGCAGGGATCTTGAACTTCTCACCGTCTTTACCCACAACAGTAACGCCGTCGTCGTGGATCTCTGCCAGCTTGGTTTCCAGATGTACGGGGACTTTATTGGCATTGAAGAAATCACGAAGATAGCTGGTATTGGCCAGGCAAATGCCGGGGGTAACGATCAGGTCGTCCATCATTTCCACGATAGTGGGCTTCTTGCCCTGCAGGTACAGCTCGTAAGCGATCTCGCAGCCGGTCAGGCCGCCACCGATGATGGTAACATTCTCCCCTACTTCATGCTTGCCCAGCAGGAAGTCGATGGCCTGGATGCCCTTGTCGATGCCGGGTACGGGGATCCGGTTAGCCTTGGAGCCGGTGGCAATGATGATCTCATCGGCCTGGAGTTCAGACAGATCCTTGATCTCGCTGTTAAGCTTGACTTCGATGCTGGGGTACTTGGTCAGTTCCCGCTTATACCAGGCGATCAGGTCACGGTCCTTCTCCTTGAAAGAAGGTGCTGCTGCAGCGATGAAGACACCGCCCAACTCGCCGGACTTTTCATACAAGGTCACCTTGTGACCGCGCTTTGCCAGCACCAGAGCGGATTCCATACCACCGATACCGCCACCGATGACCGCAATATTCTTGATCTTCTTGGCAGGTGCGATGTAGTGCTTCTTGCTCTGCATAGTTTCTGCGTTCAGTGCGCAGCGGGCGAGGCCCATGGTGTCTTTCAGATCCTGGGTGTTGTAGTGACCCTTGGAGGAAGAGAAGTTGAAGCAGCCGCTGTGGCAGCAGATGCAGGGACGAATATCTTCGATCCGATCCTCAATCAGCTTGGTGATCCACTCGGGGTCAGCCAGGAACTGACGGGCAACGCCCATGCCGTCGATACGGCCTTCGGCGATGGCCTGAGCGGCAACGTCGGGCTCCATACGGCCGGCACAGACCACGGGAATATCCACAAACTTCTTGATATGAGCAACATCGTCCAGGTTGCAGTTCTGGGGCATATACATAGGCGGATGGGCCCAGTACCAGGAGTCGTATGTACCGTTGTCGGCGTTGAGCATATCGTAGCCGGCATCCTGCAGGTACTTGGCGGCGCGCTCGGACTCTGCCATGTCACGGCCCATTTCCTTGGCATCTTCACCGGGAACGATGCCCTGGGCAAAGCCCTTCAGCTTGGACTCAACGGAGTAGCGCAGGGATACAGGGAAATCCTGTCCACAGGCTTCCTTGATGGCCTTGACAACTTCCGCAGCGAAGCGGTAGCGGTTTTCAAAGCTGCCGCCGTATTCGTCGGTACGCTTGTTGAAGAACTCGATAGCAAACTGGTCCAGCAGGTAGCCTTCATGGACAGCATGGACTTCCACACCGTCGACACCGGCTTCCTTGCACAGCTTGGCGGTCTTGGCGAAGGCCTCGATGATCTCGTGGATTTGCTCCATGGTCATTTCGGGGCAGATGATGTCCGGGGCCCAACGGGCAGGCTGGGCACTGGGGCTAGCCAGCTCGTGGCTAGTGTCCAGTACGGGTTTGACCAAAGCACGGGTAAATTTATTCTTGTGCAGGGGGCCAACCAGCTCGGTGATGGCCCAGGAACGGCCCATGCCGGCGGTGAGCTGGACGAACAGCTTGGCGCCGGTCTTATGGATCTCGTCCATAAACTCCTTGAGTTCTTTGAACATCTTGGGGTTCTGCCACAGCCACTTGCCCCAGAAAGTATCCCGCAGGGGTGCGATGCCGGGAATGATCAGGCCCACATTGTTTTGAGCCCGCTCCAAAAACAGCTTTGCAGCTTCCTTGTCAAAGCCGCAGCCGGTGAGCTCAAACCAGCCAAACAGGGATGTACCGCCCATGGGGCACATAACGATGCGGTTTTTGATTTCCACATTGCCAACCTTCCAGGGGGTAAATAAGGCTTCATATTTCTGATCCATAAATACGCTCCTTTTGTTTATGTATTTTTGCTATGATTGATAGGGAAATTGTACTATATTTTTTGCTTTCTGTCAACGAAATGCCCCTTTCATTCTTGCGCTTTTTGCGGTTACGATGTATAATAAAATCAACCTTTGAAAAGGGGGCAAATTTATGCAATCGCCCGTTGTAAACGACCAGGAACGCCATGTGTTGCAAGCGTTACTGTCCAAAGGACCCATGATGCCGGAACAGCTTGCCGATCTGTGTAAAAATGCCTTCGGCTGGTCCGGTACTGTGATCCGCCGCACTCTGAAATCTCTGCTGAAGCAAGGGCTTGTGACAGAGCAGGAAGGTCTTTTAACCCCGATGGTTACCAAAGAGGATTTGGAGGATAATCTTTGGGACTTCCGGCTTCAGGACAGCTTCGAATGGACACCCCCTGAACAGCCGGAGCAACAGCGTAAGCAACCCTTTTTTAAGAGCCTGTGGTTCTGGACAACCTGCGTTGCATTGATTGTGATTGCCATTCTAAGCATCGCTTTGATTCAGCCTACTTTGCCTGCTGCAACTACGGCCGACATTCCCTCACAGCTACTCTCCTGCAAGGAAGCACTGGATCAGTGGCAAGCAAAGGAAGCCCTGCAACTTCTCCACATCACAGAAATTCCCAATATCGAAATGCCGCTTACTTCCTACTGTTTCTACGGGGATGACTGGATGCAGCTGTGCTGGGATTCGCGAAATCCCTATTCTACAGCCCACCTCAGTTTTATGTGCCGGGATGGGCAGCTGTTTATCAGCAACAACGCCATCGATGTTATACACTGGAAACCCACAAATCTGGAATATTCCGATACACCGAAGCCTTGGCCTATGACCTTCTCCTGGCAGCATTGCAAGCTTGATTATCTGGACACCACAACCTCAGGCAAGGAAACGCATATTCTTTTCCGGGTTACGGAGCTTTCTGCAGAAAATGCCAGCACTTATGAAGTCACATTTATATTCGATCAGTCACAGAATTTGACAACAATCAAAGTTTATACTACCCAATCCGATGTGACCCGGTGCGATATATTCCATTTACAGGAATCCGACCCCTATACAATTTCCCAGCTGTTCTCAGAGTCAGAAATCCAAAATCCTAACACAGAAGCACCTGCCATTCCCGAGGAATTGGAAGCGTGCAAAGAAGCGCTGGATAAGTGGCAAAAGTTGGATGCCTATAAAATCATCCGGGAGTACACCGTATATGGTGATGCCTCTGCGACTTTGGAAAGCCCCGCGTATTCCGAGTATTGGAAATCCGGTGATAACCGGCTGCAATTAACCCATTATAAGGATTTTACAACGGGAAAAATGTATCGCAGCGGCACCTATTATGGGCACAACAGCGCAAATGGAACATTCTGGCAGCCCAATAATAGTGTCTCGGCACAAACGACCTATGTTTGGCCTGCGGACTTTGCGTGGGATGATTGCGATTTGACCCATAAGACCACCAAAAAAACAGTATATGGTAAGCATATTATTTTCAGCGTAGTCATAACCGATCCGGAACACAAAATCTACGGATCCTCGCCCTACTATGTGTGCTTCAGCTTTAGCACTGATGGACAGTTGGAATCCATTTCCGTTGCCATGGTCAGCTCCGATTATATTTCCAACTTGGCTGTATCGGTCAGCACTTACCGGCTGGTACCGGAAGATGCCGATACTATTGCGCAGTACATTAACGAGCAAGTTATAACCGACAACACACCCGTTCCCGAGCCGGGTTAATGTTAGAAAGGACGAACTATTATGAAGCCGATTGTTTATTTTTCCCGCACTATCACTCCGGAGAAAGTCCTGGAACTGTATCAAAAATTAGGCAAGGAGCTGCCCGGCAAGGTGGCCATCAAGGTCCACTCCGGTGAGGTCGGCAATCAGAATTTCCTGCGGCCGCCTTTCTGGAAGCCCATTATTGACCACGTGGGTGGCACGGTGGTAGAGTGTAACACCGCCTACCCCGGCTCCCGAAACACCACCAAGCGGCACATGAAGACCTTCAAAAAGCACGGCTGGATTGACTATTTCTCCGTAGATCTGCTGGATGCGGAAGGCCCGGATATGGTTTTGGATATTCCTCAGGGTAAGATCATTCAGAAAAACTATGTGGGCAAAGATATGGCGGACTATGATTCCACCCTGGTGCTGTCCCACTTCAAGGGTCACCCCATGGGTGGCTACGGCGGCGCCATCAAACAGCTGTCCATTGGCTTTGCTTCTTCCTTCGGCAAGGCCTATATTCACGGTGCAGGCGAGCCCAAGAAGATCTGGACTGCTGACCACGATTCCTTCCTGGAGGCTATGGCGGATGCCGCTCTGTCCGTAAAGGAATACTTTGGTGAAAACGCGGTGTATGTCAATGTGATGAAGAACATGAGCGTGGACTGCGACTGCTGCGCCATTGCCAAGGATCCCTGCATTGGCGACATTGGCATCTTGGTATCTTTGGATCCGGTGGCCATTGACCAGGCCTGCGTGAATCTGGTCTACGCCTGCGACGATCCCAATAAGTCCCATTTGATTCAGCGGATCGAAAGCCGCAACGGTATCCACACCATCGAGGCCGCCGCGGCCCTGGGCCTGGGCAGCCGGGAATACGACCTGGTGGAAGTGGAGTAAAGCAGTGTCATTGCGAGGAGCGAAGCGACGTGGCAATCCCCCAGATATTTCTCCTAACCAGGAGATTGCCACGCCAGTGTAAACACTGGCTCGCAATGACACATATTGACAACAAAACAGGAGCCTGTCAGACAGGCTCCTGTTTCATTTTTCGCAGGATTGCAAATATCCCGTAGCCCATGACCACGCCGATCAGGTTCAGAATCAGATCGTCTATGTCACAGTGTCCCAGCAAGCTAAACAACTGCAGCAACTCTACGGCACAAATGATGCCCGCAGACGCAGCCAAGGTTTTCCAAAACTTTCGCAGCTTGGAGAATACCCCAGGGAGAAAGAATCCCAGTGGAATAAACATGCCCACATTGCCGCCCAGGTTGATCACCGCATGGCGAGCCTCATAGGCATACACGCTGGCAGATTCCCATTTTTCGACATAGTACGCTTTTCGCAGCAGCACATCCATAAAATTCCCCACCGTGCGAAAGGGCTTTAAATTCCAGCCGGAACAAACCTGCTGCCAGTAATCCGCTGCACCGTAATCCGGGATCCGGGCGCTTTGAAAGAACAACAGCCATATCATCAGCCCTGCATACAGCACAAATGCGATCTGCATACCTCTCTTTTTTCGCATCACGATCCCCCCTTTTAAAGGATTATAGCACATTCACCGGTGCAACACAAGCAAAAAGGACGTGCCGCAGCACGTCCTTTTTATTTCAGGAATTTAGGCCTTTTCCAGAGCCAGGGTTCTGGTGGTCAGGTCGCAGACCTCGGCAGGTCCAAAGTACTGGATGGCACCGGGGTAGGTGTAGCAGGTCTCAATAGCCCACTGCTCTCTGTTGGCAGCGAAGAAGGTGAAGGGCTTGCCGTCCAGCTCAACCAGAGCCTTGCGGATAACGGGCTTGTCCTCGCCGTTTCTTCTCTCGATGTTCATCATCTTGGTGATGGGCATGCCGCCGGCAACCCACTCCTCAGCAGGCTTGGACAGATTGGAAACCTTGGACAGATAGCCGTTGTAGCCGTACTGAATCAGCATGAAGGCGTTGTAGCCCAGGGAGTAGCAGTAGTCAGCGTCGAAGTTGGAGGGGAAAGCGCAGCGGCCTTCGTAGCCCAGGAAGTGATGCTGGGGAGCGAACTTGCCCTTGTAGGTGCCGGCAGCCTTACGGGCAGCCAGGTTGTCCTTAACCAGGGCGGAGAACAGCTTCTCGGACTCGATCAGAGAAACCTGCACGTTACCATGGGGGTCACGCTCCAGGAACAGCTGCTGCTGAATGTTTTCGGGCAGGATAGCGAAAACAGCCATGGACTCCTTGGTCAGACCGTTCTCGATGAAAGCGTACTTTTCCTTCCAGCTGGGCAGAGCATTGAACTTCTCGGTCTTTTCACCGGCCAGCAGCTCGTTGATCTCGGCGATCAGCACGGAGAATTCGGGAACGAACTCAACAATGCCCTCGGGGATGATGGCAACGCCGAAGTTCCAGCCCTTAGCGGCACGGCCTGCCACGGAATCGGCAATGTAGTCAGCGATCTGAGCCAGGGACATCTTCTTGGCGGCAACTTCCTCACCGATCAGGCAGATATTGGGCTGAGTCTCCAGAGCGCACTCCAGAGCAACATGAGAAGCGGAACGGCCCATGACCTTGATGAAGTGCCAGTACTTCTTGGCAGAGTTGGCATCACGCTCGATGTTGCCGATCATTTCGCTGTAGGTCTTGGTAGCGGTATCGAAGCCGAAGGAGCACTCGATATCCTCGTTCTTCAGGTCGCCGTCGATGGTCTTGGGGCAGCCGATGACCTGAACGCCGGTGTTGTGCGCAGCAAAGTACTCAGCCAGAACAGCGGCGTTGGTGTTGGAATCGTCGCCGCCGATGATAACAATGGCGGTGATGCCGTGCTTCTTGCAGACATCAGCAACGATGGCGAACTGCTCCTCACTCTCCAGCTTGGTTCTGCCGGAGCCGATAATGTCGAAACCGCCGGTATTGCGGTACTGGTTGATGTACTCGTCATCAAAGATTAGGTAATCGTCGTTGATCAGACCGCTGGGGCCGCCCTTGAAGCCGTACAGCACATTCTCAGGGTTGGTAGCCTTCAGAGCATCGTAGAGGCCGCAGATAACATTGTGGCCGCCGGGGGCCTGGCCGCCGGACAGGATAACGCCAACGATCTGCTTCTTAGCCTCGGAGGTGTTCTGACCCTTCTTGAAGGTGATCTCGTTCTTGCCGTAGGTGTTGGGGAACAGAGCCTGGATCTTGGCCTGGTCCGCCACACTCTCGGTTGCGTTACCGTTTTCCACACAGATCTCGGAAATGCCGTTTCTCAGCATGCCCGGGAGCTTGGGATTGTACTGGTATCTTGCCATCTGCAAAGGTGACAATTTCATAATAAAACACTCCTTAAATGTTAGTTTTTAAATTACCAGCCTAGATTATACTTCATTTCGCGCCAAAGGTAAATAGCTAATTTTGTTTTTTTCGAAATATCAGGGCTGTTTTTTGAAATTAACGATTGAAATATCAAAATTTTATGGTATAATGTAGCCGTTAAAAAGTGGCCTTGCGCCACATGAAGAAAGGATAGATTCCAATGGCTCTTGTAACCACAACCGAAATGTTTAAGAAGGCCTACGACGGCGGCTACGCTATCGGTGCTTTCAACGTCAACAACATGGAGATCGTTCAGGCGATCACCGAGGCCTGCAAGGAGGAGAAGTCCCCCGTTATTCTGCAGGTTTCCAAGGGTGCCCGTGCCTATGCTAACCATACTTATCTGGTCAAGCTGGTCGAGGCTGCCGTGATCGAGTGCCCCGAGATCCCCATCGCTCTGCATCTGGACCACGGTGACAGCTTTGAGACCTGCAAGTCCTGCATCGACGGCGGCTTCACTTCCGTCATGATCGACGCTTCTTCCAAGTCCTTCGAAGAGAACATCGAGATCACCAAGAAGGTCGTTGAGTACGCTCACGATCACGGTGTCGTTGTCGAGGCTGAGCTGGGTTCCCTGGCCGGCATCGAGGACGAGGTCAATGTTTCCGCTGAGGCCGCTTCCTACACCCGTCCCGAGGAAGTCGAAGAGTTCGTGACCCGCACCGGCTGCGACTCCCTTGCAATCGCCATCGGCACCAGCCACGGCGCTTATAAGTTCACCCCCGAGCAGTGCACCGTCAACGAGCAGGGCATCCTGGTGCCCCCCGCACTGCGCTTCGACGTTCTGGAAGAGGTCACCAAGCGTCTGCCCGGCTTCCCCATCGTCCTGCACGGCTCTTCCTCCGTTCCCCAGGACTATGTTGCCATGGTCAACGCCCACGGCGGCAAGATGCCCAACGCTATCGGCGTGCCCGAGGAGCAGCTGCGCAAGGCCGCTGCCCTGTCCGTCTGCAAGATCAATATCGACTCCGATCTGCGTCTTGCCATGACCGGCACCATCCGTAAGTTCTACGATGAGCATCCCGACAAGTTCGACCCCCGTGAGTACCTGAAGCCCGCCCGTGCCAACATCAAGGAGCTGGTCCGCCACAAGCTGATCAACGTCCTGGGCTGCGCCGGCAAGGCTTAAGTATTTCAAAATTTTGGACTCCCTCACTTGAGGGAGTCCTTTTTTTGCTTGTTTTTTGCTCCACTGCAAACCTCGCTTTGAGTATTTTATAATAAATTGGCTCTCCCTCCGTATCGCCTTACGGCAATTCACCCCCCAAAGAGGGAGGCAAGGTCTTCTGTATTTTCTCTTGCGCGATGACATTCATTATGATATGATGTAGAAGATGGAGGTGATCGTGTGAACAAGCTGTTTCCGCAGATGCTAGAAAGACCGGAAAATGAGCCGGTTATTCTGGGACTTGTGTACTGGATCGGTGCATTTTTTCTAATCCCCGCCCTTTTGACATTTTTCTTTTTAGGCGGACGGCAGCCAGAGTATGAAGTCTGGATCGTGATCGTTTATCACGTCATCAATTTTGTGGTGGCGCTGCTTGCTTACCGCACACATTTGATGGATACATTCATAAATGTGCAGATCTACACCAAGGAAATTTTGTCCACCGCAGCCATTTGCGCTGTTGTAATCGTCGTTCTGCGGATTACCCTGGGTGAAATCCTCTGGCATACTGGAAACGAGTTTTTCTTCAATATTTCTTTTGCAACGCTGCCCACTACGGAAGCAGACTTTTTGTTCTTCCCTACTGGCATACTGGATATGCAACCGATTTGGGGTATTCTTTGTTTCTGCCTAATGACCCCGCTGACGGTCAGCTGTCTGCTGTATGGCTGCGTATTTGCGCCCATTTGCGTTAAGAAACCGTGGGTCGCCTACGTGGTTACGATCGCATTGACATTTGTGCAGAAATTTATGATTTTCTTCTGCTTGCACAGCTTTGAAGAGCAGATGGCACAGTTCTGGCTGCAGCTGCCGGTACATTTGGTTGCCTGTTGGTCTTACCAAAAGACGGACACCATCTGGACACCCATTGCTGTACACATGATCGCCAATACTGTTTTCTGCCTGCATTTTCTCATAATTATTCTTTGATCCACCTGCCGCCCTCTAATGAGGGCGGCTTTAATTCTTGATTAAGATTTGCCCCCTCATATTGACAGGAAAGGCCTGCCATTTTACCATAGGCACAGTAATTCGAATACAGGGAGTGAGCTTATGGGGCCCCAGCTTTTTGGTATTGAGCATATCCTCTACATCATCACATCCACCGTTGCAGCAAGCGCAGGTTTGCTACTGGCAAAGAAGTACGCAAAAACAGAAAAAAGTCAGACAATTGTTTTAAAAATTCTGGCAGCACTTCTTTTTGTCGCTATTATGACCAACCGGTTTTCCCAGGTGTTCCGCTATAGCACTGTTCGGTGGTACGCAATCATTCCGGACAGTTTTTGTGGCATGACCAGCCTGGTGCTGGCGCTGGCTGTACTGCTGGGAAAGAAAGACAACCATGTTTTGCATTTTGTTTGGCTTTTGGGCTTGTTCGGTGGTATCTCCACGGTAATTTATGCAACATTCCTGGATCAGGATCTGTCTTTCTTCTACATACCCACCATTTCCGGTCTGCTTCATCACAGCCTGTCTGCCACGGTTGTGGTCGCGCTGCTGATGTTTAAGCAAATCGATATCACCTACAAAAAATGGTACTGTACCTTCTTCGGATTTACTTGCTATTTGACCCTGGGTGCATTTTTGATGCACACCTTTCATTTGAGCGATGCATTCCACATTGCAGAGCCGTTGATCTCGGATACGCCCCTGACTGCTTGGGTAATGGCCCCAATGTACGCAGTAGGTTATGGATTGATCCTGTTGGTCGTTGAAATTGTTAAAAGAAAACAGAACAAAAAGGTCACCCCTGTATGAGGGTGATCTTTTTTACCCTTCTTCCCTCTTGTAAAGATGGAAAAAATGTGGTAAACTAGTTTAGTTTGAAAGAAATCCCCTAATTAGGAGTAGATATTATGTCAACCTTGATTGAAGAAATCAGCCGGCGGCGTACTTTTGCCATCATTTCCCACCCCGACGCCGGTAAAACTACCTTAACCGAAAAATTCCTGCTGTACGGCGGTGCCATTGCCCAGGCCGGCGTGGTCAAGGGCAAGAAAAACTCCCGCGCTGCTACCTCCGACTGGATGGAGATTGAAAAACAGAGAGGTATTTCCGTTACTTCCTCTGTTATGCAGTTCCAGTACGGCGGCTTCTGCATCAACATTCTGGACACCCCCGGTCACCAAGACTTCTCCGAGGATACCTACCGCACCCTGATGGCGGCGGACTCCGCGGTGATGGTTATTGACGGCGCGAAGGGTGTGGAGCCTCAGACCAGAAAGTTGTTCAAAGTCTGCGCCATGCGGCACATTCCCATCTTTACCTTTATCAACAAGATGGACCGGGAAACCAAGGATCCCTTTGATCTGCTGGACGAAGTAGAACGGGAACTGGGTATTGAAACTTATGCTATGAACTGGCCCATCGGCTCCGGCAAAGACTTCCAGGGTGTTTATGACCGGGAGAACGCAGAGCTTCTGTTCTTCTCCGGTGTCAATGGCAAAGCGAAAGCTGACAAGCTGAGCGTAGATCTATATGATCCCCAGGTCGCCCAGCTTTTGGACAGCGAAGCCAAGCATCAGCAGCTGATCGACGATGTAGAGCTGCTGTCTGCCGGTCGGGAAATGGATATGGAAGCTGTCCGCTGCGGTGAGCTTTCTCCCGTGTTCTTTGGCTCTGCACTGACCAACTTCGGCATTGAGCCTTTCCTGGAAGCATTCCTGAAGCTGACACCCCCTCCCCTGTCCCGTACTGCTGATTGCGGTCTGGTGGATGCATTCTCCCCGGATTTCTCCGCATTTGTTTTCAAGATCCAGGCCAACATGAACAAGGCGCACCGTGACCGTCTGGCCTTCATGCGGATCTGCTCCGGCAAGTTCCAGCGGGACACCGAATACTACCATATGCAGGGCGGCAGAAAGATGCGTCTTTCCCAGCCCCAGCAGCTGATGGCTGCAGAGCGTGAAATCGTGGAAGAAGCCTATGCCGGTGACGTGATCGGCGTGTTTGACCCGGGCATTTTCGCGATTGGTGACACCATCACCGTACCCGGCAAGAAGTTCTCCTATTCCGGCATTCCTACCTTCGCTCCCGAGCATTTCTGCCGGGTCAGCGCCAAGGACTCCATGAAGCGCAAGCAGTTTGTCAAGGGCACCGAGCAGATCGCTCAGGAAGGTGCCATCCAGATCTTCAAAGTGCCCAACTCCGGTATGGAGGAAGTCATCGTTGGCGTTGTTGGTACGCTGCAGTTTGATGTATTTCAGTACCGCATGAAGAACGAGTACGGCGTGGATCTGCGAATGGAGAATCTACCCTATGAGGAGATCCGGCTCATCGAGAGCTATCCTGGCGACCTCTCCGACCTGAACCTGGGTTCGGATGCGGAACTTCTGGAAGATTACCGCGGCCGCAGCCTGCTGGTTTTCTCCAGCTACTGGGCAATCGACTTCACCTGCCGCCGGAATCCCGGCCTGGTAGTCAAGGAAATCATCGTAGAAGAAGGTTAATAAAAATCCCGACCTTGTGGAAAGGTCGGGATTTTTTGTTAGAACTGCGTGGGCTGGATGTGCCAGATTTCCTCGGCGTACTGACGAATGGTACGGTCGGAGGAGAACTTTGCACCGGAGGCGATGTTCAGCAGACACTTCCGGCCAAAGGCCAGGCGATCGGCGTAATCGGCATTGGCTCTGAGCTTGGCTTCCACATAGGAAGGATAGTCAAGCAGAATATAGTAGTGGTCAGCCTTGTGCCAATGGGTGCCGTCCAGCAGAGCATGGTACAGCTCTCTCTGGTCGTCATCGGTGGGCACAGTGCCATCTACCAAGGTATCCAAGGCGCGACGCAAGTGCTGATCCCCATTGTAGATATCCCGGCTGTTGTAACGGTCCTTGATGGCATTGATCTGCTCTACGGTGTGACCGAAGATATACTCATTCTCAATGCCGGCTTCCTGGGCGATTTCCACATTGGCGCCGTCCAGGGTGCCCAGGGTCACAGCGCCATTGAGCATCAGCTTCATATTGCCGGTACCGGAGGCTTCTGTGCCGGCAGGAGAGATCTGCTCGGAAACATCGGCGGCAGGAATGATATGCTCAGCGTAGGAGCAGTTATAGTTCTGTACGAAGACCACCTTCAACTTTTCGCTGACAGCGGGATCGCTGTTGATCATCTTGGCGATGCGGTTGATATAGCGGATGATTGCCTTTGCCCGGGCATAACCGGGGGCGGACTTGGCACCGAAGATAAATGCGGTGGGCTGGAAGTTGGGCAGCTCGCCGTTCTTCAGACGGAAGTAGATATCCACGATGGACAGAGCATTCATCAGCTGGCGCTTGTACTCGTGCAGGCGCTTGACCTGAATGTCGAACATGAAGTCAGGGCTGAGCTGAACGCCTTCCTTCTCGGCAATAACCTTGCACAGCTGTTCCTTCTTGGTACGCTTGATGGTATTAAACTGACGGACCATGTCATCGTCGATCATGGGCTTCAGCTTTGCCAGGCGATCCAGATCCTTCAGGAAGTCACCGCCGATGCGGTACTTGATCATCTGGGTCAGTTCGGGGTTGCACAGGCCCATCCAGCGACGGGGGGTGACACCGTTGGTCTTGTTCTGGAAGCGCTCGGGGAATGCGGCGTACCACTGCTTAAAGCAGTCGTCCTTCAGAATCTGAGAGTGGATCTCAGCAACACCGTTAATATAGCTGCCAACATAGACGCTCAGGTTTGCCATGTGGGCGGTGTTATCCCGGACGATAAACAGCTCGGGATGCTCGCTCTTCAGCTTCTGATCGATACGGCAGATGATGTCCACGATCTCGGGCACCACGCTGCGCAGCAGGTCCAGATTCCACTTCTCCAGAGCCTCACCCATAACGGTGTGGTTGGTGTAGGAGAAGGTCTTCTGAGCAATAGCAAAGCTTTGGTCAAAGTCCATGCCTTCGACCATCAGTAGACGGATCAGCTCGGGGATGGACATAGCAGGGTGGGTATCGTTCAGCTGGACAGCGTAGAAGTCAGCAAAGTTGCTCAGGTCAGAGCCGTGGGCAGACTTATACACCCGGATCATATCCTGCAAAGATGCGGAGGACAGCACATACTGCTGCTTGATACGCAGGCGCTTGCCTTCCCAAGTGGAGTCATTGGGATACAGAACACGGGTGATGTCCTCAGCCTTGTTCTTCTGAGCCAGAGCGCGCAGGTAATCCTGGTCGTTGAAAGCGTTGAAGTCCAGTTCCTCCTCGGCCTCGCACTGCCACAGACGCAGAGTGCCCACATTGTCGGTACCGTAGCCGATAACAGGAACGTCATAGGGTACAGCCAGGACGGTATGGTCGGGGAATTTGACCTTCACAGTATGGTTATAGCGGCGGTAAGACCAGGGATCGCCGAACTTGGTCCAGTCATCAGCAGCTTCGATCTGGCTGCCAGCCTGGTCAAAGCTCTGCTTGAACAAGCCAAAACGGTAACGCAGGCCGTAGCCGGACAGAGGAATGTTGCAGCTGGCGGCACTATCCAGGAAGCAGGCTGCCAAACGGCCCAGGCCGCCGTTACCCAGGGCTGCATCCTCAATATCCTCCAGGACGGCCAGATCCACACCGCGCTCAGCAAACAGCTGCTTCATTTCGTCCAGGATGCCCAGGTTATACATGTTGCTGTAAACCAGACGGCCAACCAGGTACTCGGCGGAAATGTAGTAAGCTTTCCGCTGGTGCATACGGGTGCGCTTGGCACCATTCCAGTTATCGGAAATCGCCATCATGACGGCCTGACCCAGAGCTTCGTGCAGTTCCTGGGGGGTCGCTTCCTGCAGGGACACGTCATGGGTGTACTTCAGCTGTGCTTCCGTCCACTTCAGAATGTTCAGGCAATTGTATTTCATGTTAAGAGTCTCCATTCATTGATACTGTTGATAATTATTTCTCTGTGCGGCCATACAGCACAGTCATCCTGCGAATACGCTTAGCCAAGGCCTGATCGGCAAAGCCGGCCTTGGCACGCCAGGTCCAGTTTGCGCTGGTCAGAGTGCCGGGGAAATTCATCCGGGCTTCCTCGCCCAGGTCCAGGTAATCCTGCATCTGAATCACGCACAGTTTTGCCACGCTGGACATTGCGGTGCGGATCACGCCCCAGACCAGGCCCTCTTCTTCCGTCAGAGTCATGTACTCTTTGGCGTACGCCACGGCATCTTCCGAAGCGGTGTCAAACCACTGTCTGGTAGTCATGTTGTCATGGGTGCCGGTATAGCAAACGCAGTTGAAATCAAACTGGTAAGGCAGATATTCGGAGGGGTCTCTGGAATCAAAGGCAAAGCCCAAAACCTTCATACCGGGAAAACCGGAATTATCCCGCAGGTCCAGCACCTCCTGGGTCAATAGGCCCAGATCTTCGGCAATCATATCCAGATCAGGCAGTTGGCGCTTGACGGCATTGATAAAGTCCATATCAGGGCCCTTGATCCACTTGCCGTTTTTGGCAACAGTATCGCCATAGGGCACGGCCCAGTAGCTTTCGAAGCCACGGAAGTGATCCAGGCGGATCACATCGTAGAGCTTACCGGCAGCAGCCAGGCGGCGAATCCACCAGTTGTAGTCATCCTTGGCCATTACATCCCAGCGATACAAGGGATTGCCCCACAGTTGACCGTCATCAGAAAATGCATCGGGAGGACAACCGGCAACAGCGGTGGGCTCCAGGTCTGCGTTCATCTGGAACAGCTCGGAAGCAGTCCAAGTCTCCACAGAATCATAGGGCACATAGATCGGTACATCGCCGATGATGCGGATGCCGTTTTTATTGGCATAGGCATGCAGGGCGTTCCACTGCTTGAAGAATACATACTGCACAAAGCTATAGAACCGAATCTGGTCCTTCAGTTCCTGCCGGGCCTGCCAAATGGCATCGGGCTGGCGAAACTTCAGTCCCTGTTCCCACTGATACCAGGGCTGACCGCCCAGTTTATCCTTTAGCGCCATAAACAAGGCGAAATCCGGCAGCCAATCACTGTTTCCACGGCAAAATGTATCCAGCTTTTCCTGGTCTGCAAAACGGGAATAGGCGGTGCGCAGCAGATTCAGCCGATTGTTGTATTGAATGCCGTAGTCCACCTTGGTTTCGCTGTCGCCCCAGTAAACGCCTTCCAGGTCATCAGCAGTAAGCAGCCCCTCTTCGATCAGCAAATCCAGGTCGATGAGGTAATGGTTTCCGGCGAAGGTAGAGCAGGACTGGTACGGAGAATCGCCGTAACCGGTGGGAGACAAAGGCAAGATCTGCCAGCGGCTCTGTCCGGCCTGCTTCAGAAAATCCACAAATTCAAAAGCCGCCTTGCCCATAGAGCCGATTCCATAGGGGCCGGGCAAGGAGGTAATATGCATCAAAATACCACTTTCACGCATTGCGGTAAACTCCTTTAAGTAATATGCTTCATTGTATGGGGAATGGACTTCGGTGTTGCCTGTATTCTCCTCTGGCAAGGGCAGTTTGTCCTTATATTTCAACGAAAGCCTATATGATAAGAGAGTACCTCTTTTTTGACGATTTGTCAAGAGAAACCCGTTGCGCAAACAACCTTTTTTCCTTTTTTAAAAACTATAATTTTGTTTTTCCTATTTTTCCCAGTTTGAAACAAATAAAACATCCGCAGAAGCCTTTCTGCGGATGTTATTCTTGCTCAACCTTCCCGGTAAACAGGTCAAATTCGTAGCCTTTGGCTCGGATAGCATCAATGGAATCGCAGATGGCAGACACACCGCTTGGGGTGACTGTGTGGAAGTAATAGATCGCGCCGCTATGGGTGGAATTTACAATATCCGCAAGGAATTCTGCGGAATTCGGAGGTGAATTTCTATCCCAATCCCGATATGTATAGCTCCACTGGACGGTGGTATAACCCAAGCTTTGGGCTACCGCCAGCAACCGTTCGGAATAATAGCCGCTGGGTGGGCGGAAGAGCCTCATTTCATAGCCAAAATGCTCAACCATGTAATTATGCATCACCATAATCTCGGACACCTGCTGATCCACAGTCTGTTTTCCCATATCCGGATGTTTGGTGGCATGGTTGCCAACGATGTGTCCTTCGTTGATCATCCGCCAGACCATGTCAGGCGCTAATCTTGCGTAGTCCCGATTGATAAAGAAGACAGCCTTGATATTCTTTTCCTTCAGCATATCCAGAACCACACCGGTAAGGTTGTCCTGCTCATAGCCGTGGGCGAAGGTAAGATAGACTTTACCGTTGTCCGGAGCAATAAAATGGGCATCGTACAGCTTCCCGTAGGCTTTTTGCGCATTACTGGCGTTGGACGGGCGAACGCCATTGGCAGATTTGCCGGCGCCGTAACCTTTCCGGGTTCCGTTAATGGCGGCCAGCTGATCCCGGGTGTACAGATTGCCAATCATCGTATCGCCCTCAGGCGGATAAGCAGTAGGTCTGGTTGTGGGCGGTTGGGTTTCCGGCGGCTCGGTTACCGGAGGCTCGGTTACCGGAGGTTCTGTGACCGGCGGTTCTGTGACCGGAGGTTCGGCAATGGTCGGCTCGGTTACAGGAGACTCCGTACCCGTCGGTTCGCTTTGCTGGGGTATGGAGGGCCCTGTCCATTGTGTTGGAAAGGAAGTTACACTGGAAGAGGGTGTTTCGGCACTGGCCGGGCCGTCAACCCCGTAATTGCCAAAGACATTGGCAATTACGATACCTGCCACAATCATCGCCGCAAGAGACAGAGATGTAATACCTATGAGCTGTAATCTCTTTTTATCCATGGTATCCTCCTTCCAAAAGATTTGACGCAATTATATCACGATTCCAGGATGATTGCAATAACAGCAAAAACGGGCCTGCCCGAAGGCAGGCCCGTTTGGTTTGGAAATTAAGCTTCCAGGTTGACCTTGGTCTCCTTGTTGAAGACATGGCAGCAGTTGCCGGGGAAGGCAAACTTAACAGCCTTGCCCATGCACAGCTCAGAAACCTCAGCACCGGTCATATGCATGGTGGAAACCACGATAACTACATCGCGGCCCAGAGCACTGACGTGCAGGTGGACGGAGGAACCCATCATTTCGGAAACGTCGATGACGGAGTCGATGCCCTCGTTCTCTTCCAGAGTAATGTGCTCAGGACGAACGCCCAGGACGATCTCCTGCTCCTCAACGCCGTTGGCAGTCAGGTTAGCCTGCTTCTCCTCGGACAGCTCAACAACATAGCCGCCCAGCTCGACAGCATACTTGCCGTCCTTCTTGATCAGCTGTGCGTCGAACAGGTTCATCATAGGAGAGCCAATGAAGGCGGCAACGAACAGGTTGTAGGGGTGGTTGAACACTTCCTGAGGAGTGCCGATTTGCTGAATGAAACCGTCCTTCATGATGACGATACGGTCGCCCAGAGTCATAGCCTCAGTCTGGTCGTGGGTAACATAAATAAAGGTAGTATTGATACGTTCACGCAGCTTAATGAGCTCTGCACGCATCTGGTTACGCAGCTTGGCGTCCAGGTTGGACAGAGGCTCGTCCATCAGCATGACCTGAGGATCACGGACGATAGCACGGCCGATGGCAACACGCTGACGCTGACCGCCGGACAGAGCCTTGGGCTTACGGCCCAGGTACTGGGTGATGTCCAGGATCTCAGCGGCTTCCTTAACCTTGCGGTCGATCTCAGCCTTGGGACGATGACGCAGCTTCAGAGCGAAAGCCATGTTATCGTACACGGTCATGTGGGGGTACAGAGCATAGTTCTGGAAGACCATTGCGATGTCGCGATCCTTGGGGGGCACGTCGTTGACCAGGCGGTCGCCGATGTACAGCTCACCATCGGAGATCTCTTCCAGACCGGCGATCATACGAAGGGTGGTGGACTTACCACAGCCGGAGGGGCCGACCAGAACGATAAATTCCTTGTCCTGGATATCCAGGCAGAATTCCTGAACGGCAACAACGCCCTCTGCAGTAACCTGCAGGTTGACCTTGTTTTCCTCGTCGACAACTTCATCCTTCTTCTTTTTCTTCTTGTTCTTCTTGATGTCGTCGCCGCTGAACGGATAGACTTTCTTGATGTTTTTCAGGGTTAAACTTGCCATACTTTCTGACTCTAAGCATACCGCCTCCGCGCGTATGCTCTCACAGTCGTCCATGAAAAGACGACACTGTATTACAGCAGGTCTCCACACTGCTGCACCGCGAGTCTTGCGGGTGTTTTTTATCCTCCTTTTTTGATGAACGATGCCTATTTTGTGGAGTAGGCATAATCCACCTAGATGGTCATATCATACCATATTTGTCAACTTCGTGCAATGGTTATTTCTTACAGTTTTTGGGTATAATCTTTGTTTATTTTGCTATGGTTTTTATATAATGTAAAAAATGTAATTCTATTTCATTTCCCGTCGAAATGTGTTACGATGATAAGTACCAAAAACAAAGGAGAATTGCTATGAAACGCTTAGCCAATCGCTCTTTATCCCTCCTGCTGGCAGTGTGCATGATCGTATCGGTTTTCGTCGGCGTTCTTCCGGTTTACACCGAAGCTGCTACTACTGATAACCAGCCAGGTACCTATTCTAAGACTTACAACTCCGGTACGCGGGATGTTGACTGCACTACCTTGAACGGCACAAGTGCGTCCTCCTATTACACCGGAAACTATACCTTCGATACGCTGTCCAGCCAGAGTAATAACTCTCTGCTACAATCTCTGCGGACGCTGATGACCAGTACGCATGCACGCACATCTTCTTATGATGATTGTCATGAATATGCAGATCGTACCGACTGCCAGAACGAAGACGGCACAGTCGTGCTTTTGTATACCGGCTATGTCTCCAGTATGAGTCAGTGGAACGGCTGGAATCGCGAGCACGTCTGGCCCAAATCTCTTGGCGGTGACACTACCACCGGCGGTGGTGCAGACCTGCACCACATCCGCCCCTCCGACGCAGTTGTCAACAGTACAAGAAGTAACCAAAAATACGGCAACGCTAACGGTGGTACAGCGGTATACGGCAGAACCCCTGCTTCCGGCTGCTTAGGCGGTTATTACAGCAACGGCTATTTTGAGCCCTTGGATAATGTCAAGGGCGACGTTGCCAGAATCTGTCTCTATGTTTATGTAAGATGGGGTCCCAATTGGGGCGCAGAGTCCATAACAGACGTATTCCAAAGCGTAGACGTTCTGTTGGAATGGATGGAGCTCGATCCCGTCGATACCTGGGAAATGGGTCGAAACGAAGTCGTGCAGGATATCCAGGGAAACCGAAATGTTTTTATCGACTATCCCGAATATGCTTGGTTGCTGTTTGGCGAAGAAGTCCCCGCCAATATGACCACCCCCTCCGGCAATTCCGGCGGCAGCGGCAGTGGCAATACCACGCAGCCCACAACTTCTACTCAGCCCACCGAAACTGAGCCCACCGAGACTCAGCCCGTTACCCCCACCCAGCCTTCCGGTTCTACAACTGCAACACTGGTTACCAATGTCAGTGAACTGAAAGCCAATGACCAAATTTTGATTGTCGCAAATAGTGCCAGTTTTGCATTGAGCACTACACAGAACAGTAACAACCGCGGTCAGACTGCGGTTACCAAGACCGAAAACACCGTTAATGTGCCTAATGACGCACAGATTCTGACCCTTGAGGCAGGTACCAAAGACAGCACTTGGTCGTTTAATACCGGTAACGGCTACCTCTATGCTGCATCCAGCAGCTCCAACTACCTGCGTACGGAAACAACCAAGAGCGATAACTCCTCTTGGACAATTAGTATTACTACATCTGGCGTTGCAACGGTTACAGCCCAAGGTAAATACACCCACAATATCCTGAGATACAATTCCAGCAGCAAGCTTTTTTCCTGCTATACCTCTGGCCAGCAGGAAATTGCGATTTATAAACTAGACAACGGTTGTAACCATAGCTATTCCAGTGTAACCATCGATCCTGATTGCACCACAGCAGGCAGTACAACCTACACCTGCTCCGAATGTGGTGATAGCTATACTGAAACTATACCCGCCCTCGGCCATAAGTACAGCGAGCAGATCACCTTGCAGCCCGGCTGCGAGACCGCAGGCAGCAAAACCAGCACCTGCTCTGTCTGTGGTAACACCACCACACAGTCCATTCCCGCTACCGGTCACAGTTGGGATAATGGTGTCGTGACAACACCCGCAACGGAGACCTCCACCGGCGTTATGACCTACACCTGTAGCAACTGTTCCGGCACTAAGACTGAGACCATTCCTAAAATTAGCAGCGAAACTACCGAGAGTGTCAGCATTCCCGGCTTAGGAATGGAAAATGGTGCAGATTTCACCGGTTTAATATTTGGCAATGGCGCCGTAGTTCTGGAAACCAACAAAGGTTCCGGTACAAATGCACCAAAGTATTATAGCAGCGACACCTCTGCCAGATTCTATGCCAAAAACACGCTGGTATTTACGCCCAGTGACGGATACACGATTACCAAAATCGTATTTACTGCCGTAAGTGGATACAGCATTAGTAGTACTGTCGTTCCGGACAACGCGAAGTTAACCGTTAACGGCACCACTGCCACGCTAACTCCGATTGTTCCCTCTCAACCGATCATCTTAACAAACACCACAAGCAGCCAGTTCCGCATCACCGACATCTCGGTAACATACGCCAAAGTCATCTGTAATCACAACTGGAATGATGCCACCTGTGCAGAACCCAAGAAGTGCTCGATCTGTGGCGAAACTGAGGGTGAGGCATTGGGTCACACTGAGGTTATCGACACAGCTGTTGCTCCCACCTGTACCGCCACCGGCCTGACCGAAGGCAAGCACTGCTCTGTCTGTAACGAGGTTCTCGTTGCTCAGGATGTTGTTCCTGCAACCAACCATAGCTACGGTGATTGGGTTGTAACCAAGGACGCGACCTGCACCGAGACCGGCTCCAAGGAGCAGACCTGCTCGGCTTGCGGCGATGTGAAGACCGAGGTAATCCCCACTGTCGCCCATACTCCCGGCAAGG
>JAGAMN010000023.1 GCA_017624715.1 Oscillospiraceae bacterium
GAGAGCCACTATTGAACAAGCAATCTATTATTTCAATAACGAACGACCGGTTCGCAAGCTAAAAGGAAAACCACCAGTCCTGTACAGAACAGAACTGGTGGCATAAGAAATTTTGTGTCTACTAACTATTGACTACTTCAGTGAAGTTCACCTCGCTTGTTCTTTATACCGTTTCAAAATACTATGTACTGCAATCGCAAACTTTTCTTCCAGTGTCAATGAGTTATCCAACGGGTCGCCCTCACGGATACGCAGAGTTCTTCTGATTTCTTTAGGAATCACAATACGCCCGAGGTCGTCAACACGGCGTACAATACCTGTGGCTTTCATATATATCTATCTCCTTATTTTACAAATTACGATGCTATTATCTGTAAACAGGAGCAGATTATACTGCTAATTTACTTTTTCAAAAAAACCTGCTATAATAGCAGAAACTTTCCTTTTGAGGCGATACCATGAAGATCATCGACATTCACACTCATGTTTATCCCCCGGAGGTGGCCCAAAAAGCCACCGACAGCATCCGGGATTTCTACGAAATCCACCAGGGTCATATGGACGGCACGGTGGACATGCTCTTAGCGCGCAGCCGTGAGGCCGGCATCACCCAAAATGTGATCCTGCCGGTAGCCATCACCCCCAACAGGGTACAGAAAATCAACGATTTTATTCACCGGCAGGCGGAAGAGCACCCTTGCTTTATCCCCTTCGGCACAGTCCACGCCGGAATGGAAGATGTTGTAGGCGAAACCCAGCGGCTGCTGGAGATGGGCATGCAGGGCATCAAGCTCCACCCAGATTGCTCCCGATTCGCAATTGACGATGAGCGGCTGTTTCCCATGTACGAAGCCATCCGGGGTCGTATTCCCATCTTGTTCCATATGGGCGATAAGCGCTACGGCTACTCCCACCCGGAAAAGCTGAAGCACGTTCTGGAGCTATTCCCCGGCCTGCAGACCATCGCGGCCCATTTTGGCGGCTACACCATGTACGAAACCGCCTGTGATATCCTGGGCGACACCGATTGCATCATGGACATTTCCAGTTCGCTGATGTTTATGGGACCGGGTGTTGCGGAGCATTACATCAACCTCTACGGTGCGGAGCGGCTGGCCTACGGCACGGACTATCCTCTGTGGGACCCCGTGGAAGAAGTGGAGCGCTTCCTTTCTTTGAATCTCACCGCTGACCAGTTTGAGCAAATCGCCCACAAAACAGCAGAAAGCCTGTTTAACTTTTAATATGGCCATGTCATTGCGAGCCAGTGGGTACACTGGCGTGGCAATCCCCCGGTTAGAAGAAATGCTTAGGAGATTGCCACGTCGCTTTGCTCCTCGCAATGACCATATTCTTTCGATACTATAAATGAGGTAACCCTATGAGCAAGAAATGTGTCATCTGCGGCATTGAATTAGATGAAAATGTTGCCGTCTGTCCCAAGTGCGGCACCCACGATCCTACCGAACCCGGTGACAGCCCCTTTATTACCATTGAGCCTGCCGCCCCCGTTGTTATCGATGCTCCGGCCACGGTGGCTGTTTCTGTGAAGCCCGTAGCCCCTGCCAAGAAAAAGGCAAAACCTCTGCCCTTCATTCTCGGCGGCGCGGCGGTGGTGATCGTGGCCGTGGCGGTTCTAGTAATCACCCTTTTCGGCGGCGCACCCGAGCCTGCTCCCAGCCCAGAGCCTACCCTAATTGACAACTGCCTGGCCCTAATGAACGGCAATTTGGACGTACTGGAACAGATGGCTCCGGACGAATACTGGGAATTTGTAGCACGGGTTCCGTGGAATAAGACGAAAGATGAATATTTGGCCATGGAGAAAGAGTCCTATACCAAACATTTTAACAATCGCGACGAACAGTACAGCTCCTTCAAGGTAACCGGCGAAATCATCTCCGAAGCCGACATGAACGAAAAAACACTGCAAAAAACCGCCGAAACTCTGTTTTTCTACTACGGTATTTCTGAAAGCTCTGTGACTGCCGGCAAGGAACTAACCGTTCAATGGGCCATTACCACCTCCGGTAACAGCTGGAAGACCCTGCCCGAGGTGCTCTCCGCTGTGGAAATCGATGGGGTTTGGTACTTAGTTTATCACAGAGATGACGGTGACTATTTGGAACTGGATTTTTACAGGTTCAGCAAGCAGGTGAAAAGCAGTTGCGTACAATAACCATCAGCCGGGCGCATATGCGCCCTGCTTTATTCTGTCATTGCATGGCCGCAGGCCGTGGCAATTCCCTCCGGTTAGGGGAAATACTTAGGAGATTGCCACGTCGCTTCGCTCCTCGCAATGACATGCCCAACAAAAAAGGAACCATCTTTCGATGGTTCCTTTTGTTTTTACTTGCCGACCTTGACGCATCCGGCTCTGTTTGTTATAATATTTATATCCCATTCAAATTGAGGTGTTTTTATGAAAAGAACCTGTGTAATTTGCGGCAGCGACATTGACGAGGGCGTTGCTGTGTGTCCAAAATGCGGTATGCAAAATCCTACCGAACTACCCGAATTTCAGACAATCTCCAAGCCGACGGCTTCTCCAAAGAAAAAATCAAAGGTTCTGCCTTTTATTCTCGGCGGTGCAGCGGTGGTGATCGTGGCAGTAGCCGTTCTTTTACTGAATTTGTTTGGCAACGCCCCCGATATCCCGACCGAGCCCCCTTCGGTTCTTTCCACTCTTTGGGAAAACTCTCTTACCCTTGCCAACGGCAATTTTGACAATTTTGAAGCCATGGCTCCTAACAGATACTGGGAATGGCTGGCTGAACAACGGCATAAAACCAAAGAAACGCTTTTACAAGGAATAAAGGCTGACAACGCTTTACAATATAAATGGAACAATCCAAGCGGCGATATTGTATATACCGGCAAAATCATTTCAGAAATCGACATAGATGACCAATTGCTTGAGGAAATTTCCGATGTGCTGTTCTCCAGTTACGAAATTCCGGAAAGCTCCGTCACCGCCGGCAAGAAAGTGACGCTTCAAAGAAGGAAAATTTCCTCCGATAACACGATTGTTTTGCCGGAACAGACGCTCTTCGCTGTAAAAATCGATGATTCTTGGTATTTCATTAGATATGACGAATTCATTAATGGAACCGGGGCATACTTTTTCTTCTATTAACCGCAAAACCGCGAACTTCCCCGTCTTTGAGAGAGCTAAGAGATTCTCCGTATATACACAAAAAGGAACCATCTTTCGATGGTTCCTTTTGTTTTTACTTGCCGACCTTGACGCGCCAGCCCATCTCGTCGGGCAGCTTGCCGGTCTGAATGCCGGTGATGGTATCGTACAGCTTCTGGCTCAGCTGGCCAATCTCGCCGCCGTTGATGGTCATGACCTTGTCCTGATACCGCAGCTTGCCAACGGGAGAAATGACCGCAGCCGTACCTGTGCCGAAAACTTCTTCCAGCGTGCCGTTGTTCTGGGCTTCCAGCAGTTCATCGGCAGAGATCTTCCGCTCCTCCACGTCGTAACCCCAAGCCTTGCAAAGCTGGATGGTGGAATCCCGGGTAATGCCCGGCAGAATAGAGCCGTTGAGAGAAGGTGTGACCACCTTGCCGGCGATCTTGAAGAAGATGTTCATAGCGCCCACTTCTTCGATGTACTTCCGCTCCACGCCGTCCAGCCACAGCACCTGGGAGTAACCGGCATCGTGAGCCTTCTTTTGGGCAATCAGGGATGCGGCATAGTTACCGCCGGTCTTGGCAAAGCCAATGCCGCCCCGAACCGCACGGACAAACTCATCCTCGATCCAAATGCCCACGGGAGCCAGGCCGCTTTCGTAGTAAGCGCCGCTGGGGGACAGAATGACCATGAACAGGTAGGTCTTGGAGGGGGCAACGCCCAAAAATTCATCGGTAGCGATGATGAAAGGACGGATGTACAAAGATGTGCCTGGCTCGGTGGGGATCCAATCCCGATCCACATCCACCACAGCGCTGACAGCCTGGACAAAATCTTCCACAGGGATCTGGGGAATCACCAGACGGTCGTTGGTGTTGTTGGTGCGCTTGGCGTTCATGTCCGGGCGGAACAGGTATACATTGCCATCGGGTTTCTTGTAGGCCTTCAGGCCTTCGAACATCTCCTGGCCGTAGTGGTAGACCATGGCGGCAGGAGACAGGGAAATGTTGTGGAACGGCTCGATTCTCGGATCGTGCCAGCCCTTACCCTCGGTGTAGTTCATAACGAACATGTGATCCGTGAAGATCTTGCCGAAGCCCAGCTTCTGACCGGGAACGGGCTTTGCCTTAGGGGTCTCGGTTTTGATGATTTTAATATTCAGCATGGGTATCATCCTCCCTTAGTAGTCATAGCCAAGCTGCAGAGCCTGGCAGTTTACTTCAATGAGGTTTGCCTTCTTGGCAGGGATAAAGGCCTCCAAAGTTTCCTTGTTGCCCTCGTAGGTCACATCGGTAATTTCCTTCAGCACCTTGCCGGTGAGGATCATATTTGCCAAGGTGACAAAGCCGGCATCCTTGGCCATTTGGGTGGCGGGAATGTAGAACACCTCCACATCGGTCCGCTCGACCTTGGCATCGATCAAAGTAGAATCGATGATGATCTTGCCGCCGGGAGCTACAGCATCCACAAACTTCTGCAACGAAGGCAGGTTCATGGCAACCAGCACATCGGGAGTGGTGATGATGGGAGAGCCGACAGGCATATCGGACAGGATCACGGAGCAGTTAGCGGTGCCGCCGCGCATTTCCGGGCCGTAGGAAGGCAGCCAGGAGACCTGCTTGTTCTGTACCAGGCCTTTGTAGGCCAGGAATTTACCGGCAAACAGAACGCCCTGTCCGCCGAAGCCTGCAATCAAAATCTGTGTGGTTTTCATTTTGCAGCCTCCTTTTCGGCGGAGCGATCCTTGTAAACGCCGATGGGGTAATAAGGCAGCATATCGCTTTCCACCCACTCCAGGGCCTTCTGGGGAGTCATGCCCCAGTTGGTAGGACAAGCGGAAACCACTTCCACCAAGCTAAAGCCCTTGCCGTTGATCTGATTCTCAAAGGCCTTTTTGATGGCTTTTCTTGCCTGGTTCACATTCTTTACGTTGTTTACCGCCACCCGGGCGATGTACTCGGGGCCTTCCAACGTGGACAGCATCTCGCAAACCTTGATGGGCCAGCCGCAGTGGTTCACATCACGGCCGTAAGGAGAGGTCTGGGTGACCTGGCCGGGCAAAGAAGTGGGTGCCATCTGACCGCCGGTCATGCCATAGATGGCATTGTTGACGAAGATGATGGTGATATTTTCATTTCTGGCAGCGGCATGGACGGTTTCCGCCATGCCGATGGAAGCCAAATCACCGTCACCCTGATAGGTAAAGACGATGTTATCCGGCTTGCAGCGCTTGATGCCGGTGGCAGTAGCAGGCGCACGGCCGTGAGCAGCCTCGATCATGTCGCAGGCAAAGTAATCGTAAGCCATAACGGCGCAGCCAACCGGCGCAACGCCGATGGTCTTGCCTTCGATGCCCAGATCGTCAATTGCCTGGGCAACCAACCGGTGGATAATGCCGTGAGGGCAACCGGGGCAGTAATGCAGCGGGGTATCGGTCAAAGCCTTGGGTTTTTCAAAAACAACAGCCATGGTTACTCTCCTTTCTGCGCATTGCGAATAGCATCCAGCACCTGCTCAGGGCTGGGGATCATGCCGCCGGAGCGGTTGCAAAGTGTAACAGGGCGCTTGCACTCGGTGGCAAGGCGCACATCCTCGATCATCTGACCCATGTTCAGCTCCACAGAAATGAAGCTCTTGACCTGGTCGGCAGCTGCCTTCAGGGGCTTTACCGGGAAGGGCCACAATGTGATAGGACGGATCAGACCCACCTTGATGCCCTCAGCACGGGCAGCCACAATGGCATTTTTCGCCACACGGGAAGCAATACCGAAGGCCACGACACAGATTTCTGCGTCCTCCATCATGTATTCCTCCCACATAGGCTCATTCTCTTCCACGATCTTATAGCGCTCGTAGCGTTCAAAATTCTTCTTTTCCAGCTCATCGGGCTTTAAGTACAGGGAGTTGACGATATTGTGCTTCCGCTTGCCCTCTGTGCCGGTCAGAGCCCAGGGCTTTTCGTAGTTTTCAATCTCCGCATCCTCAAAGGAGATAGGCTCCATCATCTGTCCGATGGTGCCGTCCGCCAGGATCATGGAGGTCATCAGATACTTATCTGCCAGGTTAAAACCCTTGATGGTCAGGCTGGCCATTTCCTGCACCGAGGCAGGTGCCAGGACGATCATCCGGTAGTCACCGTGGCCGCCACCCTTGGTGGCCTGGAAATAGTCGGACTGGGAAGGCTGAATACCGCCCAGGCCCGGGCCGCCACGCTGGACATTGACCACCAGCGCAGGCACATCAGAGCCGGCGATGTAGCTCAGGCCCTCCGATTTCAGGGAGATTCCGGGACTGGAGGAGGAGGTCATAACGCGGGTGCCGGTAGCGGCTGCGCCGTAGACCATGTTAATAGACGCAATTTCACTTTCTGCCTGCAGAAATACGCCGCCGATCTTGGGCATTTTCTTGGCCATGTAGGCCGCGATCTCGGTCTGAGGCGTGATGGGATAGCCGAAGTAGTGGCGGCAGCCTGCCCGAATGGCGGCCTCCGCGATGGCTTCGTTACCCTTCATAAGTACACGTTCTGCCATAATAACCCTCCTTACTTTTCTACGGTGATGATGCAATCCGGGCACATGGTGGCGCAGAAAGCGCAGCCGACGCACTTTTCCGGATCGGTCAAAACCGCAGGAGAATAGCCTTTCTTATTGATCTTGCTGGTATCGATGACCAGCAGACCTTTGTTGCAGGCACTGACACACAGGCCACAGCCCTTGCAAAGATCGGTTTGGAATGTAAGCTTTGCCATAAAGTTTCCTCCTTGGGTCTTTTTATCCCCACAGAGGTCGGTTGCCCGGCTTCTGGGATGGTAAGTCAAAATATTTTTCCTGGAGCTGCAGCACCAGTATTGGAGAGTACTCCGGCGGCAGCTGCTCCGCTACCGACTCCATTGCCGATGTTGCAAACACAGGCAGATCGGTGAGCTGGGAAAGTTTTTCTATGTAGGAAGCGGAAGCTTCCACCGTTTCGGCGGTAGTCTCGCTTCCCAGGTTGGAATTGTTGATAATATCGGTGAACTTTAAGCCGCAGGCGGCTTCGATCTCCCTCATCACCTCCACCGCTTCCTCCGGCGTCCGGGTCAGGGGGCGGTAACAGTTGGCAACAAATACCATCCGGTAGTTGTTTTCTTCCAGAATGGAGGGTACATACCGGCCCAGGGCATATGCGCCCCGGTCATCGCCGCCGATGTCCATAATGGCGTAAGTACTGCGATCGGTCACCAGCTTGTAAGCCTCGGCAGGCAGAGCAGGCAGATCCACATTGGTGTTGGCGAACTGGGGAGAGATCAGCTCTACCCCGGCCTGTTCCAGCACCGCCGCGCTGTCCTTGGTGCGAAAGTACGGATTGACGATGTCCAAATCCGCGATGCACACCGACTTTCCCTCTTTCGCCAGAGCCAGGGCGTAATTGACGGCGATGTTGGTCTTGCCACTGCCGTAGTGACCGGCAAACAGTGTAAGGCGTTTGTGCTCCATGGCTATTCTCCTTACAGCTTTTTGCGGATGATCTTGCCGCTGGTGGTCTTGGGAAGCGCATCCTTAAATTCCACAATTCGGGGGTATTTATAGGGTGCGGTGCGGGATTTGACGTAATCCTGAATCTGCTTTTTCAGCTCGTCGCTGCCCTTGAAGCCCTTGACCAGCACCACGCTGGCCTTGACCACCTGGCCGCGAACCTCGTCAGGAGCAGCGGATACGCCACATTCCAGGACATAAGGCAGCTCCATGATGACATTTTCAATTTCGAAAGGTCCGATCCGGTAGCCGGAGGACTTGATCACATCATCAGCGCGGCCCACATACCAGAAGAAGCCGTCCTCGTCGCGCCATGCCAGGTCGCCGGTGTGATAGTAGCCATCCCGCCAGGTTTCCTTGGTAACTTCCTCGTTGCCTTCGTAGCCGTAGCTCAGGCCGCAGGGCAGACCATCGGCAATGTTGATACAGACCTCACCGGGTTCACCGGGCTCGACCTCGTTGCCGTCAACATCCAGCAAATGTACATCGTACAGCGGCACGGGCTTGCCCATAGAGCCGATCTTGTGGCTATCGCCGGTGAGATTGCCGATGATCAGCGTGCTTTCGGACTGACCGAAGCCCTCCATGATCTGCAATCCGGTAGCCTTCTCGAACTGGCGGAAGACCTCGGGGTTCAGTGCCTCGCCGGCAATGGATGCGTGCTCGATGGAAGATAGATCGAAGCGGCTCAAATCCTGCTTGATCAGCATCCGGTACATGGTCGGCGGTGCGCAGAAGGTGGTGATATGGTACTTGGCGAACAGCGGCAGGATCTTCTCCGCATCGAACCGATCAAAGTCGTAGACGAACACCGCCGCCTCGCAAAGCCACTGGCCGTAGAGCTTGCCCCACAGCGCCTTAGCCCAGCCGGTATCGGAAATGGTCAGATGCAGGCCGTCGGGGTTGACCCGGTGCCAGTATTTTGCGGTAATGAAGTGACCCAGGGGGTACTTATAGTTGTGTGCTGCCAGCTTGGGATAGCCGGAAGTTCCGGAAGTGAAGAACATCAGCATGGGATCGGATCCGCAGGGAGCGTTCTCTGCTCTTGCAAACCGGCTGGAGTACATGGGGTACTCCTGGTTAAAGTCGTGCCAGCCTTCCCGGCTGCCGCCCACCAGGATCTTATGCTGCAGGTTGGGACTCTTGGCCGCGGCTTCGTCCACCGCGTCGGCCACATTGCCGTCGGCCGTACACAGAACGGCCTTGACATTGCCGGCAGCAAACCGGTAGGTAAAGTCCTTTTCCAGCAGCTGATTGGTAGCCGGAATGGCCACCGCGCCCAGCTTGTGCAGACCCAAAATGGCAAACCAGAACTGATAATGGCGCTTGAGCACCAGCATCACCCGGTCGCCCCGCTGGATGCCCAGGGATTTGAAATAGTTGGCTGCCCGGGCAGATTCCTTCTTCATGTCCTGGAAGGTAAACCGCCGCTCGGTGCCGTCCTCGCTCAGGTGGAGCATAGCCAGCTTTTCCGGCTTGTTCCGACCTAGTTCGTCCACAATATCGAAGGCAAAGTTGAACTTTTCCTGATTCTGGAAATCGATAGCCGTCAGCTTGCCGTCTTCCACGGTGGGAGTAATGAAATTGCGGTAAATGCGCCGCTTTTTGTCGGTAGGCTGGGGCTTGGCGGCAGGTGTTGCCACTACGGTAGCCTGCTCACCTTCACGGGCAGCGGAATTGCTTAAGACGATTGCATAAAACGCACAATCCTGACCGCCAACGGCGATCATGCCGTGGGGCGTACCGGAATCGTAGTAAATGCAGTCACCGGCGTTCAAAATTTCCGTATGGCCGCCGATTTGGATCTTCATCTGACCCCGGATGACAATATCGCACTCCTGGCCCTCGTGGGTTACCAGCTCGATATCTTCCTGCTCAGCATCTTTACGGTAGGCGATCTCCATGTAAAGGGGCAGGGCGATACGGTTGCGGAAGCCGGAAGCCAGGTTGAAGCCGACCATGTGGTGGGCTTCCTCGATCCGCTGTCCCTCACCTTTTCGGGTCAGGGCATAGCCCCGAAGCTTGGGGCTGTGACCTTCCAGCAGGTCACCCATATCAACGCCCAGGCTTAAGGTACAGCGGTACAGGAACGCAATGCTCAAATTCCGCTGACCTGCCTCGCAGGCAATATATTCTTCTACGCTAAGATCGGTGCGGCGGGCCATTTCCTCCACAGAAAAACCGTGCACTTCACGGAGCTCCCGAATTCTGCCAGCCACTTCCTGGATCTTCAGATCCACGCCGGTCATTGCTTGTTCCATAATTCCACCTCGTAAAAATAAAAGCTCGTCTCAAAGACCTATGCTTTGAGACGAGCTGCGAAACACAAACCCGCGGTACCACTCAAATTGCGGCCCATGCCGCCACTTATCTTAGCCGTAACGGGGCTGAAACGGGAGAGTTCTACTAACCTTTGCGTTCTTCTCTCCGGCTCGGGAGCGACAAACCTTCTTTTCCACCATGGCTCGCACCAACCGCCAATTCTCTGAGGTGAACTGAAGAAAGATCCTCTCCGTCTTTGCCTTTCTATGAAGAAAATGATACCACTTAAAGCAAGGATTGTCAATACGAAAAGTATTTGCTATGCGGTTAACTGTAATTACTCTGCGGACACTGGATAACCTGTCATTGCGAACCAGTGCGCACACTGGTGTGGCAATCCCCTGGTCAGGAGAAACACTTAGGAGATTGCCACGGTCGCCTACGCTCCCTCGCAATGACACGGATTTTACAGCTTATTTCTTATGATCTTACCGCTGATGGTCTTGGGTAGGGATTCCCGAAATTCCACGATTCGGGGGTACTTATAAGGCGCGGTATGCTGCTTGACATAGGCCTGAATTTCTTTCTTCAGTTCCTCCGTACCCTCCGTGCCGGGCACCAGCACGATACAGGCCTTGACCACCTGGCCGCGAACCTCGTCGGGAGCGGCGCAAACACCACACTCCAGCACATAGGGCAGCTCCATAATAGTGGACTCGATCTCGAAGGGGCCGATCCGGTAGCCGGAGGACTTGATCACATCATCCGCCCGACCCACATACCAGAAGTAGCCGTCCTCATCACGCCAGGCCAGGTCGCCGGTGTGATACATACCGTCATGCCACACAGCGTCGGTGGCTTCCTCGTTTCGGTAATACCCCAAAAACACACCGCAGGTGGGTTTGGGATCGGTACGGATAACGATCTCGCCGTTGATGCCGTCGGCAACAGGGTTGCCGTCGCTGTCCACCAGGTCAATGCCGTAGCCCGGGACGGGCTTACCCATAGCGCCTGGCTTCAGCTGTGTGCCCACCAGGTTGGCGATGCCCAGGGTCATTTCCGTCTGGCCGAAGCCTTCGGCGATCCGCAGGCCGGTGGCCTTCTCGAACTGATGGAACACTTCCGGGTTCAGCGCCTCGCCGGCGGTGGTGGCATGGTGGATGGAAGAAAGGTCGAAGCGGCTTAAGTCCTGCTTGATCAGCATCCGGTACATAGTCGGCGGTGCGCAGAAAGTAGTAATGTTGTACTTTTTGAACATGGGCAGGATCTTCTCTGCGTCAAACCGGTCAAAGTCGTAGACAAACACCGCGCCCTCGCAGAGCCACTGGCCGTAGAGCTTGCCCCAAAGGGCCTTGCCCCAGCCGGTTTCGGAGATTGTAAAGTGCAGGCCGTCGGGCTCGCACATATGCCAGTACTTGGCGGTAGCATAGTGACCCAGGGCGTACTTATAGCTGTGCATGGCCATCTTGGGATAGCCGGTGGTGCCGGAGGTAAAGAGCATCAGCATGGGATCGTTGCCGCAGGGGGCATCGGCTGTCCGCTCATAACGGCGGCTGAAGAGGCCGTATTCCTCATCATAGTCGTGCCAGCCTTCCCGGCTGCCGCCAACCATGATCTTCAGCAGATCAGCGCCCAGCTCTGCTTCCGCCAGCTCGGCCTGATGGGCAGTATCGCCATCGGCGGTGCAAAGGATAGCCTTCACGTCTGCCGCCTTGAATCGGTAAGTAAAATCGTGGGCTACCAGCTGATTGGTGGCCGGAATGGCGATAGCACCCAGCTTGTGCAGACCCAAAATCGCAAACCAGAACTGATAGTGGCGCTTGAGCACCACCATGACCCGGTCACCCCGCTTGATACCCAGGGACTTAAAGTAGTTGGCGCTCTGGGAAGAAGCATCCTTGATATCCTTAAAGGTAAACCGGCGTTCGGTCATATCGTTTGCCACATGGAGCATAGCCAGTTTCTCCGGCTCTCTGCGGGCAATGGCATCCACCGTATCGAAGGCGAAGTTATACTCATCCGCTCCTTCAAAGTCGATGCCCTGCAGGGCGCCCATTTCATCTTCCTTGGCATGGATAAACTTCTGGCACAGCAGTTTTGCCGCCTTGCCGGTCTTGCTCTGGCCGATGAACAGGGGCTGGTCAGTGGTATCGGAGGCCATGATCATGGACAGGAACACGCAGTCCTGGCCGTCGATGGCGATCATGCCGTGGGGGGTGGAGGATTTATAGAAAATGGAATCGCCCTCACGCAGAACTTCCTCATGGTCGCCCACCTTGATGCGCATCGCGCCCTTGATCACCAGGTTGAATTCCTGGCCGGAGTGGGTGGTAGTATGAATGGGTTTATCCTGCAAATCTGCAGAATACTGATAGGTAACCCAGTAAGGGGTTGCCAGCTTCTTGCGGAACATAGGGGCCATGTCCTGGATGGTGATGCCGTCTTCACTGGCGGTGGTCAGACCTTTGCCCCGGCGTGTGACGGTATAGCCGGACAGGCGGGCGGAATGACCCTCCAGCAGGACGGTAATTTCCACGCCGAAGACCTTGGCGCACTTGTGCAGGAAGGTAAAGGGCAGATCCACCGTGCCGGTTTCGTATATCTTATATTCTTCCTCAGATACATCGGTCAGCTCTGCCATTTTCTGCATGCTGTGACCCAAAATCTCCCGCATATCCCGAATACGGGCTGCGATCTCCAAAAGTTGATTGGCAGGATTCAGATTCTCCATAAGCGCCATCCTTTCAAAAAGCAAAAATATATCCACCGGCTTATTTGCCGGTATGCATAGGCCCCCTTGTGCAAAGGGGGCTGTCAAAAATCGTTGATTTTTGACTGGGGGATTGCTTTGAGCAGGATCAACTACGAACTAAGTGCGTGACTGCAGTTTTCCCAACAATCCCTCCGAGCGAAATCGTAGATTTCGCCCACCTCCCTTTACACAAGGGAGGCTTTTGTGGTTCTCTGTATACAAAAAAATCGTCTCAAGAAATCCTTGAGACGAGCAAATTTTACCCGCGGTACCACTCAAATTGCGACCCAGAAAGCCGCCGCTTCACGCTCCAACAAGCGCTATCCCTTAACGCGGGCAAACGGAAGGAACTGAAGCTGCGCTTTCGCCCCTTCGGCTCGGAAGTGATGGGTGCTCGGGCAACGGGTTATCGTCTTTCACCAAGTAACGACTCTCTGAAAACCTTGTTTGCCGGACCGTCTTCGTCACAGCCTTTTCTATATTGCCAATACTCTAACATGTCTTTGCAAAAAAGTCAAATGTTTTTTTGTCAAAAACAAATTTTTCAATTTCCTGTTGACAAATCGGTCTGCTTATGGTTAAATACCTATATTATATAAAAAGACTATGACGGAAAATTCCCTTGGATCGAAAGCTGCAGAGAGCCGGCGGTTGGTGTGAGCCGGTGTGGAGGATCTTTGGGATCTGATTCCCGAGTCGGTTTTGTAAACGCCTTTGGTCAGTAATGAAACCCGGCTGCCCCCGTTACGGGCTGGGACTTGTTGGAGTCCGAGAGTGATTTTCCCTTTGGGAGAATAATCAGGGTGGTACCGCGAATGTAAGTTCGTCCCTGAGGTTGCACTATGCGACCTCAGGGCTTTTTTCGTCAATGGCACACCGCAAAAAGCCTCCCCTGTGTAAGGGGAGGTGGTCAAAATCTAAGATTTTGACCGGAGGGGTTGGTTTTTTCACAATCCCTTAGTCTGCCCTACGGGCAGCCAGCTCCCTTTACACAAGGGAGCCTTGGATATTTATCAAAAGGAGCCAGTATTATGAAACAGATCCGCATCAGCGATGTAACAATGAAGCAGGCAGCCGAAGGCTTTAACCTGTCTTTTAAGGAAAAAATAGAACTTTCCAAGCTGCTGGACCGCTTGGGTGTGGACCTGATTGAACTGGAGGGCATCTCCAATCCCCGGATCGACGGTCTGCGGATCAAATCCATTGCCGCCGCGGTGGGCAGCAGCGCCATTGCTGTGCCGGTGCAGTTGAATTCCGACGTTTCTGCCGTCTGGAACGCCCTGCAGACTGCTAAGCATCCCCGGCTGCAGGTTTGCGCCCCGGTGAGCCCTGTGCAGATGGAATATCTGTTCCATAAGAAACCGGAAGCCATGCTTTCCGCCATTGAAAACACGATTTCGGCCTGTAAGGCAGTCTGCCCCGATGTGGAATTCATCGCCGACGATGCCACTCGCAGCGAGCCTGCCTTCCTTAGCAAAGCCCTGCAGACCGCCATTTCTGCCGGTGCTACCACCGTCACCCTCTGCGACACCGCCGGCACCATGCTGCCCACGGAATTTGCCGCCTTTATTCAGGCACAATACATAACCGTGCCCGCCCTGGAAACCGTGACTCTGGGCATTTCCTGCGTCAACACATTGTCCATGGCCGACGCCTGCGCCATTGCTGCCATTTCTGCCGGTGCCGGCCATATCAAGGCCGCCACCTACCCCTTAGGCAGCGCCAATCTTGCCAATATTGCCCGGCTGATCAGTGCCAAGGGGGATGCTCTGGACGCAGAGTGCGGCATCCACACCACCCAGCTGAGCCGGATCGTGGAACAGATCGCCTGGATGTGCCAAAGCGGCAAGGGCAAGCCGGTCAGCCAGAGCACAACTGAGGACAATTCCGGCATTTACCTTTCCGAGCACGACGACATCGCAGCTATCTCCAGAACCGTGGAGAAGCTGGGCTACGACCTTTCTGAAGAGGATATTGCCAAGGTCTACGACGCATTCCGACAGATCGTGCAGAAGAAGGAGCGGGTCAGCACCAAGGAGCTGGATGCCATCATCGCCTCCGCTGCTATGCAGGTGCCGGCCACCTATCAGCTGGACACCTACGTGGTCACCTCCGGCAACACCATTTCCGCCACCGCTCACATCAAGCTGACCAAAAACGGCCAGGCCATGGAGGGCGTATGCATGGGCGACGGCTCCATCGATGCCGCCTTTATGGCCATTGAAAAGATCACCGGCTGCCACTATGAGTTGGACGATTTCCAGCTCCAGGCCGTTACCGAAGGCCGGGAGGCCATGGGTCAGACTGTGGTAAAGCTCCGTGCCGGCGGCAAGGTCTACTCCGGCAGAGGTATCTCCACCGACATCGTCGGTGCCGGTATCCGGGCATACTTAAGCGCCCTGAATAAGATTGTTTACGAGGAGGCAGCAGAATGAAACTCTCCTTTTCTACCCGGGGTTGGCCGGGCCTGAGTTGGGAGGAAATGCTGGATACTGCCCTTGACATGGGTTTTTCCGGTGTGGAAGTCTACAACCTGCCCAAATTCGACCCTCTGCTTGACCGGGGCGGCCCGTTCCATAAGTACAATTGCGCCGCCACCGTCCGACAGCTGCGGGACAAGAAGCTGTCCATCCCCTGTTTCGACACCTCCTGCGACTTGTCCACCGATGATAACGCAGTTGCTACCCTTTCTTCCCTGCTGGAAGTGGCCTACAACGCCCAAGTGCCCTACATTGTGGTCTGCGCCCTGCAGGACAACGAACCCGCTGTCATGGAAAAGCTCCAAATTCTGCTGCCCAAGGCAGAGGAACTGGGCGTGACCATATTGCTCAAAACCAGCGGTATCTATGCCGATACCGGCAGGCTGCGCAGTCTTCTCAACGAGTTTGCCAGCGACCGGCTGGCAGCCCTCTGGGATGTGCACCACCCTTACCGGGATTACGGCGAAACCCCGGACACCACCATCAAAAATCTGGGCAGCTACGTCTGCCATGTGCACCTGCGGGATTCCGATGATGCGGGGGTTTACCAGCTCATCGGCGAGGGTACGATGCCCATTGACGATGTGATGCGGGCTCTGTCTTCCGTTAATTACGACGGCTTCATTTCCCTGGAATGGAAGCCCCAGTGGCTGGAGGATCTGCAGGATCCCCAGGTCATCTTCCCCTACTTCGTCAACTACATGGGCCGTTTCCACTCCACCCGGGATATGAAAAAATCCCTCTATTTCAACCACGACGGCAGCGGCCAGTATATCTGGAAAAAAGATGAACTCATCGACCTGACCTTCTCCCAGGTTTTGGACAGGGTGGCGGAAGAATTCCCGGATCAGTACTGCTTTAAGTACACTACCCTGGACTACACCCGAACCTACGCCCAATTCCGGGAGGATGTGGACCGGTTCGCCCGGGCACTGGTATCTTTGGGTGTGAAGGCCGGATCTAAGGTAGCCGTTTGGGCCACCAATGTGCCTGCCTGGTACATCACCTTCTGGGCCGCCACCAAGATCGGTGCGGTGCTGGTCACCGTGAACACCGCCTACAAGATCCACGAAGCGGAGTACCTGCTCCGCCAGTCCGATACCCACACCCTGGTGATGATCGAAGATTGTCTGGATTCTAACTACAAGGCCATCATCAACGAGCTTTGCCCCGAGATTGCCAAGACTAAGGCCGGCGAGCCCCTGCACTGTAAAAAGCTGCCCTTCCTACGCAATGTCATCACCGTGGGCTTCCAGCAGCCCGGCTGCCTGACCTTTGACGAGGCCATGGCTCGTTACCCCCTGGTCAGTTCCGAACAGGTAGCCCGGATGGCTGCCGCTGTGAAGCCCAACGACGTGTGTAATATGCAGTACACCTCCGGCACCACCGGCTTCCCCAAGGGCGTTATGCTGACCCACTACAATGTGGTCAACAACGGCAAGTGCATCGGCGATCGGATGGGTCTGTCCACTGCCGACCGGATGATGATCCAAGTGCCTATGTTCCACTGCTTCGGCATGGTGCTGTCCATGACATCCTCCATGACCCACGGCGCAACGGTGTGCCCCCTGCCCTATTTCTCCGCAAAATCCTCCCTGGCCTGCATTAACCAGGAGAAGATCACCTGCTTTAATGGCGTTCCCACCATGTTCATCGCCATGTTCAATCACCCGGACTACCGCTCCACGGACTTTTCCCATATGCGCACCGGCATCATGGCCGGCGCAGGCTGTCCTCCGGAGCTGATGCGCCGGGCGGCGCAGCCGGACGAGATGAACATGACCGGCATCGTCAGCGTTTACGGCCAAACCGAATCCGCCCCCGGCTCTACCATGTCCGCCTGGACCGACCCCCTGGATGTTCGCACCGATACGGTTGGTTATGCCTTCCCCCATGTGCGGTGCAAGATCGTAGACCCGGAAACCGGCGAGGAAGTAAGCGCCGGTGTTAACGGCGAATTCTGCTCCAAGGGCTACAACACCATGAAGGGCTACTACAAAATGCCCAACGCCACCAAGGACACCGTGGATAAAGACGGCTGGCTTCACTCCGGCGACCTGGCATGCCGTGACGAAAACGGTAATTTCCGCATCACCGGCCGCTTGAAGGATATGATCATCCGGGGCGGTGAGAACATTTACCCCAAGGAAATTGAGGAATTTATCTACACACACCCAGATGTGCGGGATGTGCAGGTCATCGGCGTGCCGGATAAAAAGTACGGCGAAGAAATTATGGCCTGCATCATTCTGAAAGAACCCGGCTCTGTTACCGTGGAGGAAATGACCGACTACATCAAGGCCAGCATGGCCCGGCACAAAGTGCCTAAGTACATTTCCTTTGTGGAAAGCTTCCCCATGAACGCCGCCGGCAAGATCTTAAAGTACAAAATGCGGCAGGACGCCGCCGCGGCTTTGGGCCTTGTGGGCGACGGCTCCGACACCGCCGGCCCGGGTAAGAACTGAAAAAACTCCCGGCACATTTTGTGCCGGGAGTTCTTGACTCTCCCCCGGGAGAGGCAAGTATTTCCTTACTGAATCGGCTCGAAATCGGCCGCGCCGTGCTTGCACAGGGGGCAGACGATATCCTCGGGCAGAGGATCTCCTTCGTACACCCAACCGCAGATCTTGCAGACATAGCCCTTCTTGCCGGCAGTTTCCGGCTTGGGCTTGACATTGTTTTGGTAGTAGGTGTAGGTCATGGTTTCCTTGTCGGAGATCACACGGGCCTCGGTGACGGAGCAGATGAACATGCCGTGAGTACCCAAATCCACGTAGCTCTCCACCTTCAGGCTCATGAAGGAATTGATATGCCGGGGCAAAAAGCGCAGGCCGTTATCGGACCGCAGAACGTCGATGCCCTGGAACTTATCCACCGTCCGGCCGCTCTGGAAGCCAAAGTTCTGGAATACAGAGAAAGGTGCAGACACATCCAGGCAGTTGACATTCATCACGCCGGTCTGCTTGATCACATGGTGGGAGTAATTCTGCTTGTTGATGGTCACCGCCACCCGATTGGGGGTATTGGTCACCTGGGTCACGGTGTTGACGATCAGGCCATTGTCCTTGGTGCCGTCGTTGGAGGTCACCACATACAGTCCGTAGCCAATGTTAAACAGGGCGGTCAAATCGTTCTTGTTGGCGGTTTCCTCATGCTGCGCCAGATAGTCACGGCACAGCTCACCGGCCATATCGTCGATCTGCTGGCGGCTGGTTTCATTCAAAGCCGACAAGATCCGGACAGTGGTGTCGGTAAAGGTCAGATTTTTGCTGCCCTCGAACATACCGCGCATCACCTTGGCAGCCAGCGGTGCCCAGGAGCCATTCTCGATCAAGCCAATGGTGCGGTTCTGATAGTTCCGCTCGGTCAGATGATGGATAAAGGTCTTCATAAAGGGGAACACGTCGGCATTGTAGGTGGTGGTGGCCAGCACCAGCTTGCCGTAGCGGAAGGCATCCTCCACAGCTTCAGCCATATCCGTCCGGGCAAGATCGTGTACAACGATCTTGGGGCAGCCCTTCTCCCGGAGCTTCTGTGCCAGCAGCTCCACAGCGGCCTTGGTGTGGCCGTAAACGGAGGTGTAGGCAATGACAACGCCCTCGCTCTCCACATCATAGGAAGACCAAATGTTGTAAAGATTCAGGTAGTAACCCAAATTCTCGGTCAGCACGGGGCCATGGAGGGGGCAGATCATGGAGATATCCAGACCGGCTGCTTTCTTAAGCAACGCCTGAACCTGAGCGCCGTACTTACCAACGATACCGATATAATACCGCCGTGCTTCACAGGCCCAGTCCTCTTCCACATCCAATGCACCAAATTTTCCGAATCCATCTGCAGAAAACAGTACCCGATCATGCGCATCATATGTTACAATAACCTCAGGCCAGTGTACCATGGGTGCGGTGACGAAGGTCAGGGTGTGCTTGCCCAGGGACAGGGTATCCCCCTCGCCTACCACGATCCGCCGGTCGGCATAGTCCTGGCCGAAGAAATTGCCCATCATCTGGAATGCCTTAGCAGAGGAAACCACGGTTGCATTGGGATAGACCTTCAGGAACTTATCCACATTGGCGGAGTGGTCGGGCTCCATGTGCTGGACGATGAGGTAATCCGGCTTCCGATCGCCCAGAGTCTTCTGGATGTTATCCAGCCACTCGTGGGTGAAGTGCTGATCCACGGTGTCCATAATGGCGATCTTCTCGTCCATGATGGCATAGGAATTATAGGCCATGCCGTTAGGCACAACATACTGACCCTCGAACAGGTCTACCTGGTGGTCATTGACGCCGATGTATTTGATGTCATTGGTAATGGTCATGGAACATTCTCCTTAGGTGATTTATTGTATCGCAAGTATACCTAAATTTTACAGCCTATACTGTGACTTTATCACGGAATGGCCGACTTATACATTTTAGAATAAAAACACAAAGAAAACAAGAGGTATTGCGTATGTTTATTGAATCTGTCAGTGCAATTTTTATTCCATTTCTCGGAACCGTGCTGGGCGCTGCCTGCGTGTTCTTCTTAAAGGATAAGATGAACCGGAATTTGCAGCGACTGCTCATGGGTTTTGCAGCCGGTGTGATGGTAGCGGCTTCCGTGTGGAGTCTGATCATACCCGCC
Organism: Oscillospiraceae bacterium; assembly: GCA_017624715.1. Classification (GTDB taxonomy): domain Bacteria; phylum Bacillota; class Clostridia; order Oscillospirales; family Oscillospiraceae; genus Faecousia. The sequence goes on from JAGAMN010000023.1 coordinate 19,777, forward strand.
ATGGAACAATCCGAACACCTGGGCAAGTTGGCATTTTTGCCCTCTTTTATCGGCGTGTGGGCCGGTTTCCTGTTCCTGATGGTCCTGGACAAACTGATTCCCCACCTGCATGTGGGCAGTGATTGCCCCGAGGGCACAGCCTGCAACCTGGGTAAGTCCACCATGATGGTTTTTGCTGTGGCCCTGCACAATCTGCCTGAGGGTATGGCCGTAGGCGTGGTAGTGGCCGGCTGGCTTTCCGGCAGCGAAACGATCTCTTTTGCTTCGGCTTTGGTGCTATCTTTGGGTATCGCCTTGCAGAATCTTCCCGAGGGCGCAATCATCTCCATGCCCTTGAAGTCAAACGGAATGCGTAGAGGCAAGGCCTTCCGCTACGGTGTCCTGTCCGGTATCGTTGAGCCCCTGGGCGCAATTTTGACCATTCTTCTGGCAAGCTGGATCGTGCCCGCCCTTCCCTACCTGCTGACCTTCTCCGCCGGCGCTATGCTGTATGTTGTGGTGGAGGAGCTGATCCCGGAAATGTCCGAGGGCGAGCACTCCCACATAGGGCCTCTGGCCTTCGCCGCCGGCTTCACCCTGATGATGGTCCTGGATGTGGCTTTAGGATAATTGCTCTCACAAGTTTTCTGTCATTGCGAGGCCTGAAAGGCCGTGGCAATCCCCCAGTTAGGAGGAACCCTATGGAGATTGCCACACCAGCGTGCGCGCTGGTTCGCAATGACACGCGGAACGAAAAGCAGCCACCGATGCAAATCGGTGGCTGTTCTTTTTTATTCTCCCGCCAGCTTAGCCAGCGCTTTTTCATTCGTAATCGTAATCGTACCCCGGGTCATAGTCACCATACCCTCGCTTTGGAAATACCGCAGCATCCGGGTAATAACCTCCCGGGCAGTGCCCATGTGGTTGGCGATCTTTTCGTGGGTGATCTTCAAAGTATCCGTATCCTCCAGCCGCATTTCCCCCAGCAAAAACGCCGCCAGGCGCTTGTCCATGCTCTTCCACATGATCTGCTCCATGAGCCACATCAATTCCGAGAAATTGCTGCTGAGCAGGCTTCCGGCATAGTTGGAAACGGCAATGGATTCATCCACAAGGTTTTTGAACAGGCAGGCAGGGATGCTCCAAAATTCGCTGTCCTTCTCCACCTCGATCATCACATTAAACTGCAGATCCGGCATCACGCAAGAGGCGCTGAGCAGGCTTACATCATACTCAAACAGCCGGCTGATGGTGATCTCCCGTCCATCCTCCGACAAAATATACGCCCGAAGCTGACCGGAGCGAACTATGACCAAGCCCAAGCAATCCGCGCTGCTGTCATGAATGTGGGTGCCGGCTTTGACCTTCCGAAACTCAATAACCTGCGCAATGCGCTGTTGCTGCTGGGGTGTCAGTTTGTCCCAAAAAGGGATATATTCTGCAAATTCCACGGTTTCCACCTGCCTTTTGGTTTTTTCTTCATTATACCACCGGTCGGACAAAATGTACACCTTTTTGTGATAATATCACGGAAAGCTCAAAAAAATACGGGTATACTAAAGAAAAAAACGAAAGGAGCCAAACATTATGGCAGCCATCGAAATCAATAAAGAACAATTCAACGAGTATCTTCAGGGAGGCAAGCCACTGCTGGTAGACTTCTGGGCCCCCTGGTGCGGCTACTGCCGCCGGATCGCCCCGGCTTATGAGAAGATCGCGGAGGCCTATGGTGACCAGATCGTGGTAGCAAAGGTGGACATCGACGAAGTGCCTCTGCTGGCCCAGTCAGAGCAAATCGAAGTGATCCCCACGCTGGTATTGTATAAAGACGGCAAAGCCATTGACGAAGTGGTGGCCCCGGAATCCAAGGCAGCCATTGAGGAATTCCTGAAAAAGAATCTGAAAGTGTAAGGTGAAGTCATGAAGCAGGTCTATGATATGCTGATCATCGGCGGCGGCCCCGGCGGTTACACCGCCGCCCTGTACGCCGCCCGGGCAGGGCTGTCTGTCCTGCTGCTGGAAAAACTGTCCGCAGGCGGGCAGATGGCACAGACCACCCAGGTGGACAATTACCCCGGCTTCCCCGAGGGTGTGGACGGCTTCCTGTTGGCGGAGAAAATGCAAGCCCAAGCGGAAGCCTTCGGTGCAAAAACCGAGTTGGCAGAGGTCTACAAACTGAAATTGGACGCTCCCATCAAGGAAGCGGAAACCAGCGAAGGCACTTTCCAGGCCAGGACGGTAGTCATTGCCACCGGTGCAAATCCCCGGCTGTTGGGAGTGCCCGGGGAGCAGCCCTTCAGCGGTAGGGGCGTGCATTACTGCGCAGCCTGCGACGGAATGTTCTACCGGGGCAAGACCGTAGCGGTCATCGGCGGCGGCAATTCCGCCGTGGCGGATGCATTGCTTCTGAGCCGTGTAGCCAAGAAAGTCTACTTGATCCACCGCCGGGATTCCCTCCGGGCCACCCAAATCTACCATAAGCCCCTGATGGATGCCCCCAATGTGGAATTCCTCTGGAACAGCGCTGTGACGGAGCTTTTCGGTGAGCCTCGCCTGGCCGGTGCAAAGGTACAAAACTTGCTTAACGGCAACGAAATGGATTTGGAAGTGGACGGTGTGTTCGTCAGTATCGGCCGCTCCCCGGCATCCTCCCTGGCAGAGGGCCAGTTGGTGCTGGACAATGCCGGCTACATCGTGGCCGACGAATCCACCAAGGCAAGCCTGCCCGGAGTCTTCGCCGTTGGCGATGTCCGGACAAAGGCCCTGCGGCAGATCGTCACCGCCGTCGCCGACGGCGCTATGGCGGTCCATTCTGCGGAAGAATATTTGGCCGGTCAACCCTAGTACCCTACAAAATTGTCATCCTGAGCGCAGGGCGTAAGCCCGAAGTCGAAGGATCCACATCCCCTGCCCTGCTACCGCAGATGCGGTTATTTACGCACCGCAGGCCCCCTTGTGTAAAGGGGGCTGTCAGCCGAACAGGCTGACTGGGGGATTGTCACTATGAGAACAACCCCTCCGCCCAGTGTGCGCACTGGGCACCTCCCCTTACACAGGGGAGGCTTTTTATGCCAAAAACCAGGATGCGTTTTCTGCGCATCCTGGTTTAATTTATTCTCGTTCCACCTTGACGCTGCGGATCTTGCCATTTTCCACTTCCAGCCGCCAGTCACACAGCTTTGTGGCCGCAGGGCGGTGAGTCACGGAAATAAAGGTGCGGTCCGGCAGGTCTTTCAAGCGCTGCAGAACCTTCTGCTCCGTGTCCGCATCCAAGGCAGAAGTGCATTCGTCCAACAGCAGCACCGGCGCACCGCCAAGCACCGCCCGGGCAATGGCCAGCCGCTGAGCCTGTCCTTCGGAAAGGCCTGCACCGCTTTCGCCCAATACCGTATCCAGTCCCTTGGGCATCTGGGGCAGATAATCCTCCATAGCGCTGACATGCAGAGCCTGGGCGATTTCTTCCTCCGTGGCCTGGGGCTTTACGATGGTCAAATTCTCCCGAAGGCTGCCGCTAAGCAGTAAATTGCCCTGGGGCACATAGGAAAACAACCGACGGGTACTGCGATCCAGGGTAAGTTCGTAGTCTTCCCCTTCGATATACAGCCTGCCGCTGTTGGGGCGGAACACACCCAGCAGCAGCTTCAGCAATGTACTCTTGCCAATGCCGGAAGCGCCGGTAATCACCGCAAATGCGCCCTTCGGCAGCGCAAACTCGCTTTCGGTGAATACATCATCCCGATCGTAAGCAAAGGATAAGCCCTCTGCTTTTACAAACTGCATTTTCCGATACATATCCGCCGGATCCTGATTTGTCGGCTCCGGTTCGCCCTGGATTTCTTCCAGTTCCATCAACCGCTCCGCCGAAGCCAGCATGGACAGGTATTTCGGCATGACGCCGGACAGATTCGCAAAGGGTGCTTGCAGCTGATTCACCAGCTGGATCACCGCAGTCAGAGAGCCAAAGCTCATTTGGCCTGCCAGCATCCGACCGGAGCACCACACAAGTGCCAGGAACGTTGCGCCCCGGAACATAATGCTGATGCCGGTATTGGTCAACAGCGAAACATTCTTCCGCTTTCGCTGAATTTCGTACCGCTCATTCAATAGCCCTTCCGAGCGACGCTCCACTTCCTGAGATACATCCATGGTCTGCACCATCAGCAGTTTTTCCATGGTTTCCTGGAGGAAACCGGACACCTTGCCGTCATGCTCACTGACCCGTTTATTCAGTTCCTTCAGCTTTTTCCGCATGATTGCTGTGATGCCGATAACCACCGCGCCTGCAACGACGATCAGCAATGTAAACCGTCCGTCCAAAACGCCCAAAACTGCCACTGCAGCCACCAAACGGGTTACCATGGAGGACGCACTGGGCAGGATCGTCAGGATGCCGTCGTTGACACGGGATACGTCATTGTTTAAGCGATTCAGCAGTTCTGCGCTGTGATAGGCGGAAACTTCCGCATAATCACCGTGGAGCAGTCCGTGCAGCAAGCTGCGCTTCCAGTCCCGGTCCAGATTTGCTTGGAGTCGGTCATGCAAATGCCGAAATACCGTGGTGCATATCAAAATGCTGACGATAAGACAGCCCTGGTATATACAGGCCCGGGTAAATGCCTCCGGGCTGCCGGCCACTGCGCTGTCGATCACGCCACGGGTGCCCAGAGCCAACATCACAGAAAATACTGCCTGGCCCACCTGGGCAAGGGTCATCACCACAATGGCCGGAATCCGCCGTCGAACACGCCGGAGTATCCAAAGCAAAGGGGATTTTTTCATTTTATTAACCTCCGGAGCCATCTCTTGCAGCGGTGCAGGCACTTCCGAATTGGAAACAGCGCCACCCAAATATGGCTGTACAGACGGTAGCCCAGAGCATTCACTTCGATGCGCTTGTTGCCTCGTTTGAAGGCACTAACCACACCAATGAGCATCTCCGGGTAAATGGTTTCATATTCCCAAGTATTGTCGCCCAGGCACACATAGTGGGTGTCCTTTACGGCAACCACACGGTGCATGACATATTTTCCGCTGGGATACCGGTACACGGGAAGGTCATACTTCTTGAGTTTCTCCGGCAGAGGCGCAATCTCCACAGAGTCCTTCTTTTGGCGCAGCATGGGCAGCATGCTGACACCGGCAAAAGGTAAATACCGCACCTTATGTCCTTGGGCCAGGCGTTCACGAACCAATTCCATCAGTTCGTCGCCTAAGATCATAGGATCAAATGAGGAAATCATTTTCTTTCAGTTTGGCAACAAACTCTGCAACGCAGGTAGTTGCAGTCTCTTCGTCAACTTCGTAAGTAGCCAGCAGCGCAGCTACCAGACCAGCCTCGTCGATATCATTCTGGAGCTTTTCCCAGAGGAACTTGGCAGTTCCATTCAGAGTGATCATCATGTTCAGGTCCAGATCGCCACCGGTAGGCAGTACCACAGTTTTACCAGCCACTTCTCTCAGAATAAATCCATCTTTCAGTTTCATGTTTGTTCTCCTTTGTGGTTATTTCGACATAGCATCAAATGCGACCTGGGCCGCGCTGGGGTCCAAATTACATTGCATCCGATAAAAAGAGGTCTTTTTCGACAGTTGGTCGATCAAATCCATGTACTTCGGCATTTTCCGGGGATCCATAGGCCGGTTGCTCTGTTGGAACAGCATGGTGGCCGCATCCGAACCGGAGATTGCCTGAATATGATTTTCTTCGCCCCGTTCCAAGATGCACATCGCCTTCAGGGGCACAGAAATGTTATTGCCCAGTTTGTGCTTTCCGTTCCAGGGTGAGCCGTAAGCAATCACGCCGTCCTGAGTGATCCGCAGAAAGGGCTTGTCATCATTGACCATAACCGCCCGCTCTCCAAAGGTTTCCCTCCAGAATCGGGTATGGGTGGACTTTCCCGTGCCACTCTTGGCCGTAAACAGATAACCCTGCCCATCCACCGCAACTACAGACCCGTGGAACAGAAGTGTGTCGAAAGCAAACAATCCTTCCGTAATTTTCCGTTGCACAGCAATGGTTTCCAGATAGGAATCGGAATGATTTCTGGGCGTAATCCCTTCCATTTGTTCTTCTCGCAAGCTTTTCTCCCGTTCGAAAGCAATATCCTCAGAGGACATTGTTATCGACAAAGCTGCAGTATCATTACATAAGTAACCTTTGCAGTATTCCTTAGTGGCAGAAAAAATCGCGCTAATCGCAATTGCATTATCTGCAATCCTAATCTTAAAATCGCTCATGTTCACCTATAGAAGATTAATACTCGTCCATATCATCTTCGTCTTGCAAAAATTCGTGGTTCTTCCATTTTCTATATTCATTTATCATCGCACGCTGTGTTTTTCTTCTTCGTTCCTGGCGGTATTGATGATAACACACTCTTGAGCTTGAGCACTTCTTTAGCCGGATGCACTCGGGATAATAAAAACATTCCGCACACTCCGGAATTTCTGGTATTCTTTCTTTCCAGCTAGCTACAGTTGCAGCATCAAAACCTTCAGAATCAATATGTCCAATAAACTCCGATTCCGTATAGTGCTCACATAACCCGATATCTCCATTCGGCAAAATCGTAACCGCTCGGCCGCTATCAGCCATGCAGTGATTGACCTTTATTGTATCGGAAATACCGTTTTGAACTGCAAAACCGTTATGTTGAATCTTCTCTTCCAGTTGGCACATTGCAGCATCTCGTTTTTCCCACTCCTCATCGGTGTGCAACTCTGCCATAGCTGTGCCATCTTTGAACAGATGATGGGCGTATACCGAAAGTCCCCTTCTTCCCTTGAATCGATTCGCCAGCTCATCAATCAAATGCAACAAATCTTCGGCATTATACAGATCCATGTTCAGTCGAATATGAATGGCAATAGATGCATCTAGCAAATACCCCAAATTATTCAATACCACCTGGTAGGGATTTCCCGTATTATAAATAAATGCCTTTATCTTATTGTAAACCTTTTCTGTTCCATCTAGCGTAATCTGAACACGCTTCAAATTCCATTTTTCCGCAGCCTTTCTGACAGTCTTCTCATCAAAAAGGTAGCCGTTGGAAATCATGCTGGACTTAAACTCAATTATTTCACGGCGCAGGCCATCACAAATCGTATCAATAACTCCTGCATTAAACAGAGGTTCCCCACCAAACCAACTAATATGTACCGGTTTGCCGCCGTGATGTGCTTTAATAAATTCCACAACTTTAAGAGCGGTATCATGGGTCATTGGGATACGGGATCTCCCCAATTCAAAACAATAGAAGCACCGAGCGTTACAATCGGTAGTTGTAAAAATTGTATACCTCGTGATTGCTTCCGATTTCTTTTTCTTATTCGATAATACCCATTTGACTAACTCTGCATATTCTTTATCTTTTGCATCTTCGGGCACAAGAAACCAACGCTCTTTTAGATATTCCAACTGACATAAATTTGTATATTCTTCCTCAGAAAGCAACACCATTTCTCTCGTGAGAAGATTAAACAACAGCCATCCCTCTGCCACTTGCGCTTGCAAACAGTAGCGAAAAAGACGGCTACTATGATTATTCTTATCAAATTTTTTCAGGACGGATAATACCGCTTCGTTGGCGTTTGCAATTATTTGCATCGCAATTTCTCCTAAATAATAGGTTTTGGTTATTAAAGCCTCTCATCAAAACTATATATCTATGCATAATTTCTAAACCCATGAGCCAAGGAAACACCCCCGGCGGCGGCTGCCGCCGGGGGTGCCTTGTTTAGCAACAAGTCTTGTTAGAGATTACAGGCCCATATCCCACTCGCAGTTAATCTCGTCATCCTCGCAGGTTGAGGTAGTGATAACATCAGCAATCTCAAACTTTTCGATCTCAACATAGGGCTTTTCGAACTTGAACATTTGAACTTCCACTCCTTTCCACCATTTCTAATCAGCAGCTTTCCCTGTGGAGATCGCTGCAGATCGAATAGAATTACTTTGCAGTACACACGATGCTTACGTGAATATGTATCCATGTTGCACCTTTATTCTTATCTACAATAAAGGCATTATTGGGGCAATATAGACCTTTACGTAAACTGTGTATACACCATTCATGATACCACACTCTATTTGTAATTGCAAGCACTTTTGGCTTTACAAAACATTCTTTTTCCCATTATTTGTAAAATCAAGTCCACACTAACTACATTTTTTGCGGATTTTTCGTTATTTTTTGGATCTTTCTCTTCGAATTAATCATAACCACCTCCACCTGAATTTTAGCATAAAGAAAAGGTAGACATACGGAAAAGAACCCGTGTGTCTACCTTTTCTTTATGCTAAAATCAGAGTAACAGGGGGTGAAGAAATGAGAAAAGGCCAAAGAAAACGAGTATGGACAAAGGAACAAAAACTTGAAATCGTGCACAAACACCTGGATGAACATATTTCCATTAAAAAGCTTGGGAAAGAATATGGAATCATACACGGAATGGTAAGTCGGTGGACAAAAGAGTATTTGGCAGAAGGAGAAGCCGC
>JAGAMN010000024.1 GCA_017624715.1 Oscillospiraceae bacterium
GCGAAGGGCTTTGGCGGTAAAAGCGATCAATTCGGGGTCGGGCGTGAAAATTCCCGCAAAAACCGTCGGGAACAGCATGATCGCGCTCCACATTACACAAGAGTATATAACGCAGACTGTAAGCAGTAGTTTAAAGGTCTTTTTCACCCGGTCTGCATTTCCGGCGCCAAAGTTATAGCTGGAAATGGGCTGTGCGCCCTGGCCGATGCCCTGCATGGGCAGCATGGCAAACTGCATCACACTGGTCAGGATCGTCATGGCGCCAACGGCGATGTCTCCGCCGTATTTCAGCAGAGAAGCGTTAAAGCATACCGAGATCACGCTTTCGCTGCCCTGCATAATAAACGTGGCAAGACCCAGTGCAACGCAGGGAAAAACAAGCTTGCCATCTATCCGCATATTTTTCTTCCGCAGCTTCAGATAGGTTTTCCTGCCGCAAAGGAAGCTAAGTACCCAGACGCAGGAGAACGCCTGCGAGAGGATGGTGGCAAGGGCCGCGCCTTTTACGCCCATCTGAAACCCGAAAATGAAAACAGGGTCGAGAATGATATTGCTGACAGCGCCTATAAGCACTGTTATCATGCCGGTTTTGGCAAAGCCCTGTGCGGTGATAAAGGCACCCATGCCAAGGGTCAGCTGTACAAAGACTGTACCCACCGCGTAGATACTCATGTAATCGGTGGCATAACCGATGGTGTTTTCGCTGGCGCCAAACAGCAACAGCAGGTCTTTATTCCAAAGCAGCAGCGCCACGGTCAGGATGGCGGAAATGATAAGCTGGAGCGTAAAGCAGCCGCCGAGGATCTTTTCCGCAGACTCCCGCTCTCCCTTGCCCATGCATATGGACGCTCTCGGCGCGCCGCCGGAAGCGATCAATGCCGCAAAAGCGGAAACGATCATAATCAGGGGCATACAAACGCCCACGCCGGTCAGGGCAAGACTGCCGTCTCCCGGCATATGACCGATGTAAATGCGGTCTACAATGTTATACAGCATATTGATGAGCTGGGCCACTACGGTGGGGATCGCCAGCTTAAAAAGCAGTTTCCCGATTGGTGCAGTGCCCAGCATTTCTTTGTTATCGTTCATGGATTGCCTCCGTTACTCTTGCTCTTTCAGAATATCTCTCACGTTTTTTGCCAAATACTCATTCATGTGCCTGTACGCTGCCCAATCTTCTTCAGAAATCCCGGCGGTAAGCTTCTCATAGAATTTCTGCTGCGCGGCGAGTCCTGCCTCGATGATCGGCTTGGCTTTCTCAGTGACCGCAAGAGAGATCTTGCGTCTGTCTCCTGACACAGTGCCCCGCTGCAAAAAGCCGCCCTGAACAAGCTTTTCGACATGGACGGAAACCAGGTTTTTCTTGATCCCTCTGACCTCACTGATCTCCTGCGCGGTACAAAACTCCGGATTGTTTTCTAAAAACATCAGAATATCAAAGGATACCTGCGGAATGTCATATTTGAGTAGAACCGGAGCACACATCCGGTTGTAAGCACTCATTGTGTCTTTGGTCATGGCCAGGTAATCGGAAATTCGCATGAGTCACCCCTTATCAAATAGTATTATTTTAGACTATCTAAAATAATACTATTTAGCGAAAATAAAATCTATATACAAATTGTGAATTTTGCTTGTCGATCATATCCGTTGATTGGCTTGGGGAACAGGTATCACTTGTGAGGTACGAAAATAGAAAGGGATAGAACCATGGAGCGAAACAATTATCAACAGATGAACACAAGAAAGCAGGTAAAGATTATTGCTGCGACCGACCTCTTTGCAGTAATCGGTGCCGTGTTTGGTGTGATCGTTTACTATCTGCATTGGTTTGGCTGATTTTCCCTATCGGGATATCCATACATGGAAGCGTTAGGCCGTAGTGAGTGCAGAAGAGCCGCCACGCTTTTGCGGGGCGGCTCTTCTGTCGCATCCATCACTTAGGACGGAAAGAAATGCTCCCAGAGCCAGTTGCGTGGGAAGAAGTCGCTGTCTGGCATAGTAGGGATGTGTTGTGTGGACGGTTGCTGCTCTGCTGCCTGCTTCTGGACAATGTAGTTCTCCAGAGTCTTTTGAGTTTCGCTGTTTCGCTCATCCAATTTTATCTTCACTGACAGGCTTTTGCCGTCACGGTAGACGGAAAACGTGATCGTCTCACCGGCGCTATACTGTTCCAGTGCTTCAGTCAGGCCGTCAGAGCTGTCCAGCGCGGCACCATTGATGCTTGTGAGAATATCTCCTTCCCGCAATCCGCCTTTTCCCGCAGCTAAACCGGGCGCCACTGCTTGCAGAACAACTCCCGCCGGAATGCCGCGTTGCCTTGCTGCGGCATCCACGTCCTCCACTGTGACCCCAAGAAACGGTTTGCCCGTCACATAGCCGTGAGCCATAATGTCTGTGACCAAATCCACCACATCGTGGATGGGGATGGCGAACCCGATCCCCTCGATGGATGCGTCCGAAGAACCGTTGTTGGAGTATTTGGCGTTGACGATGCCGATGCACTCTCCATAGAGGTTGAACAGTGGGCCACCGGAATTGCCGGAATTGATGGCGGCATCTGTCTGCAGAACATTGATGGCGGTGCCACCGCTCATGGTAATCTCCCGATCCAGGGCGGAGATATAACCTGCGGTCAGTGTGAAGGTCAGTTCACCCAATGGGTTGCCGATGGCAACAACCTGCTCACCAACCTGCATGTTTCGCGAGTTGCCAACTGTCACAGGTAAAAGACCATCCGCCTCGATTTTCAAAACGGCGATATCGTTGTCAGCCTCCCCGCCGACCAGAACGGCATCATAGCTGGAACCATCGGCGAAAGAGACCTTCAGATCTTCTACACCATCGATGACATGGTAGTTTGTCAGGATATATGTCACTTTTTTACACCTCATCTCGTCTTTATAGAGACGCAAATGAATTCTACGATATGATGGTCACTTGGAAAACTCTTTGAAAATCCATGCTATTGTATCCCCCAAAAAACAAACAATTAACTGAAAGCGAGGTAATAAATATGTTGACCGCTCTTGATTTTTTGGCCATGGCCTTTGTTGGCCTCTCTGCGCTGAGTTTACTGGCTGTGTGTCTGATGCTCTTGGTGCGTAAGCCCGTGGTCCGCAAGGTGTGCTTCTACATTGTCGTCATTTTGTGCATCTATATGGCCTATGTCGGCCTCTACATCAGCTCCGGCTTCTTCCTTGGACAGACTATCGTCGCCGTAATCGTTGGCCTCACCGGCATTGCCACAGTGGTGTTGGAACGGCTGAGCAACAATGATAACAAGAAGTTTCTGATCGCACGCATACTGTCCGCCATCGCTTTGGTAATCGGTATGTTCAATGCATTTTTGTGGTAATCTGCCTTAATTTCAAAAACATGAAGAGAGGAAATATATGAAAGCCAAAAGACATTTCGACCTCAGCGCAGCAAC
>JAGAMN010000025.1 GCA_017624715.1 Oscillospiraceae bacterium
ATGAAGCGCAGAAAAAGCTAGACATGATTGGCTCCATCAAGCAGGAACTGAAAGAGCTGGAGCACTTCTCCGTTGAATCTATCGGTGATATAGCGCACATTATGAAGCAAAAGGATAAACTCACAAAAATGCGGTGGACCATGGTGCTGACGGGCATTCCCGTAACGGCGCTGCAGTGGATATCCATCATTCTTTGGATCACCAAAGGGCAGTGGTGGCTGTTTGCGGTTTGGGCTTGCGTGGCAATCCTGTGGGGCATTGCTGTATCGGTTTACTATTACCGCCATGCTGCCTATGTCTGCCCCGAATGCCACGAGGTATTCAAACCTCCCTTCAAGGAAATGTTCTGGGCATATCACACACCCAAGATGCGCCGCGTGACTTGCCCCAAGTGCGGACAGAAACGGCTGTGCGTTGAGGTATATTCCGGAAGGGACGGTGCGGACAATGGCTAAATTGAAGAAACCTTTCTTGTTTGCGCTCTGCCTTCTGCCGATTGCAATTATTGCAGGTGTGTTTGTAGGCTACTATCAGCTGGATACACTTGCTGATGAAGTGATTGCAGAATTTGTAGCCCGAGTGGGAAGCACCGATGTATTGATCGTAGTTGGTGCGGTACAGACGGCTGGCTACGCATTGTTTTGCGGCTTTTTCGGCTATCTTCTTGCAGACAAACTGGGGCTTTGGAAGCCGATCCGGTTCGAAAAGAAGAAACTGACTGTGACCCTAGCTATATCCGTGGTCGGAGGTATCGTGTTTAGCCTGGAGCATTGGGTATTTGGCAGCATGATCGACGGGATCCAGGCAGCAAATGCTGCAAGCCTGACTGTCAGTGGTGTGATTGCTTCTTTTCTATATGGCGGCATCATCGAGGAAGTGTTGATGCGGCTGTTCTTTATGTCGCTGATCGCCTGGATTATTTGGAAGGTGTTTTATAGAAAATATCCCTGTGAGAACATTCCGGTCGGCGTATTCATTGCAGCGAATATCATCGCTGCCCTTGTGTTTGCTGCCGGACACCTACCGGCAACGGTTGCGATCTTTGGAGAACTGACACCACTGATTCTGTTCCGCTGCTTCCTGCTCAACGGCGGTTTTGGCCTGATCTTTGGCTGGCTGTACCGAAAACATGGTATTGTCTATTCCATGGTCAGCCATGCAGTGTTCCATATCGTAAGTAAACTGATTTGGATTATTTTTATCTGAACCAAAAGTAACCCCCCGGTTTCCTAAACTCTACCTTCCTTCGGTTTACATTTCCTGAGCCATTTGGTATGCTGAAGATACCAAATTTGAAAAGGAGATAAATCATATGGCATACAAATCTATGGGAGAAATCATCAGTACGCTCCGCAGAGAAAAAGGGATGACGCAGAAGGATATTGCCGATAAGTTGGGAATAACCGACAAGGCCGTTTCCAAATGGGAGCGGGACAGCGCATTTCCCGATACTGCAACCATCCCCAAGCTGGCAGAGATCCTTGAGATAAATGTGGAGGAATTGATGCAGGCCAAGGCTGTTCCGATAAACGGACATAAAGGAGCAGGATATCTACTCAATATCATCCTGAAGGCTGTACCCATTGCTATGGGAGTTGCTGTACTTATAACATCCCTGCTGGGTGAACTCGATATAAAATCCGGCTTTACAATGCTTGGAATCGGTCTTGCCTGCGTGGGAATCTACTTACTGAAACAAAAGGACTAAGAGGAAAGGCGCCGCTGTGCAAGCGGCGCCTTTATCGTTCTTTATAGCAAGCCTACTTTAATTCTATCCTTTCATACGTGTCCTTTTGGCTGCAACCGGCGCGGCCACCACCAGCGGAGCTGCGTGAATGAGTTGCGTTATACCGATCCCTTGCCCGGATGTAGAGGGGATTGGATCTGCCATAAGTGTGGATGTAATAGCCATGGCTTACACCGTTTTTGTACTCCCTGTATTGCGCGATTTTGTTCTGCAAACCCATTTATACTTCCTCCGTGCCAGCAAAAATAATATGCTCTGTTCCGGATACCTCACGGTAGAAAGCTGCCTCAGCAGCCTGCTTGTAGGGTCTGAGCCACAGGTTGCCGATACCCAGCGTCAGGGCACACAGAAGATCCCAGCCAATGAAGCTGAACTGCAGGCAGAACAGGCGGAAACGGTTCCCAGACATCATCTGCTTGGACTGCTCAATAGCTTCGCTGGCGGTCAGTTCCGGATGCTCGGCCAGTATGTAACCCGTCATTGCATAGCTGTAACCTGCAACGATACCGGGAATAACGAACAGCAGCGACCACAGGAACACATACAGACCTTGTAGGAATTTGGCTGCCGCTGTTGTCTTCCAATAGGTAAAGTAACCGAAGAGGGTGCCGATTTCCGGCTCTTTCTGCCGGTCCACCAAATCCAAATTAAATCTAGCGTAGCCTACGCCAACGACACCACCCAAAACGAAGTAAACAACGGCCATTATCAGAGCAGCTAAGATAATAAACGTGGCACTGCCGATGATAAAACCGGTCAAAGCCTCATTCCAGCCACCGCTAGTGGTGTAGATCTGCTGTCCGGCGAACTCTAGGCCAAGATTGGCACCGGAGTCATTGATGTTCAACTTGATCTCCGGGCCATTGGAGGCCACAGCGCCCAACAATGTGGCGATCAAGCCTGTAATAACCGCGATGGCCCATCTGCCGGACAAGGCATTTCTGGCAATGCTTCTAAAATCAGCTGCGTATTTCATCATTTCACTCCTTTTCTTTCTCGGAGATCTCCGAGGCTCTTAACATGAAGTTGTAAACTTACAACATTATCACATTGGAAATAATTAGTGCGGCACATCCGAGGATCAAAAGAATCATGCCAACATTCAAATAAACAGTCCTAAAACGACTTTCCTTTGGGAGTTCCAATTCTGCTGGTGCGAAGGATACTTTGCGCTTATTGATACACAGCAGGACAAGACCGGTAATAGCAAGTCCGATCAGCACCAGCACATAGGCACCGAAGCCCAGAAGCCAGGGCAGAATCGGCTCCAGAGCTACCATATCCATGGTTTCCATCGTATCCAGAACAGCCAGTTTTTCCAAGAAGAACGGTCCAACCACACTGCCAATGAAGTTGATCAGCATATGAAGGCCAATGCTGTACCGAAGCTTTCCGGTTTTCAGATACACATAGCCAAAGACCAGACCCAATGCAAAGGCATAGAAAAGCTGAGA